>NZ_JBWQOL010000001.1:0-868587 GCF_056591715.1 Maritimimonas sp. 2405UD52-3
CGTTATATTTACAACAATTTCTGCCCTTGTGCTTTCACACCCATTAGCATTCGTCTGAGTAACATAATATGAAGTACTTCCTACTGTTGAGGTATTAGGTGTAGGCGCAGTAGAGCTACCTGTACCACCCGTTGGCACGGTATACCATAATAGATTAGTTCCCGTTGCAGTTAATTGTGAAGCCGTGTCATTCTGACAGTAAGTAACTGGAGAAGACACTGTTGGTGGAGAAGGTTCTCCAAGAACATCTGTTAAGGTTACTGTACCAAGATCAACGGGGCATTCATTATTTCCCCATCGCGCCCATACATTGTAGGTTCCAACTGCCAGATTAGAATAAGTTACAGAACCAGAATTATCAGCTACAGCGGTTTCATAACTTGCCTGATTGTCAAGACTAAATTCAATATTAGTTCTATTGGGATGATTTGGAAATGTAAAAGTTATTGATCCATTATCTTCTGCACATGTTGGATTAACTTGTGAAATTGCGGCTATGGGGTTCGATTCAACGGCAACTACCACAGTATCTGTCGCAGTACAATTGGTAGTAGTATCGGTAATAGTAACTGTATAATTTACCGATGTATTCAAGTTCGGATCTCCTGATGGTGAAACATTTATAATTGGAGTTGTAGCTCCAGTACTCCATAAATATGTATAGGTTCCACTACCACCTGACGGTGTTGCTGTAAGTGTAACTGATTCTCCCTGGCAAATTTCTTCATCTGCTCCCGCACTAACTGAAGGGCTTGTTGGATCTGAAAGTGTTGCCGAAACAGCAGCACCCGAACAGGTTGGAGTAGTTGTTGAAGTTGCTATAATATTTGTATAAATACCCGCATTCAATCCAGAAATGGTAATTTCTCCACTTCCATCTGCTGTAAAATTATTTGGTCCAACCGGAGTGCCATCATCCAGATAATTTATCGTATAAATCAAACCGGCAGTTAAACCGCTTAATGTTATTTCTCCATCTGTGCCTCCACAGGTTGCAGGATTACTCCCAACCGCTACCATTGAAACATCAGGCACGGTTAACTCAGCACTGGCAGAAATAACTTCTCCGCAGGCAAATGAACTGTTTGTGACAATTACACGATATTCATTTTCATTTAAAGCTTCAGACGAAGGAGAAATATTCAACGTAGCTAAGTTTACTCCAGAATAAATACCTCCATTCGATAAATCGGTAAAGCCACTACCAGTATCTATTTGCCATTGATATGTAAGATTATCACCTGAAGCACTTACTGAAAAACTTCCGCTATCGCCAGCACAAATTACTGTATCTGTGGGTTGACCCCCAACATCAATTGTTGGAATGGTGCCCAATTCTAAAAAGTCAGGAGTACCATTACCATCATTATCTGCAGGAGTTGTATATCCATCAACCACTGCAGTATCTGTTACAAGACCATCACTATCAACAACAGTTGGCAGTTCACCTAAAATACCATCGACATTTTGATCAGTAAAGCCAGCTTCAATGACATCATCACATCCATCACCATCAGCGTCAGTATCAAATATATTGATGGTGCCGTCGCCATCCGTATCTGTATTACAAATTGTAAAGCTACTTGGGTCAGAACCTATAATTATTAATTTTCCATCACCGGCATCATTACTTCCAGCATTATCATATATTCTAATAGAAGCTACATTTGATCCTAACGGAGCTAGCTGATCAAGTGGTAGTAAAGCTATTCCCAACTCTCCTGTAGTAGCTGGAGCAGAATTTGCTTGAATTCCAGAAGCTATTAAATCGGATACAGCTACCGTTTGAGTTCCAATTAAACTTCCATTTATATCATAAGCTTCTAGTATATAACCATTGTTTATATGTCTTTCAGAAAGCCAAATAATGCTTTCTCCATTGACATAAATTGGTGTATTGTAATGCAGTTCCCAATAGGCAGTGGTACCTGAAAGTCCAGCACCATTAAGATCTTGCATCCAGTTGATATCATTAGATTGAAATGCCTGTAAAATTTCATTATTCCAATCAGGTGTAGTTACATAGTCTCCTAGAGAATTTCCATGTTGCAAATTTTCAGCATCACTAGCAGTCATACCTTGCGAAGCAAAATTAGAAGTATATGCATCTGGAAATATAAATTCTGAATATGTTGTAGCGCCAACAGTAACACTATTTAATAGTATTGGTCCGCCAGCACCCCCCGTAGTATTAAATGTACCTGAAGTAATAAATCCTGTTGTGCCAAATGGTGTAAATTCACATTCATCGGTATCCAAAATACCGTCGTTATCATCATCTAGATCATTTACATCTATAATACCATCATTATCATTATCATTACCCGAAACTACGGCAAGACTAGCGGATGAAGAAATCACCACACTACATATATATGCGCTATTACTAACAACTAATTGATATAAGTTGCCATCTAATGAAGCCGTTGCTCCTGTAATATTAAGTGTAGCCGTTGTAACTCCAGAATATACTCCTCCATTAGCTAAATCAGTATAATTTGAACCTCCATCTGTACTCACTTGCCATTGATAAGAGATATTTGTACCTGTGGCCGTAACACTATAACTAGTATTAGCTCCTTCTAAGACAATTTGATTTTCCGGATTTATAGATATGGCATTACCTGAACCTACTTCTTGAAAATCTAAAGTACCATTAGAATCACCATCCAATGGATCTGTATACCCATCTGAACCACTAGTAACTAACCCATTACTGTCTACAGTTACAGATAGCGGGCCTAAAACGCCATCAACATTGTCATCCGTATATCCTGCTTCATCAACATCATTACAACCATCATTATCAGAATCTAAATCTAAAAAGTCTCTTGTATCTAAACCATCAGTATTGGTAACTGTATAATTTAATATTCCATTATCTGTCACAGTCTCTACCGTGTCAAATACTCCATTTGTACCTACATTAGAAGATGTAATCCCATCAATAATTCCGTCATCATCAGCATCGTTAACGCCAGAAACATTAATAGCTCCGCCTTCAATTATATCATAAATACCATCGTTATCTGAATCCAGGTCTAAGCTATTAATAACACCATCTCCATCCGTATCTAAATTGGTACAGACTCCATTAGCATTAAGTGTACAAAAATCCGGATCTTCATAGTTAAAAAGGCCATCTCCATCGTCATCATTACTCGGGTCAGAGGTTGTACATGAAAAAGGATTAGATGGTGGTATTGTAACCGTAAACGTATGCGTTTCAAAAGTTCCTCCTCCTCCACTAAAACTCGGATAATTTGCGGATGTAACTACAGGCGTTCCATCAACCGAAATGACATAGCCTGCCATACTATCACTATCAGATCCACCTGCTGGTCCTTGCATACCATCTCCAAAAGAATCAAAAATGTTAAATGTGTAGTTACCGGAAGTTGAGACTATCGTATTTGGTGACGTAGGAACAATTTCATCGGTACCTAGATATGGACCACCACTTGCAATGATAGTAGATGAAGGATCTCTAAGCTCCCATGAAGTTTCATTTTCCCATTGATCAAGATTAATCACAACAGATATTGTAGAAGTACCCCCAGAAGCAGGTAATGGGTTTGTTCCACATAATTCTTGAGTATCTGTAATACCGTCATTATCGTCATCTAAATCAAGAACATCAATGGTACCGTCTCCATCGGTATCTTCACCAACATTTAAAATAGCAGTTGCTGAATTCTGAAGATCAACACCTTCATTATTACTAAATACCGAATTATCTACAGTATTCGAAAAAACTCCCAATTCAGTACCAACTACATCAAAAGTAATTGTACAAGTTGTATTTACAGGTATATTCATACCACTTGCGGTAAATGTACCTGAACCGGCAACGGCAGTTACAGTACCACCGCATGAAATAGAAGCATTAGGGGTTGGTGCAATTACAACGCCTGCCGGTAAATTATCTGTAATGGAAGCTCCTGTCATAGAGATTCCTCTATTTGGATTGTTTATAGTTAGCGTAACAGTAGAAACATCCCCAATTCTTGTGACATCAGGATTTGAAAATGATTTGGAAACAGTAGGTAATACAATTTCATTTGAAATTACAAATAGACCACCCCAAACACCTTCATTAGCACTACCTAATTGCACCGCAACTGAGGTGGCTGAATTAGGAACGTATCCCGCGGCATTAAATATATCAAGGTCATAACCCCAATTATAAGGAGTTATATTGGGGTTTCTATTTGCATTATTAGCTCCAAATACCGAATTCGTACCATTAAATACATCATTCGTAGGGTTTAAGGCATTCGTTAGAGGGCTTCCATTAATATTTATAAAATCGCCCACAAATGAACCCGAAGATTCACCATCCATACCATAATAGGCTATTTTAGTTTGAAATGCACCAAGCGAAGGTGTTAAAATACCAGTAACGTTAAATGAATCTGTCCCCCCAAAACCAAAGAACTGAAAGCCATCCCAAACATTAATTCTTCTACTTTGCTCCGACGGATCACTATAAATGACTACTAGTACCCAACCTCCGTGAGGGCCAGTAAATGCACTCCCGGTTGCTAAATTTATGTCCGCAACAAAATAATTACCTGATCCTGCTGATTGAACTGTTGAAGTTATCTCGGCAAACGCCATGAAAGTGTTCCAACCTCCAAATGTTGTAGTCTCTAAATTTCTAGTTGTCGCATTAATAGTAGTATATCCAGTAGCGCCAGGTTCCATAAGTAATACCTGGTCATTGTTCATGCCTGTTGGATTTGTTATACCTCCGAAAGAAGAATTATACATTCCTCCCCAATAAAGACCTGCCCACTCAACTGTGGCACCCGCTGGTATAGTTAATAAGGAACTACTTGAATTTTGTGTTGACCCATCCGAATCTATATCTACATAGACCATATTTGCCGACGGGTTATTTGATAATGTCCCTCCTGGACATCCAGAACATTGCATATTGGTATTACCAATTGCTTCAAAATTACCAACAAGATTTATTGCCGTACGTTCTGAATAATTACGGGTAGTATTACTGATCTGTGCTATTATACTATTGGTAAATAGCAAAAACAAAAATATAGTGAGGACGCCTATCCTACTAAGGTATTTTCTCAAAGTCAGTATATTTGGTTTGTTGCGTATTTTTATATCATACATCTATTAATGCGTTAGACCCTATTTAGCAACAAAAGTCACATGTGTTTTTATTAAAACAACTACATAAAAAAAACTCCCAACACTACTGTAAAATTTAACAGTCTTGCAGGGGTTTACTTTAAGATCAACTTTTAAAAAGGGTAAAATTCTTTTTCATTAAATTTAGTTAACACTATGATAAGGCAAACACTCCTATTTGAAAGCCCATTTTATCCCTTATAGTAAAAGCAAATATAAATTCCGAAAATCAAATTGTTAACATAGTGTTAATAACCCAATAAAATTGTTGATAACTTTCAGTTCAACAAATCTAAAACTTGAATTATTAAGCTGATAACTAGGAATTAAAGCTCGTTACAAATATAAACATTTACCTATGCTACTATCAATTTTTACTATTTTATTTATAAGATCATTTAATGTAACTTTGCAAGCTCTATTTAGATTAATTAAAGATTATGATTCAAGTATCAGAGGCTGCAAAAAATAAGGTAGTGGAGTTGATGAAAGAAGATGGTTTTGATGCTAGTACTGACTTTGTTCGTGTAGGTGTTAAAAGCGGAGGTTGTTCGGGTTTATCATATGAATTAGACTTTGATAAAACTAAGGCAGATACAGATAAAGTTTTTGAGGACAATAACATCAAAATCATTGTAGACAAAAAGAGCTTTTTATACTTAGTAGGCACTACTTTAGAATATTCTGGTGGCCTTAACGGAAAAGGTTTTGTGTTTAATAACCCAAATGCCAATAGAACCTGTGGTTGCGGTGAGAGTTTTGCACTTTAAATTTAAAAATTGAATGAGTAAGTATACCGAGGATGATTTAAAGAAAGAACTCGAAACCAAAGAGTACGAGTATGGCTTTTATACTGATATTGAGGCCGATAAATTTCCTGTAGGATTAAACGAGGATATTGTTCGTGCCATTTCTGAAAAGAAAAATGAGCCTGAATGGATGACAGAATGGCGTTTAGATGCATTTAGAATTTGGCAGCAATTAGAAGAGCCTGAGTGGGCCAATGTTACCTATCAAAAGCCAGATTTTCAAAATATTTCTTATTACTCTGCACCTAAGAAAAAACCTGAATTAGAGAGTTTAGACCAAGTCGATCCTGAATTATTGAAGACTTTTGAAAAATTAGGTATCTCTTTAGAAGAACAAAAACGTCTTTCAGGAGTGGCTGTTGATATTGTAATGGATTCCGTATCTGTTGCAACTACTTTTAAAGAAACTCTTGCTGAAAAAGGCATTATTTTCTGCCCTATTTCAGAAGCAATTCAAGAACATCCTGAGCTCGTCAAAAAATATATAGGCACTGTAGTTCCTAAAACCGATAATTTCTATGCCGCACTTAATAGCGCAGTCTTTAGTGATGGCTCTTTTTGCTATATACCTAAAGGAGTAAAATGCCCAATGGAATTATCTACATATTTCCGTATTAATGAAGGTGGCACAGGGCAATTTGAACGTACATTAGTGATTGCTGATGAGAGCAGTTATGTAAGTTATCTTGAAGGATGTACAGCGCCACAACGTGATGAGAATCAGCTTCATGCAGCAGTTGTAGAGTTGATTGCTTTGGATGATGCTGAAATAAAATATTCTACAGTACAGAATTGGTTTCCTGGTGATAAAGAAGGAAAAGGCGGTGTCTTCAACTTTGTTACTAAGCGTGGATTATGTGAGACCAAGGCTAAAATTTCTTGGACACAAGTTGAAACTGGATCGGCCATTACATGGAAATACCCTAGCTGTATTTTAAAAGGAAACAATTCTATTGGTGAATTTTACTCAATAGCTGTCACCAATAACTTTCAACAAGCAGATACAGGTACCAAAATGATTCATCTTGGTAAGAATACTAAATCTACAATTATTTCCAAAGGTATTTCTGCTGGTAAGTCACAAAATTCATATCGCGGATTGGTTCAAATAAATCAGCGCGCTGAAAATGCCAGAAATTTTTCACAATGTGACTCTTTGTTAATGGGCAATGAGTGTGGTGCTCACACTTTTCCATATATAGAAGCAAAAAATAAATCTGCCCAGATAGAGCATGAGGCTACCACTTCAAAAATAGGTGAAGATCAATTGTTCTACTGTAATCAACGCGGTATAGATACCGATAAAGCTATTGCCTTAATTGTAAATGGATTTAGCAAAGAAGTTTTGAACAAATTACCGATGGAATTTGCCGTTGAAGCGCAAAAATTGTTAGAAATAAGCCTTGAAGGTTCTGTGGGATAAACTATAAAAATGAGAAAATTAGTAATATTAGTTCTTGGGTTATGCGCCCTAACTTCTTGTAAAGATTTTAAAAAAGGTTATAAAGACTCTAAAAATGAAGATGAAAAGGAAAAACCTAGGGTGAAACTGTATGTGTTTGACGGAGGCACAGTGAATGCTAATAAATTGGAGATATTTTCTCAGGATACTGCTTATACTGGTCAATCTAAACAATTTGCCGATGCCTTTTATGTGATCTCTCACCCAAAAGGAAATCTAATGTGGGATGCAGGGTTACCCGAAAATTTAGTAGGTCAAGAACCTTTTACTGATCCCAGTGGTGCTTTTACAGTTTCTAGAAAGGATTCGTTAAAAAACCAATTAAAAAGCATCAAAATGACAATCGACAGCATTGATTATTTAGCGCTTTCTCATTCTCATTTTGACCATACCGGTCATGCCAATGCATTAAAGAACTCAACTTGGTTAGTGCAAGAAAATGAGTATAATTTCATAACAAATGATTCTGCTAAAATTAAAGATGCAAACACTTATAATTCAATTAAAGAATTGACGAAAGTCAAGAAGTTAAATGGCGATCATGATGTATTTGGTGATGGTACGGTGGTTATAAAATCTATGCCGGGTCATACTATTGGGCACCAAGTATTATTTGTTGATTTAGGAATTGAGCAACCCATTTTATTGACTGGTGATTTGTATCATTTTGAAGAAAATAGAGAAAATAAAGGTGTTCCTGTGTTTAACTATAATGTTGAGCAGACCCTAAAGAGCATGGAAAATTTTGAGGCATTTGCTAAGCAAAAAAATGCTCATGTTTTTATTCAACATTCTCCAAAAGATTTTAACCGATTAAAAGAAATATTAAAAAACTAAAACTGGTAGTTTACCATGCTAGAAATAAAAAACTTACACGCAAGTATAGAAGATAAAAACATTCTTAAAGGGATAAACTTGAATGTTAACCCTGGTGAAATACACGCCATTATGGGACCTAATGGTTCTGGTAAAAGTACCTTGTCTTCCGTCATTGCAGGGCGAGAAGATTATGAAGTTACTGATGGAAAAATTCTTCTGGAAGGTGAGGATATTGAAGATTTAGCTCCCGATGAAAGAGCACATAAAGGTGTTTTTATGTCTTTTCAGTACCCTGTTGAAATCCCTGGTGTTACGGTAACAAATTTTATTAAAACTGCTATTAATGAAACCCGTAAAGCAAATGGTCAAGAAGAACTTCCTGCCAAGGATATGTTGAAAAAAATACGTGAAACTGCAGAAATGTTAGAAATTGACCGTAAGTTCTTATCGCGTTCTTTAAATGAAGGTTTTTCGGGCGGTGAGAAGAAGCGTAATGAGATCTTTCAAATGGCTATGTTAGAGCCTAAATTGGCAATTCTAGATGAAACAGATTCTGGGCTAGACATTGATGCCTTAAAGGTAGTAGCTAATGGTGTAAATAAGTTAAAGAGTGAAGATAATGCTGTTATTGTTATTACGCACTACCAAAGACTATTAGAGTATATTATTCCTGATTATGTGCATGTGCTACATGATGGGAAAATTGTAAAATCTGGCGGTAAGGAATTGGCGTTAGAACTTGAAGAAAAAGGATACGATTGGGTTAAATAAGCACTATGGACTTAAAAGAAAAACTAGTAGCTTCTTTCTTAGCTTTTGAGAATAAAGTGAGTATTGATACGGATAGTGATATTCATGATATACGTTCAGAAGCATTTACACATTTTGAAGAAAATGGCTTTCCAACACGTAAGAATGAAGAGTGGAAATACACATCTTTAAAATCAGTCTTGAAACATGATTACAATGTCTTTCCAGAATCTGAAAAAGCACTAGCTTATGCTGATGTAAAGACCTACTTTTTACATGAAATAGAGTCCTATAAAATTGTATTTATAGACGGTGTATATAGTTCTTTTTTATCCGAAACTACGCATGATGGTTATGATATCTGTTTACTTTCAGCAGCATTAAAAAAGCCTAAATATAAAATGGTTATTGACCACTATTTTAATACAATTGCTTCTGATAAAGACAGCATCGCCTCATTGAATACGGCTTTTGCCAAAGAAGGTGCTTATATTCATATCCCAAAAAATACAGTACTTCCAAAACCTATTCAGATTGTACATTTCTCTACAGGTAGTGAAGCGAATGTATTACTACAACCTCGTAATTTGGTTGTGGTAGGTGAAAATTCTCATGTGCAAATCATAGAGCGTCATCAAAGTTTAAGTGAGAATGTAGTACTGACCAATTCGGTAACAGAAATCTTTGCTAATAAACGTGCTATTGTTGATTATTATAAGATTCAGAATGATGAAAGATCTGCTTCTCTAATTGATAACACGTATGTTAAACAACAGCAAAATAGTATTGCTTCGGTTAATACGTTTTCTTTTGGCGGCAACTTAACGCGTAATAATTTAGATTTTTATCAGGAAGGTGAGCATTGTACTTCAAACCTTAACGGAATTACCATTGTTGGCAACAAACAACATGTAGATAATCACACCTTGGTGCACCATAAATTTCCCAATTGTGAAAGCCATGAACTATATAAAGGTATGTATGCCGATAAATCTACAGGTGTTTTTAACGGAAAAGTAATTGTAGATAAAGTAGCTCAAAAAATAAATGCTTTTCAGCAGAACAATAATATTTTGATGGATGATGGCGCTACCATCAATTCAAAACCTCAGCTTGAAATTTTTGCAGATGATGTTAAGTGCTCACATGGATGTACTATTGGGCAACTTGATGAAGACGCCTTATTCTATATGCGCACACGTGGAATTCCGGAAAAAGAAGCAAGAGGATTATTGCTGTATGCCTTCGCAAATGATGCTTTAGAGAAGATCAAAATACCTGAATTAAAAGCACGAATCACCAAACTGATTGCTAAAAAACTTGGGGTTGACTTAGGTTTTGACTTGTAGCTTAAAAAGTCAAAATATTTAAAATAAGCCTTTCTAATAGACTTTAAATAACGATTGGAGGAATTATATCCAATAATTTGTAAAAACTCTTGTAAGATATTTATTACAGTTCAAATTTAAATTATTAAAATCTATTGATTTTAAGTTTTGATAGATTTTTATTATTAATTGATCGTTGCTAATATTTCCTTTAAAAACTCATTAAAATCCATAGTGCTTAATCCCATTCTTACAATTACCAAATCTTTTGAAGGAACAATAAAAACTCGCTGCCCTTGATAACCATTAAATGATAAAACTTCTTTTGGAGCATCCGGGTAATAACCTCCTTGATTCAACCAAATCTGTGCACCGTATCTACCTTCTGACGAATTTGTAGGTGTTGTAGCATAGTCTACCCAGTTCTTATCGAAAATTTGCTTCCCATTCCAATTACCGTTATGCAAATACAACAATCCGAATTTGGCCCAGTCTCTTGGCGTTGCCCAACCATATGAAGAACCTACATAATTACCTTCTAGGTCTGCTTCTATAGTCATAGAATGCATGCCAATTTTATCAATCAATTGGCTATACCAGGCATCTAAATATTTCTGATGCGAAGCATAATAAGATCTTAATAACTTAGACAACAAATTCGTGGTTCCTGAAGAATAGTTCCATGTTTCATTAGGCTTTCCCACAAACTCCTTATCCGCTTGTAAGCCACCCATATCTTCAGCTAAGAATAGCATTTTTGTCACATCAGAAATAGCGTCATAATCTTCAATCCATTCTAAACCACTATTCATTTGCAATAAATTATGAAGTGTAATTTCAGAACGTTCATCATCTTTCCAAAGTTCAATAGGCGCCCTATCCTTTACATTTAATTTTCCCTGGTGCTGCAATATACCATACATGGTTCCTGTAATACTTTTGGTCATTGACCAACCCAACAGTTTAGAGTTCTTATCAAACCCTTTAGCATATTCCTCAGCAATAATTTGATCTTGATGTATTACCAATAGAGCCCTTGTTTTATTTATACTATCAAAAGCTTTTACAATAGCAGCATCTAATCCTTGATAGTCAATATTTTGAAAAATGGTATCCTTTTGAGGTAGATCCCCGTATGGAAATGGCAAATTACTTTTCACCTTATTTCGCTTGGGAGCTATCTTAGGAATTTCTTTATCATAACCTTTGGGTACCAAAACGCTTCCTAAGCCATCTCTATAAATTGCCTTTCTAGTGAGCAAGCCATATACAGAAGCAGTAGTTGCTTTTTCTGACGCTAGCACTTCATCACTTGCCAAATTCACAGGCGTAAAATCATTATCATGTGTATCAGTAAATTCAAAACTCCTCCCTGCAAGAAATACAGAAGAACTCATATTCTTGGCAGAGTAACCTGCCAAAATATTTAAACGAGGATACTGACTATAAACCGCATAAATGATCATCAAAGCTGCCAATAACAAAACAAATCTTATAACTTTCTTGCGCATTATTTAAAACTATAATTCAATCAAAAACAAATATAGCTGAATAGGTTTAAATCTGACTTTGTTTTGTAAGTTTGTGTTTTAACACCTCCCTTAATCCCTACTCAAAAAGGGAATATACATAGATGCGTGAATTATGTCCCCTTGAGGGGACCTTAGGGGTGTAAATTTTGAAACATGTTTGACGTACAAAAAATCAGAAAAGATTTTCCCATTTTAAATCGTGAAGTAAACGGGAAACCATTGGTTTATTTTGATAATGCCGCTACTTCGCAAACACCTAAAGTGGTGATTGACTCCATAGTAGATTACTATTCAAACTACAATGCCAATATTCATCGTGGGGTTCATGCGTTGAGTCAAGAAGCTACTGATGCCTATGAGGCGGCTAGACAAAAAATTCAAGCGCATTTCAATGCTGAAAAAACTCATGAAATCATATTTACTTCTGGCACTACACATGCTATAAACATTGTTGCCAGTGGATTTTCAGAAATACTCAAAAAAGACGATGAAGTTATTGTTTCAGCGTTAGAACATCATTCTAATATTGTGCCTTGGCAGATGTTATGCGAAAAGACAAGTGCTATACTCAGAGTAATCCCTATGAATGAAGATGGCGAACTCGAGATGGATACTTTTGAAACATTACTGTCAGAAAAAACCAAGCTTGTTTTTGTTAATCATATCTCAAATGCCTTAGGAACGATAAATCCCATTAAAGAGATTATAAAAATGGCGCACAAAGTTGGAGCTGCTGTTTTAATTGATGGCGCACAGGCCTGCCCACATGTAAAGCCTGATATACAGGCACTAGATGTAGATTTTTATGTGGTCTCAGCTCATAAAATGTGCGGACCCACTGGCGTTGGTATTTTATATGGAAAAGAAGCATGGCTTAATAAATTACCTCCTTATCAAGGTGGAGGAGAAATGATCAAAGAAGTAACCTTTGAAAAAACTACCTATGCCGATCTTCCGCATAAATTTGAAGCAGGTACCCCTAATATTTCAGGAGGTATAGCATTTGGGGTAGCCATAGATTATTTAAATAAAATAGGATTCGATAATATAGCAGGTTATGAAAAAGAGTTGCTTGATTTTGGTACCAAAAAGCTCCTTGAAATAGAAGGGTTGAAAATTTACGGTACTTCATCAAACAAGACTTCAGTGATCTCATTTAACATTGAAGGTATTCACCCTTATGATATTGGCTCTATAGTAGATAAATTTGGAATTGCCGTCCGTACAGGACACCACTGCGCACAACCAATCATGGATTTCTATAAAATACCTGGTACAGTTCGCGCATCCTTTGCTTTTTATAACACCAAAGAAGAAATTGTTAAATTAGCTGAAGCGGTTAAAAAAGCCAAAAGCATGCTTTCCTAAACTATACATTATGAGAATATTTATGATACTATTATTAGCACTATGCATAACATCGTGCAATGAAACCAAAACCATTTATGTAGGACCTGAATTGGTAGATTGTGAAGGTGTAGGCAAGCAAAAATGTATGCAGATAAAAGAAAATAAGGAAGATGATTGGACATTATTCTACGACAATATTGAAGGTTTTGAATATAAAAAAGGGTTTACCTACAAAATGATAGTGAATATTAGCAAGATTAAAAATCCTCCTGCAGATGGTTCAACTATAAAGTACAAAATGACCGAACTTATCTATCAAGAAGCCATGCCTAAAAAAGCAAACCAAGTGTCAGATCTTTCAGGAGAATGGAAAGTAAGTTTTATTAATGATATAGGTGATCTAAGTTCTAATATGACTATGAATTTTGATACTGAAAAGAAAACGTTATCGGGGTCATCGGCTTGTAATAACTACAGCACATCGTATACCTTAGATGGTGAAAATATTTCTTTTGGTCTTACTATGGCTACCAAACGTATGTGCACTGAAATGAAAACGGAAAAAGCTTTTTTTGCATGTTTGAATCAAGCCACTTCTTATAAAATTATTGAAAATGAACTTACTTTTTACAACAAAGAAAATGAAAGGTTGATTGACTGTTCTGTGAAAGAAGATTAATGTTATTTTCTACCAAAATCTGCAGGAATTTCACCCCATGCTTTAGTTTCCCATTTCAAAATGGGATTTTTATACGAGTTTTCTTGTAACCACTTCTCTGCTCTTTTAATAAGGTTTGTTAGCCTTTTGTTTTCTTCATTGAATAAGATATTGGTTCTGCATTGCTTTTTTTTAACCCAAGAAATTGCAATTTTAGAATCTGAATAAATAGGATAATCATACAGTTTCTTACTTTTTAGCATTGAAATACCATGCACCAAAGCTAAAAACTCACCAATATTATTTGTGCCGTTTTTAAAAGGTCCTTGAATAAAAACTTGCTTCTTAGAATCGGTTAAAACGCCTCTATACTCCAGAATTCCAGGGTTTCCGCTACAGGCCGCATCAACTGACAAACTCTTTGAAATAGGTGCTCCATATTTTGCTTTTTCTGCTTTGGTAAGAGTTTTCTTCTTCGTGTTTTTTCCTTTGTAGTCGCTATACTTTTTCTTGAATGCGTTTTTGGCCTCCGTCTTATCTGTAAAAGCTTTGTATTGAGCGCCTTCAAAGCCTGTTACTTGCTTCTTACAAGCCTCCCAAGAATCAAAAACTCCCGTTTTGTGACCTTTCCAAACCACATAGTATTTCTGTTTCTTAACCATTTATTGAAAATTCGTTATGAATTACCTCTTCTATAACTTTTGGAAAATACTTGTATTCAAGTTCGTGAATTTTAACCGCTACATTCTCTGGAGTATCACCTTTATCCAACTTGACAGATTGCTGAAAAATAATAGCACCTTCATCATATTGTTCATTCACAAAGTGAATAGTTATACCGCTTTCTTTTTCGTTATTCTCAACAACTGCTTTGTGAACATTCATACCATACATCCCTTTTCCTCCATACTTTGGCAACAGAGCTGGGTGAACATTTACAATCTTTTGTGGAAAAGCATTTACAATCTTTTGCGGAACACGCCATAAAAAACCAGCTAAAACAATAAAATCAGCTTCTTTTTTTAATAGATTTAGCACAGTATTTTCTGACATAAAGTCTTTTCTACTAAATACTAACGTGTTTACATTCAAGCATTTAGACCTTTCAATTACTTTGGCATGCTGATTGTTAGTAAGCACTTGAGTAACAGCAACTTTAGTGCTATGGTTAAAATACTTTATAATGTTCTCGGCATTGGTACCAGAACCAGAAGCAAAAATGGCAATTCGAATCATGAGGCACTAAAAGATTGTTATGACAAAAAAAAGAATTATTATTAACAAATAGAATGAGGTAAAAACTAAATTTTAAACAAATTTTGTTAAATTAGGGCTCATATTTTACGGGCCAAATCCTAATTTAATCTAAAGTTTTTTATTTTTGCCCCGATTTTAAATTTAAATTAAAAAATTATGTCAGACATTGCATCAAGAGTAAAGGCCATTATCGTAGATAAGTTAGGCGTTGACGAAAATGAAGTAACAAACGAAGCTAACTTTACGAACGATTTAGGAGCAGATTCTTTAGATACTGTTGAGTTAATCATGGAATTTGAAAAAGAATTTGATATTCAAATCCCTGATGACCAAGCAGAAAATATTGGAACTGTTGGTCAGGCAATAAGCTATATTGAAGAAGCAAAAAAGTAATCAAACGATAACTTATTAAACTACGAGCATCACTTTAGTGACATGCTCGTAGTTTTTATCTCTCAATCACTAACTCAAATTTAAATGGAATTAAAACGAGTTGTAGTTACCGGTCTAGGTGCTCTAACACCTATAGGAAATACACTTTCTGAATATTGGGATGGGCTTGTTAGTGGCAAAAGTGGTGCCGCTCCAATTACCTATTTTGATACTGAAAAATTCAAGACTCGTTTCGCTTGTGAATTGAAAAATTTCAACGCTACTGATTTTCTTGACAGGAAAGATGCGCGTAAAATGGATAAGTTCACGCAATATGCTATGGTTTCGTCTGATGAAGCTATTAAAGATGCTCGTTTAGATTTAGATACCATAGATAAACTTCGTGTAGGGGTTGTTTGGGGTGCCGGTATAGGGGGCCTTGAAACATTTCAAGACGAAGTATTAAACTTTGCTAAAGGTGATGGAACTCCGCGTTTCAACCCTTTTTTTATTCCAAAAATGATTGCTGATATTGCCCCTGGCAATATTTCTATTAAGCATGGATTTATGGGACCAAACTATACAACAGTTTCTGCTTGTGCATCCTCAGCAAATGCCATGATAGATGCGCTCAACTATATTCGTTTAGGACATTGTGATGTGATTGTAACAGGAGGTAGTGAGGCCGCCGTTACTATTGCAGGAATGGGTGGATTTAATGCCATGCATGCCTTATCTACTAGAAATGAAAGCCCCGAAACTGCTTCAAGACCATTTGATGCTACCAGAGATGGATTTGTTTTAGGTGAAGGTGCAGGAGCAATTATACTTGAAGAGTATGAACATGCTAAAGCCAGAGGCGCTAAAATTTATGCAGAAGTCATAGGTGGCGGTTTGTCATCTGATGCACATCACATGACGGCTCCACACCCTGAAGGAATTGGCGTTATAGCAGTAATGCGTAACTGCATACAAAATGCAGGTATTAAAGCTGAAGAAATAGATCATATTAATACACATGGTACTTCTACTCCCTTGGGTGATGTGGCAGAATTAAAAGCCATAAAAGAAGTTTTTGGCGACCATGCAAAAAACATCAATATTAACTCTACCAAATCAATGACTGGTCACCTATTGGGAGCTGCCGGTGCTATAGAGGCAATTTCTTCTATTTTAGCTATTGAAAATGGTATAGTACCTCCAACAATCAACCACACAACAGTAGATGAAAATATAGACCCTAGTCTAAATTTAACTCTAAATAAAGCTCAGCAAAGAGATGTAAAAGTAGCTATGAGTAATACCTTTGGATTTGGGGGGCACAATGCCTGTGTGTTGTTTAAAAAGCTTGAGGAGTAAGAATCATTAATGAATTTATTCAAAAAAATAATACCATCTCGTTCTAAAAAAGACGAGATTTTTTTTGCTGAAATTTCAAAAGTTATTCGTTTTAAACCCTCTAAATTAAGACATTATAAAAAGGCATTTACACACAGTTCTTTAAAAAAGACGTCATCAAATGGTAAACCACTCAATTATGAGCGTTTAGAGTTTTTAGGAGATGCCGTTTTAAGCTCTGTTATTGCTCATTATCTTTTCAAAAAAATTCCTTTAGGAACCGAAGGTTATTTAACGCAAATGCGCTCTAAAATTGTAAGTAGAGAACATTTAAATGAAATTGGCCTTGATCTTGGTTTGATTAAATTTGTAAAAAGTAATGTGCCTAAAGAAAATTTTGGAGACAATATTCATGGAAACATTTTTGAAGCCCTAATAGGCGCTGTTTTCTTAGACAAGGGTTATAACCAATGTGAGCGATTTATTTATAGGGTAGTTATTGAACCCTACGTAGATATTGAAAGACTTGAAGGCAAGATTACCAGTTATAAAAGTCTTTTGATTGAATGGTGCCAGAAGCAAAAAAAGAAGATACGGTATGAAGTATATGAAGATACCGGGAATGATTCTTTAAAACACTTTAGTGTTCGTCTTTCAATTGATGATGATAATTTATCTAAGGGCAGAGCAACTTCAAAGAAAAAAGCCGAAGAAATAGCTTCAAAAAGAGCTTACTACAAACTACAAGATAAAATTTCTCTCACCTAAGTAATATAGCGATAACGTTTTCGCAATTCATGGAGCCTACTTCTTAAAAGTATATGTATT
Organism: Maritimimonas sp. 2405UD52-3; assembly: GCF_056591715.1. Lineage (NCBI taxonomy): Bacteria > Pseudomonadati > Bacteroidota > Flavobacteriia > Flavobacteriales > Flavobacteriaceae > Maritimimonas > Maritimimonas sp. 2405UD52-3. Next base: position 17,661 of record NZ_JBWQOL010000001.1, read on the forward strand.
TTAGCATAAACTTTCTCTGAATGTCTAAAATACTCACCCTAGAGCTTGAAGATGAACATGACTATAAACTTATTGGCATTCATACTACTTTAGAAGACTGTCGGCTTGTATTTTACTTAAACAACGTTCTGAATATAAGTTTAAAACGTGAGAAATATGATTTGGACTTTGAACCTGACAATATTACTTATCCATTATTTGCGTATCAATGTGACTCTACATTTTCAAATTGGTCGCTCATTGCAAACAAAAGTATTTCTGAGGTAGATTCTAATAAGAATGAAGGTATTTTATTTAAAAAGGAGTATAAAACATCTGTTTTGATTCGAGAAAAAAAACAACTTGATTATTTTCTAAAAATAGAAGGAGATATTCATAAAAAAAACCTTTATGAAATCATAACTACAATCAATACAATCAACAATGTGATAACCTCATATCAAATAAATCCACTAACTTTAAAATCGAAAGATTTCTTAATTTTTTAAATATGCGAAATCGTAAAAAAACCAAGATCGTAGCCACTTTAGGTCCTGCATGTGATGATCCAAAGATCATGGAAGACATGATGACTACGGGTGTAAATGTATTTAGGATAAATTTTTCTCATGCTCGATACGATAATGTTGAAGAAAAAGTAAGACAGATACGTGAAATTAATAAGCGTAAAGGATATAATGTAGCCATATTAGCTGATTTACAGGGACCCAAATTACGTGTTGGAGTGATGCAGGAAGGTGTGAAATTAAAAAAAGGTGACACATTTACTTTTACCACTGAAGAATGCGAAGGTACTAAGGAAAAAGCTTATATGACGTATCAAAACTTTCCTAATGATGTAAAGAAAGGAGAAAATATTTTAGTAGATGATGGTAAATTGCTATTTGAAGTACTTGACACAGATGGTAAAAAAGATGTAACCACCAAAGTATTAAGAGGTGGAAAATTAAAGTCTAAAAAAGGAGTTAATTTACCTAATACAGCTATTTCGCTTCCCGCTTTGACTGAAAAGGATGTTCAAGATGCAATTTTTGCAGTTAAACTACAGGTAGATTGGATAGCATTATCATTTGTTCGTAATACGGATGACCTTGTAATGTTACAAGACCTTATTAAAGAACATTCTGACTATAAAATACCAATTATTGCCAAAATTGAAAAGCCTGAAGCTGTAGCTAATATTCGAAAAATTACTGCATATTGTGACGGATTGATGGTAGCACGCGGTGACCTTGGTGTTGAAATTGATATGGAAAAAGTTCCTTTAATTCAGAAAAAACTAGTGCTCCAAGCCAAAAAAGCCAGAATACCGGTGATTATTGCTACACAAATGATGGAAACCATGATTACCAATCAGGTACCAACCAGAGCAGAAGTAAATGATGTTGCTAATTCCATTATGGATGGTGCAGATGCTGTTATGCTTTCTGGTGAAACCTCAGTAGGAGCGTACCCAGTTGAAGTTATTCAGAAAATGCGAAATATAATTGAAAATGTAGAAGATTCTCCGTTAATTATAAAACCTGGTTCTTCAATTCAAAGTGTAAATGACCGATTTATATCTAAAAAGATATGTCACCAAGCCGCTTTGATGGCTGATGATATTGGAGCAACCGTTATTTCTACATTAACCAATAGTGGTTACACCGCTTTCCAAATATCTGCATGGAGGCCTAAGACACATATATTAGCCTTTTCTTCCAATAGACGTATACTTGCCATGCTTAATTTACTTTGGGGTGTGAAAGCATTGTATTATGATAAAATTGTAAGTACAGACGATACAGTAGAAGATATTAACAAGATAGCTGTTAAAAAAGGCTATGCAGAGCAAGGTGATTTTGTCATCAACCTTACATCTATGCCCGTTCATGAAAAAGGGATGGTAAATACATTACGAGTGAGTCAAGTGGAATAATATATGGAACAACCTTATGTTCAACTATCGGTAAATAAAGATATTGGAACTATAGAGTTCTTTCATCCTGCACATAATTCATTGCCTAGTGATTTATTAACTGATTTAAAAGAAGTTATTGAAGAAGCTGATAAGAATAATGAAATAAAAATCATTATCCTCAAAAGTGGTGGTGACAGAACCTTTTGTGCAGGTGCGAGTTTCAGTGAATTAGTGGCTATTGATACTATAGTAAAAGGAAAACAATTCTTTGCAGGTTTTGCCAACGTTATCAATGCTATGCGGAAATGTTCAAAAATTATACTTGGACGTATACAAGGTAAGGCCGTGGGCGGCGGTGTGGGTCTAGCATGCGCTACTGATTATTGTTTTGCAACAAAATATGCCTCAATTAAACTCAGTGAATTAACTATAGGCATAGGACCTTTTGTTATTGAGCCTGCGGTAGAAAGAAAAATTGGATTCAATGCACTTTCTCAAATGACATTAGAGGCTACAAATTTCTTCTCTACTGATTGGGCTAAAAACAAAGGCATGTATGCGCAAGTACATGATTCTATTGAATCTCTAGACTACGCTTTAAATACTTTCGCCGAAAATTTGACCGCTTATAATCCGGAGGCTCTTAGAGAAATGAAAAAGATCTTTTGGAAAGGAACGGATCACTGGGATGAATTACTGGAAGAACGTGCTGCTATATCAGGTCGTTTAGCACTATCTGATTTTACAAAAGAAAAACTTAAACAGTACCAATAGATGCGCAAGATTCTTATCGGTATTATTATACTCTTGCTAGTAATTCTCACTTATAAGACCTTCACCAAAGATTCGAATTCTGCTATCATAAAAGAGCAATCTGAACTCATTCAAGAAGAAGTAAAGAAGGTAGGTAAATTGATCGTTACAGAAGGGCATTTTAGCCAAGTTTTTGATTATAAAAAATCTAGAAATCTTTTTGGTGATTATTTTACCGCCAATAAGAAGGCATTGGTAGTGGTCAATGCAAAAGTAACTGTAGCCTATGACTTAAGTAAACTTATATATGAAATTGATAAAGAGAACAAGGTTTTACATATAAAGAGCATTCCAAAAGAAGAACTTAATATATATCCTGAAATAGAGTATTATGACATACAGCAAGATTTTTTCAATCCTTTTAAAGCTGAAGATTATAATAGCATAAAAGAAACTGTCGAAAAATCGTTAGACGAAAAAATTAAGGCTTCTGACCTTACTAAAAATGCCAAGCGGCAATTATTAAGTGAACTTTCCAAATTTTATATACTTACAAAATCTATGAGCTGGACACTTTCCTACAATGAAAACATCATTGAAAATGTGCAAGAAATCAAGTTGTAATTTAGTCAGTCACCAGTTCTTTTTCAATAATATTAATACCATCATCTATTAAATGGCCCACTTCTGGTCGTTCTAGTTTTACAGCCTCTAGGTGGGCTAATATTTGTTGACACAAACTTTTCTCACCACCTTTAAAAGCTAGTTCATAGAGCTCAACTGGCAACAACCAATCTTCTGGATACTTTTCAATCAACTGTTCTAATACTTTAGTTCTAGATATAGTCCGGTTTTTACCTTCTCTGTAATCTCGTACTTGCTCATAAAAAATTTCTAATTGCAATTGTTTTTCTGATTTTTCAACCTGAATAGTTTGAGAAGATGGAACATGCGTAACTAAATCAAAGCTATGAATATCAGCAACCCCAGCATGGGCAGAGATAACTTCTTTTCCTATAGCCATGTCATAAATTCCCCATTCTGGCTGAAAAAGAATCTCATTTTTAAACGTTACGGTACAGTCTTTAAAACTGATAAGTATGATCTTGCCTTGTAAATTTCTTTTACCGGTAATAATAGTTCCTGATACTTTTACACCACCTTCAAACTCAAGTGTTACTTTTTCATTTTCGTATATATCATAAGCTCGCAAATCTCTAGGACTCATATCTTCAATAGCAAGATTAATTCCTTTTAATTTACCTATTGGGGAGCCAAATCCATCAGCATGATACTCAATACCATGCCCTACTAATTCTTTATCTCTATAAGCCAATGCAGTTTGACCATTACTTTGAATATATACAGGTTCTCCTTTGTGTTCTATAACCTTCGTGAAAATACCTGAAACCTGTAACCCAGTACTTAACTCAATAGTTCCTAAAGCTTTTGAGTTAATTAGTTTATTAACACCTGTCAAACCTCCGGTCCGTAATGCCATAGTATTTGCAAATTCTTCTAAAACCAAGCTCAGATGCGCAAAATCTGGTGTAACAAACAATTGGGGCTGAGGTTTGGTAATATCAAAATTTTGAAAAGCTGCCTGAAGAGAATACGGTAGTTTCTTCACTTCATCAGTCATACACCACGCGCTTTCTCCAATTGAAGATAACAAACCGGCTCCATATATTTTCGGGGTTTCAAGTGTGCCGATCAAACCATACTCTACAGTCCACCAGTGCAAGTTTCTTATGAGCGCCATCTCACTAGGGTCGCCCATATTTTGTTGTAACTCTTCAACTTTTTGTTCGGCTTTCTTAATTTCATTCTTTGGTGTACCTGGAGCTTCTTTTATTATTGATAAATGTCGTACCGCTTCATATAACTCATAATCTTTAGCAGATGAAATTGCTTTGCATCCAACTTCGCCAAAACGCCTTAAATATTCTGCATACTCAGGATTTGCAATAATAGGAGCATGACCTGCCCCTTCATGAATAATGTCAGGAGCCGGAGTATATTCTATATGCTCTAGTTGGCGAATATCAGAAGCTATTACCAGCACGTTATAGGCTTGAAACTCCATAAAAGCATTTGGCGGAATGAATCCATCAACAGCCACCGCGGCCCATCCTATTTCTTTTAAGATACGGTTCATGCCATACATATTCGGAATATGGTCAATAGAAATACCCGTTTGCTTCAACCCTTCAACATATGATTCATGTGCTACCGCACTGAGGTAATCTACATTTTTGCGCATAGCATACCTCCAAACTGCTTGATCTATGGCAGAATAATCCTCATAATTTTGAGGTTTTATATACTGCCTTAAATAATACGGTAGTTTGTTTAAAATTTCATTAGATTCTATAGTATCAAATGCCATAATATCTTAAAATATCTATTTGTAAAAATACAAATATTTAAACGATGTCTTCTTTTATGAAGAGGTAAAAGCATAAAATTCGCGTTAAAATATTTGTATATTTATACCCAACCAAAGTATTTTAATTATGAGAAGAGGTGGGCTTAGTATTCGACTATTGATTGGGGCAGGTATTGTTATATTTACTCTTTTTAAGTACTATTCTAATAGGCAAACAAACCCATATACCGGTAAAAAACAGAGTATTTCTTTGTCTGCTGATGATGAAATTGCTATAGGTTTGCAAAGTGCACCACAAATGGCGCAGCAACATGGTGGTTTATATCCAGATCAGCGCGCTCAGGATCTTGTAGACCAAGTTGGACAGAAACTGGTAAATAACAGTATTGCCCGTGAAACCCCTTATAAATATGATTTTCACTTATTGCGAGATCCACAAACCATTAATGCATTTGCTTTGCCTGGAGGTCAAATATTTATTACTTATGCTCTTTTTTCTAAACTAAAAAATGAGGATCAACTTGCTGGAGTGTTGGGTCATGAAGTTGGGCATGTGGTTGGTCGTCATTCGGCAGAACGTATGGCTAAACAAGGACTTACTCAAGGTATCATCTCAGGTGTTTTGGTAGGTGGTGGTGATGGTACTGGTCAGATGGCTGCCATGATCGCGAATGTAGTCAATATGAAATACGGTCGTGAAGACGAACTAGAAAGTGATGACCTTGGCGTAAAATTTATGATAGATGCTGGTTATCAACCCGAAGAACTCGTTGGAGTTATGAAGATATTAAAAGAAGCTGCAGGGCCAAATAGAGTTCCTGAATTTCAAAGTACCCACCCTGATCCTGAAAATAGAATAGAAAAAATAAAGGAGGCTATTCAAAAATATCGCAAAGGCAGTTAATACTTCCAATCTGTAACATTTTTAAGGTTTTTGGTACTAATATGATACAAGTATCGCATAAATACTTGAAAGTATTCATTAACCAAAAAATCAACTATTATGTCAGGTGCAGGATCTATACAGGGGATGATTACTTCTCTAAAAAACAATAAGCGTTTAAGAACAAAAACTTTTGATCGTTTAAAAGAATTTAAGAATATTAAATATAAAGAAGGAAAAATCCTTAAAAAAGCAACTCCAAAACAACTAAGGACTATTCGTGATCGCATTCAAAAAGAAAACAAGAAAGAAAGAATAGTTTTTATTGTTTCTATTGCTTTATTGTTAGCGGTTTTCTATATTCTGTTTAACTTTGTGGCTTTCTAGAAACTTAGATCGTATCGTATGATGAATCCATGGCACCACGTAAGTGTTGGTGAAAATGCTCCTGAAACTGTAACTGGTATTATAGAAATTCCTAAAAATACAAGGGCAAAGTATGAATTAGATAAAGAAAGTGGTTTACTTAAATTAGATAGGGTGCTGTACTCTTCTATGTATTACCCAGCCAATTATGGTTTTATACCCCAAACCTACTGTGAAGATGATGATCCTTTAGACATTGTTGTACTATCGCAACAGGAAATTGTACCGATGTGCCTTGTAGATTCTAAAGTAATTGGAGTAATGCGCATGTTAGACGGAGGTGAAAAAGATGATAAGATTATTGCTGTTGCTGCTAATGATATGAGTGTAAACCATATTGACGATGTTAATGAGTTACCTCGTCATTTCTTTAGAGAATTGAAGAATTTCTTTGAAGACTATAAAAAATTGGAAAACAAAACAGTAGTAGTTGAAGAATTTCAAGATAAGGAAATTGCCATAAAGATTGTTAAGCAAAGTATTGTAGACTACAATAACAAATTCAAGAATTAAAAAAAGCGGGAATTTTTATTCCCGCTTTTTTTAAAGATGACTATGCTTTTCTTTTCTTCTTTTTGGCTTCCATAGCTTCAGAAATCACTTTATAGGTATCATGAGCTTTAGAAATTTTGGCATACTTTAGAGCATTATAGCCTTTATCTGACTTAGCTTTTAGTTTAGCTCCATTAGCAATTAATAGTTTTACTATCTCTACTTTATTATATCTTGCTGCATACATAAGTGGTGTCATTCCTTTTGACTTTTGGTTTACATCTGTGCCGGCTTTGATCATACTTTGAACAGCATCTAAATTTCCTTCAATAATTAATTTGCAAAAAGTACTTACTTCGGTAGTATACTTTACACTTGATAAAATTGGCGTAATTTCATTTTCGAAATTTGATGGGGTGGTAGTAGCTGATAAAGCAAAACTAGTAACTAAAGCTGCTGATAGAATTAAATTTTTCATGTTAAAGAGGTTTTTAGATTATACTATAAAGACTACCATCATACTGTTAAGTTACCGACTTTAACACTACTTAACTCAAATTTAACATTAGCTGTTAAATTGATCTAAAAATCTTTTTTAGTTTGTTAATTTTGTGACTCAACTTGAAAAACATGCAAAAAAAAGTTATTCTGCTCATACTGGATGGATGGGGAATTTCAAACAACCCTAAAGTTTCAGCAATAGATCAAGCTAACATTCCATTTATAAACTCTCTTTATGAAAAGTATCCAAATGCAACCTTGCGTACAGATGGATTACATGTAGGGTTACCAGATGGTCAGATGGGCAATAGCGAAGTTGGGCATATGAACTTAGGTGCTGGGAGAATCGTATATCAAGATTTGGCCAAAATTAATTTAGCCGTAGAGAATGACGAATTGGCCAAAGAGAAAGTATTACAAGATGCTTTTTTATATGCTAGAACTCAGAATAAAAAAGTGCATTTCTTAGGACTGGTCTCTGATGGGGGTGTACATTCACATATAAATCATTTAAAAGGCTTGGTTAAAGCAGCCGAAGTTGCTGGTGTAGAAAGTTATATTCATGCTTTTACGGATGGTAGAGATGTAGACCCGCAATCGGGTATTGATTTTTTGATTGATTTAGATGATTTTTTATCAGACTATACTGCCAAACTAGCATCAGTTGTTGGTCGTTATTATGCCATGGATAGGGATAAGCGTTGGGAACGTGTAAAAAAAGCTTATGACCTTATAGTTAATGGAATTGGCATAAAGGCAACTGATGTAAAAAGAGCAATTCAAGATAGCTATGACATGGAGGTAACAGATGAATTTATTGAACCTATTGTCATGGTTGACGATGATGAAAATCCTCTAGCCACCATTCAATCAGATGATGTTGTAATATTCTTTAATTTCAGAACTGATCGTGGTAGGCAGCTTACCCAAGCATTATCTCAGGAAGATTTTCACGAGTATAATATGCATAAAATGCCTTTGCATTATGTTACCATGACTAATTATGATGATACATTTAAAAATGTAAACGTCATCTACCCAAAAGAGGATCTCTCTGAAACCATTGGTGAAGTCTTAGAAAAACATGATAAGAAACAGATTCGTATAGCAGAGACCGAAAAGTATCCTCATGTTACCTTTTTCTTTTCTGGCGGTAGAGAAAACGAATTTAAAGGTGAAAAACGTATTATGTGCCCTTCACCAAAGGTGGCTACATACGATTTAAAACCAGAAATGAGTGCTTATGAAATTACTGAAAAAATACTGCCAGAAATAGCTAATAAAGAACCTGACTTTATTTGTTTAAATTTTGCAAATACAGACATGGTAGGCCATACAGGAGTGTTTGAAGCGGCTGTAAAAGCAGCAGAAACAGTTGATGGTTGTGTAAAGCAAATTGTAACAAGAGCACTTGAAAATGATTACACTACCATCATCATTGCGGATCATGGTAATAGCGACACAATGATCAATGAAGATGGGTCGCCAAATACAGCTCATACCACAAATCCTGTCCCTATTATTTTGGTAGATAAGGAAATCGATACTATTGCTAGCGGGATTTTAGCCAATATAGCACCCACAATTCTAAAATTAATAGGGATTGAAAAACCCGCCATTATGGATCAGGAAGCATTGATTTAAATATGAGAAAAGTCCTATTTCTAATATTTCTTATTTCTCAGCTTGTTTGTGCACAAGAAAAGGAAACTATTACTCAGAAAAATTCTGATTTTATCGGCTTAAAGAATAAAGAATTTCTGCTTCAAGAACCTAATTCTAAATGGTATTTTGACAGTTATGATACTTACACTCCTCATCAAAAAACAGTTGAGAAAATAAAAACTCATATTCAAGATTACCAGATTAAGATTTTCATGTCTGTTTGGTGTCATGATAGTCATCGAGAAATCCCTCGTCTTTTTAAAGTTCTTGAGCTGGCAAATTTTAATTTTGATAATTTAGAGTTGATCGCTCTTGATCGCTCTAAGAAAACTCCCGATCATCTCCAAAAAGGTTATGATATCAAGCGTACTCCAACCATTATTTTCTTAAAAAACGGAAAAGAAGTTTCAAGGTTTGTAGAGCAGCCCGTCAAAAATCTAGAAAAAGACCTTTTGAAGATTATAAGTGGTAAAAATTACCGACATTCATACTACAAACAGTGGCATAGTAATTGACAAATAGTGAGTCTATTATATTCTAAAAGAATCCCTTAAATTTGCACCACTTTAAATGAAGAGAGATGTTACCTAAAAACCACAAGATAATTGCTGTTGATTTTGACGGTACTATTGTTGAAGATGCCTATCCAGAAATTGGAAGTCCTAAAATTTTTGCTTTTGAAACCTTAAAAGAATTAAAAAATGATGGTCATCGATTAATTCTTTGGACCTATAGAAATGGGAGCAAACTTGATGAAGCTGTTAATTTTTGTAAAAAGAATGGTATTGAGTTTTATGCTGTAAATAAAAACTACCCTGAAGAAGTATTTGATAATAAAGTCAGTCGAAAGATTAATGCTGATATTTTTATTGATGATCGTAATATAGGCGGTATGTTAGGCTGGGGTGAAATCTATAGAATGATTACTAATAAACCTGAAATTTTAGTAAAGAAAAAACGCAAAAAAGGCTTTTGGCGCTTTTAAATTTTAATATGATCAAAGCAAAAACCCGCGAGGAAATTGAATTAATGCGCGAAAGCGCACTTATAGTATCTAAAACACTTGGTATGCTTGCCAAAGAGGTAAAGCCTGGTGTTACAACTCTATATTTAGACAAACTTGCTGAAGAGTTTATTAGAGATCAGGGTGCAGTACCCGGTTTTTTAGGTTTATATGACTTCCCAAATACACTATGTATGAGTCCTAATGCTCAAGTTGTTCATGGTATACCTAACGATACACCTCTTGATAATGGTGATATTATTTCTATAGATTGTGGGGCGATTAAAAATGAATTTTATGGAGATCATGCTTACACATTTGAAGTAGGTGAGGTGTCCGAAGATGTAGAAAAACTCTTAAAAGTTACCAAGGAAAGCTTATACCAAGGAATCAGACAGTTTAAAACTGGTAATCGTGTAGGAGATGTTGGCTACGCTATTCAAAATTATTGTGAAGCTCATGGTTATGGTGTAGTACGTGAATTAGTAGGTCATGGATTGGGGGAAAAAATGCATGAAGACCCTGAAATGCCTAATTATGGTAGAAGAGGGCGAGGAAAAAAATTCATAGAAGGCATGGTGGTAGCCATAGAACCTATGATTAATATGGGTACGCATAAAACAAGACATTTAAAAGACGGTTGGACCATCTTAACAGCAGACAACAAGCCCTCTGCACACTTTGAACATGATGTTGCTATTGTTAATGGAAAACCGGAACTGCTTTCTACATTTGCATATATATATGAGGCTTTGGGTATAGAAAGTGATGAAGAAGACGAGTTTCGAAAAGTTAAACTAACAGTCTAATTATTTCGAACCTTTAGGTAAGAAGTTAGATTTATCAATCATCTGCCGAAAGCAGGCTCATTTTAAAATGACTTAAAATATTCTTGTGTCGCTTTTTAAATACATTCTCAATACAATTCCAAGACCTTTTTTGATCAAAGCCAGTTATTGGGTTCGTCCTTTATTCGCATTTTATCTTAAGGGTTCTAAATACACTGATCCTATTGATGGTAAAAGTTTTCGAAAATTCTTACCTTATGGTTACGGTACGCAAAGACCTAATGTACTTTCTCCAAGTACACTTTCTTTAGAACGTCATCGATTACTCTGGCTGTATTTACAAAATGACACCGATTTTTTTGATGCATCAAAACCAAAACGTGTTTTGCATATGGCTCCTGAACAATGCTTTTTAAAACGTTTTAAAGCCTTAAAGCATATTGATCTGGTAACAGCTGATCTTTATTCACCTATCATTGATGTAAAAGCTGATATTTGTGATCTACCCTTCAAGGATAATGAGTTTGACATTGTCTTTTGTAACCATGTGCTGGAACATATTCCAGACGACAAAAAAGCCATGCAAGAGCTCTACAGAGTCATGAAGTCAGGTGGGCTTGGCATTTTTCAAATACCTCAAGATTATTCACGAGATACGACTTATGAGGACTTTAGCATCACTTCTCCTGAAGAACGTGCAAAACATTTTGGACAATATGATCATGTACGCGTATATGGCAATGACTATTTTGACCGACTTAGGAATGTAGGTTTTAAAGTAGAAGAGATAAACTATTCTAAAAAAATGTCTGATATAGAAATTGACAAGTATTGTTTGATGAAAAATGAAATATTGCCGGTATGTTATAAATAGAATTACTGGAGTTCTTTGATATCTTCCTCCTCTATCCATCCTATTTTACCATCAGCAATTTTTATCTTTTTAAATCCGTCAAGGCTCTCTAATAATTGCACTTTAGTACCTTCATGCAATTCAAAATTCACTTCACTTGATTTTGTAGGTGCGCTTCGCACATTACTTTGTTGTGCAAAAACAATAGCCGTTCTGTAACTCTTAGTGAATTCATGATTGCTATACGCAAAAAACACAGATACGATTGAAAATAGCACACTTAGTATACTCGTAATAAAATAAATTCTTTTCTTAGAAGCAGCATAGGAAAAATGATATAGTAAAAACAAGAGTGCAAATAAAAACGAAAATACTACCGCCAAATAGGCCCAGATATCATACGTGAACCTTTGTACAATATTCTCTGAGAGTTTTTGTCCTATAGACTTAGGCAAGGCTTCAATGTTATCAAGTGCCATTCGCTTTGCAAAACTTAAGTTATGCTTTGCATCTTCATGATTAGGGTTTAACAATAACGCTTTTTCATAATAATAAACAGCCGGCGCTACCTGATTCTTTTTATAATAAGCATTCGCCATATTATAAAACAGATCATCTGACTTTAACTTATTAGCTTCTATCTCTTGATAAATGGTTAAAGCCTCATCATATTTTTCTTGTTGGTATAACTTATTGGCCTTTACAAAAAGGCTATCTGCAGGTTGCGCTGAAAAACCTGTAAAACCGAATAATAACAGTATTGGTAATATTCTTTTCATATATCTATAACTGTCTTAAAAAACAGTATAACCACATCTATAGTTGTTTATCAATCTTTGCAATTACTTCTTTTGCATTATTATATTCCTGTTGCATCTGCACATTAGTAGTTGGTGTATAGCGCGCATAATCACAATCATCTAATACTTTTATGAGTCTATCAATAGAAATTTCATCTACATTTCTATTTAATAATAACTCCGTAATTCGTTCCTGGCTAATATCTGATGTTTCTACTTGCAACTTCGCCTTTAAATAATTGTGCAATGCCTTTTCTAAAGCAATATAAAACGCTTCTTTATTTCCTAACTGTTTTTTAGCTTCTGATAAGTACTTCCGTGCTAAACGATCAGCTTTTCTTCGCTTATTACCAATAATATCTCCATCTCGTTCTTTTTTCTTTTTTCCTATAAAAACCCCAATAGGAATTACCAGTAATGGCAATATCAAAAGAGAATAAAACAAGTTTGAATCTAAAAAGTCTTTGGTTTTGGCTGTTGAGATAAATTTTGCAGTACTACTTATATATCTGATTGTATTACCTGTAGTAATCACATCTCTTTTGTCTATGGCAGTTGTGTTTGCAGCTTCAGAGGGTATGGCTCCCTGGGGAGCATTAATAACAATAGGGTTGGTGGTAATTGTTTTATATACTTTGTCTTTTAAGCTAAAGTAAGAAAATGATACCGGTGGAATCTTATACTTTCCTTTGTACTGAGGTACCACTGTATATTGATCGTATATTTTACCGCGAAGGCCTGCCAAATTCGTACTAATACTTTCTTTGTGTTCAGGTTCATAACGTTCCAAACCATTAGGTGTTTCAATAGATGGGAGGTCAATCAATTTTAAGTTTCCTTTTCCCGTTACCTCAACTTTGATCTGGGCAGATTCATTTGCTTTTAATTCAGTCTTCGTAGCAAAAATCTTAAAGTCCAAATCACCTACTGCGCCATTAAAATTTGACGGTCTCCCCTCTTCAGGTAATGCTTTAACTTCAACAGTTCTTCTTCCAGTAGTAACCGTATAGTTAACATTGCGTGTCATTCTATTGCCAAAAAGATCAACTCGACCACTAGGAACTCCTACTGCTGTCTCTATACTCATAGGTTCTATACTCAGTTTGCCCGCCCTTTGTGGAATCAAAACAGCTTTTTTTACAATAACATAACGATGTGGCTTCCCTTGAAATTCCCCCATTTTAGGTTCCCATTGTTTTACCTCTATATTTTGATTCCAAAAACCATTAAATGACGGAGATTCTAGTTCTCTGGTATTACGAACAGAAACATTATTTACATCTACGTACAATTTGTAAACTACAGAAATGCTCTCACCAACATAGGGTTTTGAATTAGATATTTCTGCAATTAAATGCACATTTTGAGATGCAAGATAGCTAGGATCATTCGGATCTTTAGGAATCTCAACAGCCTCAGTAACCGTAACTTTTACTGTGTTCGTTTTGACAATATCTCCTTCATATTTTATACTAGCTGAAGGAATTGTATGTACTCCTTTTCTTTTTGGCTGCAATGTGTAAGTGTAAGACTGCTCAAAAGATTGTTTACCATTTACATATGAAAAATTCGTTGACTGCATTGGTCCTGCAAGCACTTTAAAGTTTTTAAAACTTGGTGGTGTGAAGTCGTCTCCGCCCTGTTTATTTAAAGAAAATGTAATGCGTAAACGCTCATTAACGCCCAGTCTATTTTTACTTACAGTAGCTTTAAAAGATAAATCCTGGGCTTCAATGGTTTGCAAGCCTATGATAAAAAATAGTATGAATGTTATTCTAAACATTATTTTACCAATCTTTTTCCTGTTTTACCTTTCTACCTCTGGCTTTTTTGGCATTAACTTTTTTCTGTGTTTTATTTTCTTCATTGTTCATAGCCTCTAATAACTGCTGAACTTGCTGTTTTGACAATTGATTCTTTTTAGGCTGAGGCTGTTTTTGTTGCTTATCATCATCACCCTGATTCTTCTTGTTTGAATCCTTTTTATTATCTCCCTTTTTATCCTTGTCTTTGTCGCCCTTATCGCCTTCGTTTTTATCTTTATTCTGGTCTTTGTTGTCTTTTTTATTATCTTTTTGGTCCTTCTTTTGATCCTTATTATCGTTGTTCTTATCGTCGTTATTTTTATCCTTTTCTTTATTGTCAGCTTCATTTTTCAATAACTTTTGCGCCAAGGCTAAATTATAACGGGTTTCATCATCATTAGGGTTATTTCGTAATGAATTTTTGTAGGCGTTAATAGCTTTATCATATTGTTTTTGCTTCATGAACGAATTACCCATGTTATGGTAATTATCAGCCTTTACCAATTTATCTTCACTAGTTTTAGCTACCAATTCATATTGAGGTACCGCTTCTTCAAACCTATCCTGTTGATAGATTGCATTACCTAAGTTGTATTGCGCTTTTTTGTAATTAGGGTTTACCTCTAACGCCTTTTTATATTGAACTTCTGCATCAGAAAAATTGCTGTTATTATAAAAACCATTACCATCACGAATGATTTGTTTTTCAGCTTTTTCAATCTTTGATTGTTTGGACTTCTTTGTATCATTCTCTTTTTGACCAAAAGCAACAGAAGAAATTAAAAGTAATGCTATAAAAAACCTATTCATAACTATTATCCTTTTTTTCATTAAACAAATTCAATTGCTGTATCCATTTTGTTTTCTTATTGAACATAAGTGTATCAAAAACTAGCAACAATAAACCTAAACCAACAAACCATTGAAACTGATCCTTAAAATCAGAAAATTGTTTGGTTTCAAATTCTTTCTTGTCAGCAGCCAGTAACAATTCATCAATATAATCTACTGTTTTAGTCGTATTATTTCCATAAAGGTATTCCCCTTTACCATCTGAGGCAATTGTTTTTAAGGTTTGATCATTTAATTTTGTAATTACCACTTCTCCTTTTCTATCTTTTTTATGACCAATAAATGTGCCATCACGCTTGATTGGAATGGGTTCTCCTTTTGATGTTCCGATACCAATTGTATAAATTTTAATACCTTCTTCAGTGGCTTCATTGGCAACATAACTCACTTTTTCTTCGTGATCTTCTCCGTCGGAAATCACAAACAAATACCTATTGGTCTGTTCATCATCATCAAAATAACTCTTGGCCAATTTTAGAGCCTCATTAATTGCTGTTCCTTGAGATGATACCATGTCTGGTTCTGCATTTTGCAAAAACATTTTTGCTGCCGCATGATCTGTAGTAATTGGCAATAAGGGAAATGCATTACCAGCATAAATAATAATACCTACTCTATCACTACCCAGTTTATCAATTATTTTAGAGATGATCTGCTTTGCTTTCTCTAACCGATTTGGAGCGATATCTTCAGCCAACATACTTTTAGAGACATCTAAAGCGAACACCACATCAACACCTTGGCGCTTGACTGTTTTAAGTTTAGTGCCCATTTTAGGGTTTACCAAGGCAATAATTAGAAAGGATAATCCTAAAGCGATGGTCAATACTTTTAATGCTGATTTAAACGGTGAGGTTTCAGGGCTTAAACGCTCTAACAACTCTTTATCAGCAAACGACTTTTGTTTATTACGTTTCCACCAGGCAACAAGAATATAAGCTAGTAGTAAAATTGCAACTACTATAAAGTACATGAAATATCCTTTTTCTTCTAGTTGATACATTATATAAAACTTCTAAATACCGTAAAACGTAATAACATTTCAGTTAAAATTAAAAATCCTGCCAACAGGATTAACGGTCTATATTTCTCTTGGTAATTATAATATTTAAATTCTTCTATTTCCGTTTTTTCCAATTTATTAATCTCATCGTAAATAGATTCTAACTTCTCATTATCAGTTGCCCTAAAATATTGCCCTTCTGTTTCATCTGCTATATATTGCAATAATTTTTCATCTATTTCTACAGGGGCATTCCTAAATAACAAATTTCCTCTTGGGTCCTTTGCATAAGGAAATTGCGCCATACCATTAGTCCCCAAACCAATAGTATAAACTTTAATTTCTAAACTCTTAGCTAACTCCGTTGCTGTCTTAGGGTCTACAAATCCAGAATTATTTACCCCATCAGTCAGCAAAATAATTACCTTACTTTTTGCTTTACTTTCTTTCAATCTATTTACCGCAGAACCTAATCCCATGCCAATGGCAGTACCTCCTTCTAGGTCACCCCATTTTAACTTTCTAACGGTATTAATAACGATTCGCTTATCGCTAGTAATAGGTGTTTGCGTAAAGCTTTCTCCTGCATATACCACAATACCAATTCTATCATTTGGTCGTTTATTTATAAATCTATTGGCAACACCTTTTAAAGCTTCCAACCTGTTGGGTTTCAAATCTTTTGCCAACATACTGGCCGAAACATCAATAGCCATTACAATATCAATTCCACGTGTAGTTTTTGTACGCTTACTAACCTCTACATTTCTAGGTCTAGCTAAGGCAATAATTAGAGCTGCAAAGGCTAACATACGGAGCACATACAGCAGAGGTTTTAACTTTGCCCAGATAGAACGCTCTGCAAAACCTTTTGTACTAGCCAAAGTTAATCTAGCGGCATCTCTATTTCTGTTAAAAATGTGCCAAAATACCAGTAGTGGTATAACAAGTAGCAACCATAAAAATTCAGGATTCGTTAGTTCTAAATTATTCCACAACTTCATCTTCTTCTATCCTTTTAG
Organism: Maritimimonas sp. 2405UD52-3; assembly: GCF_056591715.1. NCBI lineage: Bacteria > Pseudomonadati > Bacteroidota > Flavobacteriia > Flavobacteriales > Flavobacteriaceae > Maritimimonas > Maritimimonas sp. 2405UD52-3. The sequence continues at coordinate 34,796 of NZ_JBWQOL010000001.1, forward strand.
GTTTTAACTCATCAATGACCTCTCCTGCACTGTTACGATGTAATTCAATATCGTTAGCTAATGGTTTAAATTTTGCAAACTTTACTAAATCAGCATCCTTTAGTAGTTTGTTTAATTTGTTGATGGTCTCTTGCGGAATATTCAAATTACTTGAACTATTAAAATCTGTAAGGGTTTCCATTAGTTCGTCAGTAGTCGATTCCAAAGCCGGGATTTTCATTTCACGCTCAATATATGTTCTTACAATGTCAGTAAGCTCAACATAAAACATTTTGATTTTATTCTTTTGCCATAACTGCTTAGCATCCAGTTCTTGCAAGCGTTGCAATGCCAATTGATATGGAGGTATGGCGAGCTCAACCTCTTCAGGAGTCTTCTTTTTGCGTTTCAAGAAGTAGATGATTGCAGCTACTAACGTTAAGAGACCTAATAGCCACCACAGATAGTTTTTAAAATCTTCAAAAGTATAAGGTTCATTCCTGATAGCTTTTATGGTGTGCATGGGCTGCTTGATGGTATCTACGGCTACCGTATTCACGTCAATGGTTAATGAGTCTGTCATGTACTCTTGACTCCAGATCATTACTCTTTGTTGTGGTATAACATAACGACCACTATCAAAACTAGTCAAGGCATACTTTCTGACAAGTTTGTCTTTTAATGTATCAATACCTAAATCTTCTACTAACTCTACTCTAGCAAAACTGTCTAATTTAATCTCTGTAAAAACAACACCTTTATCTGCATTATCTACAACAATCTGATAGTTGAACTGCTCACCTATCCTAATCTTGGACGTATCTACTTTCGCAGAAACTTCAGGAATGTTTTGAGAAAACCCAAAGAGTCCAATAAAAAAGGCGATATGTACTAAAATCTTTTTCATAAATCTTCTACGCGCCTTTTCTTTTGAAATAACCCAGTAACTTCTTAACATAACTCTCGTCTATACGCGTACTAATAGTGCCCGAACCACTTCTTTTAAAAGTGTTTTCAAAATAATCCACTGTTTTGAGGTAGTTGGCTTTGTAGTTAGTCCTTATCTTTTGAGAGCTTGTGTTGACCAAAACTGTCTTGCCACTTTCAGCATCTAACATTGGCACCATTCCCAGGTTTGGAATTTTCTCTTCATATTTGTCATAGACTCTAATACCCGTTACATCATGCTTGCGACCAACAATTTTTAAGGCATTATCATACGACTCATCCATAAAGTCAGATAAAATAAAAACAATAGCTTTCTTCTTCATCACATTTGACAGATAACGTAAAGCTTGCGTAATATTCGTTTTTTTACTTTTAGGTTTAAATTCTATTAGTTCTCGTATGATTCTAAGTACATGTGTTTTTCCTTTTTTAGGAGGAATGAATAATTCAATTCCGTCAGAGAATAACAATAAACCCACCTTGTCATTGTTCTGGATAGCGGAAAAAGCTAATGTAGCGCTAATCTCAGTAATTGTTTCTCGCTTAAATTGTTGTGTTGTACCAAACATTTCAGAACTACTAACATCTACAACCAACATCATAGTTAACTCACGTTCTTCTTCAAAAACTTTTACAAAAGGTTCGTTATAACGTGCAGTAACATTCCAATCAATAGATCTAATATCATCGCCATATTGGTATTGACGTACTTCAGAAAAGGTCATACCTCGCCCTTTAAAAGAACTGTGATATTCACCAGAAAAAATATGATCAGACAACCGACGTGTCTTAATCTCTATTTTTCTAACCTTTTTGAGTATTTCTTTGGTATCCAAGATGCTGATTTGTTAAATTGTTGAATCGAATAATCGTTACTATCATTTAACCTAAAGCAGTTAAACGAATCAACGGTTAAACAAATTTTAAGGTACTTCTACTTGGTTTACAATTTTGTTGATGATATCAACCGAAGTAATATTTTCTGCTTCTGCCTCGTAGGTAATTCCTATTCTATGACGTACTACGTCATGTACAACTGCTCTAACATCTTCAGGTATTACATATCCTCTACGCTTTATAAAGGCGTAACACTTAGAAGCCATTGCTAAATTAATACTACCTCTAGGAGATGCGCCAAAACTTATTAAAGGTTTTAAATCTGGCAATCTGAATTCTTCTGGGTAGCGTGTTGCAAAAATAATATCAAGAATGTATTTTTCTATTTTCTCATCCATGTAAACTTCTTTCACAGCTTCTCTCGCCGAAAGAATTTGTTGTAAATCAACAACAGCATTTACGGCCTCAAAACTTCCTCTCAAATTATTACGCATAATCAACTGTTCTTCAGCAAGCTTAGGATAGTCAATCACCGTTTTTAGCATAAAACGGTCAACTTGCGCTTCTGGTAATGGATATGTGCCTTCTTGTTCAATGGGGTTTTGAGTAGCCATAACCAAGAAAGGTTCATCTAATTTAAAGGTGTCATCGCCAATAGTAACCTGATGCTCTTGCATGGCCTCCAACAAAGCCGACTGCACCTTTGCTGGAGCACGATTGATCTCATCAGCCAGTACAAAATTTGCAAAAACAGGGCCCTTCTTTATAGAGAAATCATTCTCCTTAATATTATAGATCATTGTACCTATGACATCGGCTGGCAATAAATCTGGAGTAAACTGTATTCTACTAAAAGAACCTTTAACAGCTTTGGAAAGTGTATTGATAGACAATGTTTTTGCTAACCCTGGTACTCCTTCCAAAAGAATATGGCCATCACCTAAAAGACCTATTAATAATCGTTCAACCATGTGCTTTTGCCCAACAATTACCTTGTTCATTTCTAAGTTTAACAAATCAACAAAGGCACTTTCTTTTTCTATCTTCTCATTAATCGCTCTAATATCAACGCTCGTAGTTGTTCCTTCCATATATTTTATTAAAAATTATGCAATACTAAATGAATTTTTTCAGGATAGCAAACTTAGGGCATTACTAAAGTTCTAGTTGTTAAATTATGGTTAAAAAACCTTATGTATAAAGGATTTAGCAACATTTTAACAAGTAATGATCCGTGAGAATTTAAGCAGTCTTAATACTGCTCTTTTTCACTGGGAAAATCCTCACTTTTCACGTCAGAAATATATTGTTTGAAAGCCCCGTTCATTTCATTATACAAATCAAGATAACGACGTAAAAAACGTGGATTAAATTCATGGGTCATACCTAGCATATCATGAACCACTAATACTTGTCCGTCAACACCATTGCCTGCACCAATACCTATCACGGGAATAGATATACTTTTAGCTACTTCTTTTGCAAGTTTAGCAGGAACCTTCTCTAGTACTACCGCAAAACATCCTAATTTTTCTAATAATTTTGCATCTTCCTTTAATTGTTCTGCTTCTTCTTCTTCTTTTGCTCTTACGGTATAGGTACCAAACTTGTAAATAGACTGTGGCGTTAATCCTAAGTGTCCCATTACGGGAATTCCAGCATTTAAAATCCGTTTAATCGACTCTTTAACTTCTCTACCGCCTTCCATTTTGACAGCATGCGCTCCAGACTCTTTCATAATACGAATGGCAGATCGTAATGCCTCTTTTGGGTCCGACTGATAACTCCCAAAAGGAATATCTACAACCACTAAACAACGTTGAATTGCACGCACAACAGAGGTGGCATGATAGATCATCTGATCTAACGTAATTGGCAATGTAGTTTCATGACCAGCCATTACATTGGAAGCCGAATCGCCTACCAAAATAACATCTATACCTGCATGATCAACAATTTTAGCCATGCTATAATCATAAGCAGTAAGCATAGCTATCTTCTCTCCGTTACGCTTCATTTCCACTAAGCTATTCGTGGTAATACGTTTATATTCTTTTTTTGCTGTTGACATTTCTTAAAATTTAAGTAGTTCGGTTAACTGGTTCTTCATTTTTTTCTTCATTCAAAATTGAAGGAAATAACATAGGTGCAAAACTTTTTACAGGTTTATATAATATCGATTCTTCTATAGTAGCATCGCTCACAAAAGGTAGCGTGTTATTTAATCTGTTGAAGACCACAAGAACAATACTTAATATTAATGCTAATTTTGCCGCTCCAAAAACAGCCCCTAAAAATTTATTTGCTATTCCTAAGGCTGCTAAATCCGCAATTTTTGTAAGAAGTTTTCCTGCTAAGGATATAATTAAAACAATTCCCACAAAAGTGATGGCAAAAGCAACAATCTGAATATATCTTTCAGACCAGTCTACACTATTTTGCAGGTAACCAGCTGCAAAATAAGAGAAGTGAATGGCTCCAAATACCCCTAAAGCTAGTGCTACTAATGAGGTAATTTCAACAAAAAACCCGTTCATAAAACCTCTAATGGCACCGTAGAGTAATATGATACCTAAAACGATATCTAGTATGTTCATGTAAAAAATTTTTCAAAGATATTATTTTTAACTAGACTTCTTCTATTTGGATGCTTTCATGAATATATACCAGCAACTTTTTATTTACGATATAGCCCAATTCTGCAACTACACTGGCATATTTTTGAATTTGGCCATGGTATTTTTTATCTGGTAGACCAGTTTTGTAATCTATAATCGTAGCTTGATTATTCTCATCAATAACCAATCGATCAGGTATTATAATTTCTTTATCTGAAGTAAGTATTTCACGTTCGCAATAAATAGTAAGGTTTTGTTGAAAGTATTTTTCTAATTGAGGATGCTCAATCACATTCGTTATTGTCATTGAGATGTCCTTTATTTGGTCAGTTGAAATAGTTCCATTGATAAGGTATTGTTCAATTGCCTGCTCAGTATCTGTTTTGGTTTTTATTTTGGATAGTATTTCATGAATCAAGTTTCCATAAAGAATGGAGGCTCCTTTTTCAGAATCCCATAAGAGGCTTGAAGTTGCCACAATATTAATATTATGATCTTGCCATGGTGAACTGATAAATTTCTCTAGTTGGTAACTATCTTTTGACCTTTTCTCCTTTTTAGAAACGCGTTGTTTAGTGCCAAATTCATATTCAGATCGTTCTTCTTCAAACCTTCCTTTTGATCTTAAATAGGCTCTAAAGAATTGAGAATATCGCTTGGGTATATCTGTTTCTTTTTGTTTTTCAGAAATGATATAAAGTTGCTCAATGGCCCTTGTTAAGGTTACATATAATAAATTGATATTATCAAACTCCAATTCATTTCTTTGTTGCTGAAACAAAACAGTTCCTAATTCACTAGACTGCTCCAATTTTTTATTGGCACTTACCAAAAGACTGTCAAACTCATTAAATTGCTCTTTTTCCTCAATAGGATACCAAGTTTTTGGGTTCATTTGATAATAAACATCCAAATCATAAGGAAAAATGACTATTGGAAATTCCAATCCCTTTGATTTATGAATGGTAATAATTCTAACCGCATTCTTTTCTTCTGGAACTACAATACTTAAGCTATCCTTTTTCTCATGCCAATGTTCTAAAAAACCTTGAATACCTTCTGATTTTCTGATAGAATACTGTAATATCTCATCTAAAAAGAATTGCAAATAGGCATCAGAAGTTTCAGTAAGCTTAAAAGCCCTTATAATATATTCAATACTTTCATAAAATGGAAGAGATGAGAATGTTTCATAACTAAAATCGACACTCAAAGTCTTTAACTCATCAAAGAACTTTGGGGTATCGTAGCCTATGAATTTTTCAAGAAAATCATGCTTGTCTTGATTAAGTTTGAAATGCTCAAATAGAAAATACAAGACCTCAAACTGCGCTTCTTTATCGGATTGCTGCTGCAGATATGTAAGCAAATCAATGATAAACTGCACCTTAGAAGAATTTTGTAATAGTAAAGTTTCAGAACTGATAATATCAATACCATTTTCTGTGAGATAGTTGGCGATAGCAACACCTTCTTTACGCTTTCTAGTAATCACACAAATTTCATTCAGATCAAATTCGCTCTTCAAATCATGAATGATCTTCAAAACTCTTTCAGAGTACATTTCATCCTTTTCAGCAGCTAACAAGCCTTCTTCTATGAAGGATACATGTACGTAACCACCTATTTTATCAGTAATTTTTTGCTGATTTTCCTTAAAGTAGATTTCGGAATAGGTCTCTTTTTCAAAATACTTAGACAAGAATTGAAAAAAATCATTGTTAAAATTGATGATCTCAGAATAGCTTCTGTGATTTGTATCTAAATATTCTGGCTGACTTACAATGTTAAAAGGATTATTATCTGTTGACAAACCGACGAACTGTTCCGCTTCTCCTCCACGCCATCGATAGATAGATTGCTTTGCATCACCTACTAATAATAAGTTTGAATTTTCTTGAGATAATGCGTTTTCAATAAGCGGAATTAAGTTCAACCATTGTAATTTAGAAGTATCCTGCATTTCATCAATAAAATAGTGTTTATACCTTTCACCAAGACGTTCATAAATAAAAGCTGCAGGTTGTTCTCGTAAATGTTCACTAATAATCTGATTAAACTCAGCATTTAAATGAATGTTTTTTTCTCCTTTAAGTTCATCCAAACTTTCATTAATCTTACTTAAAACTGCTAATGGGACCAGACTTCTTAAAAACAATTTAAACAATAAATGCTCCTGATAGAGTTTTTCAGAGCGACTGTAAAATTCCAAAAGCGGATTGATAATACTATCTATAGCGGTTTTAACCTCTTCAGGTTTATTCTTGGTGTAAAATTGCCTGCTTTCAATACTCTTTGGCAAGCCTTTACTCTTATCAAAGCTTAAATTAGAAATATCTGAAATGCAGTTTTGAAAGTGTTTAGGAAACTGTGAATAGTAGAAATCCTTATGATCAATTTGAAAGTCATCTATGAGTTGTAGACCTTTTTCTCCAACTTTCTTTAATTCTTTCTCAAGGGAGTCGATTTTGTTTTGAAGATTTTTCTTAAGCTCAATAAAGTCTTCTAACGATTTATCTTTTAGTTGTTTAACATGCAAAAAATCATTTTCATTCAATAAAATTTGAGCAATTTCTTTCAATTCTCTTGAGATATCCCATGATCTATCTTCGTTGGCCTTTTGTATGGAAAAATCAATCAAGACTTTTGTTAGCTTTTCATCTTCACCAATTTTAGAGATCAATAAATCCACCGCTTCATTGAGTAAGGATTTAGTATCCATTTCAACATCAAAATTGAGTGATAAGCCCAGATCAAAAGCAAAGTTTCTAATTAATCGGTAGGTAAAACTATCAATCGTAGTAATATTAAAAGCTGAATAGTTATTAAGGATACTTGTGAGCACTTTTTTTGCTCTCTTATGAAGTTCATTAGCGTCAACACCTGTTTCTTTTTCAACCTTTAGAAACATCTCCGTTTTATGCTCCAAAATTTTGATATTGGAAAAATCTCGCAGATTATTAATGACACGCTCCTTCATTTCGGCAGCGGCTCTATTTGTAAATGTGATTGCCAGTATATTCTGAAAGCGATATGGATCTGAAGTCGCTAATAAAATCTTAAGGTATTCCTTAACCAGTGTAAAGGTTTTACCGCTACCTGCTGAGGCGTTATAAATTTTAAAAGTGGAAGCGTTTTGCACTATAGAATTTTGTGCAAAGTACAAAAATTAACCCCGAAACAGGAAGAAATTTTCTTTCATAGATTCAATGCCAGTATCATCATTTGTTATGATATAATCAATGGCTTTATCGGTAAATGATTTTCCTTTTTCAGTAAGCGAAATAATCTTTTGATCTATTGTAATCATATTGTTTTTTAATGCCAGATCAACTACAGACTGCGATTTCACCTTATGCCAATTAATATGTTCGTTTAAATGATTAATATGCCTTTCTTGCTTCTCTTGATGGTTATTCAAGTGTAGCAAAAAAGTTAATAATTGAACTTCAATTTGCTTCTGTTTGTTTCTATAGAGCACTGAAATTAAACCTTTATTCGGAGCAAAGAGATACACCAACAAAAATACGAGTCCTAACATGGTTGTCATGGATCCAGAAATGGAAGCGTCTAACCAATGTGCCAACCAATATCCAGCAATGGCAGAGAAAACTCCAAATAGCACTGATAACACTAACATTTTCTTTAAATCATTGGTTAGTAAATACGCTGTTGCAGCAGGAGCAATCATTAAGGCAACAACTAAAATTGCGCCAACAGCATCAAAAGCACCAACGGTTGTAACTGAAGCGATACTCATTAGGCCATAGTGCAGTACTGCTGGTGAAAAGCCCAAAGCTGTGGCTAAGCCAGCATCAAACGTACTCACTTTTAACTCCTTGAAAAAGGCAAACAAAAGCGACAGGGTCACTAAAAGGATACAACCAATTACCCATAGAGATTTTGGTCCCACATCAATACCACTAAGAATGATTCTATCAAAAGGTGCAAACGCCAGCTCACCCAATAAAACAACGTCTATATCTAAATGTACATCATTGGCATTTTTAGCAATTAAAATAACTCCAATGCTAAATAAAGCAGGAAAGACAAGACCAATAGCCGTATCCTCTTTTACCAATCCTGTTTTCTGAATGTATTCTACTAAAACAACAGTTACTATTCCTGATAAAGCAGCCATAAGAATCAATAGCGGAGACCCTAAATCATGCGTTATAAAAAATCCAATAACAAGACCTGGTAAAATAGAATGGCTAATGGCATCACTAATTAGTGCCATTTTACGAAGTACCAAAAACACCCCTGGAATAGCGCAAGCAATGGCCACCAAACTGGCAATTAATTGTATTTCTACTTGGGCACTACTCATTATCTTCTATTACTTGTTGACTGTATAAATTGCCTGCAAACTCATACCCTTCATTTGTCATAGACCACATTTGCCCGTCAATTTTTATATAATTTCTATCTTCAAGCTTTTTTAGTGTACTCCTTGCAAACCCTTGAAAATTATTTAGAATTTTTATGGTGTGTGGATGCGACTTATCTTCATGTGTTTGCGCAATATCAAACATAAAAGCTAATGTTTTATGCAATTGTAAATCCCTTCTGTTTTTTATAAGCCGTATCTGACGAAATAGTAATCCTCTTGAAGGAGAAAATATAAATGAAAAGATTACAAATACCGCTGCTACCAAAACAATTACTGGTCCTGTAGATAAATTGCTTTGGCTTGCGCTAATTCCTGTTCCTATAACTCCTGCAAAAGCTCCAAAAATAGCTGCCAAAATCACCATAATACCCAAGCTATTTGTCCATTGCCTTGCGGCTGCAGCAGGTGCCAATAGCATGGCGCTCATTAAAACTACACCCACCGTTTGGAGGCCTAAAACAATAGCCAATACGATAAAAGATGTTATTAAAATATCTATGAATTTGGTATTAAAACCCAGCGTGTTCGTATAATCTGCATCAAAAAGCAATAGCTTGAATTCTTTCCAGAACAGTAATAGAACTATTAAACAAAAGGCTGTTACAATTGCCATAAACCAAACGTCTCTGGCAAGCAAGGTGGCTGCTTGACCAAATAAAAATTTATCTAGTCCTGACTGATTGGCATTTGGTAATTTTTGAATAAAGGTTAATAACAGCATTCCAAATCCAAAGAAAAGCGATAGAATCAATCCTAATGCTGTGTCTGATTTTAAATGTGTTTTTCTAATGATACCTCGAATCCAAAAAGCACCAATCAACCCACTTATTAAAGCTCCAACAAGAAGTACATTGGTTTCTTTAGTACCTGTAATTAAAAAAGCGATGGCAATTCCTGGTAAAGCGGCGTGAGAAATGGCATCTCCAAGTAAACTTTGCTTTCTTAGCACCGCAAAACTGCCTAGCATACCACATATAGCACCCAAAATGGCTGTACCCAGTGTGATAGTTCGCAAGGTATAATCAGTAAAAACAAGTTCTATGTATTCTTTTAAGTCTATTTTTTCTTGTCATTCCGCACTTGATGCGGAATCTATTTTTAATTATTACTACTTTCATGCGATTCCTACCTACGCAGGAATGACACTATTGCTGAATACTTACTTTATAGTTGATTCCGTAGGTCTTGGTTAAATTGTCATCATTAAAAATATCTCTCACAGGCCCTGTAGCTATCTTCTTTACATTTAGGAATGTTACCCAATCAAAATATTCTGGTACTGTTTGTAAGTCATGATGTACCACAATAAGTGTTTTTCCAGCTTTACGCAGTTCTTTCAAGATATTGATAATGGCAATCTCAGTAGTTGCGTCTACACCCTGAAATGGCTCATCCATAAAATAAATTGAAGCATTTTGCACCAAAGCTCTTGCCAAAAAAATACGTTGTTGTTGCCCACCGGAAAGTTGTGAAATTTGACGGTCTTTAAAAGCCAGCATACCAACTTTTTCAAGCGCTTCAAGCGCGGCTTTTTTCTGCTTTTGCCCCGGTCGTTTGATCCATCCTAAACTACCATAGGTACCCATCATCACCACGTCTAAAGCAGTTGTGGGGAAATCCCAATCAACACTCCCCTTTTGAGGTACATACGCTACTAGCTTTCGTTGCTTATCATAGGGTTTTCCATAAATAGAAATACTACCGGCAATGGGTTCGATAATTCCCAAAATGGACTTAATCAAGGTAGATTTTCCAGCACCGTTAGGGCCTACAATGGCCATTAATACACCTTCTGGTATGGCTAAATCAATATCCCACAGCACAGGTTTATAATTATAAGCTACCGTTAAATCATCTACTGTTACTGCTAGTTTTTTATTATTCATTTAACTTGTGTTTGTCATACTGAGTATTGCCAAGTATCTTAATTGAGATTCTTCACTCTGTTCAGAATGACAGTTATCTCAAAGCGTCAACAATAGTTTTCACATTGTGTTTGTACATACCTACATAGGTTCCTTCTTCAGTGCCATCACTTCCTAATGCATCCGAATACAAAGTACCACCAATTACCGTTTCAAAACCTTTTGATTTTACAGCTTCCTGAAGTGCTTCTATTGTTCGTTTTGGAACTGAGCTCTCTACAAAAATGGCCTTTACCTCATTATCAATAATAAACTGTGCCATTTTCTGAACATCTTGAACTCCAGCTTCAGTAGCTGTAGATAACCCTTGTAGTCCCACTACTTGAAAATCATATGATTTACCAAAATAATTAAAGGCATCATGCGCTGTTACTAGAATTCGTTTTTCTTTTGGTAGTTGATTAATAGCCGTATTAATTGCCATTTTTAAAACGGCTAAACGATCTAAGTATGTTTTCCCATTTTTTTGAAAAACCTCCGCGTTCTTAGGATCTAAATCTGATAACTTTGTTACTACATACAATACTACTCGTTCCCAACTATCAATATCAAACCAAATATGAGGATCATAATTAGAAGCAAAATATTCAGAACCTATTAAAGTCTTCTTATCAACAGCTTCAGCAACAGCAATCACTTTTTTGTTTTGATGACGCATTTTCTCAAATACTTCTTCTAGTTTTCCTTCTAAATGTAGTCCGTTATAAATAACAACATCAGCATTGAAAAGTTTACTGACATCACCTTCACTAGCTTTATATAAATGCGGGTCAACACCTGTACCCATCAAACCTTTTACATCAATTTTATCGCCACCTATATTCTTTAGTAAATCAGTAATCATTGTTGTAGTTGTTACAACCTGCAACTTACCATTCTCACTTTTCTCTTTGGTCTTACAGTTAACTATTGTTAATGCAAGTAGTATAATTAATATTTTTTTCATCTTTTTTGTTTTATTCTGGTATTCTAAAACTAATACCTGCACTTAAAAACACATCTTGAATATCTTTTGTAATTCCTGTTCCACCAGAAATATCCAATTGCATATGATTACTTATTAAATACGTTAAACCGGCATCCCAAAGGTGATTAAAACTTCCATCCTCTGGCAGGTCACCGTATAACTCTATATAAGTTCCAACTTTATTTGAAATACTATATCCATATGCCAATGTGTATATGTATACCGGCTCAGAAGTATCTCCGTCCCATGCCATTCCCAAATTATACCCTAAGCTAGACTTCTCACTTAATGTATGCGATAAAGAAAATCTAAAGTCTACAGATGTGTTTTGAGTTTTATAAGTGCTAGAAGCTAAGAAATCGGGGTTTATATGCCCAATAAAAGCAATTTCAGGTAAGAATCCCTTTTCTTCAGTAACTCCAATTTTAACTCCCAACAATAACGGAGAAAATCCACTGGCGATCGTATTTTTATTTAGTTTTACTTCAGTATTATCAAATCCTAGGCGTAACTCAAGATTATCTAATAATCCATAACGTATTAAAGTGGTATTATAAGTGGTTGCATCTACAGCACCTAAAGATTCAAAAAATGCGCCCGTTTCTATTTGTAAAAATTTCTTAGGCACCACGCTAGACGCTTCTGTTTGATCCGGCCGATCTGTTGATATAGTTCCATAATCTTTCGGTGTATCTTCTTGCTGTGCATTTGCAAACAAAATGCCTGCTAGTATATATAATCCAGTAATAAAATATTTTGTCTTCATATATTATTCTAATTCCTTTACCAATAAATTCTTGGCAACATCTTCTGTAATTGATAATTCTTTTTGGTTAATCTCTATTTGCATTGATTTATCAAAAGGCTCAATACTTACTACCCTTATATAATTGCCAATGGCTATATTTTTTTTATTTAAATACCTTAAAAACTCATCTGAAGAATCTTTAACGCCTAACAATTGGCTTTCTTCTAGAGGTTTCAGTGTAGAAAGTTTAACCTTTCTTCTTGTTGTTATGTTTCCATCCTTATCTGGGATGGGATCACCATGTGGGTCTATGGTAGGAAACTCTAAAAAGGCATCTAAACTATCTATTAAAGATTCCGATTTAATATGTTCCAGTTGTTCTGCAATATCATGCACCTCATCCCATGAAAAATTGAGCTTATCTACAAGAAAGCATTCCCATAAACGATGTTTTCGAACGACAGAAATAGCTATTTTTCTTCCTTTTTCAGAGAGCTGAGTTCCTTGATATTTCACATAATTAACCAGCTCTTTATCTGATAATTTCTTAATCATATCTGTTACCGAAGAAGCTTTGGTCTGCATTTTTTCAGCAATCAAATTGGTGCTTACTCCATTATCGGTAGTGGCTTCTAAAGAATAAATAGCCTTTAAATAATTTTCTTCAGCCTGTGAAAACACAACTTTGTAATTTTTGACAAATATAAATAAATTTTTAGACAAGTCTAAAAATTTAAATTCCTAATCAAAACTCGTACATTTGGGTATGGAAACACTTCAAATACTCAGTTGTCAAAAAGACAAGTTCAAATTAGAAGATCATATTACCTATTTGAATGGTGCATATATGTCACCTTCCTTAAAAAGTGTTGAGGAAGCCGGTCATAAAGCAGTAACACAAAAATGTACACCTTATCAAATTAAAGCTGAAGATTTTTTTAAGCATTCAGAGCGATTACGGAAACTATTTGCTCAATTTATTGATGCTCCTGATTATCAAAACACAGCCATTATCCCCTCTGCATCATACGGATTGGCAACAGTGGCCAATAATGTAAAACTACAAACAGGTGATGAAATTTTATTAGTAGATGAACAGTTTCCAAGTAATGTGTATGTATGGCAAAAACTTGCTGCGCAAAATAATGCTTCAATTAAGGTGATTTCTGCCCCAAAAATAGGTGAACACCGAGCTAAAACTTGGAATAAAAACATACTAGATAGTATTTCCTCTAAAACTGCTTTGGTTGCAATGCCTCCATCTCACTGGGCTGATGGTACATTATATGATCTTAAAACCATTAGAAAAAAGACCAAACAGTATAATGCTCTTTTGGTACTTGATGGCTCTCAAAACATTGGTGCAATCCCCTTTTCTGTGCAAGAAATTCAACCCGATGCGTTGATTACTGTAGCCTATAAATGGATGTTAGGACCCTACTCTATGGGGATGGCGTATTATTCTGATTATTTTAATGATGGTAACCCTATTGAAGAAAGTTGGATCAACCGCTATAATAGCGAAGATTTTTCTAGATTGGTTAATTATGAATCTCGCTACCAACCTAAAGCCGGACGCTATAATATGGGTGAGTATTCTAATTTTATCAATACGCCTATGTTTATTAAAAGTATTGAGCAATTATTAGAATGGCAACCCAAAAACATTCAAAACTATTGCGATTCAATTTCAAGATCGGCCATTGCCCAATTAAAAGCTAAAGGTTGCTTTATAGAAGATGATGCGCATAGAACCAAGCACCTGTTTGGTGTTTATTTACCAGATTATATAGATTTGGAAAAGTTAAAAGCAAGTTTTTCTGATAATAACATCTTTGTTTCCTTTAGGGGAAATGCCATTCGTGTTTCACCAAATGTATATAATGATGAGCAGGATTTTGAACAGTTGATTGATTGTTTTAGGTAATTCTTTTTTTATCATTCTCTTACAACTATATTTGCCCAAAATTTAGTGCATTGAGCAAACAAACTATTGTTTCGCTTTACGAACAATCGATTAAAATAAAGCAGATTGTTCAACATCTTCAACTAGAAAACCAAAAGCTCCAATTACAGCATTTGGCAGGGTCTTCATTGTCTTTTGTGATTTCAAGCAGTTTTAAACGGCTTGAAAAACCCTATTTGCTGATCTTTAATGACAAAGAAGAAGCTGCTTATTATTTAAATGACCTTGAGCAATTATTAGGAGATAACAACGTGTTATTCTACCCAGGTTCTTATCGCAGGCCTTACCAGATTGAAGAGACCGATAATGCCAATATATTATTGCGTTCTGAGGTCTTAAACCGCATCAACTCTCGTAAAAAACCAGCTGTCATTGTCACGTATCCAGCTGCACTATTCGAAAAAGTGGTTACAAAAAGTGAACTAGAGCGAAATACCTTGAAGTTAAACGTTGGAGAAGCCGTTTCTTTAGATTTCGTAAATGAAACCTTATTTGAATATCAATTTCATCGCGTTGATTTTGTCACTGAGCCTGGTGAGTTTGCCGTTCGTGGTGGCATTATTGATGTATTTTCTTTTTCAAATGAAGAGCCTTATCGTATTGAATTTTTTGGTGATGAGGTAGATAGTATCAGAACTTTTGATGTAGAAACACAACTTTCTACAGACAAACATAAAAAAATCAGCATTTTGCCTAATGTTGAGAATAAACATCTGCAAGAAAAACGAGAAAGCTTTTTAAAATATATCTCCAATAAAACGGTCATTTTTTCTAAGAACAAAGAGCTTTTATTCGGGCGACTAGATAAACTTTTTGAAAAAGCAAAAACTACTTTTTCAGAAACCAAAGGTGAATTAAAACTGGCTGAGCCCAAAGAGTTATTTTGTGCTGGTGAACTTATAAAAGAGCAACTGAATAATTATAGTTTAGTCGAATTTGGTAGTTCTCGTCATTCCGAACTTGTTTCAGAGTCACATGATGAGATGCTGAAACAAGTTAAGCATGACAAGCAAATAGAATTCAATGTCTCTCCGCAACCTTCTTTCAATAAACAGTTTGACTTACTTATTGAAAACCTTAACCAAAATACAGAAAATGGTATAGAAAACTACCTTTTCTGTGCGAATGAGCAACAAGCAAAGCGTTTTAAGGATATTTTTAATGATGTTGATCAAGAAGTAACTTATAAAACGGTTGTTTTTCCATTATACCAAGGCTTTGTAGATCAAGAACACAAAGTTGCTTGTTATACTGATCATCAGATCTTTGAACGTTATCATAAATTCCGATTAAAAAGTGGTTTTGCCAAAAAACAAGCTCTCACACTCAAGGAACTAAATACGCTGGAAATTGGCGATTATGTAACCCATATTGATCATGGAATCGGTAAGTTTGGCGGGCTTCAAAAAATAGATGTAGAAGGCAAGCAACAAGAGGCTATTAAGCTAGTTTATGGTGATCGTGATGTCCTGTATATTAGTATTCATTCACTCCATAAAATTTCAAAATACAATGGCAAGGATGGTAAGGTTCCGAGGCTTTTTAAGTTAGGTTCTGGCGCATGGAAAAAACTCAAGCAAAAAACAAAAAAGCGGGTTAAAGAAATTGCGTATGACTTAATTCAACTCTATGCAAAGCGTAAAATGCAAAAGGGATTTGCTTACAACCCTGATAGTTATATGCAGTTAGAACTTGAATCGAGTTTTATGTATGAAGATACGCCAGATCAATCAAAAGCTACGGCTGATGTAAAGAAAGATATGGAAAGCCAACAACCTATGGATCGCCTTGTGTGCGGTGATGTAGGTTTTGGTAAAACCGAAGTAGCCATTAGGGCAGCTTTTAAAGCAGTGGATAATGGAAAACAGGTTGCCATTTTAGTACCAACAACAATTTTAGCTTTTCAACATTTTAAAACGCTAAGTGAGCGTCTGAAAAACTTTCCCGTTACTATAGATTACTTGAACCGCTTTAGAACCATCAAACAAAGAAATACTGTTCTTGAAGGGCTTAAAACAGGAGCTATAGATATTGTGATTGGCACCCATCAGCTTGTTAATAAAAATGTACAATTCAAAGATTTGGGTTTATTAATTGTTGACGAAGAGCAGAAATTTGGTGTGTCTGTAAAAGACAAATTAAAGACAATAAAAGAAAATGTTGACACACTTACTTTAACAGCCACCCCCATCCCAAGAACCTTACAATTTTCATTGATGGCAGCTCGCGACCTATCAGTCATCAATACACCTCCGCCTAACAGACATCCCGTTGAAACGAATGTAATCCGCTTTGGAGAAGAAATTATACGTGATGCTATTAAATATGAGATTTCAAGAGGCGGACAAGTTTTCTTTATCCATAATCGCATTGAAAACATACAGGAAGTAGCCGGTATGTTACAGCGACTTTTACCCAATGCTAAAATTGGTATCGGTCACGGACAACTAGAAGGTAAAAAATTAGAGCAATTGATGCTTTCTTTTATGAATAACGAATTTGATGTGTTGGTTTCTACTACCATAGTAGAAAGTGGACTTGATGTGCCGAATGCTAATACTATTTTTATCAATAATGCCAATAATTTTGGATTGTCTGATTTGCATCAAATGCGTGGACGTGTAGGTCGTTCTAATAAAAAGGCATTCTGCTACTTCATCACTCCTCCTTATCATATGATGACTGATGAAGCCAGAAAGCGTATTCAAGCACTAGAACTATTTTCGGATTTAGGAAGTGGGTTCAATATTGCAATGAAAGACTTGGAAATTCGAGGTGCTGGTGATCTATTGGGAGGTGAGCAAAGTGGTTTTATTAATGATATTGGCTTTGAAACCTATCAAAAAATATTGAATGAGGCTATTGAAGAACTAAAAGAAAATGAGTTTAAATCACTGTACAAAGACACTGATGACACACCAAAAGAATTTGTAAAAGAAACTCAAATTGATACCGATTTTGAAATTCTTTTTCCAGATGATTATATCAATTCTATAAAGGAAAGGTTGAACCTATATAGCGAGCTGAGTGCTATAAAAAATGAATCAGAGTTAGCAGTTTATGAGCAAAACCTCATTGATAGGTTTGGTGAATTACCCATACAAGCACAAGACTTGTTAAATAGTGTTCGATTAAAATGGGTAGCTAAACAATTAGGGTTAACACGACTAATTCTTAAAAAAGGAAAAATGATCGGGTATTTTGTTTCAGATCAGCAATCACCTTTCTATCAAAGTGAGGTCTTTACTCGAATATTGAAGTTTGTGCAGCAAAATACAGCTATCTGCAAAATGAAGGAAAAAGAAACAAAACTGGGACTGCGGTTATTAATGACCTTTGATAAAATCAATTCAATTGACAAAGCGCTTTCTACACTTCAAAAAGTGCTACATTGAAAACTAAGCACTTTAAGAACATAACCGAACTAAACTTGGCCATGCTAATGATTAGTACATCAGGTGTTTTGGGAAGGTATATAAGCATGCCCCCTCCTATAACAATTTTAATTCGTGGTATTCTAGCTCTACTAATCATAGGTTTATTTTGTAAGTTCCAAAAAATAAGTTTGAAGTTTATAAATAGTTTTGACGCAAAAACTGTTTACTTGAGTGGTCTTTTATTGGGTGCACATTGGATCACTTACTTTTATAGCCTACAACTCTCTAATGTTGCTATTGCAATGCTATCACTTTTTACCTATCCGGTAATAACTACATTTCTTGAACCCTTATTTTTTAAATCAAAATTAAACACATTACACGTTTTACTGGCATTCATAGTTTTAACAGGAATTTATTTCTTAACCCCTGAAATTAGTTTAGAAAACAACTTTACCCAAGGAATTTTATTAGGCTTGTTATCCGCAATATGTTATTCTTTAAGGAATATTCTATTAAAAAGGAAAGCTTCTCAATATGATGGCTCAATGCTCATGTTTTATCAATTAGTAGCATTGTCTATAGCCTTGCTACCAACCCTTTTCTTTTTTGAACTAAACCCTACCCTAAATGAATTAAGTGCAATTCTGGCCTTAGCCTTAATGACTACGGCAATTGGACATACTTTATTTGTTAAAAGCTTTAAAAATTTTACAATCAGCAGTGCCAGCATTATGAGCAGTATTCAGCCTATTTATGGTATACTACTAGCTATGATTTTTTTAAATGAAATTCCAGTATTAAATACAGTTATAGGAGGTGTATTAATCTTAGCAACTGTTGTGGTAGAAAGTATTAAGTCAAGCAGGAATTAGATACTTCGTCTTTAGAAAAAAGAGAAACATTGAGGCATTTTTAGAATTGCAATTAATTTGATCAAAATAATTCCATTCTTGTATAATATCTGGTATATCTAAATAGATATTTTATATATTTGATAAACATTGAAGCAAATTTTTGCATTTTTATTAGATGTTTTTCTCTTAATTTTTTGGGTTAGAGGCCCTACTTTTCTAGCAATTACATCTTATTTATTAGTTATTTTTTGAAAACACATAAAACTGTTGTGTTATGGAAGCAATTGCAAAACAACCAGAAGTAAAAAATTTTATAAACGGAAAATTTGTCCCGATACCTATCGGGAGTAATGGTCATGATTCTATGGACGTTATGAGTCCTTTAGACGGGAGCGTTATTTCAAATTTGCCACTATCAACCTATAATGATGTTGACGAAGCTGTAAAAGCTGCCGAAAAGGCTTTTCCTAAATGGTCTTCTATGACTTTTAAAGAGCGGGTACAGATATTTTTCAGATATCGATCACTATTAGAAAAGCATATGGACGAATTGACTAATCTCGTCCATTTAGAAAATGGTAAAACCTACGGAGAAGCGAAAGCAGAGGTCGAAAAAAGTATGGAACTATGCGAGTTTGCAGTTTCTATTCCTCAAGTTATTGTCAATGAAATTCAAGAAGTTAGTAAAGGTGTAGAATGCAGAATTGAACGCAAACCTCTAGGTGTAGTCGCATGTATTACGCCTTTTAACTTTCCAAACATGGTGCCACATTGGACCATGCCAAATGCGCTTGTACTTGGCAATACGATGGTAATGAAACCTTCAGAACTGGTTCCATTAAGCACTATGCGAATGGCTGAATTATTAAAAGAAGCAGGCTTACCTGATGGTGTTTTTAATATTGTAAATGGTGGTAAAGAAGTGGTTGAAGCCATTTGTGATCATCCTAAAATAGAAGCTGTTTCCTTTGTTGGTTCTACGAAGGTGGCTAAAATTGTATATAAGAGAGCAACTACAAATCTAAAACGTTGTGTTGCGTTAGGCGGTGCCAAAAATCATTTATTGGTATTACCAGATGCCAATCCAGAAATGACAGCAAATAATGTGGTAGCATCTATGGCAGGCTGCGCTGGTCAACGTTGTATGGCAGCTTCAGTAATGGTGGGTGTAGATAAAGTGCAGCATATTATTGATAAAATGGTTGATGAAGCAAAAAAAATAGTGCCTGGTGAAAATTTAGGGTCTGTAATTAGTGCCGAAGCTAAAATTCGTATCGAAAATTATATTGCTGAAGCAGAAAAAGACGGTGCCAAAATTTTATTGGATGGTAGAAATACAACTGTTTCTGGAAAAGAAGGTGGCTTTTATGTTGGTCCCACGATTATTGACTATGCAACGACTGATATGTCTGTGGCCAGAGAAGAAATTTTTGGTCCGGTAATATCTATTCTTCGTGCTAAAAATCTAGATGAAGCTATTGAAATAGAAAATGGTTCAAATTACGGTAATGCCGCTGCGGTATTTACACAAAGTGGCGGACTGGCAAAGCAAGTGATGGAACGTGCTAGTGCAGGAATGATCGGTGTAAATATTGGAGTACCCGTGCCACGTGAACCTTTCTCCTTTGGCGGATGGAACGAATCAAAATTTGGTGTTGGTGATATTACTGGTAGGAGTTCTATTGAATTTTGGACACAAAATAAAAAAACCACCATTAAATGGAATCCGGAAGCAAAAACCAACTGGATGAGTTAACAGCTGTCACCCTGAGCGCTGTCGAAGGGTCTTTATAATTTATAACTTGAAATTTAATGACTAACCAGAAAATTATACAGAACAACCTTGATTATACCCTCTTTTCATGGGGGAAACAAGGAGGTTTAAACCCTATCAATGCTTCACATGCCAAGGGCTCATATGTCTATGATAGGGATGGAAAAAAATACCTCGACTTCTCATCGCAGCTAATGAATGTGAACATTGGACATGGCAATCAACGCATTACTGAGGCTGTAACCAAGCAAATGCAAGAAGTCAGTTATGTCTACCCAGGAATGGCAACTGATGTTAGAGGTCAATTAGGAAAAAAATTAGCTGAAATTACTCCTGGCAATTTAACCAAGACTTTCTTTACACTTGGTGGTGCCGAAGCTATAGAAAACGCCATTAAATTGGCACGAATTTACACTGGAAGACATAAAATCATTACCCATTATCGTTCCTATCACGGAGCTACTTATGGCGCTATTTCTGCCGGTGGTGACCCACGAAAATTTGCAGTAGATAATCAGGCAGTTAATAATTTTGTACATGTTGAAAATCCCTATTTTTATCGTTGCCCATGGAATTCTTCTTCTATTGAAGAATGTGGTGAACGAGCCGCTGCACATTTAGAGCGCGTTATTCACTTTGAAAATCCAGACGCAGTGGCGGCAATTTTATTTGAAGGCGAATCAGGTTCATCAGGGTGTATAAAATACCCGCCAATGTATCTCAAAAAAGTTCGGAAAATTTGTGATAAATATGGCATTCTACTAATAGACGATGAAGTAATGAGTGGTTTTGGTAGAACTGGAAAAATGTTTGCTATAGAACATCATGATGTGGTGCCAGACATCCTATGTATGGCAAAGGGACTTACATCTGGATATTTACCATTAGGTGGCATGATCATTACTGACACCATTGCAAATCAATTTAATGACAATCCCATGACCTTAGGCCTTACCTATTCTGCACATGCCGTTACTTGTGCCGCCGCTTTAGAGAATTTAAAGATTATTGAAGAAGAAAATCTGGTTGAAAGGGCTACCGAAATGGGCAAGTATATTGAAGCAGAAGTTGAAAAATTAAAAGCTAAGCATCCATCCATTGGTGACTTTAGAAATACAGGATTACTGGGATGTATAGAATTAGTAAAGAATCGTAGGACCAAAGAACCTGTAACCCCTTGGAATGCGAAGCCCAGTGAAATGGCAGTTACTTTAAAAATGGCTTCAAAGGTTCGTGAATTAGGTATGTTCACTTTTGTTCGTTGGAACTGGATTTTTATTGCACCACCACTTAATGTTACTAAAGAGGAAGTAGACGAAGGCTTACAAATAATTTCTGAAGTTATATCTATTGCAGATCAATATTGCAACTAATTTATGAGTAAAGATATTGTAGAATTACACGAAGATGTATCTAATTCGTCTTTATATAGTGAGGATTTAGCACCTGTACCACCTCAAAATCGTACCTGGAATAAATGGCATTTGGCCGCCATTTGGGTGGGTATGGCCGTATGTATCCCTACTTATTTATTGGCATCATACATGATCAAAACTGGACTGAATTGGTATGAAGCTTTAATTATTATAGGTTTAGCAAATTTAATCATCACAGTACCTATGGTACTAAATGGTCATGCAGGCGTTAAATATGGCATTCCATTTCCTGTGATTGGTAGAGCATCTTTTGGTACCAAAGGTGTGCATTTGGCTTCTGTAGCCAGAGGTATTATAGCTTGTGGTTGGTTTGGCGTACAAACATGGATCGGCGGACTCGCCATTTATGCTATTTTTAATGCTATTACAGGATCTACAGGAGAACTCGGTTTATCTATTGGAAAATTTGTAGGATTTGCTATTTTCTGGATCATCAATATGTATTTTATCTGGAAAGGAACCGAAAGTATCAAATGGTTAGAAACCTATTCAGCACCTATACTTATCATCATGGGCTTGGCACTTATTTATTGGGGATACAGTCAAGCTGGCGGATTTAAAATTGTACTAGATCAAAGCAAACAATTAGAAAATGTAGCTGCTACGATTACGAAAGATGAAAACACGGCTTATCTAAACCTCAACTCCTTAACGAATAAAGATGGAAGTTTAAAAGTCACTGATTATAATATTGTTTCAAATAGTACCAGTTCTTGGAAGCCCTTTACAAATGTGCCTATTCCTATTACTTCTTCAGAAAACCCACAGGTTCAATTCAGAAATACTGAAGGTAAAACCCCAGTACTATCAAGCATAATAACACCAGCGGTGGTTAGTACTTCTAATACCTCAACAGGAAGTAAGCTTTGGAGCTATCTTTTATGGCTCACAGCTATGGTTGGTTTTTGGGCAACTATGTCAATTAGTATTGCAGATATTACACGCTATGCAGCTACTCAAAAAGATCAGATAGTTGGTCAATTTACAGGATTGCCATTAACAATGATGCTGTATTCGTTTGTAGGCATTTTTGTAACCTGTGCCGCTGTGATCAACTTTAAAGATGTTTTAATTGCTGATGATGCACCATGGGACCCTGTTTCGTTGATCGCGCGATTTAAAAATCCTACCGTGGTAATAATCGCTCAAATATTTATGATCATTGCGACCTTAAGTACTAATATTGCCGCAAATGTCATAGCGCCTTCAAATGCATTTTCCAATCTATGGCCTAAAAAGATTAGTTTTAGAACAGGTGGGATCATAACAGGCATCATAGGCATCCTAATTATGCCTTGGTGGTTACTAAATCAAATTTCAGGGTTCTTAATATTTGTGAGTGGCCTCCTAGGGCCTGTTTTAGGAATTATGATTGCAGATTACTTTTTTATCCGTAATAAGAATATGCAACTAGCAGAACTCTATAAAGAGGAAGGTATTTATTCTTATAGAAAAACTGGTTTTAATAAAGCTGCAATGACTGCATTGTTTGTAGGTGTTTTTTCAGCTTTAATTGGTTATTGGGTACCAGCATTAAATTTCTTATATTCATTGTCGTGGTTTACAGGATTCATAATATCCTTTGTTTTGTATTTACTCTTAATGAAGAAAGCATAATATGTCTATACTTATAAAAAATGGTCATGTTGTTACGGCCTCAGAAAATTATAACGCTGACGTCTATATTGAAGGCGAAAAGATCATTGCTATTGGTCAAAATCTTACTTATAAAGCCAATAAGGTTATAGATGCTACAGATAAATTAGTATTTCCTGGTGGAATAGATCCTCATGTGCATCTAGATATGCCTTTTATGGGAACCTACTCAAGTGATGATTATGAAACAGGCACACGTGCTGCACTGCATGGAGGAACGACCATGGTTATTGATTTTATTTTGCAAACCCAAGGTGATACATTATACAATGCCTTAAAGACCTGGCAAAAAAAATCAGAAGGAAAAGCCATAGGTGATTATTCCTATCATATGGCTGTAACAGATTTTAATAATGATGTAGCTAAGGAAGTAGTACAGATGATTGAAAAAGAAGGTATTATTTCCTTTAAAACTTTTATGGCCTATAAAGGAGCTTTAATGATTGATGATGGACAAATGGTGCAGCTAATGAAAGTGGTTAAAAAACATGGCGGACTAGTTACCGTTCATGCCACAAATGGTGATATGATAGATTCATTAATTGCTAAAAATAGAGCTCTTGGTAACTTATCTCCACTATATCATTACCTATCGCAACCCGAAGTTACTGAAGCTGAAGCATCTGCTAGATTTACGGATATGTTACACTATACCGATTGCCCGGGATACATCGTGCACATGACTTGCGAAGGTGCTTTAAATGCAGTTCGAACAGCTACCAAGCGTAATCAAAAGGTCTTTGTAGAAACCTGTACTCAATATTTAATGTTGGATACTTCTTTATATGAAAAAGACTTTGAGGGTGCTAAATGGGTAATGAGCCCACCTCTACGTGAAAAGAAAGATCAAGAAGCACTTTGGTCGGGTATCAATCAAGGATTGGTACAAGTTGTCGGTACCGATCATTGTCCTTTTATGTGGGAGCAAAAAAAGATGGGTAAAGATGACTTTTCCAAGATTCC
Source organism: Maritimimonas sp. 2405UD52-3 (assembly GCF_056591715.1). NCBI lineage: Bacteria > Pseudomonadati > Bacteroidota > Flavobacteriia > Flavobacteriales > Flavobacteriaceae > Maritimimonas > Maritimimonas sp. 2405UD52-3. The sequence goes on from NZ_JBWQOL010000001.1 coordinate 59,240, forward strand.
TAATGGGCATCCTGCTATTGAACATCGAATGGAATTGTTATATTCAGAAGGAGTTCATAAGGGAAAAATATCATTGACAAAGTATGTTGAAGTAGCTTGTACCAATGCTGCCAAAATATTTGGTATGTATCCAAGGAAAGGAACTATAGCCATTGGAAGCGATGCCGATATTGTAATTTTTGATCCTAAAAAAGAACATACCATTTCTGTGGAAACCCATCATATGAATTGTGACTATTCAGCTTATGAAGGACAACATGTAGTTGGTAAAACAGAAACTGTAATCCTCAGGGGAGAAGTTGCCGTAGAAAACGATAAGTGTTTATTAAAAGCAGGTCATGGGCAATTTATTTCAAGAGGAAAAACTTCAAAGACAGTTATCTAATTTAGAATTATGAATTTAGAGTTAAAAAAGAATTCGGTTAAATCTAAAAGCATTATTGCTGATAAGTCTTATCAATTTGCTCTATTCATTATTTCAATTTATAAAGAACTAAAAGCTCAAAATGAATTTCTTCTTTCAAAGCAAATTCTTAGCTCAGGAACTTCTATTGGGGCCAATGTAAACGAAGCTATTTCAGCAGAATCTAAGAAAGATTTTGTTCATAAATTAGGAATTTCCTTAAAGGAAGCTAGAGAAACCAAATATTGGTTGAACTTATTGAAAGATAGCGATTACATTAATCAAGAAGTGTTTAATAAATCAAATAAAGATTGTGAAGAATTGATAAAAATTTTAAGCAGTATTATTCTTACGACTAAACAACGTTACCTAAACAATTCTTAATTCAAGACTATTAACTCATAACTCAACAACATGCCAAGAAAAGTAAAATCAGGATTGATACAAATGAGCTTGCCTATGACAGAAGGTGAGGGAACCATCCAAGAAATTATGGATGCCATGTATAATAAGCATATTCCTTATATAGAAAATGCGGGTAAGCAAGGTGTTCAAATTTTATGTTTACAAGAGATTTTCAACACACCTTATTTCTGTCCTGGTCAAGATAGAAAGTGGTATGCTTCTGCAGAAGCTGTGCCTGGGCCAACTATAGAAAAAATGCAAGCCTATGCCAAAAAATATGATATGGTAATTGTTGTTCCTATCTATGAAAAAGAACAACCTGGTGTTTTGTACAATACTGCTGCTGTAATTGATGCTGATGGTAAATACTTGGGAAAGTATCGTAAAAATCATATTCCTCACACCACTGGTTTTTGGGAAAAATTCTTCTTTAAACCGGGAAACCTTGGGTATCCTGTTTTTCAAACTAAATATGCCAAGGTAGGTGTGTATATCTGTTATGACCGACATTTCCCTGATGGTGCAAGGGCATTGGGTTTAAATGGGGCTGAGATTGTGTATAATCCGTCTGCAACAGTAGCCGGATTGAGTGAATACCTCTGGAAATTAGAGCAACCCGCGCATGCCGCTGCCAACGGCTATTTTATGGGCTGTATCAATCGTGTAGGTGAAGAAAAACCATGGGATCTAGGTAAGTTTTATGGGCAATCATATTTTGTAGACCCCAGAGGGCAAATATTTGCAGAAGCATCACGCGAGGATGATGAATTATTAATTGCTGAATTTGACCTTGACCTTATAGAAGAAGTACGTTCTACATGGCAATTTTTTAGAGATAGAAGGCCTGAGACTTATGGAAAGTTGACGGAGTTATAAATTATTAATTGTGAGTTATGAATTATATCGATCGAAAAACTTTAAACTCATAGCTCTACACTCATAATTCTTATAAATGGCTGAATATAAAAGACCAACTACACAAGAGGAGTTTGACAAAAATTTCAAGCAGAAAAAACCTTTAATGAATGATACCGAAGCGTATTATGAAAGTTCCAGATGTCTATTTTGTTATGATGCTCCTTGCATACAAGCATGCCCAACACATATAGATATTCCATTATTTATTAAACAAATACACACAGATAATATTACTGGAGCTGCCAAAACAATTTTTGATGCCAACTGGCTTGGTAATGCCTGCGGAGTAGTATGCCCCACAGGTGTTTTATGTGAAGGTGCCTGTGTATATAATCATCAAGATGTACCCCCCATTCAAATTGGTCGCTTACAAAATTATGCCACTAATAAAACTATTGATGCCAACAAAAACCTCTTTAAAGTTGGAGCATCAAATGGAAAAAAAATAGCTGTTATAGGGGCGGGTCCGGCTGGAATTGCTTGTGCTTGCGAAGCCAGAACATTAGGATTTGAAGTCGATATTTTTGAAGCTAAAGAAAAGCCTTCTGGACTAACAGTCTATGGTATTGCTCCTTACAAAATAACCAATGAAGAAGTTTTAAAAGAAATTGACTATTTACAAGAGCAACTCCAGTTTAATATTCATTATGAATCGCCTATTTCCTCTAAAGAGCGGTTAGTACAATTAGAAAATGAGTACGATGCCATTTTTTTGGGAGTTGGATTAGGAAAAACTCGAGAATTAAAATTAAAGGGGGAAGATAAACAAGGGGTTGTAGGAGCTGTAGAATTTATTGAAGAACTGCGAATGAAGCATCATCGTATTTCTATACCAGATAAAGTAGTTGTGATCGGTGGTGGGAATACCGCTATGGATGCTGCTTCAGAATCTGCCCGTATGGGTGCCAGAAAAACGGTATTAGTATATCGTAATACGAAAGAAAGAATGGGTGCTTATGGTTTTGAATATGACCTAGCCATTAGCTCTGGTGTAGACAGTATTTTTAATGCAACACCCATTGAAATTATAGGCAACAATCAAGTAGAAGGTGTAAAGTTTCTAAAAACAGAGTCTGTAGATGGTGAGCTAAAAACCATAGAAGGTAGTGAATTCATCATAGCCTGTGATCTGGTTATTAAAGCAACTGGCCAAGCTAAACAAGGAATGTTTTATGAGCTTATTGAAAATCTAAATATTGACTCAAAAACAAGAATTGAAGTGAATGAGTACTTTCAAACATCGAATGCAAAATACTTCGCCGGCGGAGACGCCATTAATGGAGGTGCAGAAGTTGTAAATGCAGCGTATGATGGTAAAATGGCAGCCCAAGGAATGTATAAATTCTTAATTAAGAATTAAAAATGTAGAGCTATGAGTTAAATTAATTCAAAAAATCACTCATAATTCATAATTAAAAACTCATAATTAGAATAAAATGATAGACTTATCTATAAATTTTGCAGGAATAAAAGCTCCTAATCCATTTTGGCTGGCATCCGCACCACCAACGAATTCAGGCTATCAAATTATGAAAGCTTTTGATGCAGGTTGGGGTGGTGCCGTATGGAAAACATTAGGTGTTCCTGTGGTTAATGTGTCCAGCCGCTATGGTTCTGTAAACTACCGTAATACACGTATGATGGGTTTTAACAATATAGAATTGATTACAGATCGCCCATTAGAAGATAATCTTCGAGAAATTGAGGAGGTCAAAAAGTATTTTCCTGACCATGCAATTATTGCATCGTTGATGGTAGAAAGTAAAGCTGAATGGCAACAGATCATAAAAGATGTAGAAAATGCAGGAGCTGACGGTATCGAATTAAACTTTGGATGCCCTCATGGTATGTGTGAGCGCGGTATGGGTTCCGCAGTTGGTCAAGAGCCAGAGGTTTTAGAGACTATTGTTAGTTGGGTAATGGAAGCAGCCAATATTCCCGTAATTACTAAATTAACCCCCAATATTTCTGAAATCACCGACCCTGGTTTGGCCGCCTTAAGAGGTGGCACCGATGCCATTTCACTCATCAATACCATAAAAAGTATCGTTGGTATTGATTTAGAAACTTACGCACCTCTACCTATAGTTGATGGAAAGGGTACCAATGGTGGCTATTGTGGCCCGGCAGTAAAACCCATTGCCATGCACATGATTCGCGAATTGGCCCAGCATCCTCAAATTTCTAATACTCCTATTTCGGGCATAGGCGGTGTAGAAACCTGGCGAGATGTAGTTGAATTCATTTTATTAGGAGCCACTTCGGTACAAGTATGTACTGCCGTTATGCACTACGGTTTCGGAATCGTCCGTGAAATGGAAGCAGGCCTACGTCAGTTTATGGAGGAAAAAGGCTATACATCTATTTATGATTTCGCTGGTAAAGCGCTACCTAATGTGACCGAATGGAAACATCTTAATTTAAAGCATAAAGTAGTTGCTGAAATTAATCAAGATAAATGTGTAGGTTGTGAATTGTGCTATATTGCTTGTGATGATGGTGCACATCAAGCCATAGCCTTATCTGGCAATCCTGAAAAAAGAATACCAAGTATCATTGAAGAAAATTGCGTAGGTTGTAATTTATGTTCTTTGGTTTGCCCGGTTGAAGATTGTATTACCATGGTTAAAAAGGATGATGGAACCGAACATGTAACTTGGGATGAGCGTACTCAAAATGATGATATTCCTGTAACGTTTAATGATGACAGAGCGGGTGGTAAGCATCATTATGTTCCAAAACCAACAGATGCATTAAAATAAAATTAACTACCCTCTTATAAAGTCATCATCCTGAAAACTAGGGTTAGGATACAAATAAAAACCTTGCCCTACTTTTTTACCAAGTTTACCTTGGTCAACATATTGCTTTAATAAACCAGCAAAACGTTTACTTTTTTCATCCTTTTGATTGTTTGTAATATGCCATGCGGTGTCTAAGCCTACTTCATCTAAAATACCAAAAGGACCCATGGGCATTTTGAAATTGCCCATCCATGAACGATCTACATCTTCAATACTTGCCACATCATAAGTAACCAAAGCACCCGCCGCTCCAATTAGAGCCATCAACATGGCATTAAAAATGTATCCAGGTGATTCCCGTTTAATAATTACAGGGGTTTGTTGAATGCTTTTTCCAAATTCTTCCAAAAGCGAAATGATCCATTCTTCTGTTTGAGGGTTAGGCATAATGTCCACTACATTGGCATAAAAAACATCATGAAAATGTAAGGCGCAAAATAGATTTGGCCTTCCTGTTTCCTGGGCAAAAAACGATGGAATTAAATAGGAGGTGTTTGTAGTAAAAACAGTATCTGATGCACATAATTCTCCAAACTGAGCCCAAACCTTTTTCTTGAGCTCTAAATCTTCTGTTACAGATTCGCTTACCAGATCAGCATCTTTGGCAGCCATCACTGCATCTGTTGTAAACTTCTGATTTAGTAAAGCTCTATTCGCTGCATCCTGAGTAATCTTTTCCGCTTTTACTAATCCTTTAAGAATTTCGCCCTGAATCCTTTTGGCTTGCTCAAAAGCTTCTTCCTTGATATCATAAATAACAACCTTATAATCATTCAAAGCACAAGCTAAGCCTATTCTAAGTCCTAATGTGCCGCTTCCTAAAATCAGAATGTTTTGAATGTCTTTAAGTGTTTTCATATTCTTGTTCTGTATTGTCATTCCGCACTTGATGCGGAATCCAGATATATTGAAAATGGATTCATGCCTACGCAGGAATGACAACTATTAATAAAAGTTGTTTATACGATTAAACTTCACTGCATTCATAGCATTACCACCACAAGCTTTAACTAAATGAATGAGCATACCAAAACGCTCATCTTTAGTATACCCTTTTTTGTAGCGTGCATAGATCTGCTGAGCAATTACTCCCAATTTGAAACTTCCAAAAACATAATAGAATAGCACATCTTCAATTTCAATACCTGTTAATTCTGCATATTTTTCTACTACACCCTGACGTGTTAAATTGCCCTCCAACCAAGTAAGGTTATATGCTTGTAAAGCAGGATGATCTTTTGCTTCTACCCAATATGCCAGAGACGTACCTAGATCCATTAAAGGATCGCCTACAGTTGCCATTTCCCAATCCAACACAGCTTTGATTGTTAATGAATTTTGATCTAAAACCAGATTATCATACTTATAATCATTATGAATGAATGCCGTTTGACTTTGACTAGGTATATTGCTTTGCATCCATTCAGCAGCCATATTCATGAACTTGATCTCATCTGTTTCTGCTTTGAAGTAGCGCTTGATCCAACCTTCAACCTGACGCTGAACGTAGCCTTCTGGCTTTCCTAAAGAAATTAAATTTGAATCTTCTAATTCAAGGCTATGTAATTTCGCTAAATTTTCAATGGTTTGATTTGATAATTGGTTAAAATGCTCTTTGCCAAATTCTAATCCTTTCGGGATTTTGTTTCTAAGGATAACCCCTTTAACGCGTTCCATAATATAAAACGATGACCCAATAATCGATTCGTCATCACAGTACACTAAAGGTTTTGGAATTTTATCATATACGGGCTCTAGCAAACTTAATACCTTATACTCCCTACCCATATCATGCGCCGACTTGATATTGGCACCAAAAGGAGGTTTGCGAAGTACAAATTCATCAGTATCATTAGAAAGCAAATAGGTAAGGTTTGAAAACCCACCTGGAAACTGCTTAACTTCTTTAACCTCAGAAAATCCATCTATTTCACCCCTCAGGAAGTTATTCAATTTTTGAATATTTAATTCCTCTCCTTTTCGAACCTTAACGGCACTATCAATAGGTTTAGCCATGAATTATTTAGTGTTTAGCCCGTAGTTTTTTAGAATTTGTCTTGCCAAGGTAGATTTATGCACCTCATCTGGACCATCATAAATTCTTGCTCCACGTTCATGGCGATACCAAAACGAAAGAATGGTGTCATCTGTAATTCCTAAGGCCCCATGTACTTGAATGGCCTTATCCAAGACATTCATCAACACATTAGCAACATAAAATTTTATAGTAGATATTTCTAATCTAGCAGCTTTTGTACCTACCTCATCAATTTTTTGTGCCGTATGTAAGACCATATATCTTGAAGCATTAATCTCTGCACGGCATTCCGCAATCCAGTTCTGAATGGTTTGTTTCTTGCCTAACATAGTACCGTTTCCTAAATCTCTAGTGGCTGCTCTTGAACACATTAAATCAAAGGCACGTTCACAAATACCTATCCATCGCATACAATGATGTATTCTTCCTGGTCCTAAACGTTGTTGCGCCAATAAAAATCCGTCACCTTCATTACCAATCAAATTTTCAGTGGATACTCTACAATCTTTATACTCTAATTCCGCATGACTAAAATAAGTATCATTGGCTTCTCCCATGATAGAAATATTTCGCTTTAAGCGAAACCCCTTCGTATCTGTCGGCACTACGATCATACTTGCCCGTTGATACCTATTTTCCGCATTAGGGTTGGTATTCGCCATTACAATAGCAAAAGATGCTCCATCTGCAGAAGTAGTAAACCATTTTGTGCCATTAATGATATACTGATCTCCTTTTTTGACCGCTGTTGTACCCATATTTACAGGGTTCGATCCAGCAAACTCAGGTTCCGTCATTGAGAAACAACTTCTGATTTCACCCTTAAGTAATGGTTCTAAGTATGTTTTTTTAATGTGCTCAGAAGCATACCCAAGCATCAATTCTTGATTACCGATATCGGGTGCATTACAATTAAAACAGTAATGCCCATATGGCGATTGCCCCAATAATTCACTAATTTGACCAAACTCAACCAAGTTAAAACCGAGCCCACCATGATGCTCTGATAAATGTGGATTCCAAAGTCCTCTTTCTTTTACCAAGGTTCTTACTTTAGCTAACTCTGGCTCAACCTTACTAAAAGGTAATTGTAAATATTCCTTTTCTAAAGGAAACAAATTCTCTTCTAAAATGGTTTTTACTTTTGGTAGAAATTTTTCAAGTTTTTCAGAAGAAAATATGTTCATAAGTTGATGATCAATGGTTATAAAGCAAATATAACGAAAACATGATGTACATTTTCTGAAGTTATGTTACTGCTAGTTTTCTGATCATTGTTGCTAATACTTTAGGGAAGAATCGTTTGACATATACAGATAGTTTTTCTAGAAATCCACCTATTACAACCTCTTGCTTTTTGTGCTTGATTGCTTTGAGCATCTTTTTAGCAAAGTAAACTGGAGGCAAGCCTGCCTCCGTTTTTTTATCCATACTTTTTTGTGGAGACCCATCTGAAGTTAAAGCATTCATTGAAATTTCAGTTTTTACATAACCGGGACAAATTAGGGTAACTTGAATGTTGTCTTTATAGATTTCGGCTCGAAGACTATCAAAAAATCCATGTAATGCATGTTTAGATGCCGCATATGAAGATCTAAGTGGCGTACCTAACTTACCTACAACTGAAGTTACAACAACAAGATGTCCTTGCTTTCTGGCAGTAAAATAGGGCAGTAAAGCCTTGGACAATGCTACTGTACCAAAATAATTTGTTTTGAAAATTCGTTCGTCAATCATCATTCCGGTATCTATAGCTAATGATCTCTGGCTAATGCCTCCGTTATTAATAAGTATATCAACATTCCCAAAAAGGGAAAGTGCTTCCTGAACAAGTTTGTCTAAGCTCTGATAATTATTAAGATCTATTTGTAACACCTTTACCTTATCTGGATGCTTGCACAGCATACGCACTTGTTCTAATTTCTCGGTATTTCTTGAAGATATGATGACCTTAGCACCTTGTTCAGACAATTCAAGAGCGGTAGCCTTTCCAATACCTGATGATGCACCTGTTAACCAAACTACCTTATCTTGAAAGCTCATAAAAATCTGTTTTTAACAAATGTACAGCAATAGATTTAAAACAGTATTTTTGGTTCAGTTTTTGCAAATCCCCTACTATGATCAAGAGAATATTATTTGTTTGTCTATTTTTTTCTTACGTAAGCTTTGCGCAGCATACTGTAAAAGGCACTATGCAACCTATACAAGATTATGAATGGGTGGTCCTCTATCAACTAGTGGGATCACAGCAAAATTATATTGCAAATACTTCTATTGAAAATGGTCAGTTTTCATTGGCCATTCCTGAAGGAAAGGAACCAGGTATGTATCGTTTGGCGTACGATATTAAAAATCAATTGTATCTAGATTTTATTTATGACAATGAGGATGTTGAGGTAACCTTTCATCCAAAGTATCCAGATCAATTGGTAAAATATGAGCAGTCAGAAAACAATATACTTTATCAGGATTATTTAAGAAAAACCATGACGTCTCAACGTCAACTTGATTCTTTGCAACTCGATTATTTTAATCCAGAAAAAAACGGACTCATAGCTATGCTTTATCAAAAAAAGTATGACGATATCAAGACCTATCAAACTTATTATGAACGATTGTCACAGGGTAAATTGGCATCTGAATTTATTAAAGCCAGTGCCAGATACAATCCTGAGAAACCGATAAAAGATCCTCTGGATTATCTTAATACTACGAAAGAGCACTTTTTTAATCAGATTGACTTCAACAATAAAACATTATTGAACTCAACATTTATTCATGACAGGGTTAATGATTACATATTTTACCTAAATACATCAGATGATTCTGAGAAGTTGATTGAGCTCAGAAAAAATGCAATTACAGATGTCATTACTAAAATTGGGGATAATCATCTGCTTTCAAAAGATATTCAGGAGGGCTTGTTATATGCATTTGGTAAGCAGGAAAATATAGGACTTACCAATTACGTACTTGAAAGTTATAATAAACTTCCCAAAGAATTACAAGACACTAATTTTGTTAATGATATTAAAGGACAATTAAGAACATCTATTGGCAATAAAGCACCTAATATAATTTGGGAGAACAACGATCTCTATAAGTTAACAGGCAGTGACAACTATATCCTTGTCTTTTGGAGTTCTACCTGCTCACATTGCTTAGAAGAGATGCCAGAGTTGTATGCCTATTTGAAGGATAATTCGAAGATAAAAGTTGTGGCATTAGGTTTAGAAGAAGCAATAAGTAAAACAGGATGGGAACAAGAAATCGCTAAATACTCGAATTTTACTCATGTTTACGGAGCTAATAAATGGCAAAATGAGTATGTACAATTATATGGAGTTAGTGCTACACCAAGCTTTTTTATTTTGGACAGTAACAAGAAAATTATTGCGAAGCCCGAGGATGTAAATGAGTTAAAAGCTTTTTTAGACAATTAAAAATCTAGGCCATTTTTTTCTTAGTTATGGACCGCCATTCTTGATACTCGCCTAATATTTTTAGCTGACTAACTCTATTTTCAAGTTTTAATAAGGCTTTACAATATTCATGGTAGTCATCAAAAGTAAAGTCGATAAAAAATCCATAATTCCATGGTTCATCTTTTAATGGCAATGACTGTATTTTAGACAAATTTAATTTGTGGTTGGCACACTCAGCTAAGATATCTGCTAAATTACCTGTTTCATTATGTGTGACAAATTTTAGCGAAGCCTTGTTGTTTAGGTGGTCATGGTCTCCAAACTGGCGTTTATTGGTTAAAATAAAAAAGCGTGTCATATTAAGCTCATCATCTTGAACAGATTCTTGGAGAATATTAAGTTCATATATTTCCGCTGCTTTAATACTTGCCAATGCAGCTACGTTCTTTAATTTTTTTTCACTAATCTCCTTAGCTACTGAAGCAGTATCTTTTTCTTCAATAATTCTAAGTTGTGGGTGGTGCCTAAAAAAGCTTTTGCAGTGTTGAATGGCAATTGGATGTGACCAGACTTCTTGAATATCTTCTACTTTTTGGCCTTTTAGTGCCATAAAATTATGTACCATGGGTAAATAAAACTCGCCACTGATATTAAGATCATATTTGTCAATTAATGCGTAGTTAGAAAGTATCGCTCCAGTGCTAGAATTTTCAATAGCTATAACAGCGGCATCAGCCATTTGTTCACGAAACGAAGTTGGTACCTCCTTAAAGGACATACACTCTATTAAATCTATAGTATTACCAAAATATGAGGTGGCAACCTCATGGTGAAAGGAACCTTGAATTCCTTGAATAGCAATTGTCATGTTAGGTACAAAAGGAGTTTAGTCAGTATTATTCTTGTTTAGCACTTGTATAACGATAACAAAATAGATTTATTCTATTAAAAAATGTTAAAGTTTAAAAGTGATAAAAAGCATCCTCAATATGCTCTAGACTAAAAACATTTTTTTCCTTTACAATGGCAATGATATCAAAACGAACCTCTACATCTAAATCTTTAGAAGTTATATATTCATCAATTGCAGAAACAAGCAATTTGATTTTTTTGGGTTTTACAAAATCCTGCGGATTTCCAAAGTCTACAGAAGAGCGTGTTTTCACCTCAACCACGGCTAAAATATTCCCTTTTTGGGCAATAATATCTACTTCCGCTTTTTGATAACGCCAGTTCTTATCTAGTATAGTATAACCCTTTTTTTGAAGATGTTCTAATGCTAATTGCTCTCCTTTTTTACCTAATTCATTATGTTGGGCCATTAAAAAAGGTGGTTAACTTTTGAAAGAACTCAAGTTTACGTTCAAATTATTTTGAGAGTTTTTAGACTGACTTTTAGGTGTCTTTTTTTGTTCTGTTTTAGGCGTATTGGCTGCCATTTTTGTTTTCTTTTTCTTATAACCTTCACCAAATTTAATGCTAGCTTTTTTGCCTTTTACCTTTAAAGAAATCTCCCTTCCCATAATCAGCGTTCTATTGTCAGTAATATGACCCGCTGGAAAATTAAATGCCACCGGAAAATCATAATCGGCTACGGCATCTAATACAATTTGCTCTATAGCCTTACCAAATTCTGTATCATTTTCACGTACATTAGTAATACCTCCTACTATTAAACCGTAGCAATTTTCAAAATAACCATTACGTTTTAAATTTTGAAGCATCCTATCAATATGATAAGCATATTCACCCAAATCTTCAATAAATAAGATCTTACCATCCGTCTTTATAGATGATTTTGAACCAAGTAAACTATATAAAATAGATAAATTTCCACCCACAAGCTGACCTTTGGCTTCACCATCTTTATTAAAACCTGATTTGTAGGTTTTGTACTCCAATTTTTCACCAAAGAGCGCTTTCTTCAATGATTTTATGGCCTTTTTTTGCTCATCATTTTCAGGATTCAGTGTAGATGGCATCATGGCATGGATAGACTCCTTACCCATATTGTGAATCTCATTATGTAATACTGTAATATCAGAAAAACCTATGATCCATTTTGGGTTTTTTCTGAAATGAGAAAAACTCAGTTTATCAACCATTCTAACGGTACCGTAGCCACCACGTGCGCACCAAATGGCCTTTACACTCTTATCATCTAAAGCTTCCTGAAAATCTAAAGCGCGTTGCGCATCAGTTCCCGCAAAATGATTATTCTTTTTAAATAAACTTTTACCAATCTTTACATGTAAATCCCAACTCTCTAAAAGTTTAACGGCATTGTTCAATATGTCTTTATCCTTAACAATCCCAGCCGGGGCCACAATCATTACGGTATCTCCTTTCTTTAGATAAGAGGCATGCATAAGGGGTGAATTAATATAGTTAGCTCTTTTCTTTTGAGAAAAGCCTAACATTGATATTGTCACAAAAATAACAATGAATACAGATATTTTTACGTTTGGCCGTGTCATTGTTGATCATTTTATAAAAATAATAGTTCTCTAATAACGCTTTTTTCCTTTAAAAAGTATTGTATCACATAGTATAAGCACATTTCAGGGTCTTTTTCTTACTTTTGCGCTTACAAATTTTCACGATGAATTCTCCTAAAAGATACACAATAACTGCTGCATTACCATACACTAATGGACCTATTCATATTGGGCATTTGGCAGGAGTTTATGTGCCAGCTGATATTTATGCTCGTTATTTAAGATTGACCGGAAAAGATGTGATTTACATCTGTGGAAGTGATGAGCATGGTGTAGCTATACCAATGCGCGCCAAAAAGGAAGGCGTATCACCAAAAGAGATCATTGATAAATACCACACCATTATAAAGAAATCATTTAAAGAGTTTGGAATTTCATTTGATAATTACTCGCGTACATCCGCAAAGGTTCATCATGAAACTGCTGCTGAGTTTTTTGAAAAAATGTATGAAAATGGTCAATTTATTGAAGAGGTAACAGAACAACTATATGATGCTGAAGCTGATCAGTTTTTAGCTGATCGTTTTGTTGTGGGTACCTGCCCTAATTGCGGGTTTGAAGAAAGTTATGGCGATCAGTGTGAAAATTGTGGCACTAGCCATAATGCAACTGACTTGATCAATCCCAAATCGGCTATTACGGGAAATGTCCCAACTTTAAAACAAACAAAGCACTGGTTCTTACCCTTAGATCAGTATGAAGGTTTTTTAAAAGAATGGATACTAAAAGAGCACAAAAATGACTGGAAACCTAATGTATATGGTCAATGTAAGTCTTGGATAGATGATGGATTAAAACCAAGAGCGGTAACCCGTGATCTTGATTGGGGAATTCCCGTTCCAGTGGAAGGTGGTGAAGGTAAAGTCTTATATGTATGGTTTGATGCTCCTATAGGCTACATATCTTCTACCAAAGAATGGGCAGAACGTGAAGGTAAAGATTGGGAGCCTTATTGGAAAGATAAAGACACAAAACTTCTTCATTTTATTGGTAAGGATAATATTGTATTTCACTGTATTATCTTCCCTAGTATGCTCAAAGCAGACGGCAGTTATGTCTTACCAAACAATGTGCCTGCGAATGAGTTTTTGAATCTTGAAGGGAATAAACTATCCACTTCAAAAAATTGGGCCGTTTGGTTACATGAGTATTTAGAAGAATTTCCAGATAAGCAAGACGTATTAAGATATGTTTTGACGGCCAATGCACCTGAAACTAAAGATAATGATTTTACATGGAAGGACTTTCAAGCTAGAAATAACAATGAGTTAGTAGCCATTTTTGGAAATTTTATCAATCGAGTTGTGGTGTTAACTAATAAATATTATGGTGGGGAAGTACCACCTGCTGGTACATATTCTAAAGTGGATGAAGAGACATTAAGTCAGCTAAGAAAATATCCTGAAACCATAGCTACTTCTCTTGAACGTTATCGCTTTAGAGAAGCTTTGAATGAGTTGATGAATCTGGCCCGTTTAGGTAATAAATATCTTGCTGACGAAGAACCATGGAAAATTATTAAAGAAGATGAGGATCGTGTAAAAACAATCATGAATGTGGCTTTGCAAATAGCCACAGGGTTAGCAATTTTATGTGAGCCCTTTTTACCTTTTACATCTCAAAAACTAAAATCTATTCTCAATGTCACCCTGAGCGGAGTCGAAGGGTCTCTTTCTTGGAATGCCGTTTCAGAAAATAAGTCGTTAATTAGTGCTGGTCATCAAATTGGAAAAGCTGAATTGTTATTTTCAAAAATAGAGGATGCTGACATTCAAAAACAACTTGACAAATTAGAAGCATCAAAAAAAGCAAATGAACAGGCCAATGCATCGGTTGAGCCTCAAAAAGACACTATTGAATTTGATGATTTTACGAAGTTAGATATTCGTATAGGTACAATTTTAGAAGCCCAAAAAGTTCCTAAAACCAAAAAACTACTACAATTAAAAGTAGACGTGGGTATTGATATTCGCACTATTGTTTCCGGTATTGCAGAATCTTTTTCTCCAGATGAGATTATCGGACAACAGGTGACGGTATTATGCAACTTAGCACCAAGAAAAATTAGAGGAGTTGAGAGTCAAGGTATGATCTTAATGACAGATACTTTGGATGGAAAGTTAGCCTTTGTTGAGCCAGAAAGAGAAGTTGCCAATGGGCAACCAATTAGCTAAGTATGATTTCTTTCATTTCCAACAATACTTCTATATCTCAAAAATCAATTCAAAACACTATTGAATTGTTACATCAAGATTGCACCATCCCATTTATTGCGCGATACAGAAAAGAAAAAACGGGTAATCTAGATGAAGTACAAATAGGTGAAATTGTAAAACTCAAGGAGCAATTTGAGGCCTTAGAAAAAAGAAAAGATGCTATTCTAAAGTCACTTGAAGAACAAGATATTTTAACCAGTGAGTTAAAGCAAAAAGTAAACCTTTGCAAAAACCTTACTGATCTTGAAGACCTGTATTTACCCTATAAAAAAAAGCGAAAAACAAAAGCTGAAACCGCTAGAAATAATGGCTTGGAGCCTCTGGCAAAAATTATCATGGCTCAAAACGCGTATGACATTGAGCCTATTGCCTATAAATATGTAAAGGGTAGTATTTCATCCGTTGAAGAAGCGATGCAAGGCACTCGTTATATTATTGCAGAATGGATTAATGAACGAACGGATATTCGAAATAATATTCGATATCAGTTAGAGCGTTTTGCAAACATTTCCACTAAAGTAGTAAAAACAAAATCAGAAGATGAAAAGGCCGCAAAGTTTAAAGACTATTTTGACTGGAATGAGGATTTGTCTAGAATTCCTTCGCATAGATTACTAGCTATTCTAAGAGCTGAAAATGAAGGGTATATTAGAGTTAAAATAGAAATTGATCATGAACTTGCATTGCAAAAAATTGAGGATAGAATCATCCGCTCTAACAATGCATGTGCCCATCAAATTAAGGTTGCTATTTTAGATGCCTACAAAAGGTTGCTATTTCCTGCATTATCAAACGAAGCTTTGATGAATGCTAAAGAAAAAGCTGATGACTCTGCCATCAAAGTTTTTGCTAAAAATTTAAAACAGTTATTACTTGGTGCTCCATTAGGCGAAAAACGTATCCTAGCCATTGATCCTGGGTTTAGAACAGGTTGTAAAGTGGTCTGTTTAGATGCTCAAGGTAATCTGTTGCACAATGAAACCATTTATCCACATCCGCCACAAAACGATCAAAAAGGAGCGATTAAAAAAATTAGCTCTTTAGCTGATGCCTATAAGATTGAGGCGATTGCAATTGGAAACGGAACAGCTTCTAGAGAAACAGAAAAATTGATCAGAAGAATTCAATTTAAAAACAATTTAGAGGTTTTTGTGGTTAGCGAAGCCGGTGCTTCTATCTATTCTGCTTCTAAAATTGCTCGTGAAGAATTTCCAAATTATGATGTAACTGTTCGTGGAGCAGTTTCTATTGGTAGACGTTTAGCCGATCCTTTGGCAGAGCTAGTTAAAATTGATGCTAAATCTATAGGAGTTGGTCAATATCAACACGATGTAGATCAAACCAAACTAAAGAAATCATTAGATACTGTTGTTGAGAATTGCGTAAACACAATTGGAGTAAATATTAATACCGCCAGTCAATCTTTACTCAGTTATGTTTCTGGTATTGGTACCAAATTGGCCGAAAATATTGTTAATTACCGGACTGAAAATGGTGCTTTTTCTTCAAGAAAAGAAATTCAAAAAGTTCCCAGATTAGGGGGTAAAGCCTTTGAACAGTCAGCGGGATTTTTGCGTATAAAAAATGCTAAAAACCCATTGGACGACTCAGCAGTTCATCCTGAAAGCTACTCAATTGTTACTAAAATGGCGAAAGATGTCAACATGGAAGTTTTAGATTTAATTGGTAATAAAGCCATCTTACAAAAAATAAAACCTAGTGATTACGTTACAGACACTTTTGGGTTACCCACATTAACAGATATATTAAAAGAGCTGGAAAAACCTGGTTTAGACCCAAGAGAAAAAGCCAAAGTTTTTACATTTGATCAGAACATTAAAAACATTCATGATCTTAAAGAGGGACAACTACTACCAGGCATTGTAAATAATATTACAAATTTTGGTTGTTTTGTTGATATTGGTATTAAAGAAAGTGGTTTGATACATGTTTCTAACCTTAGTAATACTTTTGTAAAAGACGTTACAGAACATGTAACCCTACATCAACAAGTGATTGTAAAAGTACTTCAAATAGACATTACTCGAAAGCGAATTCAGCTAAAGCTTCATAAATAAAAAACAGAAGAATATAAGGAAAAGATAAAATCTTACTTGGTAATGCCTATGGCATTGGAAGTATTTCTACAACTTTTCCATAAACATTTTTAGTCCATCCGTTAATTCTACCATGATTGTTACCAATCAATAAGCCTCTTTTAAGATTCTTACCCTTTACAAGTTGGGTAAAGCAGTTTCCACGAACCTTACAAAAAACAATATCTCCTATTTCGCAATCTTCCCAACTAATGGGTTCAAGCTTAACTGGTTGTTTCGATCTTAAAATTGGCAACATAGAATTACCCGGTTCTTTTGAAATAATGGTCTTACCATTTTTCAATTTTTGAATTTTCCAATTCATAATTAAAGTTTTATAAGTTATGTAGCACACTATTGAACTACATATCCCATAAAATCAATAAGAACCTTTTCAATGAACTAGTGCAAAGATGCAATTATTTTTTTAAGTATTGAGAATTCTATACTTATGTCATGATATGTACATGCAAAACAAAAAAGTCTCCAATGCCGAACTGTACGGGAGGAGACTTTTATTTAGAACATTAGTCTATATACTAATGGTTGATTTTGGTTCAAAAGTACAACAGAAATCTATAGTAAATCTAAAGAAATCAAGCTTTTATAAAAAATTATTGTCTTTAGAAATTCTTTAGATTTTTAAATCACCTTGCATTTAAATATTTATTGATATGAAGAAAATTCTAATAGCCATTTTAGGAATAACGCTACTTTCTTGTGGTACTTCAAAAATGGTACAACAATCAAAAAAGGTCATTAAGGGTGAATGGGTTTTAACCAACATTTCCTATGGTGAATCTGGTGCATTCAATGTTAAACTACTGAAGGATGCCTCAAAAGAATGCTTTGAAGGTAGCTCTTGGCAGTTTATCCCGAATAATAATTCAGGAACCTATGTTATCAATGACAATGGGTGTAATACAGGTACTCGTAATTTTATTTTTACTATTGAAGATGTTGATGGGTCAACAGGATATCAAGGGTTTATACTAAAACCTGTAAATGCTAAGAAGAAATCAAAAACCAATGAAGGGTTTCGCTTACAATTAATCCAACTTTCTGATACAACTATGCAATGGCAACAAACCGTTTCTGTTGATGGAAAACCTTTTAAGATCACTATGAATTTTTCTAAAAAATAAAGACCATGAATACATATATTAAAAAGACATTCAGTTTAATATTAGCCTTATTAATTATGGTAAGCTTAATTAATTGTAAGGCTATTCAAAATGCCAACAATTCTCAAAAAGGCGCAGTGATAGGCGCTGCTGGTGGCGCGGTCATTGGAGCCATTTTAGGTAATAATATTGGTAAAGGTGGCAATGGAGAATTGGGTGCTGTCATTGGAGGTGTTGTAGGTGGGGCTACAGGTGCAATCATTGGAAGAAAAATGGATAAACAGGCACAAAAAATAGAAAATGAAGTTCCAGGTGCTGAAGTAGAACGTATAGATGAAGCCATTGTAGTGACTTTTGATGAAAATAAAGGTGGTGGTATTTATTTTGATACCAATAAATACAATATAAATACTGCATCACGACAAACATTAAATAAGCTGGCAGGTGTTTTTAAGGAATATCCTGATACAAAGATCTTAGTTGTAGGGCATACTGATAGTACCGGTGATGATACCTATAATATGACATTATCTAAGAACAGGGCCAATTCGGTAAATAGTTACTTTAGAAATACGAATGGTATTAGTAGTAACCGTTTAAATGTTAATTGGTTTGGAGAAAGCAAGCCTATGGCTGATAACAGTACTGCTTCTGGTAGAGCAAAAAACAGACGTGTAAATATTGTTATTCTAGCAAATGACAAAATGAAAGCAGAAGCTAAAAAAGAAGCTGGTAGTTAAAGTTGATTTAAAAAGGGGATATTGAAGAGCAGCCATTGGTTGCTCTTTCTTTTTTTAAAGAGTTTTTATTTGCTAATTTCACATGATGATCCCAGAACATATACAAAATAGAAAAGGCGCAAGAAGTTTAAAAGATTTAGATCCCGAAGTAATCGAGTATTTAAATACTGGAGAAATCCAGACAGCTAACTTAATGGAATGGCTAGCAACAGATCAATTAATTCTATTAAAACATGTTTTGAAAGATTTCAAAAAAGATGATTGGTATGATGACTTTGAAGCTCCGGTTTTAGCTCAAAAAAAAAGATCCGCAAATAATGATGTAAAGGTCATTGGGCAAACTTTTGGCATATTAACTAAAGAAAAATTAATTTACGATCAGTTAAAAAAACATACATCAGATGTGGTGCGTAGTTGGGCATGCTGGGCAGAAAGTTTACATCATGATAATACTATTTCACTCATAAATACAATGAAAATTTATGCTGCTGATGCTCATTTTGGAGTTAGAGAAGTTGTAATATTCGCCAGCAAAGAACGTATGAGTGAAGATTTAAATACTTCTGTAAGATTATTAACTGAATGGACCAAAAGTAGTGATGAAAATATTCGTCGTTTTGCTGTTGAAGCACTACGACCCGTTGGTGTATGGGTAAAAAAGATTGCCAAATTTCAAGAAAATCCTGAAAAGGGATTGCAATTGATTGAACCTCTGAAATCTGATCCTTCAAAGTATGTTCGTGACTCAGTTGGTAACTGGCTCAATGACGCCAGTAAATCTCAACCTGATTGGGTTATCTCTATATGCAAAAAATGGGAGAAAGTATCTCCCACTAAAGAAACAGCGTATATTATTAAAAAAGCCTTGAGAACAATCAACAAGAAAAAATAATCTTAAGCTGAATTTCTACTGGCATTGATGTTTCCAAATAAAGATCTGGTAACTATCTTTTCATAGATTTCAAGTTCTTTCTTATCAATATTTTCTTCTTTATTTAGCTCTTGTATTTTCTTCAATGCGTACTGCTGTATTGTTAGTAAAGGTAATACAATGGACTCTCTCATATCGATAGATGCCTTTCCTGCTGGCTCTTCTTCCATGAGTTTTTTATAACCTGTTAGTTTTAAAACTAAGCGTTTGCTCAACACAAACTCATCATAAACAAGCTTCCAAAAATATCCAAACTCCTCATCTTCAGACATATATTTAGTTAAGTCAAAAAATGACTTTGCCATGGCCATCATACTATTTCCAATTAATGTTCTAAAAAAACTGGAGTTTTTGTAAAGCTGCTTTACCTTTCTAAATTCTCCTTTATCTTCATAGTATTTTAAAGCCGTTCCCACACCAAAAAATCCTGGAACATTCTGCTTTAATTGACTCCAACTTCCTACGAAAGGAATGGCACGCAGGTCAGAAAATACCAATTCTGATGAACTACCTCGCTTGGATGGGCGACTACCAATGTTGGTTTTAGCATAATACTTTAAAGTACTCATACGCTCTAAATATGGCAAAAATTTAGAGTGGCTTTTAAAGTCTGTATACGCTTCATAACTAATTTTTGCCAGTTTATTCATTGTACCTTTATCGGCTCTTGAAAGTTTAGTATTATTAGCATTCAAGCGGTTTAAAATACCCGAACTAATCAATTGTTCCATATTATACTGTGAAGATTCCGGTGTGCCAAAATTAGAACTAATGGTTTGCCCTTGTATAGTCAATTGCACTTCTTTATCTTCTATTGTTGGCCCTAATGAAGCATAAAAATTATGTGTTTTACCTCCTCCTCTTGCCGGAGGACCACCACGACCATCAAAAAATACAACTGCTATCTTATACTTGCGCGATACTTTTGTCAAGGCCTCTTTTGCTTTAAATATAGCCCAATTGGCCATTAAATACCCGCCGTCTTTAGTACCATCACTAAAACCTAACATGATGGTCTGTTTATTACCTCTTTGTTCAAGATGCTTTCTATATTGAGAAGTTTTATACAAGGTTTCCATAACCTCTGGTGCATTCTCTAAATCAGGAACGGTTTCAAATAAGGGTACAATATCTACCGTTAAATTATCTTGAAATGCAGTCAACTTTAACATAGCATATAGTTGCATGACATTTACAGCAGTCTGGTTATTACTAATAATGTAACGGTTGCATGCTAATTCTCCATTGGTCTCCTGAATACTTTTTAAGGCTTGCATAGTTTTTAAGGTACGTACGGTAAACTCATCCTTAAACCAATCAATATTTAGCTCACCTTTGACCTTTGCTAAGGTTTTTACCTGCTGTTTAGGAGTCTGTTCATTAAAATTTTTGGGTAATATTTCAGGAGCCTTTTTATGCACTACCTTTACTACATCTTGAAAAACCTCATTATGCTTTCTACTGTCCTGACGGATATCTAAACTAGCAAAATGAAAACCGAATAATCTCGTTTTATTAATTAGTGAGGTAACTTTATTTACATAGAGTGATTGGTGCTCTTCAACTAAAAGTTTCCTAATGGTCTCTAGCTCCTCTATCATTTCTTCTAAAGTTATTTGATACTTACTACTCTTATCTAATAATGTATTTAATCGATGATTTAAATCTACAACGCGTTCTCTAATACCTTTAAAAGTTAAGCGCCTTCTTAGGTATTTAATATCTTTAATATATTTTTTGATAATTGACTCTTTGAGTTTCTTGGCAACATTTAGTGTAATTTCTGGAGTCACAAACGGATTTCCGTCGCGATCACCTCCTGGCCAAAATCCAATATTAATAATAGAATTATTAATTGTTTTATTATCATAAATGTTTTGCTGTACGTAGTCATAAATGCTACCAAAAGAGTGATAAAAAACATTTTTAAGATACCATATTAAATTAACAGCTTCATCGTAAGGTGAGGGTTTTTTCTTCTTAAAAAAAGGTGTTTTACCAAGCTGAGCTAGTAAATCATTAATCTTCAATAGGTCATCATTTTTGATGGCTTCGGTAAGATCTGTAATAATACCTAATACTGCACCTGGGTAAAACTGTGTTGGATGGGCTGTCAATACAATGCGAACCTTAAACTCATTTAAATACTTGATAAGGTCTGGCAATTTATTCTCGGAAACCGCATTTTCTTTTAAATGTCTTAAAGTACCAATACCATCCATATTATTAACTATAGGAAAGGCCGCATCTTCAATAGCATCAAATAATACCACTTGTCTCTCTATATATTTAATAAAACGAAACAGCAAATTTATTTGACTCTCAGGCGAACGTCTTGCTTGATACTTTTTGAAAAAGGATTTTACAATTGCTGAAGCGTCTTCACCATTTTCATAACCTTTTTTACAGGTTTCATGAAAAAGAGGTAATAATACTCCTGTTTTAGTAACAGCATAAAATGGCAATGTCATAAAAATACCATTATAAATCTGGTACTTGGCCATGACATTTTGGTTAAATCTTGTAAGCTTGGGTTGTGTAGACATAAATTAAGCCTTTTCTTAATTTGTAAAATTAAGAAAGCTCCTTCAAAACCTTTGATTCATAATGTAGTTTCATGAATTTTTCCCAATATGATAAAAACATGGCAAAAAATTGTGGTTTTATTAAATCAGTACTAGTTATACGGTTGCTTTTTATCAACTTTTGATCTTATAGACATCAAATCGCTTTGAAATCACATCTTTTTTCAGGGATTTTGATGTATAATAAAAAGAAAAGAGCACCTTTTAGGTGCTCAAAACTTTCTCTCTTGCACAGCGCAATTTGCTATACATTGAATTCTTAAAACGTTATTATAGTTAAAATAGTATACTTTATTTTTTACCAAGCATTAGTAATTCATTGCAAACAACTTCAGTTATGTATTTTTTATCGCCATTTTTATCTTCATAGCTTCTAGAGGTTAATTTACCTTCTATAGCTATTTCATTACCTTTAACTAGATACTTTTCAATAATTTCTGCTGTTTTGTTCCATGCAACTACATTATGCCATTGTGTATCAGTTACTTTTTCACCTTTTGCATTACGATATGAGTCATTTGTTGCAACAGAGAATTTTGCCAATTTCTTACCAGAATCTAAGGTGATGATCTCGGGGTTGTTTCCTAAATTTCCAATCAACTGTACTTTGTTTCTTAGTGTGTTCATAATTTTAATGTTTAACAGTTAAGTTTATCCTGAATTTGATTCAGGGCCTATCAGATATCATTCGTTCAATCCAACTGGGCAAATATCTACTAGCAACAAAATTAATATCGGTTGTTAAACGTTTACTTTCGATTGTAAATGAATGTAAACGAATAATTTATATATTTACAGGGAATTATTCTTAATGTATATGGATAGAAAATGCTTAGAATGTGGAGAGAAAGTAGTGGGACGAATTGATAAAAAATTCTGCTCAGATTACTGTCGTAATTCGTATAATAATAAGGTCAATAAAGAAAGTAAAAACCTAATTAGAAACATTAATAACCGCTTGCGTAAAAACTATAAAGTACTATCAGAATTGAATACTACAGGTAAAACAAAAGTCACTCGAAACAGACTCTATGATCGCGGATTTGACTTTCGGCTATTCACTTCAATTTACACCACAAAAAAAGGTCATACCTATTATTATGTGTATGACCAAGGATATCTTGCATTAGAAAATGAGTATTATCTACTCATTAAAAGAGACTAACCTATTTGCGCCAATTGTCTCCTCGCTGCTCCATAGCAGCAATTAAAATATCTTTTTGACTTATCTGTCCAACCAATTTGCCATTTTCAACAATTGGAAAACGTCTTCTTTTTGATTTTAAAAATTTTTCTGCTGCTTCAAAAACATCCAAATCACCACTAATCGTTTCTACATCTTTGGCCATATGTCTTGCAACTGTGCTTTCATTATCTATTGGCATATTATAATAACGACTTTCAGAAATTTGCTTGATACAATCTCCCTCAGAAATAATACCTAACAATTCATTTCGTTCATTCACAACAGGCGCTCCTGAAATTCTATTACTGATTAACGCCTGCATCACCTCAGCTACTGGCTGATCTGGTCTAAACGTAATCAGCTTTTTTGTCATATAATCAGAAACCTTCGCTGGTTGAAATTCATCTTTCTTGGGTTGGCTTCTTTTACCCATAAAACTTTTTATTGCCATAACAGTAGAGTTTTTATCCTTTAAATATAGTCATAATTTTTTATAAGTTTTATATCGCTTTATTATTATAACATCAAGAATGGCAAAATCATTCAAAAATAAGTATAGAA
This sequence comes from Maritimimonas sp. 2405UD52-3, assembly GCF_056591715.1. Classification (NCBI taxonomy): domain Bacteria; kingdom Pseudomonadati; phylum Bacteroidota; class Flavobacteriia; order Flavobacteriales; family Flavobacteriaceae; genus Maritimimonas; species Maritimimonas sp. 2405UD52-3. The sequence continues at coordinate 83,173 of NZ_JBWQOL010000001.1, forward strand.
ACTTTATATTTGATTTTCCTTAAAAAAAGCTAATCATGAATACAATAGACGACTTTAATTTTGAAAATAAGAAAGCCTTAATGCGTGTTGATTTTAATGTACCGTTAGATGAAAATTTTAATGTTACAGACACTACACGAATCACCTCGGCAAAACCTACCATTTTAAAAGTACTTGAAGATGGTGGTAGTTGTATATTAATGTCGCATTTAGGAAGACCAAAAGGAGTAAGTCCTGAATTTTCATTGAGTCATATTGTTGATACCGTAAGTAATATTATTGGTGTACAGGTAAAATTTGTAGATGATTGCGTAGGGGCTACAGTGGAAGAAGAAGCTGCTAATTTAGAAGCTGGTGAGGTATTGCTATTAGAAAATTTGCGTTTTCACAACGAAGAAAAAGCAGGTGATGTCAATTTCGCGGAACAACTTTCAAAGCTAGGAGATATCTATGTAAATGATGCTTTTGGAACGGCGCATCGTGCTCACGCCTCCACAACAATTGTAGCTCAGTTTTTTGACGGAAAAAAATGCTTTGGATATTTACTGGCAAAAGAAATTGAAAGTATTAATAAAGTTTTTAGTGATAGCAAAAAACCTGTAACCGCTGTTTTAGGAGGTGCCAAAGTATCATCTAAAATCACCGTTATTGAAAATATTCTTGATAAAATTGATCATCTGATTATTGGTGGTGGTATGAGCTTTACCTTTATTAAAGCTCAAGGCGGGAGTATTGGTGATTCTATTTGCGAAGACGATAAACAAGAACTGGCTTTGGAAATTTTGAAACAGGCTAAACAAAAGGGTGTCAAAGTACATCTACCTGTTGATGTGATAGCCGCTGATGCCTTTGACAATGATGCAAACACCCAGGTGATTGATATTAAAAATATCCCCGACGGATGGCAAGGATTGGATGCCGGGCCAAAATCAAATGTTGGCTTCTCTTATGTAATTGCACAGTCAAAAACTATTTTATGGAATGGCCCTGTTGGTGTATTTGAACTCCCTTCTTTTTCAAAAGGAACCATAGAATTAGGGAACGCCATTTCAGATGCTACTGCTGATGGTGCTTTTTCATTAGTTGGTGGTGGTGATTCTGTAGCTGCCGTTAAGCAATTCAGATTTCAAGATAAAGTAAGTTATGTATCTACCGGTGGCGGTGCCATGTTAGAAATGTTAGAGGGTAAAACCCTTCCGGGGATTGAAGCTATATTGAAGTAATATTTCTTGAAATATAGAAAAGGAAATATTAACGACCTAGAACAATGCAAAGAACTTGGTTTATTGGCTTACTCCGAATATTCTTCTATTCTTGACGATGAAAATTGGAAAAAGTTAGATCAAATTCTTAATGATAGTAAAAATGTAGAAAGCCTTATTACCATAGGTACTGCTTTTGTTTGTGAAATTGACACTAAAATTGTAGGTGTAATTTATTTTTTTTCAAATGGAAATCCCACAGATTTATATACAAGCAATGTTTGTTATATTCGTTCATTAGCAGTTAACCCAAAATTTAGAGGATTAGGTATTGGAAAAAAATTAACGGAGTTGTGTATTAAACTTGCTATAAAAACAGATGAAAAAATTATTGCGCTACATACATCTGAATTCATGCCTGTAGCCAGAATTATGTATGAAAAAATGGGGTTTAAAAAGCAAAAGGAAGTACAAAGACTTGGAAAAAAATATTGGATTTTTACTAAAAATTTAAACTAAATGAAATATACAAACTTACCAACTACAGATATAAAAGTTAGTAAAATATGCCTTGGTACCATGACCTGGGGCAATCAGAATACAGAAGCTGATGGCCATGCGCAAATGGATTATGCATTAGACCAAGGCGTTAACTTTTTTGACACGGCTGAATTATATTCTGTACCAGCTACACCAGAAACTTATGGTGCTACTGAAGAAATTATTGGCTCATGGTTTAAGAAAACAGGAAATCGTGATAAGGTAATTTTGGCTAGTAAAATTGCAGGAGGAGGTGATTATACAAAACACATTCGTTCAGGCCGCTTAAGCAGAGCAAATATTACTGCAGCTTTAGAAGGTAGTTTACAACGTCTGCAAACTGATTATATAGATTTATATCAATTGCATTGGCCTGATCGTGGTGTCAATTGTTTTGGAGTACGTGATTATCCATATCAGACTTCCACTAAAGATGCAGAAAATCACCTTGAGATTTTAGAGACATTGCAAGATTTCATAAAGCAGGGTAAAATTAGGCATGTTGGCCTCTCTAATGAAACGCCTTGGGGAACTATGCAATATTTACAAACCGCAAAAGAACATAATTTGCCAAGAATGGTGACCATTCAAAATTCGTATTCTTTAATTCATCGTTCTTATGAATATGGAATGTCTGAAGTTTCTTTGAGAGAAGATATAGGTCTATTAGCCTACTCGCCTTTAGCGCAAGGTGTGCTTTCAGGTAAATATTTAAATGGAGGACAACCTGAAGGTGCTCGGGGAACATTGTTCCCAAGGTTTATTGCTCGCTATAGAAATGAGAGTTCAGATACTGCGGTTAGTAAATATTTACAAATAGCACAAAAACATAATATTACATTATCGCAATTATCCTTAGCCTATATCAATCAATTGCCTTTTGTGACCAGTAATATTATAGGAGCTACTAAAATGGATCAGTTAAAGGAAAATATAAATAGTATTAACGTTGAATTATCTAAGGATGTTTTAGCAGAAATTGAAGCTGTACATTCATTAATACCAAATCCTGCACCCTAATTTAGAACCAAAACAACAAGATCATTGTCATTCTGAATGAGTAAAACGAAATAAAGAATCTTTTTTAACATGTATGAGGTTCTTCGTTCTACTCAGAACGACAAAAATTCACTTTTTAGAGTATTTTATTTCTTTAAACTTTTAATACCCCAACTTTTCTCTGACTCTCGACAAAACCTCATTAGCTACTTTTCGGGCTTTTTCTGCACCTATAACTAAAGCTTCATCAATTTCATTTAGGTTATTCATGTAGTGAAGGTACAATTCACGTTCTTTGGCGAACTTTTCAATCAGTAATTCAAAGAATGCTTGTTTAGCGTGACCATAACCGTAATTACCACCCAAGTAATTGGCTCGCATTTCAGCAACCTGCTCTTCATTAGCCACCAATTTATACAAAGCAAATAAATTACAGGTATCTGGATTCTTAGGTGCTTCTAGTGGGGTACTATCCGTTTGAATCTTCATGATCTGTTTCCGCAACTTTTTATCATCTAAGAATAAATTGATGTCATTATTTCGCGATTTACTCATTTTTTCACCATCTATACCAGGTACCAACATTGTGTTTTCTCTAACTTTAGCCTGAGGTGGAACTAAAATAGTACCCACTTGATGGTTAATTCTATTAGCCACGTCTCGAGACATTTCTAGATGTTGTAACTGATCTTTACCTACAGGTACGAATTCAGCATCGTACAATAAGATATCAGCCGCCATTAACATTGGATAGGTAAACAATCCTGCATTTACATCTTCTAATCGGTCAGCTTTGTCCTTAAAACTATGCGCTAAGGTCAATCGTTGATATGGGAAAAAGCAACTTAAATACCAAGACAATTCCGTTACTTCAGGAATATCACTTTGGCGATAAAAGACAGTTTTTTCAATATCTAAACCAAATGCCAACCAAGTGGCTGCAGTACTGTACGTGTTTTCCTTTATTGTTTTGCCATCTTTAATTTGGGTAAGTGTATGCATATCAGCAATAAACAGAAACGATTCGTTAGAAGGATCGTTTGCCATTTCAATTGCCGGTATAATTGCTCCTAATAAATTCCCTAAATGCGGTGTTCCAGTACTTTGTACACCTGTAAGTATTCGTGCCATAACAAAATTTTCGTCATTCCGATCCCAATAACTATTGAGAGAAGGAATCTTTTGATCAGATTGCCGCTCCGCCTTTGGCGGATCGCAATGACGTTTTCGGTCGCAAAAATAGGGATTGTTATTTGAATATTATTATTGTTACTTTTGATCGCTGTGGAGTTTTTCAAAAACATTTTTAGAATTTTTTGGCGTGCCTGGTTCTATGGGTGGGTATTTTTTTCCATTCTTTTCGTACTGCCTTTATTGATTTTTGTGATTTATGATGAAAAATACTACAAGACCTTTTTTAAAATAGCCATTGCTTGGGGAAAGACTATCGTTTTTGTAATGGGTTTTAAGCCAGTGGTTCAATATAAACAGGAAATCTTACCAGATAAGAGTTATATGTTTATTGCTAACCATGCATCACTTATTGATGTAATGCTCATGCTATCGGTTATGAAAAATCCGGCAGTATTTGTTGGAAAAAAAGAAGTTGAGAAAATTCCTGTTTTTGGTTATGTAGCCAAAAAAACCAGTATTTTGGTGGATAGAGGTAATGCAGAAAGTAGAAAAGAGGTATACATAAGTGCTCAGGAAAAATTAAAATTGGGCCTGAGTATTGCCATTTTTCCAGAGGGGTTGGTACCCGAAGAAAGTGTGACTTTGGCTCCTTTTAAAAATGGCGCTTTCAGAATGGCCATTGAACATCAAATTCCGATTGTTCCTATGACATTTTACGATGTGAAAAAGCGATTTTCATGGACATTCTTTAGTGGTTGGCCTGGAAAATTACGTGTAAAAGTTCATCCTTTTATAAAAACTGAAGGATTAACTTTAGATGATATGGAACCTCTCAAGAAAAAGGCATATAATTTAATATATAATGAGTTGATCAATGACCTAGAGAAAGAATCATGCAAGACAAGCACCTAACATACTATACAAAGACAGAAGAAAATCTAAACGTTATTACGCATGCGCTAGGTTTGATTTTGAGTATAGCTGCCTTAGTTTTATTGATAGTGCATGCCAGTACCTACGGTACTGCAAGGCATATAGTTAGTTTTACCATTTTTGGTGTGAGTCTCATACTTATGTATTCAGCTTCTACATTCTACCACTATGTGCAAAACCCAAAATACCGTAAAAAACTTAATATTCTAGATCATGCAGCTATTTATGTATTGATTGCTGGAACCTATACACCGTTTACTTTAGTCACATTAAAAGGTTGGCTAGGGTGGACCATCTTCGGTATCACTTGGGGCATAGCATTAATCGGTATCTTCTTTAAGCTCTTTTATACAGGAAGATTCGATAAAATCTCAACCATTGCATATGTTGCCATGGGTTGGATTATCATTTTTGCCATTAAACCTTTAATAGAAAATCTTCCTTTGAATGGACTTTATTGGTTAATGGCAGGAGGTATCTTTTACACCGTTGGAGCCATTTTGTATAGCATTGAAAAAATAAAGTACAATCATGCTATTTTTCATGTCTTTGTCTTACTAGGTAGCTTTTCACATTTTATGGCCGTGTATTTTTATATATTAAAACACTAAACCGACTCCTTTTGATGCAATAATCGTGTTAATTTTATAGAAAGATCTAACAAAATAATCTTAGCATTTCCATTTCTTTCTATGTGATAAATGGCATCGTTTAATTCATTGCTTATTTCTAAAATATTGCCGCTATGCACAAATGGTGCAAACTTTTCTAAATTAAAATTTGCGGTTGTTGGTTCTAGAAATACCAACTGATCAGCTTGATAATTTTTTAACATGGACTGTCTGAAAAATTGAAGACAATACTGTAAAAAATTCTTTTGAACTTCACGCCCTGTTCTAGCTATTGTATCGCTCCAACCTACAAGATCATTTATAACAGAGGCATTGCCTTTAGCCCTAAATGCAGTTCTCACCCAAGTAATAAACCATTGTTCAAACTGCTCTTCATTATTTTCATTATGCGCAAGTTGTAGAGCCTTATTCCAATTACCATCAGCCTGATGTGCTATCTTAATAGCATCATTTTCGATAACATGTTGTAATTTCAACAACCCACTTTTGATCTCATTTTCACTTAGCGGAAATAATTTTACTACCTGGCATCGTGATTGAATGGTTTCTAGAATTTGATCCTCATTTTCAGTAATTAAAAGTAGTATCGTTTTTTCGGGTGGCTCTTCAATAAGTTTCAATAGTTTATTGGATGCAGCGATATTCATTTTTTCAGCCATCCAAATCAGCATGACCTTGAAGTTTCCTTCATAAGCTTTTAAAGATAGTTTCTTAACAATGTTTTCAGCTTCATCAACACCAATTTGACCTTGTTTATTTTCTATACCTAGCTGTTGATACCAATCAAACAAATCCCCATAAGGATTATTAGCAATAAAATCACGCCATTCACTAAGAAACAGATCACTAATAGGATGCTTTTTTACATTGGCATTGGCTGCCACCGGAAATACAAAATGCATATCAGGGTGCGTGAGTTTTTCAAATTTTAAATTACACGCCTGATTGCCTGTAATATTCTCACCATCTGAATTCTCACATAAAATATACTGAGCATATGCTATAGCTAAAGGTAAAGCCCCACTACCTTTAGGTGCAACAAACAATTGTGCATGCGGTATCCTTTGATTTTCAACCGAAATTACTAATTGCTTCTTGGCTCTTCCTTGTCCAATGATATCTGTAAACAGCATGCCACAAATATACAGTGCTTAATTCTTTATTAGAGGAAAAGTTTTAGAACTATTTGCTGCTTTAGAAGTGATTTTTAAAAAATAAACACCTTTAGCCATTAAATTTGGAGTAATCTCAGAAGACAGATAATCTTGACTAAAAATCTCTTGACCCAAATTATTATAAATGGAAATTTTAAAGTCATGTTCATTTAGATAAACTCCAGAAATTTTAAATGAACCAGAAAAAGGATTTGGACTAATAACTAAGTTTTCTATTTGTTCTTCCTCAACACCAAGTGAAGTAATAACCTGAAAAGTTTTGCTTTCGGTTTGACCTTGATATGAAACTTCAAAACGCCAAGTCCCTAAATCTGACAAATTATCAAACCACCAATACCAATATGATGATGAATAGGTATCTGTAAAATTCAATGTCCAATCAGTAAATAATGTTCCATTGGGTCTGTATAGTTTATAGGAAGCTGTTGTTCCTGATAACTGATCTCTAAAATAAGAGGCTACATACACTCTTTGAGTTGGTAAAAATTGATCTGCAAGATTTAACGTTTCTGTTTGAGGGCAATTATCAAACTTAAAGTCAGGATCATCATTATGCGTGAGCAATGCATTAATATAAGGTTTATAATATGATTTTTGATCTGCCCACCATGTAGTTGAATTCTTGTTATTACAAGACCCTACATAGGGATCAATTAAACTACCGCTACTGTCATATACTTCAAAATGTAAATGTGGGCCTGTTGAATTACCCGAACTACCTATAACACCAAGGTATTCACCTGCTGACACTGTTGATCCTATACCTTTTGAAGTAACACTTCCATTTTTTAAATGCCCATACCAAGCAATACTTCCATCAGAATGTCTTATGTACACCGCATTCCAAATATTACTATTAAAATCACAACTCCTATCAAAATTACCATCAAATTTATTAATTATAACTCCAGGAGCTGCAGCTACTACCTCAGCCATGTCATTATCCATTTGATACCAAGAAAAAGGCCAGGTATAAATATCCGTACCTTGATGGTTATACCCAGATTGAGTATCATAAGTTCTACTACCGCAATTGTAATCTAATAAGAGGTCTGGTGAATTAGTATTGTGATCTACATAAAACGATATTCCCCAGACATCAAAAAAATCAGTACTAGAAGACTTTTGCACTGGCCAATCGAATTGTTGTATTATGCTACTTTTAACCTTAGGTATTTTACCTTTACTTACAAGCATTGCAATATTATTGTTCAATTGTTTATGAATACTTTTCCTTTGCTCTTCAGTAATACAAGGCAGATTATCCGAATTGAATTTAAATTCACCTCCATTAAAATTAAGATTATTTTGAGCAGAAATCAAACAACCTGAAATCAATAAAAGAAATGAAAAAAGATTTCTCAAAACAGAAGAAAGTTTAGATAGCTTATCAAATATAAGGAATTTTGAGCTTCACCTTAAATTGATAAAATGGTTTAGCAATAATAATTATCTTTACAGGTTGAAACGATTTATGAATTTAAAACCGAGTCTAAACTTGGTTTCAAAATAAAACATATATGAGCTGTAATAGTTGCTCAACAGATGCGAATGACATCCCTAAAGGCTGTAAAAGTAATGGTAGTTGTGGTACGGGGAGTTGTGATAAGTTAACTGTTTTTGATTGGCTTTCTAACATGACCTTGCCATCTGGTCAATCAAAGTTTGACATTATGGAAGTGCGCTTTAAAAATGGGCGAAAACACTTCTATAAAAACACCAAGAATCTTCCTGTTCATCTTGGTGATCTAGTAGCTGTAGAGACATCACCAGGACATGATATTGGCACTGTTTCTCTTACAGGTGAATTGGTAAAAGTACAGATGCGGAAGAAAGGTGTTGCACAGAAAGATGAGATCAAACAAATTTATCGAAAGGCTTCTCAAAGAGATATAGATGTCTGGAAAACTTCTCGCGAAAAAGAACAAGAAGTACAGCGTAAGTCGCGACTTATTATTAATCGCCTTGGTCTAAAAATGAAATTATCTGATGTTGAATTTCAAGGTGATGGTAACAAAGCCACATTTTATTATACAGCAGATGACCGTGTTGATTTTAGGCAATTGATAAAAGAATTAGCTTCTACTTTTAGAATTCGTATTGAAATGAAACAAGTAGGCTTACGCCAAGAAGCAGCCAGACTTGGGGGTGTAGGATCCTGCGGTCGTGAACTTTGTTGCTCAACATGGTTAACTGATTTCAGGTCTGTTAATACTTCATCAGCCAGGTACCAACAATTATCATTGAATCCTCAAAAGCTTGCAGGGCAATGTGGTAAATTAAAATGTTGTTTAAACTACGAGTTAGATTCCTATATGGATGCTTTAAAAGATTTCCCGGATTCAGATATATGGCTGCATACCGAAAAAGGCATTGGTGTTTTTCAGAAAATGGACATTTTTAAAGGGTTGATGTGGTATGCTTATAAAGATAGTCCCGTTCAATGGCATCAATTAAATGTAGAACAGGTAAATGAAATTGTATCTTTAAATAAACAGAAAAAGAAAGTTGCAAGTCTTGAAGAGTTTGCATTTGAACAAGATCAATCAAAAAAGAAAGATTTGATTTTTAGTGACGTAGTTGGTCAAGACAGTCTAACACGGTTTGATAAAAAGACGAAAAGAAAAAAAAGAAATAGAAATAAACGAAAAAAACCTCGTAAGAATGCGTAACATTCTAGTGTTAATCTTGTCTTTTTTTGCGGTTGCATGTTCAAATAATGCTGTGTTTGATCAGTACAAAACTATTGAAAACGGTAAATGGCATAAAGACAGTATTGTAAGTTTTCAATTTAGTCATGCAGATACATTGTCTCGTAATAATTTGTACATTAATTTACGTAACAATAATGACTATCAATACAGCAACTTATTTTTAATTGTAGATATTAATTTTCCTAACAATACGAGTGTTAAAGATACGTTGGAATATGAAATGACTAACCAAGAGGGAAAATTTTTAGGATCAGGACTGACTGATTTAAAAGAGAATAAACTAGAATATAAAACCAACGTTATTTTTCCAATATCAGGTGATTACAATATCAATATACAACAAGCCATGCGTAAAAGTGGTGCTGTAGATGGTATTGAACAGTTAAAAGGAATAACTGATGTAGGTTTTAGCATAGAAAAAATGACCAATAATGACTAAAAAAACAGAAGAACAAAAAACTACTTTTAAAACATACACCAAATGGATATGGCGCCTTTTTTTTGGAGGGGTTTTAGCTTTTTGCCTAATGTTTCTACTAGCATCTTTCGGAGTTTTTGGTAAACTGCCTTCGTTTGAAGAATTAGAGAACCCTAAAAGCAATCTAGCAACAGAAGTAATTTCAAGTGATGGGAAAACCATTGGCACCTATGCTGTTGAAAATAGAACTCCTGTTGGATATAAAGAATTACCAAAAAATTTAGTAGATGCACTTATTGCCACTGAGGATATTAGATTCCAGAAACATTCTGGCATAGATTTTAAGGGGACTGCACGCGCAATTATCAACATGGGTAAAGATGGTGGTGCAAGTACCATAACCCAACAATTAGCCAAGATGTTGTTTACCGAAAGACCTTCCGCAAGTATTATTCAAAGAGTACTCCAAAAAGCCAAAGAATGGGTAATCGCCACTAAATTAGAACGGCAATATACTAAGGAGGAAATCATTGCAATGTATTTTAATAAGTACGACTTCTTAAATCAAGCTGTAGGTATTCGTTCCGCTTCAAGAATTTATTTTAGCAAAGAGCCTAAAGACCTCAATCAGGAAGAGTCAGCGGTATTGGTAGGTATGTTGAAGAATTCTTCACTCTATAATCCATTACGGAGAAAAGAAATGGTTAAAAATAGACGCGATGTTGTTTTGGCACAAATGGCCAAATATGAGTTTATAAGTCAAAAAGAAAAAGATTCGCTTCAAAGCTTACCGTTGACTTTGGATTATTCACCTGAAGATACCAGTTTTGGGATGGCCACCTACTTTAGAGAATATTTACGAGGGTTCCTAAAAGATTGGGTTAAGGAGAATCCAAAACCTAATGGAGAGGAATACGATATCTATAGAGATGGACTAAAAATTTATGTTACTATAGATTCACGTATGCAGAAATATGCAGAAGAGGCTATGGAAGAACATATGTCAAACCTGCAACGCGTGTTCTTTAAAAGTCAGAAAAACAATAATACAGCTCCTTTTTATGATCTCGATAAAAAAGATGTAGAACGAATTATGAATGGCACCATGAAACGATCGAATCGTTGGAAGCGCATGAAAAAACAAGGTAAGTCTGATAAAGAAATTCGTGCTTCTTTTGATGAGAAAACTGAAATGCGAATTTTTTCCTGGAAAGGTGAAATAGACACAATTATGACTCCTCGTGATTCTATCTTATATTACAAACACTTTTTACGATCAGGTATCATGTCTACCGAAACGCAAACCGGTCATGTAAAAGCTTGGGTAGGAGGTATTAATCATAAACATTTTCAGTATGACCAGGTAAAGCAAGGATCTCGTCAGGTAGGCTCAACATTTAAGCCTTTTGTGTATGCTACAGCTATTAATCAATTACGTCTATCTCCATGTCATGAATTAAATAATACACCCTATACCATTCCTGAAGGTAAGTATGGACTTCCTGAGTCTTGGACCCCAGGAAATTCTGATGAGAAATATGGCGGTACCAAAACCTTAAAAAATGCATTGGCTAATTCTACCAATGTTATTACTGCTCAACTTATTGATATGGCTACTCCTAAAAACGTAGTGCGTTTGGCTAAGAAATTAGGAGTTGTTAATGAGGTTCCCGAAGTACCTTCAATTGCATTAGGTAGTGTTGACCTTACGCTCTATGAAATGGTTGGAGCTTACAACACCTTTGCTAATAAAGGTATGTATGTAGAACCTATTATGGTATTACGAATAGAAGATAAAAATGGTACGCCTTTAAGCGAATTTTCACCAAAGACTAACGAGGTTTTAAATGAAGAAGCCGCTTATACAGTAATTAATTTGTTAGAGGGTGTAACTCAAGCTGGTTCTGGTATTAGATTGCGTACCTCTTGGGCTAAATATCCTGATAGTATTGTATCTGGTTATCCTTATAAATTTGAAAATCCAATTGCTGGAAAAACAGGCACAACACAAAATCAGTCAGACGGTTGGTTTATGGGGTTAGTACCAGATTTAACAACAGGTGTTTGGGTAGGTGCTGAAGATAGAGCGGCTCATTTTCCTGATTTAGCACGAGGGCAGGGAGCCTCTATGGCATTACCTATTTGGGCATTGTACATGAAAAAATGTTATGCTGATAAAGAATTAAATATTAGTGAAGGTGCTTTTGAAAAACCATCAGATCTTTCTATTGAGCTAGATTGTAATAAATACAAGAATCCTGAAAATGGTGAAGATACTTCAGATGAAGTAGAAGAAGTGCCAGAATTTTAAACTTGAAGTTATGATCAATAAAGTTGTAAAAAATACTGAACAAGCTTTGCAAGGTGTACAATCTGGTATGACGTTTATGTTGGGAGGGTTTGGCTTATGTGGTATTCCTGAAAATAGCATTGCAGAATTAGTGCGATTAGGAATCAATAACCTAACTTGTATTTCAAATAATGCCGGCATTGATAATTTTGGTCTTGGATTGTTGCTTCAACAGCGGCAAATAAAAAAAATGATCTCATCGTATGTTGGCGAAAATGATGAATTTGAACGGCAAATGCTAAGTGGTGAGCTTGAGGTAGATCTTATCCCTCAAGGTACGTTAGCCGAACGTTGTAGAGCGACTGGTGCTGGTATTCCAGCTTTTTATACACCTGCTGGCTATGGTACTGAAGTGGCAGAAGGTAAAGAAACGCGCGAGTTTAATGGTAAAATGTACGTGCTAGAACACGCTTTTAAACCTGACTTTGCTTTTGTAAAAGCATGGAAAGGTGACACAGCAGGTAATTTAATCTATAAAGGAACTGCAAGAAATTTTAACCCTATGATGGCGATGGCTGGCAAAATTACGGTGGCAGAAGTAGAAGAGTTGGTTCCTGCAGGTAAATTAGACCCCAATCAAATTCATACACCAGGAATTTTTGTGCAGCGTATTTTTCAAGGTCAACATTATGAAAAACGCATAGAAAACAGAACCATCACTCCAAAAAATTAACAGCATGAGTCTAGACAAGGTTGGAATAGCAAAAAGAATCGCTCAAGAATTACAAAATGGCTGGTATGTAAATTTAGGTATTGGTATCCCTACATTGGTGGCTAATTATGTGCCAAAAGGAATTCAAGTTGAATTTCAAAGTGAGAATGGTTTGCTAGGAATGGGGCCTTTTCCTTATGAAGAAGAAGTTGATGCTGACCTTATTAACGCTGGTAAGCAAACAGTAACTGTTTTAGATGGTGGTTCTATTTTCAATTCAGCAACTAGTTTTGCTATGATTCGTGGCCAGCATGTACAATTGACTGTTTTAGGTGCTATGGAAGTGGCACAAAATGGAGACATTGCCAACTGGAAAATTCCTGGAAGAATGGTTAAAGGTATGGGAGGAGCAATGGATTTAGTTGCTTCCGCAGAAAATATCATTGTCGCTATGATGCACACTAACAAACGAGGAGAATCGAAACTGCTTAAAAAATGTTCGTTGCCATTAACTGGTGTTGGATGTGTAACAAGAATTGTAACAAATTTAGCCGTTTTAGAAGTAAAAGAGAATGCTTTTCACTTGCTAGAAAGAGCTCCTGGAGTTTCAGTTGAAGAGATAAAAAATGCTACCGAAGGAACACTTATTGTTGAAGATGAAATTCCTGAAATGACTATTTAAATGAACATAATTTCTTACAACGTTAACGGAATTCGAGCAGCTTTAAAAAAAGGATTTATAGATTGGTTAAAAGCAACAAATCCAGATCTGATCTGTATTCAGGAAACCAAAGCGCACAAAGAACAATTAGACTTAAGCGTTTTTGAAAATGCCGGGTACGAGCATCACTATTGGTTTTCAGCTCAAAAAAAGGGATATAGTAGTGTGGCCATCTTGTCAAAGATAAAACCAAATCATGTAGAATATGGAACGGGTATAGAATCAATGGATTTTGAAGGTAGAAATCTTAGATTAGATTTCGATAATGTATCAGTTATGAGCTTGTACTTGCCTTCAGGTACGAACGATGCCAGATTGAATTTTAAGCTCAATTATATGGCTGAATTTCAAGAATACATCAATCAATTAAAGCAAGAGATTCCCAATCTTATTATTTGTGGCGATTATAATATTTGTCATGAAGAAATTGATATTCACAACCCAAAAATGAAAGGCGTTTCAGGTTTTTTACCTGTAGAGCGAGAGTGGATTGGCAAGTTTATTGATAGTGGATTTATAGACACGTTTAGATATTTTGTAAAAGATCCTCATCATTACACTTGGTGGAGTTATCGGGCAAATGCCAGAGCAAATAACAAAGGCTGGCGCATTGACTATTGTATGGCAACGGAATCATTGAAAAATCGATTAAAAAGAGCATATATTTTACCAGAAGCCAAACATTCAGACCACTGCCCAATTGGTGTTGAAATAAGCCCATCCTAAATCCTTCCCAAAGGGAAGGACTTTAAATTGTTAGTAGTATAAAACTATTTATACTTATTGTCATTCCTGTATAGGCAGGAATATAGAAATAAATCATTTTATCATGAAAAAAATTCTTTCTATTGTAGTACTTACCAGCCTACTAACTTCCTGTGTTTCAAAAAAAATATATACTGAACTCGAGGATAAATACAATCGTTTACGAGATAATAACTCTGAGTTATTTGGTGAAAATCAAGACCTTATTGATACCAAAAAAGAATTAGAGGCAAGTAGGATTCAGCTACAATCTGAAGTTGACAAACTGAACTCCGACAAAGAAAAGCTAAATGATGAAGTCGTTCGTTTAGAAGATCGAAAAACAAAGCTCGAAAAAGAATATGATGAGCTATCCCAGATGAGTAGTCAGCAACTTTCTGAAAAAGAAAAACAAAATAGAGAACTCCTATTGCAACTTCAAGAAAAAGAAGCGCAGTTAGCTAAGGAGGGTGCAAGACTTAGTGAATTACAAGGTGATTTAGATGCACGTTCTAAGCGTGTTGATGAATTAGAAGGCCTAATAGCCGCCAAGGAAGCAAAAATGCAACGATTAAAAGAAGCTGTTTCATCAGCATTAAGTGCATTTGAAGGAAAAGGACTTACCGTAGAACGTAAAAACGGTAAAGTATATGTTTCTATGGAAAATAAATTATTGTTTAGTTCTGGCAGTTGGGCTGTAGGCAGTCAGGGGCGCTCAGCAGTAGTTAATTTGGCCAGCGTATTAAAACAAAATTCTGATATTGATGTTTTGATAGAAGGACATACTGATAATGTACCTTATGGCGGAAAAGGTGCTGTTCAAGATAATTGGGATTTGTCTACCAAACGAGCTACTGCTGTTGCACGTATTTTAACAGCTAATAATGTTTCACCTGAACAGATTACCGCTGCAGGACGCAGCAAATTTTTACCGGTTGCAAGCAATAATTCTGTTTCCGGTAAAGCCAAAAACAGACGCATTGAAATTATACTCGCCCCTAATTTAGATGCTATTAATGATTTGTTGAATGAGTAGTTTCTAAGAAGTTTTATTCGCCAGTTGTCCACACGCAGCATCAATATCTTTACCTCTGCTTCTGCGTACATTCACAACTATTCCGTTATTTTCTAGTGTTTTGATATACATATCAATCGCTTCTGGTGATGCTTGCTGAAACTCACCATCATCTATAGCATTATACTCAATCAGATTTACCTTACACAGTACTTTTTTGCAATAGCTTACCAAGGCATCAACATCTTTTTGGGTATCATTAATGCCCTTCCAAACCACATATTCAAAAGTGATTATTTTCTTTGTTTTCAAATACCAATATTGTAAGGACTCTAAAAGCTCCGCTAGATTACTCTTTTCGTTGATCGGCATCATTTTAGATCGCACTTCATCTATAGCTGAGTGTAAAGAAACCGCTAGATTAAATTTAACGTCATCATCCGCCATTTTCTTGATCATTTTCGGAATACCCACGGTGGAAAGCGTGATACGCTTTGGCGACATTCCTAAACCTTCATCAGATGTAATCTTGTCAATAGATTCTAATACGTTTTTATAATTTAAGAGCGGTTCACCCATACCCATAAAAACAATATTTGACAATTTGTGATTGTGGTAAAATCTACTTTGTTTATCAATAGCTACAACTTGATCATAGATCTCATCAGGATTCAGATTACGCATCCGCTTTAAGCGAGCTGTTGCACAAAAATTACAATCTAAGCTACACCCTACTTGGCTTGATACACAGGCAGTTGTTCTGGTCTCAGTTGGTATCAAAACAGATTCAACAATCAATCCATCATGTAGTTTAATGGCATTTTTTATAGTGCCATCATTTGAACGTTGCATTTGATTAACTTCTATATGATTGATCACAAAATGTTCTTCTAGCATAGCACGAGTTTCCTTAGAGATATTGGTCATATCATCAAAAGAATGTGTTGCCTTATTCCATAACCACTCATATACTTGATTCCCGCGAAAGGCCTTATCACCGTTTTTTACAAAAAAATCACGGAGCTCATTTTTTGTCAATGCACGTATGTCTTTCTTTTTTATCATTTTTAGCAAAAATAAAAATTCCCGCCTCCCGATAGTCATTAGGAGCAGGAATTTAATCTCTTATATTAATAAGCAATTACTTGTTTAATATAATTTTCTTTACCAATCTTCTCTGCGTATCAATCTCTGTAAATCTTATGAAGTAAACATTTGAAGGAAGATCCGAAAGATTAACTGATTCATTGTTAACAGCACCTGTTTTCAATCTTTGACCTAACGTATTAAAAATTTCGTAACTCATATCTGTTACTAATCCTGTATTTTTAACTTGAACAATACCATCTGTAGGGTTTGGAAATACAGAAATATTAGCCTCTAAAATTTCGTCATTATTTGACAAGGTGTTTTCGATAGTATTTATTGTTGTAGGGTTCCCTCCAACAGGGTCAAGCCAATGACTTAATTGAGTGGCATTTGTTCCTCCTCCATTCCAAGCGGTAGAAAACCTTCCATAAAAATCAGACTGGTTGTTATCATTTGTACCATTACAAAGAGCAGAGCCTCCAAACAATTGACCAATAATCCTTCCGTCTTGATTAAATAATGCTGATCCTGATGAACCGCCCTCAGTGACACCTATCTCCCATCCATTACCTGCAGCTGTAACGTGCCAAGTCTGCGATGTTTGATTACCAATTGTAATAGTAGCTTGTGTTATTCCTGAATCATCTCTGCAGACCTTCATAATATCTCCATCTGGATGATGAATACCTACAACAAAATCAGGTATATTAGTGGTTCTATCCCACCCTGCAAAGGTCACATCCCAATCCTCTGGAATAGAATTATTAATCTCAACTAACATCATATCACCTAAAGCATTTCTTGCCCTTAAAGTTGTGCCACTAATAGTTTGATTCTCCGTAGCATCGCTACTGTTCATCTCACCCCCACAGATAGGGTTCGGACTTATCCAATTAAAGCGTAATGCATAGGTAGCAGGATCGGTTCCATCAAAACAATGATTTGCTGATAAAAAATAAGGTGTTTTATCTTGTGACGTATTATTAACCAAAGTTCCTGTGCATATAAAAGCTCTACTAGCATTCGTAGGATCAGGCATTAGCATAAATGCAACAGCTTTCTTCAAAAGATTTTTTTGAGCTTCAAAATCATTTCCAATAGGACAGTCAACATCATGATTACAATCACCAGAGCTATTTAATGCTTTTTGCACATTAGGAAGATATCCTTTTTGATATTTATGCCCTATTCTGTATCCATGTATAATTGAAGATAAATTTAATTTTCCTTGCCCTCTAACCTCTTTTGGCTCATAATATTCTACCCACAATTTATCTCCCATTACAAACCATGTTCCAAGTACTTCTTTCTTATTGTTTTGGGTATGGGTATATGCTCCAAGTAAGTCTGTTCTACTATCGTTATATAAATATATTTTTCCTCCTATTGGTAGATAGAATTTATCAAAAATAACACTTAAGTGTACTGCATCTTTTGAACTAAATAAAATACGCCAAATCCGATCTCCATTGGGTAGCTCAGTCCAAATACCACTATTATTTAAACCATAATCTACATCATGCACAACTCCCACTTGTAAACGTTTAGATTGAAATTCCTTTTCTCTTTTAACATCTTCATTTCTAATTTCCTGAATATTAATATTAGGTAATGAGATTGCTTCAAGAAATGATTTCTGTCCTAATAAATCCCAACTAACGGGTTTTCCTTCATTTGTTACCTGTCCAAATGAAAATATATAGAGAAAAGAGAAAAATATGAGTAATTTTTTCTTCATTGAAAAAAGCTTTAATGACGTAAAGATAAATCTTTTAAAACAAAAAAGCATTTATCGACTTCCAGACAAATGCTTTTTAACATATTATTTTAATATCTTACCAACTACAAAATCAACATAGCATCACCATATGAATAGAAGTTATATTTTTCCTTAATAGCTTCTGCATAAGCCTCCTTTAAAAAGTCATGTCCTGCAAAAGCAGCAGTCATCATCATTAAGGTAGATTGCGGGGTATGAAAGTTGGTGATCATAGCATTTGCTATACCAAAGTCATACGGTGGAAAAATGAACTTATGAGTCCATCCTTTAAAAGGATTTAAACGATTATCCGAAGACATAGAACTTTCCATAGTTCTCATTACAGTAGTACCCACAGCACAAACCCGCTTCTTATTATCTAAAGCATTATTTACGGCTTTGGCAGCGTTTTCAGGTATGTGAATTTCTTCCGAATCCATTTTGTGCTTTGATAAGTCTTCAACTTCTACAGGTTGAAACGTACCTAAACCAACATGCAAGGTAACTTCTGCTAAATCTACTCCTTTAATCTCTAAACGCTTCAATAAATGTTTAGAAAAATGCAACCCAGCGGTAGGTGCTGCTACTGCTCCTTCATGTTTGGCGTAAATGGTCTGGTAACGTTCTGCGTCTGATGGTTCTACCTCTCTTTTTATATATTTAGGAAGAGGTGTTTCGCCTAGCTCCTTTAATTTCTTTCTAAAATCTTCGTAGCTACCGTCAAAAAGAAAGCGAAGTGTGCGTCCTCTAGAAGTTGTATTATCTATTACTTCAGCAACTAAATCGTCATTTTCTCCAAAAAACAATTTATTTCCGATTCTAATTTTTCGAGCTGGATCAACCAAAACATCCCACAAGCGACTCTCCTTGTTCAATTCACGTAATAAGAAAACTTCAATTCGCGCACCTGTTTTTTCTTTATTACCATACAATCTTGCTGGAAAAACTTTGGTATTATTAAACACCATGATATCTCCTTCGTCAAAATAATTTATTAAATCCTTAAATTGTTTGTGCTCAATTGTCTGATCTTTTCTGTTCAACACCATTAAGCGAGCTTCATCTCTCTGTTCAGAAGGATATTCTGCTAGCAAGTCATTTGGTAAGTCAAACTTAAAATGTGATAATTTCATGTGTGGATATTTATTCTTCTTAAAATGAGCGCAAATATACTATTTCAATACAGGCGTTGTCAAGTGTTTTATCTATATATTTTCATTTTATGCACAGTTTTATAAATTTGGGTTCAAAAGGTAATATGTATCTTTGCCAAAATTTAAAATTTAATGACTTCAAAAGTCACTCCCTATAAAGATTCTGATCTAAGTAAAAAGGAACAAGTTGAGCAGATGTTTGATAAAGTTTCTTCAAATTATGACTTTTTGAATCGTATCCTAACTTTTGGAATTGACCTACGATGGCGAAAGAAAATTGTCAATATTATTGCCAAAGAAAAACCGAAACAAATTCTTGATATTGCCACAGGAACTGGGGATTTTGCCATTATGATGGCTAAACTGAATCCGGAGAAAATTATTGGTTTAGATCTTTCTCAAGGTATGCTAGATATTGGAGTTAAGAAAATTCAGCAGAAAGGGTTACAGCAAAAAATAGAAATGGTACAAGGTGATTCAGAAAATTTACCTTTTGACAATGACTCTTTTGATGCCATTACTGTAGGTTTTGGTGTTAGAAATTTTGAAAATTTAGATAAAGGATTGAGTGAAATTAATAGAGTTTTAAAGCCAAATGGTATTTTAGCTATTTTAGAAACGTCGCAGCCTGAAAAGTTTCCAATGAAACAATTGTATAAAATATATTCAAAATACATAATACCAACTATTGGAAAATTATTCTCAAAAGACAAGAAGGCGTACTCATATTTACCAGAATCAGCTGCCTATTTTCCATTTGGTGAAAATTTCAACAATATTTTACTAAAAAATGGGTTTAATACTGCAACTAACAAACCTCTGACTTTTGGTGTAGCTTCTATGTATATAGCTAAAAAATAATTTATGAAAAAAATCATCAGTTTAGGGTTATTACTATCTCTTTCTTTTCATCTTTTTGCACAAAAAGATAGAATTATTCATCTTGAAAATTTTGACAAAAAAAAATTGCATTTTGGGTATTATCTTGGTCTTAATAAAAAAGGGTTTAAGATAAGGTATAATGATGAAGATCCTCTTGTTACTTCAACAGTTGAAGATTATATAATAGTAGATGAGTCAATAGGTTTTAATATAGGTTTAGTTATTGATTACAAGCTGCATGAAAATATTAATTTGCGCTTTGAACCCGGTTTATCAAGCAATACTAAAGAGCTTACTTTCAGTGATAGAGTGGTTGCAGACAATATTAGAGAGGTGCCTGGTACTTACTTAAGACTTCCACTTTTATTAAAACTAAGTACTAATAGGTTAGATAATGTAAGGCCTTATATAATTGGTGGTTTTTCATACGATTATAATTTTTCTAGTAATGAAAATAATGCGGATGATAATTTAAGTGGTGAATTTAGAATGAAAACAAGTAACTTTATGTATGAAGTAGGGCTTGGTGTTGATATTTATCTTTACTGGTTTAAATTTTCTCCATCTATTAGAGGTATATTTGCTATCAACAATGAAATAGTTCCAGATGATATAGCTGGAAGTCCTTATACTGGACCCATAGATTATTTTGGTACCCGTGGGGTTTTCATCAATTTTACTTTTGAATAATTTAGAATCTTTTAAATTCACTCAATAAAATAGCAGTAGCAGTGGCGGCATTTAAACTCTCTGTGACCTGAATTTCACCGAATCTAGGAATGGTGATTCTATGTGACATAAGATTTATAACTTCTTTTGAAATACCGTGTGACTCGCTACCTATAACAAGAATTGCCTCTTTCGGAAACTTTTGCTCATAAACCGACAAACCATCAAGTAGAGCCCCATAAATAGGTAATGAAGCGTTTTTAAAGTATTGCTCGAGATCAGCATATGAAATTGCCACTCTTGCTAAAGATCCCATTGTTGATTGAACTACTTTAGCATTATAACAATCTACGGTTTCATTAGAACAAATTAATTGTTCAACACCAAACCAATCGCATAAGCGGATAATTGTCCCCAAATTTCCCGGATCTTTTATATTATCAAGTGCAACTATTAGTCCTTTGTTTATAGGTTCTCTTTGTTCAGGAATTTTAAATAATCCAATTACTTTATTTGGTGATTTAAGATTGCTAATTTTCATTAATTCATTCTCTGATATAATTTGGCAATTACAATTCCCTATTTTGGGATTGAAGTCCTCAGTACAAAACAATTGTTGGCAAATAAAATTTGAAACTAAAAGTTCATTTACAACTTTGATACCCTCAGCAACAAAGAGGCCATGCATATTTCGGTACTTTTTTTGCTGTAGACTACTTATTAATTTTATTTGACCTTTGCTTAGCATTCAAATAGTATTACTTTTGAAATAAAGTGAAATCTTTTGCGAATAATTACTTTTGTCTAATTTTTTGGTGTTAAAGACTGCCGTATTGCCACAATCAATCACGAAAATACTATTATTTACCCTAATAATTATATTGATATTTTCATGTGATATTACAAAAAGGGTAGCTGATGGCGAACATCTACTGGAAAAAAATACCATTGTAGTTAATGACAAAAAAACTTCAAACCCTGAATTATATACGTATTTAAGTCAAAAACCTAATCAAAAGGTTTTGGGGTTTCCATTCTCTTTACACCTGTACAATCTTGGTAATCCGGATACTTTAGGCATTGCTTGGCCAAAAAATAAACCAAAATTTAATGATTGGTTGGTCAAAAAACTATCACAGAAACAAGTAGATGCACTTGCTAGAACTTCTAAAGGGCTCAATAAATGGTTTTTAAAAAATGGAAACTCCCCTGTTATTTCTGATTCCTTAAAAATTAAAAAGTCGGCTAAAAACCTTGAAAACTATTACTTCAACAATGGTTTTTGGGATGCTCAGGTAAATTATAAAGAGCAAAAGAAGGAAAATAAACGTATTGAAGTTGAATATAATGTGATTACTCAAGATCCTTATTTTCTTGATACTATTTTTACAGATATAAAATCGCCTATATTAGATTCTATTTATAGACTACAAAGTAGTAGTTCTTTTGTAAAGGCCGAAGATCAGTTTAAAGTAGAAAATTTTGAAAAGGAAGAGGAACGCCTTGTCAGTTTATTTCGAAACTCTGGTATCTATCACTTCGGAAAAGGTATTATTGAATATGACATTGATACCACTAATATGGAATCTCACAAACAAAATGTCTTACTCAAAATTCCCGATAGAGTTGTTGATAATGATAGCATTTATACTGAGCCTTTTAAAATTCAAAAAGTTAAAAAAATCAATGTCTTTACCGACTTCTCTTTTAATACTAAAGATGAACCACAAAAAGATTCTACCTCTTACAATGGGATTAATTTTTATTCCATAGATAAACTAGAATACAATCCAAAATACCTTTCAAATGCTATTATCATTCAGCCAGATAGTATTTATAGAGAATCTGAAAGAGATTTTACACGACAATATTTACGAGAACTACAAAACTTTAGGCCTGCAGTTGATATTAAATATATTGAAAACGAAGATGAGTCTCTAACAGCTAATATTTATCTCACTCCGCTAAAAAAGTACTCTTTAGGGTGGGATGCTGAATTCACCACTTCCAATATAAAGCCTTTTGGTATTTTAGGGAAAGTCTCTTTTTTAAACAGAAATGTCTTTAAGGGTGCAGAAATCTTAGAACTCTCATTGCAAGGTTCATTTTTAAACACCACCTTAGATGCAAATAATAACTCTGACTTCTTTAATGCTTGGGAAATAGGAGGGGGAGCTTCTTTAAAAATACCAAGAATACTGTTCCCAATAAAAATGGACAGAGTTATTCCTAAATATATGACACCTAAAACAAATATAAGTTTGAGTTTAGGTATACAGAATAATATAGGATTAGATAGACAAAATATAACAGGAGGAATAGATTATTCCTGGAAAAGTAATCCAAAAACCAATCATAAGTTTGAACTCCTAAACCTTCAATATATACGGAATACAAATGTTGATAATTATTTTAATGTTTATAGGTCTGAAGCAAATAGATTAAATGACATTTCATCTGGTGAAGGGTTTAATAATATTCTACCAATAGAATCGAATCAAGAAACTGTTATAATTAATAATATAGAAAGAATTGTGCCTAGAAATTATTTAGATTATGTAAATAGAATCACATCTCCTGACAATCCTTTTTCAATTTCAAACCCAGAAGAATTTCAAATCGTTGATAATGTTAGGCAACAACGTGATATCCTAGTAGAGGATGTCCTAGTACCTGTAATTTCATACACATATAATTATAATAATAGAGAAAACTTTAAAGACAATAGTTTCTCTACTTTTACTGGAAGAATTATATCATCAGGGTCACTTACTACTGCCTTTATTAGAAATACGAATGAAGACAATAAAAAAGAATTATTTGGTCTACCTGTTGCTCAGTACTTAAAAACAGAATTTGAGTATAAAAAATACTGGAGCATCAATACAAATTCCTCTCTAGTATTCAGAAATTTTATTGGCTTCGCTATACCCTATGGTAATTCAGATGATATTCCTTTTAGTAGGAGTTATCGTGCCGGTGGCTCCAATGATATAAGAGCATGGCGAACGTTTGATCTTGGCTTGGGTTCAGATTTGAGTACCCTAGAATTTAATGTGGGTAGCCTAAAACTTACCACAAATCTTGAATATCGTTTTAAGTTAATAAATAGTCTTAATGGCGCCTTATTTATTGATGCAGGTAACATCTGGGATATTACGAACTCACCTTTATTCTCTTCTGAAGCTAAGTTTAATGACTTGAGCTCCTTAAAAGGTATAGCGGTAGGTTCTGGGTTTGGAACCAGATATGATTTTGGCTTTTTAATATTACGATTAGATGCAGGTTTTAAAACTTATGAACCCTATCTTGAAGGTAGTAGATGGTTTCAGAATTATAATTTTAAAAATTATCAGCTTAACATAGGTATAAATTACCCTTTTTAAGAGTTCCGGTTCTTTTAATTTACTATATCGATTTCGTTTTTAGGTTTGTCTTTAAGAACATATCTATCCAAAAATGATTACTTTTATATTTCCATTTTTAACTTTTAAAAACACCATTAATGAGTCACAATATCAAACCTGGAGTTGCTACCGGACGCGAAGTTCAAGCAATTTTTGACCTAGCTAAGGAAAAAGCATTTGCATTACCTGCAGTAAACGTGGTAGGATCAAATAGTATAAACGGAGTTCTTGAAACTGCTCGTGATTTAAACGCACCTGTTATTGTTCAATTTTCAAATGGCGGTGCCCAGTTTAATGCCGGCAAAGGACTTTCTAATGAAAATCAAAAAGCCGCTATTGCTGGATCTATAGCAGGTGCCAAACACGTACAATTATTATCACAAGCTTATGGCGTTCCTATCATTTTACATACTGATCATTGTGCGAAAAAATTACTCCCTTGGATAGATGGGTTATTAGATGCCAGTGAGCAACATTTTAAAGAAACAGGAAAGTCACTTTATAGTTCGCACATGATAGATTTATCTGAGGAACCTTTGGAAGAAAATATTGAGATCTGTAAGCGCTATCTGGAACGTATGAGCAAAATGGGAATGACTTTAGAGATAGAATTAGGCATTACAGGAGGTGAAGAAGATGGCGTTGACAATACGGATGTTGATGATTCAAAATTATATACGCAACCTGAAGAAGTAGCTTATGCTTATGAAGAATTAAGTAAAGTAAGTGATCAATTTACTGTGGCTGCTGCTTTTGGAAATGTGCATGGAGTTTACAAACCTGGTAATGTAAAACTAACTCCAAAGATTCTAAAAAATTCGCAGGAATACGTTTCTAATAAATATGGAGTTCCTCATAATCATATTGATTTTGTTTTCCATGGTGGATCTGGTTCTACGGTTGAAGAAATTCGTGAAGCAATAGGCTATGGTGTTATTAAAATGAACATTGATACTGATATGCAGTATGCCTTTATGAGTGGTATTAGAGATTATATGAAGGATAAGACTGGGTATTTACAAACTCAAATAGGTAATCCTGATGGAGATGATCAACCAAATAAAAAATACTACGACCCTAGAAAATGGTTGCGTGAAGGAGAAATAACATTTAGAGAACGTTTAAAGAAAGCATTTGAAGATTTAAATAATATTAATACGCTGTAGTTCTGCTATTGTTATTACTTGAAAAGCTGGTGTTTTTTTTACTAACTTGCTTGCCCAAATAACTAAAATCTTATGTCAGCCTGGTTTAGACGAAAAGATAAGGGGATACAAACCCCAACTGAAGAAAAAAAAGATGTACCCAAAGGCTTATGGTACAAAACGCCTAGTGGTAAAATTGTAGATACAGAAGAACTTAAAGAGAACTTCTATGTAAGCCCTGAAGATGGATATCATGTTAGAATTGGCAGCAATGAATATTTTGAAATATTGTTTGATGACAATAAATATGAGGAGCTAGATGCTGATATCACTTCAAAAGACCCTTTGAAATTTGTAGATACGAAGAAGTATCCTGATAGAATTAAAGAAGCCCAACAAAAAACCAAACTTAAAGACGCCGTGCGCACCGCCATAGGAAAATCTTTAGGGAAAGACCTAGTTGTAGCTGCCATGGATTTTAACTTTATTGGTGGTTCAATGGGAAGTGTGGTTGGTGAAAAAATCGCCCGTGCTGCTGATTATGCGCTAAAAAAGAAAATTCCCTTTATGATCATTTCAAAGTCAGGGGGGGCACGTATGATGGAGGCTGCTTTGTCATTAATGCAATTAGCAAAAACATCTGCTAAATTAGCACAACTCTCAGAAGCCAAAGTTCCATATATTTCTTTATGTACTGACCCTACTACAGGGGGGACAACAGCTTCTTTTGCTATGTTAGGTGATATCAATATCAGTGAACCTGGTGCCTTGATCGGTTTTGCAGGACCTAGGGTGGTAAGAGACACAACAGGTAAGGAACTACCAGAAGGCTTTCAGCGCGCTGAATTTGTGTTAGAACATGGATTTCTAGATAAAATTATTGAACGAAAAGATCTCAAAAAACAAGTAAATATGTATATTGATCTTGTTCAAAATAATCCTTTAAGAGCATAATAAAAAAAGCCTTGATTTCTCAAGGCTTTTTTTATTATGCTCTATTTTATTAAGGTACTCTCACCAATCTTGGGTGGTACTTACTTAAGTGTATTTCTCTGACTGTATCTCCTATTGTTAGCGTTGCTAAATCATCACATTCTCCATCTCCGTAATCTAGAATGCCCGTGATTTCATTTTTAGAAACTTCTGCTGTTCCGCTCACAATAAATCTACATGCTAACTCTCTTCGTAATGGTTCTATAATAGTACCTGAATATGTTGTACCTGCTCTATTCATAAAAGTCCAGTTACCAGTTATTAAAAATACATTATCTCCCCATACTCCTGATCCATAACCCTCAATCCATTCTCTAACTCTAGTACCTGCTGAAGTAGCATATGTTTCATCAGGCCAAGTTAACTTTAAATCTGCTGTTAGCGTAGCTTGAGGGTTTCCATTTTCATTTAAACGCTCTCTTAGCACTGACCCAGTACCTTCTAAATGTTTGTTATTGTAATAAAAATCTTCAAAAGAATAAGAAATTGTTCTTGTTGCTGCTTGAGGATCCTTTTCATATTCCATGATTATTTTCCCACTTGCGACATCCCCATTTCTAAGTTCACATCCTTCTCCAAAATCAATAGTAACTGTTTTCATATTCTGAACTAAAACTATTGTTATGGTTACACAGTCAGGTAAATATCTATTTGAACCAAAGCTCTTTGCTGCATTTGGGTACTCCTCATTATAGTACACATCTTCAACTATAGACCCAACCCCATCAGAAACATAATCTATTTCTGATGATGTTTCTAAACTTTTTACATCAACTGCTTCTGAAGAAGTTCCCGTGTCAATAGTGTCGTCCTGACAACTAGTTAGCATTAAACCAAGAAATGCTATCACCAATAAACCGAATTTGAATTGTTTTTTCATTGTATCTATTTTTTAATTTTGATTCTAAGACATCCTAAATCAAAAAAGGTTTAAAACTTCATTTTAGAAATGAGATTATATACAGTTTGTAATTCACACCAAAGTATTGTCAATCAAAATAATAGTTCTATATTTGCGCCTTGAATCCGAAAATAGGATTCTGTACATAAAAATCATTTAAATAATATTGGCATGTATTTAACAACAGAAAAGAAAGAAGAGATTTTCAGTAAGTACGGAAAATCAGAAAAAGACACTGGTTCTACAGAAGGGCAAATAGCACTATTTACTTTTAGAATCAATCACTTAACAGGGCACTTAAAAAACAATCGTAAAGATTTTAATACGGAGAGGTCTCTAGTAAAGTTAGTAGGTAAGCGTAGAAGTTTACTAGATTATCTTAAGAGAAAAGATATTGAAAAATATCGTGCTCTGATTAAAGAACTAAACATTAGAAAGTAAAAAAGTGAGGCTCCGTGCCTCATTTTTTGTTTTTATAACTCTTGTAAGAGTATAAATTACATCACATAAAGAAGCTAATTAAAGTTTTTCATTGGTCACACAACAACTACCACACAACACAACCAATGTTTAATTAGAATAAAAAAAATATGATTCCAAAAGCTTTTAGAGAGGTTATTTCCCTCTCAGATGGAAGAGAAATTTCCATCGAAACAGGAAAATTAGCCAAACAAGCGCATGGTAGCGTTGTAGTGCAATCAGGAAAATGTATGTTATTATGTACAGTTGTTTCCAATTACAAACAAGCAGATGTTGATTTTTTACCACTAACGGTAGATTACCGAGAAAAATTTGCTGCGGCTGGGCGTTATCCGGGAGGTTTCTTTAAAAGAGAAGCCAGACCAAGTGATGGAGAGGTACTAACCATGCGTTTAGTAGACAGGGTACTTCGTCCATTATTTCCTAAAGACTATCATGCTGAAACGCAGGTGATGATTCAGTTAATGTCTCATGATGAAGATGTAATGCCAGATGCAATGGCAGGTTTAGCTGCTTCTGCTGCTATTCAATTGTCAGATTTTCCATTTGAATGTCCAATTTCTGAAGCTAGAGTTGGTCGTGTTAATGGAGAGTTCATTATCAACCCAACAAGAGCTCAATTGCTAGAATCTGATATAGACATGATGATTGGTGCTTCTGCTGATTCTGTGATGATGGTTGAAGGTGAAATGGATGAGATTTCTGAAGAGGAAATGACAGAAGCTATCAAATTTGCTCATGAAGCCATTAAAGAACAATGTGCTGCTCAAGTAAGATTAGCTGAAGCTGTAGGTAAAAAAGAAGTTCGCGAATACGAACCAGAAAGAGAAGATGAAGAGCTTGCAAAGAAAATTTATGATATGGCATATGATAAAGTATATGCCGTTGCTAAAGCGGGATCAGCTAAGCATGAAAGAAGTACAGCGTTTTCTGAAATAAAAGAAGAAATTAAAGCTACTTTTTCTGAAGAAGAATTAGAAGATGTTGGAGACTTAATCTCTAAGTATTATTACAAAGCTGAAAAAGCCGCTGTTCGTGACTTAACACTTAATGAAGGTTTACGTTTAGATGGTCGCAAAACTGATGAGATCAGACCAATATGGTGTGAAGTAGACTATTTACCCTCTACACATGGTTCGTCTATCTTTACTCGTGGTGAAACGCAAGCTTTAGCTACAGTAACTTTAGGAACATCTAGAGAAGCAAACCAAATTGATATGCCGTCTTTTGAAGGCGAAGAGCGTTTCTATTTACATTATAACTTCCCGCCTTTTTCAACGGGTGAAGCTAGACCAATTCGTGGAACATCTCGTCGTGAAGTTGGGCATGGTAATTTAGCACAACGTGCATTAAAAGGTATGGTTCCTGAAGATTGTCCTTATACTGTAAGGGTAGTTTCTGAAGTATTAGAATCTAATGGTTCGTCATCAATGGCAACAGTGTGTTCTGGTACTATGGCCTTAATGGACGCTGGTGTTCAATTAAAAAAGCCAGTTTCTGGAATTGCTATGGGATTAATTTCTGATGCTGATTCTGGAAAATATGCCGTATTATCTGATATTTTAGGTGATGAAGATCATTTAGGTGATATGGATTTTAAAGTTACAGGTACTGCTGATGGTATTACTGCATGTCAGATGGATATTAAAGTAAAAGGGTTATCATATGAGATTTTAGTGAATGCATTAAAACAAGCTCGTGATGGTCGTTTACATATATTAGAGAAATTGACTGATACTATTGCTACTCCAAATGCAGATGTTAAAGGTCATGCTCCAAAAATGGTTACACGTAGAATTCCTAATGAATTTATTGGTGCTTTAATTGGACCCGGTGGAAAAGTAATTCAAGAATTACAAAAGGAAACCAATACAACTATTGTTATTAATGAAGATCCTGTTACTGAAGAAGGAATTGTTGAAATTTTAGGTGTAGGTTCTGAGGGGATAGATGCCGTGCAAGCAAAAATAGATTCACTATTATTTAAGCCAGAAAGAGGAAGTGTTTATGAGGTAAAAGTCATAAAAGTGTTAGATTTTGGTGCTGTGGTAGAATATGTTGATGCCCCAGGAAATGAAGTTTTACTACATGTTAGCGAATTAGCTTGGGAACGCACTAACAATGTAACAGATGTTGTTAATTTAGGTGATGTACTAGATGTGAAATATTTTGGTATAGACCCTAAAACACGAAAAGAGAAAGTTTCTCGTAAAGCAATTTTGCCTAAACCTGAAGGTTGGCAACCAAGACCTCCAAGAGATAATAATCGTAGTGGTCGTGATAATCGTAATAGAGACAATCGTCGTGACGATAGGAAGCCAAAAGAAGAAAAACAAGATTAGTTTATTTAGTAAAAAAGTAAAAATCGAATAAATCAAAAGCCCTCCAAGATGGAGGGCTTTTTTTATTGATAAATGCAATCTATATAATAAACCCCTTTATTTATAGAAAACCTGACTGATTTATCAATACCAGGAGCTCTGTCAAACTCCCGTATATGTATACTCTTGCTATATAAACTTCAATTCTATTCCCAAATAAACAAACTTCTCAACAAGAATATTTTACTTATCATACACCTGTATAATTTTATCGTTTACTTCTTTTATAGGGTAGATAAATTTTCCATCTTCATTTTTTAATACCAAATAAATATTGTCAATGGCATCAATAACTCCTACAACATCTTCAATCTTTATCTTCTGCCCCACTTCTAAATTTTTTCTTGAATAAAACCCAAATAATAATCGTTGTACAATCTCTCTTGAACCTAATCCAAAAGCAACTGTAAATGCTAATAAAAAGGCTCCAAAAATGATGGTAAGATTATTGGTGATAATTTGTGTATCTATCTCAGCATGGTTTAACGCTGTAATGCCTATTATAATAGTAATTGCATAAAAAACGATATTCCCAATAACATTTCCACCTGTTAGATCTAACGCTTTAAATGTAGCACTGATTCCATTCTTTACAATATTGGCCAGTAAAACTCCTATTAAGAAAATAGCAATAGCCGAAATCAGTTTTGGTAAGTAAGCGATTACGGCGCTCACTCCATCAGATACTATTTGTAAATTTAATATCTCTGCTGCGGAAATGATCAAAAACAAAATGATGATCCATTTTACAGTTTTCACCGCAATATCAGTAACACTAAAATCAACATTTCTAAAAAGGTCAACCTCTTTAAACTTATCACCCAATTTATCGGCATTAGCGGCCTTAAGTGCCTTTTTTAAGATTGCTGATACAATTTTTATCACCAACCATCCTATAATAATGAGTACTACTACTGCAAATATTTTTGGCATGGCAGCAACAATACTTTGCCAGATATCTTTAAAAAATGAAAAGTCTAATTGATCCATTTTAATTTTGAGATTTATGAGTTGTTAGTTTTGTTGTCTTTAATATGTAGGAGATTCTCAATAGCCTCTGGATATTTCACCATCATCAAATCAGCAGCGTCAATAGCAAATTTTATGAACGATATATCGCTCATTACTTTACCTTTTAACTTCTGTGGAAGTTCCTCCTGATGTAATATGTCTTTAAAAGGATTTTCCATTGATTATAACTTATTATACACTTCTAATACTCTTTCCTTCGCTCTTTTGAGCCTCATCTTTACTGCGCTTTCACCAATCCCTAAAGCATCTTTAATTTCTTTAACCGACAATTCATCCTGATATTTCATCAAAAGAATTATGTTGTCTTTAACATCAATAATAGATAGTGCCTTTTTTAGTTTATTTGACTTTAGCTGTAGTATTTCATGATCTGAAATCTCATCAACAACCGAAGCATTTTTTTCAACAATCAAATCATCTACCTGTTCTTTGTTTTTGTATGTATTTCTTTGAATAAAGTTCACACAAAAATTATAGGTAAATGAATACAACCATGTTGAAAATTTAGATTTTCCTTGAAATGATTTTAGTTTAACAAACAATTTAATAAAAATGTCATGTGTCAAATCTTCAGCTTCAACTTTATCTTTTGCAAAACCTAAACATTTATTGTAAACCTTTGGCGCATATCTATCGTATAGCTCAGCAAACAGCAAGCTATCTTTAGTTTTCACTATTTCATTAATCAACTCTTCATCAGTGAGTTGACCAAGGTCGACAGATGGTTTCAATGTAATTTTTAAAGGTTTTCTATTGTTTTGACACAATAAATTCTAGAAAGTCACTTTATATAAAAATATTTTTTTGTAACATTTTTTGAATATCTATCGTATATATAATTACATGACAAAAAATAAGGTTTAAATAAACGTGAATATATGAGACAACTTAAAATTACTAAACAAGTTACTAACAGAGAGACCGCTTCGTTAGATAAGTATTTGCAAGAAATAGGTAAAGTAGACCTTATCACGGCCGATCAAGAAGTTGAATTAGCTCAACGTATCAAGGCAGGTGATCAGGTTGCTTTAGAAAAACTAACAAAAGCAAACTTAAGATTCGTAGTTTCTGTGGCTAAGCAATATCAAAACCAGGGATTAACATTACCTGATTTGATTAATGAAGGTAACTTGGGGTTAATTAAAGCGGCAAAGCGTTTTGATGAAACCCGTGGTTTTAAATTTATATCGTATGCAGTTTGGTGGATTCGCCAGTCTATCTTACAAGCATTAGCTGAGCAATCACGTATTGTTCGTTTACCCTTGAATAAGATTGGATCTATTAATAAGATCAATAAAACCTTTGCTCGTTTAGAGCAGGAAAATGAAAGACCTCCTTCAGCAGAAGAGATTGCTAAGGAATTAGATATGACCGTAAATGACGTAAAAGAGTCTATGAAGAACTCTGGTCGTCATGTGTCTATGGACGCTCCTTTAATTGAAGGTGAAGATTCTAACCTTTACGATGTATTGCGTTCTGGTGAATCACCAAATCCTGATAAGAAATTATTACACGAATCACTAAAGGTTGAAATTGAACGTGCTCTAGAAACCTTAACACCTAGAGAAGCAGACGTGGTTATGTTATATTTTGGCTTAGGAGATCAACATCCTATGACATTAGAAGAAATTGGCGAAACTTTTGATTTAACACGTGAGCGTGTACGTCAAATCAAGGAAAAAGCCATTAGAAGATTAAAGCATACATCAAGAAGTAAAATTTTACGAACATATTTAGGCTAATACCTAAAGGTTTTATAATTTTATCATATGAGTAGTCAGAGAACTATTCGTTTTTTGATTAATGAATTGAAAACGCCCCTACTAGGGCGTTTTCTTTTTAAGCCATTGGCTCTATTGTTTTAGTATATTTGCGCAACATAATAACACATATTTTATAATGTCACACTTAGTTGCTCCCTCAATACTTGCTGCAGATTTTGCTAACCTTCAACGTGATGTTGAAATGGTTAATAATAGTGAAGCTGATTGGTTTCATATTGATATAATGGATGGTGTTTTTGTGCCAAATATTTCTTTTGGAATGCCCGTAATTTCGGCCATTAAAAAGTATGCTCAAAAACCTATGGATGTGCATTTAATGATTGTTGACCCAGACAGGTATATTCAAGATTTCAAAAAAGTAGGAGCAGATATTTTGACAGTACATCATGAGGCTTGTACTCATTTACATAGAACTGTTCAAGCAATTAAAGCAGAAGGCATGCAAGCAGGTGTGGCCTTAAATCCGCATACACCTATTGCAGTTTTAGAAGATATTATTCGTGACATAGATATGGTGTGCTTGATGGGTGTAAATCCTGGATTTGGAGGGCAGTCTTTTATTGAAAACACCTACAAGAAAATTATTCAATTAAGAGATTTGATTGATAAATCAGGCTCTTCTGCTAAAATTGAAATTGATGGTGGTGTAAATGCTAACAATGCGGATAAATTACTTACGGCTGGAGCTGATGTGTTGGTTGCCGGAAGTTTTGTGTTTAAGAGTGAAAATCCGACAAGGACAATAGCCGATCTCAAAGCTATTTAATGAGAATTTTACTTTTTTTTCCCCTTTTGCTTATATCCTGTTCTAATTCAACAAGTGAATGTGATAAGCATTCTAAACCTTACTTTTATGTTGAAGGAAAATTGAAAGGTGAAAATATTACTATCAGAAAAGTATTTGACGAAATTAAAACAAAAGAAAATAATATCTCACCTGAAAATGGTTTCATTACATTAAGACTTCATCTAGATGAAAAAAATACTATTTGTAAAAAAGAGGTTTTTCAGATAGATGAAAACTATCAACCTACTCAATTTAATAATGGAGTATTAGTTGAAAAAATTAAGGACTTATCAGAAAATTTAAAGGATTGGGAACGTGAGTTAGACTACAACATGTTTTATCTGATTCGATTTAAAATAGAAGACGGGAAAATTGAAGAAGTTTTTTAAAATATTTGGAATTATCATTTCAATCTTGCTTTCATTAATTCTTTGTCTTTATATGTATTCAATTTATAATAATCAAAAGAGGAAGAAAGAATTCGAAAACTTAAAAGAGCGTGTTGAAAATTTCACCTCTATAAATAGTAATGACTATTATACTTATTCCATTGATATTAATAAATCAGGAGATTTCAATAGAGGATTTAAATACCTAAACAAAGCTATAGAACTAGAACCTGATCTTCATCTTGGGTATAGAGGTTGGATACGATTGAGAAAATTAAGAGATTACGATAAAGCATTAGAAGATTTTAATAAACTTGATGCTCTTACTCCCAATTTTATGGACGCTCCGTGGGGGGAGGATATCAATTTTTTGAGGGGAGAATGCTACTTCGGTAAAAAAAACTATGAAAAAGCCATTCGCTTTTTTGATGAATCCATAAAAAATTTGGGGGAAGATTTAGTTGATGTACAGACTTATGTTTATCTTGGAATTTGTTATTCCAAATTAGATCAACAACAAAAGGCGATAGAAGTTTTAAGGAAAGGTCTGACCCAATCGCAATATACTTGCGAAGCTCATTTTAACCTAGCTGATATATATTTCAAATTAGATAGTATTAACTTAGCTAAAGAACATATTGTTTTTTCTGAAAGATACTTCGACTATAAGCGTGAAGATTTTTACAATGAATTCCTAAATGAAATATATATTCAGGAAATAACTGAATTAAAAGAAAAGATTAACCAAGAATTCTAATAACCTTCCTCAAGCAATACCTATGTGTTCAAATTAAAATGTCCCCTTGAGGGGACGGAAAACACCGCTTTCAGGGGTGTTCAACTATTTTGTATTTTCAATAACTCATCAACTTTATCTTGAATAACCAATAACACACTAAACATATTATTTAAAATATCTTCATTAGAAACTCTTATGAATATTATTCCATATTCTTCGAGTTTTCCTTGTCTATTAGCATCATAAAAATAACTAAAATCATGACTTTTACCGTCAATTTCAATTACTAGTCCTATTTCGTGGCAATAAAAATCAACAATATAGTCCAGCATTGGTACCTGTCGATGAAATTGGACTCCTAAGGCCCTTTGCTTAATTCTCTGCCAAAGTAAAACTTCTGGCAGCGCACTATTTTTTCTTAGCTGACGAGCTAATAGTTTTAATTTTGGGTTATATGGAATTATTTTGTTTTTCATCTTACACCCCTATAGTCCCCTCAAGGGGACAATTTCAAAGTTTTATATCCTTCAAATTCAACTGCAAGGTTGTTCTCCCATTCCAAACATTTTCCTCAACAGTAAATACACAATCAAAGGGTTGTTTGTTTTTTATCTTCTCACAGTAATGCCCCATATTAAATCCTATCGCATCAAAAGCAAGCTTTCCATCTGTAATTTTCAATTTTAAATGGCTTTCATCTGAACCCACGGGTCTGCAATAACCAGTATCCGACACATTTTTGATGGCAAAAACAGGCTTCATGTTTTTCGGACCAAAAGGAGCTAATTGTTTTAAAATTCTATAAAACTTTGGTGTAATTTCGGCTAAATCCATTTCAGCATCAATTTTAACTTCAGGAGTTCTTAACTCATCTGGTAAGGTTTGTTTCACCACTTGTTCAAACTTCATTTTGAAAACTTCATAATTTTCTGGTAATAGTGTTAATCCGGCAGCATATTTGTGACCACCAAATTGCTCTATGGTATCAGAACAGGCTTCCAAGGCATTGTACACATCAAAACCTGAAACTGAACGTGCAGAAGCTGCTAATTTTTCTCCATTCTTTGTAAAAACTAACGTAGGCCTATAATATCGTTCTATCAATCGAGAAGCTATAATACCAATCACTCCTTTATGCCAATCTTCCTGATATACTACCGTGGTGTAGTGGTTTTGTTCATTATTCTCTTCTATTTGCAATAAAGCTTCTTTGGTAATTTGTTCATCCAAACTTTTTCTATGCGTATTGTACTGTTCAATTTCGGCGGCAAAACCCAAAGCCATATCTAAATCATCTGATGTCAGTAGCTGCACTGCATGATTACCATGTTTTATGCGTCCAGCAGCATTGATGCGCGGCGCAATAATAAACACCACATCTGTAATGGTTAGTGAGTCCTTCTTTAGTTGGTCGATAATAGCTTTAATTCCCAATCTGGGATTGGTATTAATCTGTTCCAATCCAAAGTAGGTCAGAATCCTGTTTTCTCCTGTTATAGGAACAATATCTGCAGCTATGGCAGTAGCCACCAAATCTAAATATTCTAGTAAATCATCTATTGTTTGTCCTTTTCTGGATGCCAGTGCTTGCACCAGCTTAAAACCCACTCCGCAACCACATAATTCATCATAAGGGTAGTCGCAATCATTTCGCTTAGGGTCTAACACAGCTATCGCTTCTGGTAGTTGATCACCGGGACGATGATGATCACAAATGATAAAATCAATGCCTTTATCTTTTGCATATCTCACTTTATCAATGGCCTTCACTCCACAATCCAAAGCAATGATCAACGAAAAACCGTTGTCTTCTGCAAAATCTATCCCTTGATAGGACACCCCATATCCCTCAGCATACCTGTCTGGGATATATGTTGCTACATTTTGATATTCTTCTTTTAAATACGATGATACTAAGGATACAGCTGTGGTTCCATCTACATCATAATCACCAAAAACCAAAATATTCTCTTCCTTTTCAATAGCGCGCTCAATACGCTCAACAGCATTTTGCATATCTTTCATCATAAAAGGATCATGCAAATCAGTCAATGATGGACGGAAGAATGTTTTAGCTTCATCAAAGGTTTCAATACCTCTTTGAACCAATAAAGAAGCTAAGGTCGTATCAATGGATAGTGCTTGTGAAAGTTTATTGATTTTTTCTTGAGGTGGTTGTTCTTTGAGTGTCCATCGCATAGCAAGTCAGTCTTTGGCTACACAAAGCTAACCAAAATCATTTGATGGTTTAATTGGTGGTATCTTTCTTTTTCTTTTTAAAAATACCTTGTAAGAGGTCTTTTGCCGTCTCCTTAACTTGATCTTCGGGTTTCGTGGTGACCGAGTCAGACTTCACACTATCTTTTGATCTGTTGAGCAACTTGTCTAAAGCCGAATTCACTTCTTCTTTACCTTTATTCAACAATTTATCCTTTTCATTATTGGCAATTTGCTTGCCCAAGCTACTAATAGCTGCTTTCAAATCTGTAGATATACTAGGGCTCTTAAATGCGCCTTTTAGTATTGCAGTAATGGGTACTTTAATCGTATTTTGCTCATCAGTACTTAATTGTGCTATTAGTTGCTCGGCTTCTTTGCCTAGATATTTTGCAGGCACATTAAAAATAGCATCGTAGTCCATAGAAAGGTCAAAACCATGACTTCCCGCTACAGCAATTTCTATATCCTCATATTTCAAAGTAAATGGTTTTATGGCTACCTTTCCATCTTTAAATGTTAATGCCGTTTTTATGCCATTTAAGTTTAATTTTTGAGCATCAAAAAAACTAAGATTGGCTCCTAGCTTCTGAAGTAATGGAGACCTCTTAGCGTTTAAAGTTGATGATAATAACTGAGCAATCATATCTCCGCTTACAGAAGAAAGAACGGGAGTGAAATCATTCGATAGATCCCCAGAAAGAGCTATTTCTGTATTGATTTTTCCTTTTAATGTATTGGCAATAGGCGCCAATGATTGAAATAACTCCAATGAAGAAAATGATTGCGCTATGTCAAAATTATTGACATCTAAATTCATTTGAAATTGAGGTATTTCGGTTTTTGATGAGACCGCACCTTCAAAACCGAGCTTACCACCAAAAATTTCTGACTTCATGTTCTTTAACTCGGCTTGTTGATCTTTGATCAACAATGTACCTGAAACATTTTTCATGGTAATATTATCATACTGAACATTTCCTGCAGTAGCATTGATCGTACAATCCAAAAATGATGGAATTTCCAGTTTCTCTTCAATGTTCGACTCCGTATTTTTTTCATTATCACTCTCCGAGGTCATAAAATCATTCACAACAAAATTGGAAGATTGTAGATCAAAATTTCCTTTAATATTTTCTTTATTAAATAAGAAACCTAATAAATTTTGGATACTACCATTTGCTTTCAAATCAGTTTTCCCAATCAATGCATCAAAATTCGATATCGTTACTGTTTGTGGATTAAAGGTCAATTGAGTGTTGTTTATTGTAAACTGATTTTTAAATCCTCCAGAAGCATATTCAAAACTTGAAATTGTAGCTGATCCTGATGTTTTGGTATTCTCATAACGTTTCTTTTCAATGGAGTTCATATCAAAAGCTGATGTAATATCTGCTTTTACTATTCCTTTTAAGTTTTTTACATTTTCTGCTGGATAAATTTGTTCAAGTTTACTTAAGTCTATGGTTCCTTTTACATTTCCATTTACCTGAATGTTATCCGTAATGTTCTTGATCAATGCGTTTGCATTGAATTCTTCATTATCTATCTTAAAATTCAATTGTTCAATACTGATGTATGAATCCTTTGTCAGACCTGTTTCATTCACAATACGCGTATTGATATGAATATTCTGTAAAGCCTTGGGTAAGTCAGGATACTTAAAAGAAGCATTATCTGAATTTATATTAATGTTGAATTTAGGAATATGTGTATTATCAATAATTCCATTTAATCGCCCATTCAAGTCAAAATTTCCAGTTGTAGTTACATTTTCAATGCTTTTGGAATATTGTTGCGGGATTATGGCCAGAAAATTCTTAAAATCTGAACTCGGTGTATTAAATTTAATATCCAGTTCTTGGTTATTTTCATTCACTTTTACAAACCCATCAAAAACCAATGGTAATTCATTCACCTTGGCTTGATTTTCAAGGAAACTATAGGTACTGTCCTTAAAATCCAATTGTATATCAGCATCCAGTGTCAATGTATGATCTTTCAAGTAGGCAATACTATCATACATGAGCGTAGCAACCGCATTCGATTTGGTTTTAAGCACCGACTGATCTGCTGAAAAATTTCCTTCTCCTGAATGATTTAAATTTTTAACTAAAAAGGATAATTTACTGGAAGCATCTTCATAAGAAATGCTAGAATTTGAAATGAAATAGCTTTTTAAATCAAAAGAAAAGGGTTCTGATGAATTTGAAGGCTCCTGTTGGTCTTTTTGCTTTGCAATATTGTAATTAGCATTGCCTTCGGCATCAATCTTTATTCGTAAATCAGCATTATCAACAATAAAACTAGTTATATCAATGGGTGTTGATGTATCATTAAAAAGATTTTTAAAAGGCATGCTAAGTTTAACATTTCCAGCTTTGATCAAGGTATCACCTTGAAAAGAGTCTTTGTTTGCAATATAAAATTCATCCAGTTTTAAAGATATATTCGGAAAGTTCCGCAACAAACTAAGATCTGCTTCTTGAAAATCAAGAGTAGCATTGATATTATCATTAGCAGTCTTCTTTACCAATTCTATGACCTTACCCTCAAAAATCATAGGTGCAATCAAAATCACTAGTAAAAAAACTCCTAATACAATTCCAAGAATTTTCAATCCTTTTTTCATCTTCTTTATTCTTTTAATCTAAAAGTAATCTTGCTTTCTAAAGTAAAGTTAAAGCTGAATATTGTTATTTGTACGCCAGTCAAATTTACTGATTCAGAACCTCAAAAAGTTGTACTTTTGCGTTAAATTTTTACTAATGAATATTGCTTCCATTCCGCATATAAAATATATTGATTCAGGTAATTTTTTCCTCCTGGCAGGGCCCTGTGCCATTGAAGGTGAAGATATGGCTATGCGTATTGCTGAACGTGTTATTTCTATTACTGACACTTTGAAAATTCCTTATGT
This sequence comes from Maritimimonas sp. 2405UD52-3, assembly GCF_056591715.1. Classification (NCBI taxonomy): domain Bacteria; kingdom Pseudomonadati; phylum Bacteroidota; class Flavobacteriia; order Flavobacteriales; family Flavobacteriaceae; genus Maritimimonas; species Maritimimonas sp. 2405UD52-3. The sequence continues at coordinate 123,130 of NZ_JBWQOL010000001.1, forward strand.
ATTTAAAGGAAGTTTTAAAAAAGCAAATCGTTCACGTGTAGATAGTTTTACTGGAATTGGCGATGAAAAAGCTTTAAAGATACTAAAGAAAGTACGAGATACTTTTCAAGTACCAACCGTTACTGATATTCATGAAGTTTCTGATGCGGCAAAAGCTGCCGAATATGTAGATGTATTGCAGATTCCTGCTTTTTTGGTTCGCCAAACTAACTTAGTTGTAGCAGCTGCCAAAACAGGAAAGGTGGTAAACTTAAAAAAAGGGCAGTTTATGAGTGCAGAAAGTATGCAACATGCTGTTAAAAAAGTAATGGATTCTGGTAATGAGAAAGTCATGATCACTGATAGAGGTACTATGTTTGGCTATCAAGATATGATTGTAGATTTTCGTGGTATCCCAACAATGAAGCAATATGCAACTACGGTATTAGATGTTACACATTCGCTTCAACAACCTAATCAAACTTCTGGTGTTACTGGTGGACGTCCTGATATGATAGAAACTATAGCTCGTGCCGGAATTGTAACTGGTGCTGATGGTTTATTTATAGAAACACATTTTGACCCTGCCAATGCAAAAAGTGATGGTGCTAATATGCTACATCTTGACCATCTTGAAAAATTGCTGTCTAATCTAGTTGCCATTAGAAAAGTTGTTAATACACTTTAATTTTTGGTACTATTTGTGCTGGTTAAAATGACATGAAGAAACTACTCACTTTCATTTTTATAGGATTTTTTCACCTAGGACTCTTTTCTCAAAACTTTGAAGTAGTTGATGAAAAGGTAAAACAATATCCTAAAAAAATCACTTCTGCGGAAGCGCTGGCAAATCAGATACAAGAGGATTTTGATGACGATAAAGAAAAAGTACGCGCTATTTATACCTGGCTTACCCATAATATTGCATATGATATGCCTCGCTATCTAAGTGGAGATACTAAGATCAATTTTAGTTATACAGATCAGGAAGACTACCGTCGTAAACTAGCTGCAGTAAACGAGCATTCTGTAAACAGCACTCTAGAAACCAATAAAGCAGTTTGCGAAGGCTATTCAAGAACCTTTAAAAAAGTTTCGGAATTGCTGGGTATTCCATGTTTATTTATAGGTGGTTATTCTAAAGCAGGGGTCTCTGATATTGGCACGAGTCCGCAGCAGGAAGATCATGCATGGAATGCCGTACGCATTGACGGAAAATGGCACTTAATAGACGTTACCTGGGGTTCTGGCTATAATCAAGGCAAGCAATGGAAGCAGCGCTTTGATGATTATTTTTTCTTTACCAATCCTGAAGAATTTGCTTTAACACATTTACCCGCTGAAGCCGGATTTACGTTTACCAATAAAAATATTTCCAAAAGAGATTTTTTTGATAGCCCTGTAATTAATAAGCCTTTTTTTAAGCACAAATTACAACTAATTTCACCCAGTAAGGGTATTATTTCATCCACGCCAGATACTACAATAGATTTCAAATTGAAAAATGTTTCGGAAGGATTGACTTTTCACTATGCTTATTTAGGCACCCAATACCCTAACGAAATTATTCCAAACTGTGTTGAGGGTAGCTGTACTTTTACTATCCCTGCGCCCGCCGTAAAGAATACAACATTATTTATTATTGTAAATAAAGAAACTGCTTTACAGTTTAAAGTAAACTTACAGTAGGTTACTATTTCCAAAAACCTTTATGATTTACTTTACTGGCTTCTTGAAGTACCAATTGAAAAATTGTATCATCAACTTCCTTCAGAGTTTTATAGCGAAAAGATTTAACAACCTTTCTACCATCTGATACCAAAAAGTCGTTATATTTAGTTAAATGAGCCGACGCCCAAAAACCAACCTCAACGAATCCTTTTTTCTTTGGTACATTAAAATAACAAAACGGATTTCCTTCTAGATAATAATAAGGTACTCTCCATTTATATTTTAATTCAATTTCTGGTAACGTGGCTTCAACCAAAACTTGTAAATGCAACAAAATAGACTTATAAGGTTCTTGCTGGTCTAAAATATATGTTTCTGCAGGATTCACTCTATCAAAAATAAAAAATACTTGTTAGCTAATTAATTTTTAATAACTTTGTATTTCAAAGTACTTTTATCATGAATGAAAAAGATTATTTAAAAGACATTTCCGAAATTAAAGATTTAATGAATAAATCTTCGCGTTTTATCTCTTTAAGCGGTCTTTCAGGGATTTTGGCGGGAATTTATGCGTTGCTTGGCGCAGCAATTGCTTATTGGTTGGTAGAAAATTCAGGCAGAGAATATCTCATCTTAGACGGAAAAGTTTTTAGATTCGTCATGCTAGATCTTTTTATCATTGCTGCCCTTAGTATTTTGACTGCCATCTTTTTAACTACAAGAAAAGCTAAGAAGAATAATGAGAAAATATGGGATGCTTCCTCTAAAAGATTAATATTTAATTTCTTAATTCCGCTGATTACAGGTGGTATTTATATCCTCATTATTTTAGGACAACAGAAATATGGTCAAACAGCAGCTCTAATGCTAATATTTTACGGATTGGCATTGGTAAATGCATCAAAATATAGCTTGGGTGATATTCGATATTTAGGCTATATTGAAATCGTATTAGGTCTGATTTGTGCACTATTGCCCGGCTATGGTTTTTGGCTATGGGTGCTAGGTTTTGGTGTACTTCATATAGTATATGGTATTATCATGTACTATAAATATGATAGAAAGTAAATGGGTTTAATTGACAACATCAATAAGGTCTTTGATCATAGAATAAGGTTAGGCATCATGTCAATACTTATGGTGAACGAGTACGCCGAATTCAATCGGTTAAAAGAATTGTTAGACGTTACTGATGGCAATTTAGCAAGTCATATAAAGGCCTTAGAAAAAGTTGAATATATACTGATTGAAAAACAATTTATCGGTAAAAAACCTAACACAAGATATATGGTAACTAAACTAGGAAAAAAGGAATTTCAAAAGCACATCAACGCTCTTGAAAAATTAATTAAAAACTAAATTTTTTTATTTATTTACTTTGAAAAACAAAGTACTTTAAAATTATAAACATGGAAACGAATCAAAAACAAAACACAAACAAATTCGGAAACTGGATAAAAACTTCTATTACCGCTAGACTTATTATGGTTGGTATTCTTACGTTACTTTTACTTATACCCCTATCTCTTATAGAAAGTTTAATACAAGAACGCTCCTTTAGACAAAAAGAAGTTGTAAATGAAATAAATGACAAATGGGGAAATGAAGTGCTTATTTATGGGCCAATTTTACAAATACCATATATTACCTATCAAGAAAAAACAGTAACAAATGCAGATACTCAAAAGGTATTAAAAGAAACTATTGAGCAAACCAATTATGCCTATTTTTTTCCTGAAACCCTACAAATAAACTCAGAAGTAAATCCTGAAAAAAAGAGTTATGGCATCTATGAAACCGCAGTTTATCAGAGTGAGATGGATATTTTGGGTAATTTTATAAAACCCGATTTTAGTGAATTAGAAATAAAGGAAAATCAAATAAAATGGGAAAAAGCAAAACTAATCTTAAAAACTTCTAACCTAAAAGGGGTAAATGAAGAAGTATCTATAAACTTTATAGATGACACCTACTCTTTTACATCAAGATATGGCGGTGCCAAAAGTCAAAGGTTAGATGAAGTAGTGTTGCATAAATTAGAGAGTAAATTTTTGAATAAAAAAGATATTTCTAAAGAAGAAAACTTGAATTTTAATTTAACACTCAATATAAATGGAAGCAAGCAAATCCGATTTATTCCTATTGGAAAAGAAACAAAAGCTGAGATGACGTCTAATTGGAAAACAGCCAACTTCTTTGGTGAGTTCTTACCTTTTAATAATGATAAAATTACCAAAGATGGGTTTCATGCCAAATGGAAAGTACTCGATATAAATAGACCTTTTGCTCAGCAACATTATAGCTATTTGCCTGACTTAAAAGAATTTGCCTTTGGCGTTAATTTTATGATTCCCGTAGATCAATACTTAAAGAGCGAACGTTCTGCCAAATATGGTATCCTAGTTATATCGCTTACGTTTTTGATCTTCTTTTTGATTCAGACCATGAGCAAAATTAATATTCACCCTTTTCAATATTTAATGATTGGATTGGCTTTAACAATGTTCTATACTTTATTAGTTTCTATTTCAGAACATAGTAATTTTCTACGGGCCTATTTAGTTGCCAGTATTTCAGTAATTGTTCTTATAACATTGTACTCAAAATCAATTTTAAAAACACTAAAGTTTACCTCTTTTATTGGTATTTCTCTAATAGTCTTGTACTCGTTTATCTACACAATTATTCAGTTAGAAAGTTATGCATTACTTGTAGGAAGTGTTGGGTTGTTTTTAATATTGGCTTCAGTCATGTATTTCTCAAGAAAAATTGACTGGAGTAATTAAACTTGATTATGAAAAATCATTTATCAAACAAAATCTTACTCAAAATGAAAGAGAAGAAATTAATTAAAATATTGGTATTATTCTCATTATACTGTCTTATGCTATTGAGCTTCAGAATTTGGTTAACTTATTCAACCAAATACATATTTCTAATTTGGAATCTTTTTTTAGCTTATATACCATTTTTTATTAGTCTATTTCTGAGGCAAAGTAAGTTGAATAAATGGCTAATAAGTATTTTACTATTGACATGGTTGTTTTTTCTACCGAATGCACCTTACATTATTACCGATATTTTTCATTTAAAAGGTGCGTCTTCAATGCCACAATGGTTTGATTTGCTGCTGGTATTTTCTTTTGCTAGCAATGGTATCTTTCTCTTTTACAGTTCTCTTTTAAGTATTCATCATTTGTTATTGAAACACTTTTCAAAAGTTACTAGTGATTTTATAATGACTATTTTTATTTTTTTAACGGGTTTTGGAATTTACTTAGGGCGTTTTCTCCGATGGAACAGTTGGGATATAGTAGCACATCCCAAACATTTAACAATGGATATCATAGATAGGTTTATAAATCCCATGGGGCATCCTAAAACATGGGGTTTTACCATTGGGTTTAGCGTCTTACTTTTGCTAGGGTTTGAGTTTGTAAAGGTTCTATTTTCCGGAAGTAATGAAAAAGAATATATAATAGATGAATTTTAACTATAAGAGCTTTTTAATTTTTTGTGCTCTTTTTATTTTGGAGGTCATAATAGCAAAGTTTGTTACGCAGCCTTTTGTAAGGTATTGGTTTGGTGATTTTCTAATTGTAATCATGATCTATTATTTCTTAAAAAGTTTTATCAAAACAAAGAGCTTATATTTAGCTATTGCAGTACTCTTTTTTTCACTTACAATTGAGTTCTTACAATTAACCCATCTTTTAGATATACTAAATTTAAGACATCATAAAATTGCGAATCTAATTTTTGGAAACACTTTCAGTATTTCTGATCTTCTGGCCTATGCATTAGGTATTACAGCAGTGCTACTTGTTGAGAAAAAGTAGATAAACAAAAAAGCAACATGATTTTTCATGTTGCTTTTTAATCATTTGAAGTGTTGGCAATCAACCAGGCATTTCATAAAAAAATTGCTCATGACAAATCTTGCCATTATTATCAACTTCATAAACACACACCTCACTCATTTGTTGACGCCCTCTGTCTTTAAAGGTAACATCCATATCCATGGTACAAGAAAAATGATTTCCTGCCACTATAGGTTCTGATACCTCTGCGTTATGAAATTCTTGAACATTTTCCATCCATTGTTCACTTTTTGCAAAAACTTCTTTGATTCCGGAAGTAACTTCATTTGGCCATCCCGGCATTTCTCTGCTAACAATGTTATCTGCATAAAGTTCTTCCATTGCTTGTCCAAAATTTCCTTGACGGCACATTTGTACTAGTTTGTTTGCAACTTGTTGTGTAGACATAGTATTTAGTTTAAGGTTATTAGTTTTCTAAAATTACTAAAAATGTATACCAAAAAAGAAATTGCTCTTGAAATTAACAAAAAATTAATTCGTTGTTCTAAGTTTTCGCACAAGCTCTTCAAGCCCATTTAACTTTAACTCGTATACCAAACCTAACATCATGCCGATTTTTCCTTTCGGAAATCCTTTTCTGTGATACCAAACAATGTAATGTTCAGGAAGATCAATTAAGAGTCTGCCTTTATATTTTCCATAAGGCATTTTGGTATTGGCAAGTGCCAGTAGAAATTCTCTATCCTGCTCCATTATTCCTTACCGTCAACATAATCTTGTAGATAACTATAACGCTCTGTCAATTTACCATTCTTAGTCATTCTGGCGCGTTCTAAAATGCCATCTTTATCACCATTGAAAAAAGCCGGAATGACATAACGTCCAAACTGTTCTCCAAAACCCTCCGACGCATCTCGTGGCAGCTCACAGGGTAAATTATCAACTGCCATCACTGCAATAGTATCTTCATTTTTAAAATCAGCTTCCTTTTCAGACAAGGGGTCATAACCATATATAGGATCAGCTATTGTTGAGGATCGAATTGTTGAAGCCACAGGTCCATCAATATCACAACTAATATCAGCAACTACTTTAATGTTAAAATAAGGTGATTTAGCATCCTCTCTAGTAAACAAATAGGGAGCTCCGTCTCCATAAAAGTGTCCGGCAATATAAAGACTAGAGATTCTTGCAAAGCGCATAAAATCACTTTTGTATTCTGTTGGATTGTTAAAAAAATCAAACATATCAATGACAGTGCCATCCTTGCGCTTGTTATAATCTAGCACATCTAACTGCACATAAACAGGTTCATTAAATACTTGATTGAGATAATCGTCAACAGTAACTTCCTGAATATTCATTCCATCTAACATTTCCTTTGCGCCATTACTTACTCGCCCTTTACCTGTTAAAACAATTTTTATATTAGGAAGTTCAATTTTATTTAATTCAGCAATCAGCTCTTGTTGATCTTTCAGCGTTTCCGCTTTTGGCAACGTATAGAGATCAAACTTCAGGCCATACGTTCTAAATCCGTTATAGGCTCCAACAATACCTGCATAACGACCAAATGCAACCAATCTCACACCATTTTCTTTAGTAATAACCTCGTGATCGTAGAGTTCAATATTTTTAGCTAATATGGCTTGTAATAACTTTCGGTTGTACGGTTGCTTTTTGATAGTATGGCTAAAGAAAAAATATTTTTTGCTTGGCACCAACGATTCAATAGGCACTTCTTTTACCCCGAGCATAACATCACAATCAGATACATTTTCTGTCACTTCTAAGCCTAATTTGATATAATCATCATCTGCAAAAGCACGAATAGCTGATGACTCAACTTTAATCGTTAGATCGTTGTATTTTTCGCTTAATTTTTTAGCTGCTCCGGGTGTAAAAACGACACGACGATCTGGCGGATTTTTACGTTCTCTGATAAGGGCGATTTTCATTTAAAAGGTCTTTATATGACGAAAATGACTTCAAAATGGCATTTTATGCCAAATGGTATGAAATTTGCCGCAAGGTATTATGAATAATAGGATTTAGCAAGCGGGTATTATAGAAAAAAAATATACATTTGCCATCCTGCTCTTTGAAAATTTGGGGACGACTGGTTTTGACAGCAAGATCAATTGAACTGTAAGCATGTCGAGCAATGAAATAGTACTCGTAAAAGTCAATTTCAAACAATTAAACGGCGAGAATAACTACGCTTTAGCTGCTTAATAATCTGAATTATAGTAGGATTCAAGCCCCGGCACACAAGGTGTGCAAGCTAAATGTCTCTTGAAAGCCCTGGTTTATGGCGTTCAGCATAGAGGCATCGTAAAAGTAAACCTAGAATTACTAATGCTTCGATGGTAATTCGAAACTTAAGAAGTTAAGTTAAAAGTGGGCGGTTTTCGGTCAGCTTTTAATCGAAAAATAAACGATAACTAAACATGTAGAAAGCGCTTTGGTTGCTTGTTTGGACGAGGGTTCGAGTCCCTCCGTCTCCACTTTTATTCAATTAAATACTTGCTTACCTCTTATTTAATTGTACCTTTGTTTTATAGCAAGAATTCTATTCTTGAAAAATCATAAAGTATTCAGTTTTAATTTTTAGTATCCGTTTCATCTACCAGATACTCCTTATCCAAAAAGATTCTTACTGTTTTTAAAATTTTATAGTCTTTCATATTTACATGAAGTTGTATGCGCTTTTTGTAAAGGAATATTGCTCGCAGTAATTAAATAAAACTTGAACTTAAATAATACTATATGATTAAAATTACAGTAAAAGAAGGCGAAAATATTGATAGAGCTTTGAAGCGTTATAAACGAAAGTTTAGAAATATAAAAGTCTTACAAGAATTAAGAGAACGTAAACAGTTTACCAAAAAATCGGTTAAAAAAAGAGAACTCCTAAAAAAAGCACAATATAAGGAGCAATATATGCGTGATAAAGAGCAATAGAACTGTTTTATCTCACTGTACTTTGAATCATTATCTTTCCTAAAAAATCTCTATATTGCATCGCTGACGGCATTTCAAGCTATTTTCAGCAATAATTTATGGCAAAAAAGATACTAAAAGACATTTTAGATGATGCTTTAGACAGTTCTGTGGAACAGATTTCTGCTCAGGATGCTACCTTTTTGTATGCAGAGTCGCCTACTAGCACTATGCATATTGGGTCATTAACTATTATTGAAGGTTCGCTGAATTTTAAGGATTTTAAAGCGATTTTGGCTTCTAAGCTGCATTTAATGCCTAAGTTTAGAAAGCGCCTCTTAAATGTTCCTTTAAATCTTGATTATCCATATTGGGTAGATGACCCCAATTTTGATATTGATCTTCATCTTGATCGTATAAAACTACCTGACCCTGCCAACTGGAAAACACTTCGTGAAACTACTGCTTCTATATTTAGTACCTCTTTAGATTTAAGACGTCCATTGTGGTCGGTTAGCTTTATAGAGGGTTTAGATGAAATTTCACAAATACCAAAAGGGTCTGTTGCAATTGTCACCAAGATACACCATGTCATGGTTGATGGTGCTTCTGGTGTAGGTATTATGGGTTTATTGTTTGATAAAGAAAAAGAGGATAGAAGAAAATCTATACCTCCTCCAAAACCATTTGAGCCTGATCCGCTACCAGATGATTTGAGTTTGTTGTTAAAAAGCTCCTCAAAATTTATTAAAGATCCGTTAAAAGCTCCTAAGGCGTTAAGCGAAACGGCTTTTGCATTAATCAAAGGTAATGCTGCAAAAAAATTAAAGGGAAAAAAAGCATTTAATAAACGTTCTTTTAAAGTACCCCGAAGTATTTTTAATAAAAATGTATCTCCCAGAAGGACTTGGGGAACTGCCATACTTTCTTTTGAAAGAATAAATACCTTACGGAAAATTATGGGGGTAAGTATCAATGACCTCATTCTTGCCATGTGTGCAGGTGGGGTAAGAAGATACTTGCTTGAAATTGAAAAATTGCCATCACAATCACTGGTTGCTAACGTACCTATTTCCATTCGCTCTGAAGGGCAGAAAAAAATGGGAAACAAGATTTCTAATATGCTCATCCCTATTGCTACACATATTAGTGATCCCATTAAACGATTGGAGTATATTCAAGAACATACCGAAATTGGTAAAAGCCGTCATAAAACTGTTGGCGCTAAAAGCTTGATGCAGATGGCAGAAAGTGTACCCTTTGGGCTTGCTAACTTAGCTGTACAACTATACGGTAGATATGACATTAAAGAACTGATGCGTCCACCGTTTAATTTGACCATCACCAATGTTCCAGGACCTCCTGGCATGCTCTATTTGCGTGGACATAATGTAGTAACAACTTTTGGCTTAACCCCTGTTTTAGATGGATTTGGCCTTATCATAGCTGCCTTTAGCTATAATGGGCAGGTCACTATAACAACTACTTCTGATGCTAATACTATGCCAGATGCTGATAAATTTTCTCGCTATATTAGAGAGTCTGCTAATGAACTGGAAGCTCTTATTTTAAAAAGAAGAAGTAAAAAAGCTACACCCGAGAAACCTGAATTTAAAAGTGCCTCCTTTTTCAATACATTAAGAAAGTATTTAAAGGAAAATCAAAAATTTACCAAGAAGTATAAAGGTTTGTACAAATTTCATATTATTCAGGACAATAATGAGGGATTTTGGCAGTTAGATTTAACAACTAAAGAAGGCTCTGTAAGAAAAGTTAAGAGCTCTAAAGCCAAAATTTCATTACAGATTTCTGATAACAATCTCTATAATTTATACAAAGGCAATTTGCTTTTACATGAATTGAAAATTCAAGAGAGGTTAAAACTTCAAGGCACTGAAAAGCAGAAAACGATGTTTTTGGAATTGATCTCCGCGTTTTTAGCCAATTAACGAATGAATTATACTACAAATACCTACAAGACCGCTGATGGTGAATCCATTTTTTACTATAAATGGAAAGCCAATTCTTCTATCTCTTTTAAAGGCACCGTTCAAATAGCTCACGGTGTAGGAGAACATGCTGGGCGTTACCAATCTATTGCAGAATTATTACAACTAGAAGGCTATGAAGTCTATGCCAATGATCATAGAGTACACGGTCAATCTGTAAAATCTGATGAACTTAGAGGTTTTTATGATGGACAAAACTATTTTAATGATGCTGTAGAAGATATGCGTGAGTTGTCATTGCTCATAAAAAAAGAGCATCCAAACTATAAGATTATCTTATTTGGGCATAGCATGGGCTCTTTACTCAGTAGAAAATATGTCACCAAATACGGTGATGATCTTCAAGCGCTCATACTTTCTGGTACTGCAAGTTTTATGAAAGGACTAGGCAATTTTGGGTTGGCAAGCACGAAAATTGTGAGCACCTTTAGAGGAAGGTCAAAACGAAATGATATGCTTAAGAATTTGTTCTTTTCTGAGTTTAATAAAAAATTTAAACCCAATCGCACTAAAGTTGACTGGATCAGCAGCGATGAAAGTCAAGTAGATCTTTTTGAAGCAGATCCTTACAGAATTGAGGATTTTTCTTTGAGCATTATCATGGATATTTTAAAAGGAAGTAAAGAAATTAATCGCCAAGAAACTTTTAACGCAACCCCAAAAAACCTTCCTATTTTTATTTTTTCAGGAGATAAAGATCCTGTGGGTGAAATGGGCAAGGGCTTTAAACGCGTTGTAAAACAATATCAAAAGGCGGGTATTGAAGACCTCACAGCTAAATTATATGAAGGCGGTAGGCATGAGATGCTTAATGAAACTAATAAATCAGAAGTAGAACAAGAAATTATACAATGGCTCAACCAGCGTGTTGTAGTCTTACATTAATTGAATGGAAAACAATAAAACCCTATACAAGTCATTTACACGTTTGGCCATTCACTCAGCCATGAAAACCGGAGTGGAGCTTGAAGATGCAAGAGAGTTTATTTATACCAGTTTTAAGCATCACCCTTATGCTAAACAGATCAAAAAAAATGCTTCAAAGGTTGACTATGATAAATATCAAGATTTAGAGCCTTTATTAGCAGATAGCGTGGTTGTCTGCGAAGATTTTGGACCAGATCGAGACTATCTTACCCTTGTACTTATTTTAGAAAAAGTTACCTCAGAAAAAATGCGTACTCGTAAGGTGAAGGATGATAAAGTGAAAATTGTTGAGTTTGTAGTGAAGCGTTTTAGAAACGAAATTGAACGTATTAATAAAAAAATTGATGCTCCGCCTGCATATAACACCATTCTTGAAACCAGAGCTTTGTTAGAATGGTCATCCATTTTTTACCTCTATCCGTTTATACCAAAACGTAAAAAAGGAGAAGGTAAACCAGTACTACTCATGCCTCCATATCTAGGTAATGATTTTTCAACACGCTTTGTAAGAAAGTATTTGAAGTCGCTTGGTTTTAAAAGTTACAAATGGGATTTAGGTGTTAATATGATCAACTCAAAGTACCTCCCAAAATTAGCAGAGCGCTTAGACGAAATTTATGAAAAACACCAAGAAAAAGTAAGTCTTGTTGGCTGGAGTGGCGGAGGTATGTTGGCTAAGATTATCGCGAATAGACATCCAGAAAAAGTAGCGCAACTTATTACAATTGGCTCACCTGTTTGGGGTGTGAATAATATGAACACACCCTTACTTAGAATGTTGGAGTTTTTACGAGGAAAAACATTACGTGATCGCAATGAGAAATTCCTAAAGGAATTAGAACAAATTCCTGAGGTTCCTATTACCTGTATTTACACAAAAACAGATGGTTTATTACCTTGGAAGCATTGTATGGAAGCTGAAACTCTACGTGCTGATATCAAAAATATAGAGGTATTTGGTAGCCATATAGGTATGGGTGCCAATGCTTCCATTCTCTTAACAGTAGCTCATGCTCTAGGTGAGAATTTACATCTTGAACCTTTTGAAAGTAAGTTTGCCCTTAAGATTGAAAACCTGTTTTTCCCACAATTCTGGAAACGTGATAGGTCAGATATTATTAGAGATATCCTTTTTTAATTGTAACTTCATGGTCTGATGGAACAGGTGATTAATCATACAAAATTTCAAGAGCAGCTTAAAAAAATAGCCAAAGAACAGAAAAGAGAACTTGAAAGTGTTCAAAAAGAGGCTGCCGGATATATAAAAGAGCTCTACTCACATCAACACCCGCTGGCCAATATGGTGGCAGGAAAGGGGTTTCAATATATGATATCAAAAGCATATAGTGATAAAATTGATATTGACCCAACAGACATTAAGGGTCTGATGAAGCTGATGCGACGAAACTCTGTGGCTTTTATCCTCACTCATAAAACCTACTTAGATACCGTTGTTTTAATAAATACTTTGGCTCGCTACGGAATGCCAATACCTCATGCCTTTGCAGGGATCAATCTGGCCATGCCAGGGGTTAAACAATTAGGTAAGAATTCAGGATTGATTTTTTTACGAAGAAGCTTTAAAGAAAATGTTATTTATAAAACCTCTTTAAGACATTATATTTCAACGCTTATTGATAATGGAGATCATTTAACATGGAATATAGAAGGTACTAGATCACGAACAGGCAAAATAGTATATCCGCAGATGGGTATTCTAAAATACATCATGGAAGCCGAACAAGAGAGTTCCAGAAATATTAAGTACGTGCCTGTTTCTATTGTATATGATCTTATTCCTGATGTGAAGGAGATGACTGAAGAAGGAAAAGGAAAAGAGAAAAAAAGAGAAAATCTTGAAACCTTTGTCAATTACATAAAAAAATTGGGGCATCAATATGGTAGAGCTTCTATTCGTTTTGGTGCTCCGGTAGATTCAAGTGTGCATGGCAATGCCATCATTCCAGACATGGAAGAAGATAGTTATGCAAACAAAAATACCTTACCTCGGTTTGCCTTTGAGTTGATTCATAAAGCGAACAGAATTACTCCTGTTACAACCGTTTCATTGGTATGTAATGTACTTCTCAATAATTTTGCTTTAACCCGCAAAGAAATTGAGTTCAATGTATTGAAGTTGATGAACTACATTGGTCAACGTAAGGAGGATGTGCTTATTGACAGAGGTAATAATATTAATGTAACAGTTCAAAATGCATTAAATCTCTTATTAAGTGCGCGCATAATTCAAAAAAGCAAGGCAGGCTCTATTATGCAGTATAGCCTAGCTCCTACAGAGTATCTTTCCGCTACTTACTATGCAAATATGGCCTCTGGACATTTATACCATAGAGCATTTATAGAAATGGCTTTAGTCAAAATTAAGAATGAAAATTCTGAGCATAGAATTGTCCATTTCTGGGAGGAGATCATGCGCTTAAGAGATTTATTTAAATTTGAATTTTTCTATACCAATAAACCTCAATTTAGCAGTGAAATTGAAGCTGAATTGGCTTTATTTGATGAAAATTGGCGCGCTATTTTAGCAGATCCTGAAGGTGATGTTTCAGCACTTTTGGCAAAGCAGGAACTATTTGTATCTAAGGCTTTATTACTCATTTATATTGAAGCGAATAAAGTAGTTTGTCACACCTTAAAAAGTTGGGATTTAGAAGACGAGTTTATAGATAAAGAATTTATAGAGCTTTGCCTCTTCAAAGGCAAAGAGTTACACTGGCAAACACGCATTAGTCGTCTAGATAGTGTTTCTAAACCTTTTTTGGTAAGTGCCTTACGCTTTGCGAAAAACCAAGGATTAACTCCTATAGAAAGGAAAGTCAACTATAAGAAAATTAACCTACTTATAGAACTATTAAATGATCTTACTTCTAGGTTGAATTTCTTACAGCAATTTGAGACCACTTTTGATAGAAAGAAATATATTAAACAGCATGATAAAGCTCCTAAAATAGTTCCTGGCACAGAAGACATTCATGATGTTTCAAAACAAGAAGAAGGACCTCATATTGCTGCTTTCTTTGACCTTGATAGAACTTTGATTAATGACTTTTCTGCCAAAAAGTTCTTACAATCACGCTTGTTAAGTGGTAAAACTACTGCTAAAGAATTGCTTTCTCAATTAGCTACAGTATTGGTGTATGCATCTGGCAATAGAGATTTTGAAATTCTTACTAAAGTGTCAGCACTAGGTGTCAAGGGAGTTAAAGAGACCGAATTCAAAGAGTTAGGTAAAGAAGTTTATGAACGATTTTTAGCCAATACAATTTATCCTGAATCAAGAGAACTGATTCAATCACATCTAGAAAAAGGGCATCAGGTTGTTATTATTTCAGCAGCTACATCATATCAAATTAAACCTATTGCTGACGAACTTGGAATTAAGGACTTTTACTGTACAGAAATGGAGGTAAAACGTGGGCGTTTTACCGGTACCATACAAGAAATGTGTTGGGGAGAGGGTAAAGCAGTTGCTGCTAGGAAATTTTCAAAAAAGAACGCTGTAGACCTTTCAAAAAGTTACTTTTATACAGACAGTTTTGATGATTATCCTTTGCTCGAAATAGTGGGTAATCCAAGAGCTACAAATCCTGATAACCGATTATCACAGGTGGCTTTTGAAAATGACTGGCCTATCTTACGTTTTGATCATACTGAAGATAAGCCTTTTATAAATGGCTTTAGAACTTTCATGGCAGCTGCTAGTGTATATCCAGCAGCTTTAAAAGGCTTTGCTACAGGTGCAATGACATTATCAAGACAAGAAGCGGCCAATGCTACCTTTAGTACTTTGGGTGATATGGGTACTAAGTTGGCAGGACTCGATATCGCCATACGAGGAAAACGAAATCTAATAGATTTTAGGCCTGCTGTATTTTGTTTTAACCATCAAAGTACCGCAGACTTCTTTATTATGATGAAGTTACTGCGCAAAGATTTTACGGGTATTGCCAAAAAAGAACTTGAATACTCACCTATAGGTCCTATTTTTAAAGCTTTAGGAGCTATTTATATAGATAGATCAAATAAGGCGAAAGCTATTGAAGCTATGAAGCCGGCAGTTGAAGCTCTTAAAAATGGTATCTCCATAGCTATAGCCCCTGAAGGCACTAGAAGCAGGAGTAAAAAATTAGGCCCATTTAAAAAAGGTGCTTTCCACTTAGCTTTAAAAGCAGGGGTGCCAATTATTCCAGTAGTGATCAAGAATGCATATTTAGCTATGCCAAAGGGTAGTAACTTTTTTAAACCAACACACATTGAAGTCGTGGTTTTAGATCCTGTGGATACCTCTGAATGGAAGGTTAGAAAAATTGATCAATATGTTGAAGAGGTACGCGATTTATTTTTAAAGGAATTAGAACATTAATATAATTACAAATGAAACTTAAGGTTGGAATACTAGGAGGTGGCTCTTGGGGAACTACAGTAGCGTCTATTGTTGCAAAAAATGCTGAAGCTATCATGTGGGCTAGAAACCCTCAAACCGTAAAAGAAATTAATGAATCTCATACCAATAGCAAATACTTACCAAATGCCCTTTTAACCAAATCATTAAAGGCTTCTAATTCTATTGAAGAGACGGTAAAAGATGCCGATTTAGTAGTGATGGGTATTCCATCACAAAGTTTTAGAAAAGTTTTGCAGGAGGCAAAACCGCATATACGAGCCTGGGTTCCTATTGTAAACCTTGCCAAAGGGCTGGAAATGGGTACTAAAAAACGCATGACTGAAATTATCGAAGAGGAATTACCAGGGCATCCGGCAGGTGTTTTAACAGGGCCTAATTTGGCGAAAGAAATTCATTTTGGAAAAGCAGCAGCAGCAGTTATAGCTATGGTAGATGATACTATAGCCAAAAGACTACAACCCGTTTTTAGCTCTGGGTTATTTAGAGTTTACACTAATAGTGATGTAATAGGCTGCGAACTTGGTGGGGCTTTAAAAAATATTATGGCTATTGCATCCGGCATGGGTGATGGAGCCAATGCTGGAGACAATACCCGAGCAGCAGTAATTACAAGAGGGCTTTCAGAATTAACACGCTTAGGCGTAGCTATGGGAGGTAAACGAAGCACATTTGCTGGTTTAGCAGGTATGGGGGATTTAGTAGCCACTTGTTCGAGTGCTAAGAGTAGAAACCATCATGTAGGATTTCAGTTAGGGCAAGGAAAAAGTTTAGAGCAGATCATAGAAGAAATGAATGAGGTAGCAGAAGGGGTAAAAACTGCAAAAGTGGTCTTGGAATTGGCAAAAGATTATGATGTAGAAATGCCTATTTCTACAGAAGTTTATAAAGTTCTTTATGAAGGTAATACTGTTAATGATGCCTTCAGAGGTCTACTTAAAATTGAGGTAGGTTCAGAAAAGGAACCCGGATAAAAATAATAAGATCATGGCTAAGAAATCAGATCAAACAGCATCATTCATGGTACGTTTTAATCAACGCATTTATGAAGAAGATGGTGAATCTAATGTACAATGGCGTGGAAAAATTTCACATGTTCAAGGTGGTGGTGAACAAAACTTTACTGATTTTAATGATGCTTTGGTTTTTATGCAACAAAAGCTGGCTGAATTAACCAATGAGGCCACTAAAGATCATCCGGAAGAGCATCGTGAAGGTATTTTGGAAAAAAGCCTTTCTATGTGGAAGACAATGAAAGAAGTAGGACCAAAAGTTTTAATGGAGACTATTAAGGATCCTAAAAAGCAGATTACACACATACAGGATCAGATTCAAGACCAAATTAGCAATTTAGGCGAAGAGATTAGTGAAAAAGTACAAATAGACCAATGGCGAAATGCTTCAAGATCCGACTTCAAAAAAATGAACAAATCTGTTGGTCAACTGACTGATCAAATAAAAAAACTCCATAAAAAAATAGATGCCTTAAGTAAAAAGTAATTCGTTACATGTCTCAGGCTGAAGAAACACTGAATGAATTAAAGGCATTTCAAAAAAATGCTGGCATTCGCATACAAACTTTAGGGCAATTTAATGCCTGGAGGCAAGGCGAAAAAATTTCATCAAAGCAGTGGGGACGTGATAAAACATTACAGCTCTTACAATATTTAGTATCAAACAGGCAAAAGAATGCACTCCATAAAGAAAAGATCATGGATCATCTTTGGGAAGATTGGGATGATCGAGATTTTAAAGTTGCTATGCATGGTATTAATAAAGCGCTTGAGCCTGATAGACCTTCCAGAACTGAACCCACTTATATTATTCGGCAAGGAGTAAGTTATCAATTGAATCTTGAAAAAGTGTGGATAGACGTAGAAGCACTTGAGAAATATATTATTATTGGTAACGAAGCTGTTAATTCTAACACCATATTAGCTAGAGAAGCTTATAAAGAAGCTATAAACTTATACAAAGGTAATTTCCTTCCTAATCGAATATATGAAGATTGGTCTTCAGAAGAACGTGAAAAAACTCAATTACTAATCTTGGGTGCTTATATTACATTAGCAGAAATTATCTTAGAAGAAAATCCTATAGAAAGTATTCGTTTAGCACAAAACGCACTAACCATTGATCCTACTTGGGAAGATGCCTATCGTATACAAATGGAAGCTTACCTCAACAAAGGTAACAGACCCCAGGCCATTAAAGCGTATCAAAAGTGCGTAAAGGTTCTTGATGAAGAATATGGCATAGATCCACTTCCAGAAACCAAAAAACTTATTAAAGAAATAGAAGAAATAAGCTAAAATTTAGTACTTCTATTTTTTGCAACTCATTTGTAACTCCCTCATTGTATGTTTGCCCCAGATTTTGAAATTAAACAATATTATTAATATAAAAAAAGAGTTAAAAATGGCAACAAAGAATAAAAAAACAGTTACTGCAACATTAAACAAAACTGTAGATACAGTAAAGAATGTAGCAGTTAAGACAAATGATTTTGCTTTAAAATCTACTGAAGATGTTGTTACTGAAATGATCAATGCCGCTGGTAAATGGCAAAATGTAACAAACAAAGCTGTAAAAGGTGGTTTAAAATTAGCTGCTACTCAGCAAGATATCGTTTTTGATGCTTTAGAAACTGCTAAAGGTCACATCATGAAAGGATTCAACAGATCTAAAGTATTATTTAGCAAAAACTAGTTAAGTTGGTTTAAGGTTAGTTGAGCCGTGGTTTTTAGGAAATCGCGGCTTTTTTTATGCTAAGTAACTAACTATCAAGATTGCAACTCATTTGTAACTCGCCGTTTGTACTTTTGTACCATAAAATTTAAATAAACACATAAATCATATAATCATGACAGCAAAAAAATCAAAGAAAACGAAAAAATTAGATCAAGCGAAAGCTATTGTTAAGAAAATTAATAACGATTTAATTGATGCATCATTCAACGCTATTGAAACTACTGTTAAAACAGGAGAAAAATGGCAAAAGTTAACTGCGAAGTTAATTAAGAAAGCAGAACCTTTAAGTAAACAACAAATTAACATGGTTGCTGAAACTGCTGAAACTATTAAAGGACAGTTAGAAACAAGTACCGAACGCTTAAAAGCTTTAGTAGGTTATGATCCTAAAATGGTTGAAAAAGCTAAGAAAATGGTTACTGACAATCCTTTAGCTCAAAAAGCAGAAGATACTGCAGAAAAGATTAAAAAAGAGGTTTCCAAAAATCCTTTAGTTAAGAAAGCAGAAAAAATGACTGCTAAGCTTAGAAAAGAATTGTCTGAAACTATTGAAGATGCTAAAGAAAAAGTTGAGGATGTTGTAGAAGACGTAAAAGAAAAGGTAGAAGATTTAGTAGAAGATGTTCAAGAAAAAGTTGAGAAAACAGTAGCTCCTAAAGCAAAAAAAACTACTAAGAAAACTGCTGCTAAAAAAGTAAGTGTGAAAAATGACTTGAAAGCTATTAAAGGTATCGGTCCAAAAATGGAAACTGTATTGAATAAAGCTGGAATTGAGTCATACTTAGAACTTTCTAAAGCAACATTAAAAAACCTTGAAGGAATTATTACTGCTGCTGAAATGAATCCAAAGATGTACAACATTAAAGATTGGAGAATTCAAGCTAAAGAAGCTGCTAAGAAATAATTTTAATACAATTTTAAAATAAGAATCATGAGCAAGAAGAAAAATATAAAAGTAACAGATAGAATTATCACTACTATAGATAAAACAAAAGAAGTTACATTCAAAGCAAATGACTTCGCAGTAAATACTACTGAAGAAATAGTTAATGAGTCAATAACCATCGCTGAACAATGGCAAAAAGTTGCTACAAAAGCTATCAAAGCCGGATTTAAGTTGGCTGCAAATCAACAAGAATTAGTATTTGATGCTTTAGTATCTTTAAAAGGGCAATATGCCTACGGAAGAAAGAAGTTAACAAAACTTTTTGCATAGTATATTTGAATTAATGAAGTCAAAGAAAAACCCGACCATTTTGGTCGGGTTTTTTTGTTTTTAATAAAAATGAAGTCATAAATTTTCATAAATGCAGCCGAGTTAAATGCATCTCTAAATCTTTATCCTTTAAGATGTTATTATTATTTCTATCTTAACATCTTTATACAAACTAACCATACCCATGAAAAAATCTTTATTTGTTGCTTTTGTAGTATCACTCGGTGGGTTTTTATTTGGATTTGACGCAGGTATTATTTCAGGTGTCATGTCTTACGCCGGACCAGAATTTGATTTAAATGATGCTCAAACAGGATGGGCTGTAAGTTCTCCTTCTTTTGCAGCCATGATTTCAATGTTGTTTGCTGGAAGATTAAGCGATAAAATAGGTAGAAAGAAAATATTAATTGCTGTAGCTTTTTTTTACGCCCTATCGGCAATTTTGTCTGCATACGCCATCTCTTTTGAAATGCTATACATTGCAAGAATGATAGGCGGTTTTGCCTTTGGTGCAGCTTTAATATTAGCCCCAACTTATATTGCCGAAATATCTATTGCGGAAACACGTGGGCAATTAGTTTCAATTCAGCAATTGAATATCGTTCTTGGTTTTTTTGCTGCTTTTTTAAGTAATTATTATTTCAATAAAGTATTTAGCTCAGGTACAAGTGATTTTTTAACAGATGCAAACGTATGGCGATGGATGTTAGGAGTTGAATTTCTACCCGCAGTACTATATTTTATTTTGATGTTTTTTGTGCCTAAAAGTCCTCGTTGGTTGTATATGCATGGTAAAAATAAAGAGGCTAATGCTATTCTTGAAAGTATGTATGGACCTATAAAAGGCAAAGAAGAAGCTTCTACCATAGTAGAAAGTCTTTCCAAAGATAAGGAAGATGAACCGGCTAAAGTAGCTATACTTGACCTCTTCAAACCGGCATTGCGTTTTGTAATTGTTCTTGGGCTAGTTATTGGTGTTTTACAACAAATTACCGGAATAAATGCAGTCTATTTTTATGCTACCTCTATATTTAAACAAACTGGTATAGGTACCGATGCCGCTTTTTCATCAGGGGTACTTCTAAGCTTTACAACTGTAATTTTTACTATAATTGCCATCTTTACTATTGACAAAATCGGAAGACGGCCTTTAATGTTATTTGGTATGGCTGGCATAGCAATAAGTTTGTTATTGTGCGCCTATGGGTTTAAAAATGCTACTTATAAATTAACTGCGGAAAAAATAGAAGCTTTTTCATTTAATGAAAAATCAAATCTCTTAGCTATTACCGATAAAACTTTTGATAATGATCTTGATTTTAAAAACAGTATGAAATCTACATTAGGATCGCAAGTTTATGCTAAAAATGAAGGAGAAATTCTTGAAGCTGCAACTTCTATGAATGCAATGTTAGTGTTAATTGGTATTCTTGGATTCATTGCGAGTTTTGCCTTTTCTTTGGGACCCGTGATGTGGGTGATGTTATCTGAACTTTTCCCTAATATGTATAGAGGCTTGGCTATTGGATTCATTGGTTTTGTAAACTCGTTTGTAAGCTGGGTTATACAGCAAATTTTTCCATGGGAGCTCTCAAATTTTGGAAATGCCTTAACCTTTTTCATCTTTGGTTCTATTGCACTATTAGGATTCTTTATTTTACTTAAAATATTGCCTGAAACAAAAGGAAAGTCTTTGGAACAAATTGAAATAGATTTGGTAAATAATTAAATAAATGTTATTTATCAATCAACATAGGTCTTATCAAAATGGGCGAGCACTCAATGAAATCCGTTTTTTTATCTAATGGCAAGGGAGTTGAATTAGAAATACTGAATTATGGGGCAACTATTAAGAGCTTAAATGTTCTAAATAAGAAAGGAGCAAAGACAAATGTAGTAGTTGGGTTGAAAGAGCCTGAAAATTACATCCAAGAATCTTACTTAAAGCACAACTTATTTATAGGGTCTTCTATAGGAAGATATGCTGGTAGGATATCTGGAGGTAAGTTTGTAATAAATAAAATAGAATATCCCCTTTTTAATTTAGAAGGAGTTCATTTACATGGAGGTAAGGAAGGGTTTGGTAATAAATTTTGGAATATAGAAAAAGTAAAAAAAGGTAAAAATCCTTACGCGACTTTATCATATGTAAGCAAGCATTTAGAAGAAGGGTATCCTGGTAATTTAAAAGTTTGGGTTCAATATAAACTGGATCATCAAAACAGGCTTAGCATTACTTATAAAGCCAAGACAGATAGCCCAACTTTTGTCAACCTGACCAACCATGCCTATTTTAACTTAAACGGTTATGGCACAATTATAAATCATCATTTAAAAATTAACAGTAATTCTTATCTCGAAGTAGATTCTAAATTGATCCCAACAGGAAAAATAATTAAATCTAAAAACACTAGATTTGACTTCAATAAAAAGTCAATTATTGGTAGAGATGATTTCATTGGATTTGATGATACGTTCATTTTAGATCAGAACAAAAAGAAAGCAGCTATTCTTTTTTCAGAAGAAAGCGGTATTCAAATGAGTATTTCTACCAAACAACCTACAATGGTTGTTTTTACAACTCCAAAATTTACAGCATTACCGCTGTCATCAAAATATTCAGCTTTTCCTTCAATTTGTTTTGAAGCTCAAAATTTTTCTGATGCTCCCAATAATGAATATTTTCCATCGGCACTATTACTTCCGGAAGAAACGTATAAGAATAAAACAACGTTTAAATTTGATCTAATCTATTAAAGGTTATTTTCTTGTAGAAAAAAAGACTAAATATTAATTTTAATTAATACAGAGTCTTAAATATTTAAAGCAACCTTTTTGCTTTACACCTTAATTGAACAACCTATAGCTCTTGTATTTGTAGTTTCAACCTCTTTGCCAGCTTTTAAAGCATCAACAGCATTCTCAACATATTTGACATTTACAGCACTTGGTCTTCTAGAACTGTCATCAATAGCACCTATATACTTTACACGTAAGCCTTCTTTCTCTTTATTTAAGATGTAAACATGTGGGGTTTTTGAAGCTCCAAACTTAGGATACACCTTTTGACCTTCATCAAATAAATAAGGAAACTCAAATCCTTTCTCCTTAGCACGCACCTTCATAAGTTCAAAACTATCTCCGGGTTGAACAGCAGGGTTGTTGGGATTGATGGCAATTACAGGATATGAATCTTTATATTTAGTATGCAAGTCATTAATTCTATCTTCATTCGCCACAGAATAAGGACAGGTATTACAGGTAAAAATAACAATGAATCCTTTGGCATCTTTATAATCTGCCATAGAAACCATTTTACCATCAACATTTCTTAAAGAAAAGTCTTTAGCAATGTCGCCTACCTTATAACCATCACCAACCGGTTTTTCTTTTTCCACAAATGAAAAAGCCAAAAATGCAATTACTAAAATTGCTACTGATATAAATGCCGTTTTTTTCATACTATTTAGAGTTTAATAAATTTTTGTACTTCGTTAAATAATTCTTCTTTAGTAAAAGACTTTTCATAAAAAGCCCTTTTATTTTTATTAAAAATAAGTGTAGCCGGTAAAGCACCGGACCACGTACTATCTATTTTAGGTATCCAAGTATTCTCATTTGGGTCATCCAGTAGAATCACTTCAGGTTGTAAGTTCTTCTTTTTTATAAATGGAATAAGATGACTTTCTTTCTTTTCAGGAAAATCCAAGCTCACTAATAGCACTTTTAACTTATCATCTTTTACTTTAGCATGTAACTCTTGAAAATAAGGCAATTCCTTAATACATGGTGCACACCAGGTTGCCCAGAAATTCACAACATAAGTAGAATCGTTATTAGTCTGTAAAATTGGTTCTAATGCGCGGTAATCTAAAGATGGAATCATTAGTTTCTTTGCATCCTCAACCACTTTAGTTTCTCGTTTTTCACAAGAAAAAATTAGGATGAATGCACTAAATATAATTGCAGCATTACGCATAATAATGACAAAAATAGAGAATCGCAGCGCTGTTTCATCTTAAAATAGTAATTTTAGAAAAACTTTAACTCTAAATAAATACTTCTAAATGCGCTAAAATAATACGCGTCTATCTGCGTTATAGATGTAAATCTCCCTTTAAAAAATAGAATTTATGAAGAAAATAATTACGCTACTTTTATTATGCCCTTTTGTATTACTTGCTCAAACGGAGGAAGTCACAAAATCTGTTGATACACTCAAAACTACTACAGAAGAGGTAGTCAAAAAATCAGTTGAATCTGCACAAGTCGATGAAAAGAAAGAACAAGCTGTTATAACAAAACCTGTTTGTATTTCTGGTAATTGTGAGAATGGATCAGGCACAATGAACTACGCAACAGGTACGTATGTTGGTGATTGGAAAAATAATTTAAGACATGGCACCGGAACTTATAAATGGAAAAATGGAGATGTATATGTTGGTACTTGGGAAAATGATAAACGTCATGGCCAAGGAAAATACACTTGGAATGATGGATCAAAATACAAAGGAAACTATAGCCATGGCATAAGAAGTGGTTATGGCATTTACTACTATACCAATGGCAATATTTATGAAGGTACCTGGGAAAACAACTTAAAACATGGTATTGCCAACTTTTACTATAAAGAAAGTGTGAATTTAGGCGGTAAGTATTTTAACAATAAATACGTGAGCGGTACCGGAATTTCTCAAGAATCATATAGGTACAAACCTGAATAAATTTTTTTGTAAGGATTTTTTGAAAAGATAGACTAAAGGCTAGATTCAATTGAATTGAATCTTCTTTTTCATAGCAATTTCCCATTCTCTATTGGCAAAATAAAGAATGGGTTTTTTATTTTAAGCATTTAAGGCTTGCTTTAAATCATCCAAAAGATCATCTATATCTTCAATTCCAACACTTAATCGTATAAGTGAATCAGAAATACCTATCTTTTCTCTCTCTTTCTCAGGGATGGAGGCGTGCGTCATAGTTACCGGGTGATTTGCCAAACTTTCTACACCTCCTAAGGATTCTGCAAGGGTAAATACTTTGAGATTTTCTAATACCTTAAAAGCTGCCGCTTCACTTTCATCTTTTAATTTAAAGGAGACCATTCCTCCAAAATCTTTCATTTGCTTTTTTGCAATTTCATAATTCTTATCGGATGGCAAGCCTGGATAAAAAACTTCAGCCACTTTGGAATGGGTTTCAAGGTATTTGGCAATAGCCATTCCGTTTTCACAATGGCGTTGTACTCTAATATGCAAGGTTTTTATACCTCGTAATGCTAAAAAGCTGTCCTGAGGTCCAGCAATAGCTCCCCCAGCAAATTGAATGAAATGGATCTTCTCTGCTAGTCCTTCATCTTTCACCATCAAAGCACCCATGACCAAATCTGAATGCCCTCCTAAATATTTAGTAGCTGAATGCATCACAATATCAGCACCTAAATCTAATGGTAATTGTAAATAAGGTGTTGCAAACGTATTGTCAACTGCCACTAAAATAGATTCATTCTTTGCCTTTGTAAGCTTACTTATTGCCTCTATATCGGCAATTTTCATCAACGGATTCGTAGGTGTTTCTATCCAAATCAACTTAGTATTCTCATTGATCAACTCATCTACTAAAGTAGGATCTTCCATATTCACAAAATGGAATTTTAAACCGTATTTTTCAAACATACGAGTGAACATTCTGTAAGTTCCTCCATACAAGTCATCACCTGCAATGACCTCATCACCTGGATTTAGCATTTTTAGTACACAGTCGATCGCTGCTAAACCAGAGGCAAAGGCAAAACCATGGGTGCCATTTTCTATAGCAGCAAAATTCTTTTCTAAAGCCGTTCTGGTAGGGTTTGCTGCTCTTGAATATTCATAACCTTTATGCTTACCCGGGCTACTTTGTTCATATGTTGATGTTTGATAAATAGGCGGCATAACCGCCCCAGTTGAAGGATCTGATTGTTGACCGCCATGTATTGTTTTTGTATTGAATTTCATGTGTTGAATATTTCAGTTGTTTGTCTTAATTTTTTGAATAAACTTACACTATACTACTTTGCGAAGTGCCAAAATAGAGCCCAAGTGAATGCCTTCATGAAAATTATTGAACTTGATAGCATCTTCAAGCGTTTTTAACTCAACATTTGCACTGGTCATATAGGCCTCATAATTCTCAAAAATTCTCTTCTTATAATCATTCATTGTTATTTCAATAAGGTCAACGAATAATCGTTTAATCTCGTCAAGTTCATTTTGAGTTATATCTCTTTCTGGTTTCGTTCCTTTACGATATAAGCTAACCATTTCATCACTTACATTCATTGATAGACCTGAGTGTGCATAATATAAGAGCTGTTGTGTGACCGCTAAATGAGCAACATTCCAAACAATATTATTTTTAAATCCGTTTGGAATCCTGTTAAGCTGCTCTAAGCTCATCCTTTCAATGATCTTAAGTATCAACTTTCTGTTTTGCAAAAGAATGTCAAACTCTTTTTCCATGGCGTATAAATTTGATGTAAAAGTATCGTTTTTTAAGCTGAAAACAAGTTATTTTTATCCAGCAAAAAAGTCATCATGAAAAAAGCATATTATTTAAAAACCTGCGATACCTGTAAGCGAATATTAAAACAGATTCCACTTGAAGGAATAGAATTACAAGATATCAAAACACAAGCTATAACTGTACAACAATTAGAAGAAATGCATGCCCTCGCTGGAAGTTATGAAGCACTTTTTAGTAGGCGGTCTAAAAAATATGCCGTCATGGATTTAAAAAACCAAACACTAACAGAGAAAGATTACAAACAGCTTATTTTAGAGGAATATACTTTTCTAAAACGTCCGGTAATCATTATAGATGATAGTATTTTTATTGGAAACTCTAAGAAGAATGTTGAAGAATTAGTCAATTTTCTTAATTAGAGTTTTTGTTGAGCCAAGTTTTCACTCGCAATTCGGCATTTTCTTGAATGTCTTTCCAGAATAAGTTTACATCGCCCACATGATAGTTTTTCTTAAATAATATAAATATTCTTAAAGGAAATCTTGGTAAAGTTGTCCATAGCATACCATCTATAACTTCTACTTTTAAGGCTTTATTGTAAATTTTGTTATTTCTATATAAAAAACCCTTATGTGTTTTCCGCTCGCTTGTTTTTGAAGTATCCCAAGTTATAGGATTAGAAACAGTTTTTCCTTTATACCATCTTTCATACCTGTCTGGTAATTTATTCTTTTTGTAAGTATTCCAAGAAACAAAACCTCCTACTTCATCTGGTCTTGTCATAGGTTTTATGGTTTTATATTCATCCTTTTTTATGCCTGTACCAATAATATATGCAGCTACTAGCTGGTTTTGCAAAGGCTTATTGTCAAAAAAATCTTTTAGCAACATACTACAATGGGTAGAACCTTGACTATGACTTGCGATAATAATAGGTCTTCCTTGATTGAATTTTTTTAAGTACTGTTCAAATGCTGCTTTGATATCAGTATATGCTAACATTAAAGCTTCTTTACCACCTTCTTCCAAATGTGTATATGATCGTAAGTGGGCTTGTCTGTAGTACGGCACATAGATTTTCCCTGAGGTAGCCCAGGCTGAAGCTTGATAATGTACTGCCGTATTTAACACCCTTTTATTTTGAACAATATCAGAAACAGATACATTCCAGCGTTTGTCTTTTTTATCTGAGATTAATGTAGGGTATACATAGAAAACATCTGCTTCTAATTCCTCAATATTTGAGGGAGCAACCTTCTTTAGTTGATCAGTATATTTTGATGGAAGAACTGCCCAATGATCTTCATTGAGATAATTAGGCTTTGATGGGGCTAGGCCCGCTGAAAAAGGTGTTGTAACATATGTAGACTTGCAACTTACAACTATTGCAATTATAAAAAATAAACACCTTGTTTTTAAGCTGATCAAAAGTCTTTGAAGCATTACTTTTTACTATATAACATAGGGTTTATTTTTATGCGAATCTTCGCTCTATTAAGGCCATGAAACGTTCTTCATACGGCTCTTTACCATCCCAGTTATATTCTGGTTTAATAGTGTTTTGAATGAATGCTTTAGCTTCTTCTTCTGTTTTTAATGTATTTAACTGAGATAAAACCCTGTTAAAATCGGCTTGATTATAATTAAAAAGATTGTTTACAAAAGCAATTCGGTCATTTAAGCCTACCTGTATGGTTCCTTTAAATAATTTATCATTGAGCGTTTTTTTCTCTTTTGAATCATCGTCATCTTCAAACAATGTAGCAGTCTTATCGGCAGAAATGGCATCTCTAAACTCCTCCTTAGAGCTTATTTGATTTTCCTTAAGGCTTTGTATATCAATTTTAACGGAGTCAAACTTAGGTTCAAAAATGGTCTTATCTTCTTTTGTGTTTACCTCTTTCTTGATTTGTTCTTGAAAACTTTCTTGTGGCTCTTGTTCAGTTTCATTCTCAACGGGTTCAGGCTGTTTGTTTTCTGGTGCTTCTTTTTTAATATTGGCGACTACTTTGTCAATCTTCTTTAAGATCTCATCCTTAGAAACATCAGTATTAGGTGTAGTCTCTAAATACTCATCTACAAAGGCAAGTAACGCTAGTTTCTCATATACCTCATGCGCTTTATCACGCAAAGCAATAACTTCATCTCTATTTTTCATTTGCAAGATTTTATGAGCCAAACTCACTAATTCTGCTTCTAACTTTTTGTGCATAAATTGATTGGTTTAAAACTAAAAGGTATACTATTTTTAATAAATTTGTGTCCAGCTTAAAAAGGACACTCTTTACTAACTTTCAACGCCGAAAATTACAAAATGTTTCTTGAAAATACAGTAAATCACTCAGAACAATTTGGATGGATTGAAGTAATTTGCGGCTCTATGTTTTCCGGCAAAACAGAAGAATTGATACGCAGACTCAAACGCGCTCAATTTGCCAAGCAAAAGGTAGAAATTTTTAAACCTGCAGTTGACATTCGTTATGATGAAGAAAAAGTAATTTCTCATGACGCAAATGAAATACGTTCTACCCCAGTTCCTGCAGCTGCTAATATTAGAATTTTAGCGAATGATGTTGATGTGGTGGGTATAGATGAAGCTCAGTTCTTTGATGATGAAATTGTGTCAGTTTGTAATGATTTAGCAAATAGAGGGGTGCGCGTTATTGTTGCCGGTTTAGATATGGACTTTAAAGGAAACCCTTTTGGACCGATGCCGGCTCTTATGGCTACTGCGGAATATGTAACGAAAGTACATGCCGTATGTACCAAAACTGGAAACTTAGCGCATTTTAGCCATAGAAAAGTAAAAAATGATGATGTCGTTTTTTTGGGCGAAACAGAGGAGTATGAACCTCTAAGTAGAGCTGCTTACTACAAAATACAATTGCAAGAGAAACTAGAAAAAATTGAGGTAAAAGATGCTAAACAGGTAACTCCACGAAAAAAAAGCTCTTAGCATGCCTCAATCAAAGGAAACTGTCTTAGAAATAGACCTTCAAGCACTTACGCATAATTTTGAATATCTAAAGTCAAAGTTAAAGTCCTCCACACAATTTTTAGCTGTAGTCAAAGCTTTTGGTTATGGTTCAGATGCTATTGTAATTGCAAAGCATTTAGAAAATCAGGTAGATTATTTTGCGGTTGCTTATACCAGCGAGGGTGTTGCTTTACGCGATGCCGGAATCAAAACCCCTATTTTGGTTTTGCATCCTCAACCTATAAACTTTAAAACCATTATTGAACGCTGCTTAGAGCCTAATTTATACAATACCAGGGTATTAAAAGCTTTTATTGATGTTGCTTCAAATGAAGTTCAAGCAGGTTATCCTGTACATATTAAGTTCAACACAGGGTTGAATCGTCTGGGTTTCTGCGAAAATGATGTAGATTATATAACAGATAAGTTAAAAGCTACATCTTCTATTAAAGTAAAATCTATCTTCTCTCATTTGGCGGCTAGTGAAGATTTAAATGAAAAAGAATTTACATTAGGACAAATTAGTACTTTCAAAAAAATAGCTGGTGAACTTGGGCAAAAAGTAGGTTATAAACCTATGCTACACCAATTAAATACATCAGGTATTTTAAACTATGCAGAGGAAGCTCAATTTGATATGGTGAGGGCAGGTATTGGATTGTATGGATTCGCCAATGATGAAAAAGAAACAACCGAACTGAAAAATGTCTTTAGTTTGAAGTCAGTCATTTCTCAAATACATGTGATTGAAAAAGGAGAGTCCGTTGGGTACAATCGTTCCTTCAAAGCACCAGATTTTATGAAAACAGCTACCATTCCTATAGGTCATGCTGATGGTATTCATAGAGCTTTTGGCAATGAAAAAGGGTTTGTGACCATCAAAGGCAAAAGAGCACCCATTATTGGTAATGTATGTATGGATATGATCATGGTGAACCTTACAGATATTGATTGTAATGAAGGTGATGAAGTCATTATTTTTGACAATCAAACAACAATTAATCAGCTGGAAACCAGTATCAATACGATTTCTTATGAGCTATTGACAGCAATTTCTCAACGTGTAAAAAGAATCGTTAAATAAATGTTAATTTCCCTATATTTGCCGCAATTAATCACTTAAAACTAAACAATTATGTTAAAAGAATTTAGAGATTTCATCATGACAGGCAATGTAATAGACTTTGCTGTAGCCGTAATTATGGCGGGGGCTATTGGTGCTGTTATTAATGGTTTTGTTGCTGATATTATAATGCCTGTTATAGGTGAGTTTACTGGTGGCGTAAATTTTGCTGATAGAGTTTTAGAATTGTCTCCAGCTAAAGGAGTTGAAGGTGAAGAGGGCTATAAACCAGCTAATGTTATTAAATGGGGTAATTGGTTGAATACAATTATTAGTTTAATTACTGTTGGTCTTGTTATGTTTTTAATTGTTAAGGCATACAACAAAACAAGAAAGCCTGAAGAAGAAGCTCCAGCTGGACCTTCTGAAATTGATTTATTAACTGAAATCAGAGATTCTTTGAAAAAGTAATTTTCAATTTTATAAAAATCAAAACCCGAACAAATTGTTCGGGTTTTTTTATTTTTAAATGTAACCTTTTAAAAAATACTTGGTATTTAATATAGACACTAACCAAAAATGACTGCAGTTTGAATCAATTTACTGATGAAGAATTAATGCAACAAGTAGCTCAGGGTAATTTAGATCAATTA
The DNA here is from genome assembly GCF_056591715.1 of Maritimimonas sp. 2405UD52-3. Taxonomy (NCBI): domain Bacteria; kingdom Pseudomonadati; phylum Bacteroidota; class Flavobacteriia; order Flavobacteriales; family Flavobacteriaceae; genus Maritimimonas; species Maritimimonas sp. 2405UD52-3. Next base: position 154,064 of record NZ_JBWQOL010000001.1, read on the forward strand.
ACAGAGCTGTTTGACAGATACCATATTCGTATCTATAACTTCTTTAATAAAATGATTCATAATAAAATGGTAAGTGAGGATCTAACACAAGATGTTTTTGTAAAAATTATGAAATACAGAACATCATATAAGAATGGTCATTTTGCATCCTGGATTTACACTGTTGCAAGAAATATTTTTTCAAGTTACTATCAAAAACTGGTTAAAGAGCGCTCAAATGTGGTTGATGATGATAAGATTATTTCTAATGAAATATTGATCACTGAGAATAATCAAGAAGAATTGGATCATTTACAAAAGGCTTTATTAAAGTTGAATGTATCAGATAGGGAATTGATCATAATGCACCGGTTTCAGGAAATAAAATATGAGCAAATAGCTGAAATTTTAGGAAGTAATGAAAATGCCGTGAAGGTAAAAACCCATAGGGCACTGAAAAAATTAAAAGAAATTTATTTTAAAATATTGGTACATTGATTATGGAATGTCTAAAAGTACAAGAACAACTTATTGAATATATAGAAGATACTTTATCAAAAAAGGATAAAGAAGCTATTGAAAAACATCTACAATCATCTTGCGAAAGTTGTCAAAAAGAATTGGAAAAGACCAGAGAATTCTTGAAAGCTCTTTCTTCAAATATTCAACAAAATCCTTCAGATCAACTTACGAGCAATTTTGAACAAGCTTTGGCTAAAGAAAAAGAGCTGCGAGAGACTAAAGTGGTGCCTTTAAACTCAATAAAGAATTTCCAATTCTTTTTAAAAGTTGCCGCAGGTATTGCTTTACTGGTTAGTGCATTCCTTTTAGGAAAACATGGGCAGTCTCCTGGTGATCAAAATATTGTATCAAATGAAAAAAAGCTAAAATCTGAAAATGAAAAACAGTTATTAGCTTTATTAGAAAATAATTCAGCAAGTAAGCGAATTCAGGCTTTAAATTATTCAGAAAATTTTGAATCAACTGATACCCGAATTATACAAGCTTTTATCAATCGATTGTTTTTTGACAAAAACACCAATGTACGTTTAACTGCCGTAGAAGCTTTGGCGAAATTTGCTTCGCTAGAAATGGTAAAATCTGCCTTCATAAAATCTCTGGAGACGGAACAAGACCCTGGCGTACAAATAGAATTAATTCACATACTTGCAACCATTCAAGAAAAACGCGCGCTTGAACTGATGAAAAGGCTCTTAAATAAAGAGCAAACACCCATTTATGTAAAACAAGAATTGCAGTATAATATTCAAAACTTACTGTAAAAAAATAGAAATCATGAAAAAAATAACACTCATATTAGTATTTATAAGTTCAATTATTTATGCACAACAAAAGGAATACAAACATTCTTTAAGTAACATTAAAAAAGTACACATTGAAACAGAAGCATCTTTAAAGGTTGTTGCTTCTAATAGTTCTGAATTGACTTTAAAAGATCGCAACCCTTGTAAAATTGGTGATTGCCATGAACACCATAAAACACATAATACCAAAGCTGATGGACTGACACCTATTTTTCCTGGTGGAAAAGATAATACTAATGGTTACGGTTTTTCAGTTGAAGAAAAAGATGGAGTACTGACCATTATAGATTTAAAATCAAGTTTTCAACGAAAAGGAGTTCTTTTAATGCTTCCTAAGAACATGAACTTTTTTGCTGATGGTGGCAATCTTGGGTCTATTGAAGTAGAAGGTTTCACTTCTGATGTTGAGGCCGATACAAACGTTGGTGCGATTAATATGAAAGATGTAGCTGGACCTATCACAGCACATACCAGCGTTGGACATATCAATATTGATTTTACTACAGTAAATCAATCTTCACCTATTACAGTAAGTTCATCGGTAGGTGAAATTGATGTAAGCATTCCTAAAAATACGAAGGCAAGTCTAGAACTAAAAACTCAAGGTACTGTTTATACAAACTTTGATTTTCAAGCACCTCCCAAAAACGGATTAAAAAATATTAGTGGTATAAAAAGTATTAAGAGTGACCTTAATAATGGTGGTGTAAAAATTACCTTGAGATCATCTATGGGTAATATATACCTTAGAAAAAAATAATAAACAAAAAAATTCTTTTTAACTTAAAACATTCAAAATGAAAAGATTACTTATTTTCATAGGGTTACTATTGACTTTTGGCACCCTATCAGCTCAAAAAACAATAAATGAAAGTTATCAAACTGCTGGAATTGAAGAAATTTATATGCACTTACAGTTTGCTAAATCTGTTGAATTAAGAAATTCACTAAATAATGAAGTAAAAGTACAGGTGAAAGTAAATATGAATGATAATACTGAGAATGATAAATTCGACTTAGAGCAAGAAAAAATTGGATCGACTTTAAAAATTAAATCAGATTATGGTGATTTTTTTGAAAAAAAGAATTGGAATAAAAAAGATTGTCAAGATTGTACAAGTTACATCAATTGTAGACAAGCTATTATAGATTATGTTGTATACATCCCTAAAAATGTAAAACTTCGTTTAAAAAGCATTACAGCTAACGTCAATACTCAAAATTATCTCGGAGTATTAGAGCTAGACCTTATAAGCGGTAATATTGATATAAAAAAGCACTCTAAAAAAATGGATTTAAAAACTATTAGTGGAGATATAGATATTGTGGTTACTGACGCCGAATTTAAGGCAGAAACTTTAACAGGTATGGTCTATTCTGATTTAGAAATAGATTTCAAAAATCAAAACAAGCATACGGGTAGTAAAATTTTAGGAAAAGTAAAAAATGGTAATGCAATGTTAGCATTAAAAACAATAAGTGGCGATATATTCTTAAGGAAAATATAGCGATATCAAACTGAGCTTGTCTAAGATTTAATCTCAGACAGGCTCACGTGTTTAAACTTACACTCTTACCACTACATATCCTCTTCTGGTCTTCTTATAATACTTGCCATTCCAGGTATAATAACGTTTCCCTTTTACAACTACTACTTTATGATATCTTGGTGCTTTTTTAACAACTACTGTATGCGTATGTGCCGGTCTTGTGTGTACTACACATGAATTTCCCAACAATAACATAGCACAACCAAATAAGATAATAACAAACTTTTTCATTTTTTTTGATTTTTTAGATTTGGTACTAAGACCCCAGAAAATTAAAAAGGTTTAAAAAAGTGAAAAATTATTTTCCTTTTTGAAGTCGCTTTTGAGTATATACCTCTGCTATGGTGCGGTTTTCAGTCTTTCTCTCTAAAAGTATTAGTTCATCACCAACAGCTACATTACCTGTTTCTAAAACCTTGAAATAAATGCCACTTTTAGTAGAGTGCCAAAAGTTTTTTACAATTTTTTGAGTATTGAATCGTACCCCAAGCTTCATACAAGGTTGACGCGGTTTTGTCACTTCAATTTTAGTCTCTCCTAATTGATAAACTGAGCCAATATGAATTTGGGTCTCATCAAAATCAGACATGGTAATATTCTCACCAAACATACCATACTTCCAATCTTGTTCTGGATATAATTCTTTCCAATATTCATAATGTTGCTCTCCATAGATATAAACAGCCTGATCAATACCACCATGATACTTTCTGTTAACTACATTATCATCTCGAACATCTTCCTTATCTAAAAAAATAGGTCCAGGAACTGGCGATTTAAAAATACCTGTTTCAATCATCTTTTTGCGCCATTGTACTTTTCTTCTTTCCCCTAAATTGACCGATATCACTTTCATAAAGCCCATTTTTTAAGTTGGTCTGCTATCTTTCTGTCATTTGAAAGTCGGGGTACTTTATTTTGACCTCCTAACTTTCCTACAGACTTCATATAGTTTTGAAATCCACCCTTTTGTATCTTGGTAATAACTAACGGGCGTAAAATATTGCCATCTATTAGGTCAAAATAATAAGAGTTTTGCCTCTGCATGGACTGATCCATGATACTAATAAAGTTATCTATCTCTTCTGGTTCTTTTTCAAACTCTATAAACCATTCATGATATGGTAATCCACTCTCTGGATTGGTTTGTGGTGCAACCGTAAATTCGTTTACTGAAATGTCTTTGCCTTCAGAAGCTTCTTTTAATGCCTGTTCTACCTCCTTAGCAATAACATGTTCTCCAAAAGCAGAAATGAAATGTTTTATACGCCCGGAAACAATAATTCTATGTGGATTTAGCGAAGTAAATTCAACAGTGTCTCCAATATTGTAACCCCATAATCCTGCATTAGTAGAAACAATGAGTACATAATTTACGCCTAACTCTACATCTGCGATTGTTACGCGTTTAGGACTATCCTCAAAAAATTCATCAGATTTAATAAATTCATAAAATATACCATTATTCAGTAACAAAAGCATGCCTTTCTCATTCTGCTTATCTTGAAAGGCGAAAAAACCTTCAGAAGCTGGGAATAACTCTATAGAATCTACTTTCTTGCCAATAAGTTGCTCAAATTTATTTCTATAGGGTTCATAATTAACACCTCCATAGACAAACAAATTGAAATTAGGAAAGATATCTGCTATTGATTTGCCTGTTTTGTTTATTAGCTTTTCAAAATACATTTGTACCCAAGAAGGGATACCGCTAATCAATGTCATGTCCTCCTGAAGCGTTTCCTCTACTATGGCATCAACTTTGGTTTCCCAATCGTCTATGCAATTAGTCTCCCAACTAGGCATTCTATTTCTTTGCAGATAACCCGGCACATAATGCGCTACAATACCAGAAAGTCTTCCTGTTTTAATCCCATTTTTTTCATCAATAATAGGGCTTCCTTGTAAGAAGATCATTTTACCATTCACAAAATCGGCATTACCTGTTTCGGCTATGTACATTAATAATGCGTTTCTAGCTGCTTTGATATGAAATGGCATCGACTCCTTGGTAAGTGGAATATACTTTGCTCCAGATGTAGTTCCTGAAGTCTTTGCAAAATATAGTGGTTTTCCTTTCCATAGTACATCACTTTTACCATCCAGAATCATCTCTACATAACCTTTTAACCCTTCATAATCCCTTACTGGAACATTATTCACAAAATCCTCGTGACTTCGAATTTTTGAAAACTGATGGTCTTTACCAAACTTCGTGTGTTTTGCTTGCCTGATAAGCTTTTTGAAGATTTTTTCCTGAGTTTTTACTGGATTTGAAGCCCATTTGTAGATGCGTTTCCTAATTCGCCTGGCATAGGGTTTAGCAAGGATGGATTTGATCTTCATATACTATTCAAAGTCTATAAAATTCAACGGATTTACCGGATAGCCATCATTCCACAATTCAAAATGTAAATGCGGACCAGTAGTTAACGTACCGGTAGAACCTGCACTGGCAATTACTTCACCTGCTTTTACCAGATCTCCTTGTTCTTTATGCAATACTTCATTGTGCTTATATACTGTAATGAAGTTCTTAGGGTGTTCTAAAATGATCACAAAGCCAGTATCAGCAGTAAAGCCTGTGAAAATTACTGTACCATCTGCTGCTGCTTTTACAGGCGTATTTTTTTCTACCGCTATATCAATAGCATAGTGCCTCTTTTGCGGATTATAGGTGTCAGTGATCTGCCCTTTTATAGGTGTAAAAAATACAATATCGGCTTTTTTAGTGGCTGCTTCAAATACGCTATAACGATCCTGACGTTCTACATCGATTCTAAACAATGAATCAGTTTCTGAGGGTTTTAAATCCGCATCTTCAATTCGCATCTGTTCTATAATAGAGTCTTTATTTACAGAAACATCTTTAACCTTACCTGTCAGTACTTCACGAATATTATTGATATAAACATCATTTATCGTCAATTCTTGCTCTAAAGAGTCAACTTTATATACCAAATCTGATGCTTGCTTTTTTAATTTAGAAGATGAGTAGCCAGGGATGTATTCACGTAGAGGAGTAAAAGCAATTAACATAGTGGTAAGCCCTATTAATAAAATAGTTAAAATACCACCAAACACAAAGACATTTAAACGGTTGAGTTTGAATGAAAAACGCTCTTCAAAGGTGTCTTCATTCAATACTACCAACCTATACTTATAGGTGAGTTTTTCTTTAAATTTGCTCTGTTCCTTCTTTTTTGCCATACATGCTTAATCGCAAATATAATGTAAACTTAAAGAAGTAAAACTCTTTACTTTTTTACTTTTTATAAAAATTCATTTCATCAAGATATTGCCAGACATTGTAGGGTAGTAAAGGGCGAATATCTCTTTTTTTGGCAATGGATTTACGTATAAAAGTAGAAGAAATTTCCATAATAGGGGCGTCAACTTTATGTATTTTAGGATGATCATCAAACTGTGTGGTTTTAACTCGATCCTCATATACTCTAGGATATAAATAAATATCATAATATTCAAGAATCTCTTCATAGTTTTTCCATTTGTGGAAAGTAGGTAAATTATCCTCTCCCATAATCAAATTAAAGTGATAATCTGGGTGTTTCTCTGAAATATGTATCAATGTATTAATAGTATAATTGGGTTGAGGTAGCTTAAACTCAATATTCGAAGCTTTTAGCTTTGGGTAATCTTCAACAGCTATTTGCACCAACTGATAACGGTGATGATCATCTAATAACGAAGCCTTCTTTTTAAAAGGATTGTGTGGCGTTACCACCAACCAAACTTCATCTAAGTCAGAAAATTCAACTAAATGATTGGCAATAGCTAGATGACCTATATGAATAGGGTTAAAAGTACCAAAATAAAGTCCGATGTTCTTCATTACTAGACCTTACAATTCTGCTCTGGGCGACATATAATTTTACTAACGTTCTTTTTCTTCTTTCTCATCAGTAACACCAATAAAATTCGCCACAAGATTTTCTGCTTCCTCTAAAGCTACGTTAAGGTCATAATTTTTAATAATCTTATCAAATTGTGGGGCTGTAGCCATCTCAACAGAAGCTTTGGCAATACGCATATTGATCTTATCTTCACTCTCAGTTTTTCGTTTTTTTAAACGTATTTTCAGTTCATCTACACTAGGCGGTTTTACAAAAACTGCTAATGTTTCTTCAGGGAATTTCTTTTTGATGCGTAAGCCTCCAACCACATCTATATCAAAAATAACATGCTTACCCATGGCCCAGATACGTTCTACTTCCGTTTTTAAAGTGCCATAAAAATTATCTCTATAGACCTCTTCCCACTCTAAAAACTCATCATTTTTAATCTTATCTTTAAACTCTCTGGTAGATAAAAAATAATAATCTTTTTCATCAACTTCCTTTCCTCTTTTTTTTCGTGATGTAGCCGAAATAGAAAACTCTAAATCTAAGTGATTTAAGCCCAATAAATGTCTTACGATTGTGGTCTTTCCTGAGCCAGATGGAGCCGAAAAAACGATTAGTTTTCCTTTCTTTTTATTTGACTTTTCTATTGATTTCATTAAAATAGCCTAAAATACTATTTAGTGTTAAAATTAATTAATTATTTTTTTTAATACTTTGATTATTAGATTTTTAAATGTAAAAACAAACTAATTAGTTTGTTTTTCACTTTGCTTTTCTTTCAAAAGAACCTATAAAACATTCAACAATTGCTCTTTTATTTTCTCTAATTCGTCTTTCATTTGAACTACTACCTTTTGCATAGGAGCATAATTAGATTTAGATCCTGTAGTATTGATCTCCCTACCTATCTCTTGAGAGATAAATGCCAATTTTTTGCCATTAGAGTCAGCACTATTTAGTTCCTGCAAGAAATATTCTAAATGATTTTTTAAACGCACTTTTTCTTCTGTAATATCCAGTTTTTCTAAATAATAAATTAGTTCCTGCTCAAACCGGTTCTGATCTATTTCAGACTTAAGGTCTTCTATAGATTTTTGCAAACGCGCTCTCATGTAATCCATTCTATCTTTATCAATTTCTAAAACTTGAGCCGAAAGTGCCTGAATATTTTTAATGCGTTTTTCAAAATCTTGCTCTAAAGATTTTCCTTCATCTTTGCGATAGTCCATAATTTCCGCTAAAGCTTCTTGAATTCCTTTTTCAATAGCCTTCCATTCTTGATCATCTAATTCTTCTCTTTCTGTCTTCAAAGCATCTGGAAGTCGCATCGCTATTTCTAAAGTACTTTCTGTGGAGGTTTCTGCAATATCTCTAAGCTGATCAATATAATTATTGACTATTTGTTTATTAATTGTGGTTGTAGTTTGTTCACTAGTTACCTCAACATAGATAGAAAACTCTATTTTACCCCGAACCAATTTATTCGATAATCCTTTTCTGATAAACAACTCTTTTTCTTTATATACAGCAGGTATTCTAACATTGAGATCAAGATTTTTACTGTTAAGTGATTTGATTTCAACTGTAACTTTTTTTCTCGGTAATTGAATAATGCACTTACCGTAACCGGTCATAGATTGTATCATAGAGGTAGTTAAAAATTAGGCTAATTTAATCAAATTATCCCTTACAAGTCACTTAACTTTTTTGCGTCTGTTTTATGAGGTTTTGTATTGCTTTTTGTTACTAAATACACGCCTATAAATACCAACAATGCTGCAATAATTTTTACTGTATTCAAAACATCAGACTTCATCAATAGGGCATATAATGAGGCAATTAAAGGTTGCAAATAAATAAATGCACTTAATGTAGTAGGCTTTAATGTTGTTAAAGCAAAAAGATTTAACAGATAAGCCAAAAAAGTAGTGCAAAACACAACAAAACCTATATTAAAATAGATATTATTAGGAATACTCTGCCACTCCACCTCCTGTAACTCTGAAAAGCCAAAAGGAATGACCATAATAAGTCCGAATAAGTACAACCACTTTATCAAGCTAATTGCTTTATACTTAGTTGTTAACTTTTTTACGATGATTAGATACAATCCATAAGAAGTGGCGTTTACAAAAATTAAAGCATTACCTAAAATAGGTCGATCCCCTGCCGCAACACTTTTACCATAAGCAATTAATAAAACTGCGCCTGTTAAACCGATTAAAATACCCAAAACCTTTATAGAAGTAATACGCTCTTTTAAAATAATGCCAGAAAGTATTAATACCAAGATTGGTGTAGTTACCATAATAACCGAAGCACTAATTGGACTTGTCATGCTTAACCCCTTAAAAAAAGCCAACATATTCATACAAACACCGAAAAGTGCCGCAAGTGCTATCCTACCTAAATCCTGTTTTTCAATTTGCTGACTTTTTACAAAAAGACCAATCAGCCAAAATAAAATAGTTGCACCCAATACTCTAATTAAAATAAAACCATACGGCTTAACATAAGTAGGCATTACTTCCTTAGCAATTACGTAATTCATGCCATAAATAATGGCTACAACAAACGCTGCGATAAGTGCTATGTTTTTTTTTGACACTTGACTTGATATTCTTTAAAACAAAACTGCCTGAAAGATTATTTCAGGCAATTTCAAATGATTTTTATTGTATGTTACCGGCTAAACAGTACTGATACTGCTATTTAGCTTCTGCATAACGTCTTTCAACCTCATTCCAGTTAATTACATTAAAAAATGCTTGAATATAATCAGGACGGCGGTTTTGATAGTTCAAGTAATATGCATGTTCCCAAACATCAATTCCTAAAATAGGTTGGCCTCCACAACCTACACCCGGCATTAGTGGATTATCTTGATTTGGTGTTGAGCATATTTCTACTTTCCCTCCTTTATGAACACACAACCACGCCCATCCCGAGCCAAATTGTGTAGCCGCTGCGGCTGCAAATTTTTCCTTGAACGCATCAACAGAACCATAAGCAGATTCAATGGCATCTTTTAATTCACCTGAAAGATATCCTTTTCCTTCAGGGTTCATTACAGACCAGAACAATCCGTGGTTGTAAAAACCACCACCATTATTTCTAACAGCTTTATTATCCATGTTAAGATTAGTTAATATATTCTCAATAGACTTTCCATCAAGGTCAGTACCTTCAATGGCTGCATTTAATTTATTAGTATAGCCCGCATGATGCTTAGAATAATGTATTTCCATTGTTCTTGCATCAATATTTGGTTCTAAAGCATCATATTCGTAGCCCAATTTTGGTAATTCAAAAGCCATGATTTTGTATGTTTTTATAGATTAAACTTCGTTTTTCTTCCTTTGTTGATTGAAAGGAGACCAAAGATAAAAACTTTAAAGTGAAAAGTCTAAGGGTATGGATAGAATGTTTTTATCAGGATATAATGAAGTACTATCAAGCTTTAACTCTAATTTTTTCGAATTCTTTAACCACAGCATTATGTGTAACAAGGTTCTTTCTAAAATGCTCAATGAGTTGTTGTTTCTCTTGCTCATTTGCGCCTAATTGATTTAAGATATTCTGCAAATGCATTTTCATGTGTCCTTCTTGAATGCCGGTTGTAATCAATGCGCGTAATGCAGCAAAATTTTGAGCGAGTCCAGCTGCGGCCGTTATTTGCATCAATTCTTTGGCTGTTGGATTCTGTAACATTTGTAATGACAACTTGGCTAATGGGTGTAAGGCTGTCAATCCTCCAACTGTTCCTAATGCCAATGGAATTTCTATCCAAAATCTAAAAATATCATCATTAATAGAGCAATGTGTTAAACTTCTATAGTGTCCATCCTTAGATGCATAAGCATGTGCTCCAGCCTCTACTGCTCTAAAATCATTACCGGTAGCCATTACAACAGCATCAATGCCATTCATAACACCTTTATTATGTGTAACTGCTCTGTAGGGCTCTATATGTGCAATCTGAACTGCCTGGTAAAACTTTTGAGCAAATACATGGGCATTTTCTCCTAATTCTTCAATTGGGCATCTTACTTCAGCCCTCACTAGACACTGTGGAATATAATTTGACAGAATGCTCATTACGATTTCAATTCCATCTTTTCTAAACGTTTTGGCAATAGCCTCTAGACAAGAATTAATAAAATTGGCTCCCATACTATCTCTGGTCTCAAAAGTGACAAACAATTGATAATATTTGTCAAGCTCAACTGTTTTATCCTTTAATTCAATATCTAAAATACCTCCTCCGCGTTTGCGCATATTTTTGGTTATAGCATCGGTGGCATCTAACAAACGAGGTTTGATTTCCTTAAAATAGTTAAGTAAATCTTCAACGCTCCCAGAGTGCATAAAATGTACTTGCCCTGTTTTTTTGGTCGAAAGCACTTCGGTTTTAAACCCTCCTCTGGTACTCCAGAATTTAGCAACCAACGAGGCCGCTGCAACCACAGAACTCTCCTCTACCGCCATAGGTACAGCATACACAGTATCATTAATAATGAAGTTAGGAGCAACTCCATATGGTAAATAAAAGTTTGATATTGTATTTTCTATAAACTCATCATGCAATTGCTGTAACTCCCTATTTGTATTCCAGTATTTCTTAAGCGTAGCTTCAGCTTCTTCTACTTCGTCAAAAAAATTGGCTGTTAACCAGTTAATTTTTTCCTCTTTAGAAAGCTTTGAAAATCCGGTAATGGTTTTGGTCATGTTGCTGTTTGTTTAAAGCGTATCAAAGATACTAATTATTCAAACCGAAGAATTCTAAAATGCGAATCCTCTCTATTTTATGCCGTATTTGGAGTGATTTTTGATGAAATTTCCGTAAACTTGGCAAACTTTTTCACATTTCATAATTTAGATAATGAAAAAACTTCTCTTTCTATTTCTAATTTTTTCAGCAATACTTACTGCACAAAAAAAAGATATCACCTTAGAAGATATATGGTCAAAAGGTACTTTTAGAGCCGAACGTTTGAATGCTTTTCATTCAATGGATAAAGGTGATTTTTACACCATTCTAAATTTTAGTAGAGAAGACAAAAGCACCAGTTTAGATAAATATGATTATAAAACGCTTGAGAAAATTGAAACTATTGTTAATAGTAAAGATTTAGAAGAAATTCCGTATTTCGAAAGCTATGAATTCAATAAAGGTGAAACTAAGCTATTATTAGGTACAGATTCTGAGCAGATTTATCGTCACTCTTCGCGAGGCACTTATTATGTATATGATTTAAGTACAAAAAAACTTCAACTAGTTTCTAAACACAAAATTCAAGAACCTATATTTTCTCCAGATGGAAGCAAAGTTGCTTTTGTTTACAATAACAATATTTATTCTAAAGATCTGGCTAGTGATATTACCGTTCAAGTAACCATAGATGGTAAGATGAATGAAATTATTAATGGAATTGCCGATTGGGTTTATGAAGAAGAATTTGCGTTTGTAAGAGCCTTTCAGTGGAATGGAAATTCTGATAAAATAGCTTATTTACGTTTTGATGAGCGTCAAGTTCCTGAATTCTCAATGGATATTTATGGGCAAGCCCTGTATCCCACACAACAAGTATTCAAATATCCTAAAGCAGGTGAGAAAAATGCTGTGGTTACTTTGCATATGTATAATTTAAAAGACAAAACTAATAAGCAAGTTGTTTTTGAAGGTGTTTCACAGTATTACATACCAAGGATTCAATGGACAAATAAGTCAAATACCTTATCTGTGATCACTTTAAATCGTCATCAAAATGACCTGAATTTATTATTTGTAGATGGAAATACACTGAAACCAACTTTGATTCTTAACGAAAAAGATGCTGCTTATGTAGACATTACTGATGATCTCACTTTTTTAAAAGATAATAGTTTTATTTGGACAAGTGAAAAAGATAGTTTTAACCATATCTTTCATTACGATGCTTCCGGAAAATTAAAAAATAAGATTACTGATGGTAATTGGGAGGTTACTAGTTATTACGGCTATGATCCTAGTTCTAAAAGAATTTTTTATCAATCTACTGAAGGAGGCTCAATCAATCGTAATGTTTTTTCAATAAAGTTAAATGGAAAAGATAAAAAATTATTAAGCTCAAATAGCGGAACAAACAGTGCTGCCTTTAGCAATAGTTTTAACTATTTTGTAAATACGTTCTCTAGCGCAAACACACCTTATATCTACACGTTAAATGATGCTAAATCTGGTAAGCAACTCAAGGAAATAATAAATAATAAAACACTATCTGAAAAGCTTAATGAATTCAATACTTCTAAAAAAGAATTCTTTACACTAAAAACCAAAAATGGTGATCTTAATGCGTGGATGATAAAACCTACTAACTTTGATCCTAATAAAGAATATCCATTATTCATGTATCAATACTCTGGCCCAGGATCTCAACAGGTTGCAAATCGATGGGGTGGTGGTAATGATTATTGGTATGAAATGTTAGCTGAAAAAGGATATATTATAGCTTGTGTTGATGGAAGGGGAACTGGTTATAGAGGTCGCAATTTTAAAAAAGTAACCTATAAAGAATTAGGAAAATACGAAACCGAAGACCAAATAGAAGCCGCCAAGGAATTAGGAAAGTTACCTTTTATAGATAAAGACAGAATAGGTATTTGGGGTTGGAGCTACGGTGGTTATATGTCTTCTTTAGCAATTACCAAAGGTGCTGATATTTTTAAAATGGCCATAGCGGTAGCACCAGTAACATCTTGGCGTTTTTATGACACCGTGTATACTGAACGCTATATGCAAACACCTCAAGAAAATGCAAGCGGCTATGATGATAATTCGCCAATTAATCATATAGATAAATTAAAAGGTGCATATTTACTTATACATGGTACCGGAGATGATAACGTACATGTACAGAACACTTCTAGAATGATTAATGCTCTAGTAGAGGCTAATAAACAATTTGATCTTTTTGTATATCCTGATAGAGCGCATGGCATTTATAAAGGAAAAAATACGCGCTTACACTTGTATAAAAAGATGACTGATTTTATAGACGAGCATTTAGGTGGTGCAGCTAATGACATTTCTACTGAACAAAAAATGAAAAATTAATAAAACCCCAATATTTTATGTCTACAATTACAAAACAACCACATGAAAGAGAACTTTTTGGGCATCCAGTAGGTTTATATGTGTTATTTTTTACTGAAATGTGGGAACGCTTTTCTTATTACGGTATGAGAGCGCTTCTTGTTCTCTATCTAACTTCAAAAACCACAGATCTAAATCCAGGCGCTGGTTGGACCCAAGGTGAAGCTCTATCGCTTTATGGTTGGTATACTGCTTTAGTTTATATTATGTCAATTCCAGGTGGAATTTTAGCGGATAAGTTTCTAGGGCAAAAAAAATCAGTAATTCTCGGTGCTATTCTTCTTGTAATAGGTCATAGCGTTCTTGCCATTGAGCAAATGTGGGCTTTTTATACGGGGCTTATTTTCATTATTCTTGGTGTTGGTTGTTTAAAACCTAATATCTCTACTATGGTGGGGGGACTTTACAAAAAGGGCGATGTTAGAAGAGATAAAGGGTTTACCATTTTTTATATCGGTATTAATATTGGAGCCTTTTTATCCGGACTGATAGTAGGATATGTTGGTGAAGTACATGGTTGGCATTATGGCTTTGGATTAGCAGGAATACTAATGGTTTTTGGTTTAATTCAATTTTTAGCTGGTCAAAAATACCTTGTTCATGTAGGAAATTACTTAGGTAAATCAGATAACGTAGAAGATCAGGAAGCATATAAAAGACCACTTACTAAAATTGAAAAAGATAGGGTCATTGTTCTGCTCATTTCTTTTTTACTCATAATTGCTTTTTTCTCGGCGTTTGAGCAAGCTGGTGGTTTGATGAACATTTACGCAAAAGAAAAAACAACCAGGATGTTAATGGGATGGGAAGTTCCAGCTACTTGGTTCCAATCTTTAAATTCATTTTTCATTATAACTTTAGGGGTTAGTGTCGCTGGATTCTGGGCCAAAAGACAATTAAAAGGCAAGGAAGCGTCTTCTTTATTTAAGATGATCATTGGTTTGGGAATTACTGGTATAGGCTTTTTATTTATGTCTGCGGCCGCAAACCAATATGACACTACCGGAAGCTCGATGATGATTTGGTTAGTTATGGCTTATTTATTCCATACAGTTGGTGAGTTATGCTTGTCGCCTGTTTCATTATCTTTTGTAACCAAGTTAGCTCCTGCGAAATATGCCTCAATTATGATGGGGGTTTATTTTGCAACAACAGGATTGGGAAATAAAGCTGCCGGACTGCTAGGAGAGTCCTCTTCTATATTTGGAGAATTTAAAGTATTTACCGGTATTGCCATTTTCTGTATAATATTTGCCCTTTTAGTATTTGTTTTCTTTAAAAAACTAAAAGCCCTTACCCATGGTGCTGAGGACAATGAAACTGACTTAAGCACAAAAGAAGCTGAAGGCTTTGAACTAGGAGACAATTAGAATCATAAAATATAACCAAGCCTTACCCTTTTGAGTAGGGCTTTCTTTTTTAACTCAAATAACTTTTATGAATACCGATATAGAAAATTTATTTAAAGACAAAGTCTTGGGTCATCCAGCTGGCCTATTTATAGTTTTTTTTACTGAAATGTGGGAGCGTTTTTCATTTTATGGAATGCGCATTTTATTAGTATTATTTCTTACAGCACCTTTTGTAAGTGATAACCCAGGTTGGGAGTGGCCCAGAGAGCATGCTTTGGCTTTAATAGGCACATATGCTTCATTACTTTATCTTACTCCTATAGTAGGTGGATGGATCGCCGATAAAATTACCGGATATCGTTTAGCCGTTGTTATTGGGTGTTTGATTATGACCTTAGGGCACGGTGCTATGGCATTAGAAACGCAATTCGGATTTTATGCAGGTTTAGCATTATTGGTTATAGGAACGGGGTTCTTTAAGCCCAATATTGCATCAATTATATCAGAAATGTATAAAGGCAAAGAAGAAAAGAAGGATGGTGCTTATACTATTTTCTATATGGGCGTTAATGCAGGTGCTTTTTTTGGTATGATGTTATGTGGTTATCTAGCAGAAAACTTTGGTTGGTCTTATGGATTTGGTTTAGCTGGCATTTTTATGCTAATCGGGATGCTTCAATTTTGGTTGGCTGGCCCACTATTTGGAAGTATTGGCGCTAAACCTAGTAAAAAATACGAAGTTGAACTTCCACAAAATATTAATGAAGAAGCTCCAGCTGAGCAACAAGATGCTACGACTAATGAAAAATTAAATCCGTTTACAACGTTTGACAAGTTATTAATTGCTCTTTCTTCAATTGGTGGGTTAATTTATCTATTTAATGACCCTTTAGAAAAAATAGGTGGTAAAAGTTTAGTGCCTTTTGAATTGTTCGGATTGAGCGGATCAAATGCTATAGTACTAGGAGCGTTAATTTTGTTTTTGATCTTATTAGTAACTCGAATTTCCCGATATATACCAATTGTAAGAGATCGTATTATTGCGGTTTCTATTTTTGGTGTATTCACTGTATTTTTCTTTGCTTTTTTTGAACAATCATTAGGATCAATGACGCTATTTGCTAGAGATTACACAAATCGTGAATTAGTTGGTTCCTCCGGTATGATTTTTAAGATTGTAGATGCTATTTTAACAATAGGGCCATTGGCAATTATCACATGGGTATTGTATTTATTGTTTAGCAAAACATATTCTAAAATTGGGCTTTCAAACATTGTGTTATCCATTGCTTTCGTTGGTATTTGGGCATTGGTTTTGTATAGAGTTTATGACAAGTTTTCTGCTGATGCTGCTGAGATTGATGCAACCTGGTTTGGCATCCTGAATTCATTTTTTATCATAACACTTGCGCCTTTATTTTCGCGTTGGTGGGAAAGTAAATACAACCCTAGCGCAGCCATGAAATACGGACTAGGATTGATATTACTCGGCTTAGGCTTTGCCTTTTTATCCTATGGAAGCTCAGACATTCCTCAAGGAGCAAAAACAGCATCTGTAAGTATGATCTTTTTAATAGTAGCATATTTGCTGCATACTATGGGGGAATTATGCTTATCGCCTGTTGGGCTGTCTTATTTAAGCAAATTAGTACCTGCAAGAATGATTGGGTTTATGTTTGGTGTTTGGTATTTGGCAATTGCCGTTGGGCAAAAAGCTGCGGGAACCATGGGAGGCATGATTGATAAAATATCAGAACAATATTCAATGGGTACTTTCTTCTTGATCTTTACATTAATTCCTATTGGTGTTGGAATTATTTCAATTCTACTGAATCCTGTTCTAAAAAAATTAATGCACGGAGTTCGATAAGTATACGAAATACTACTACAGTACGTTTTTTATAAAGATTCCTGCTCTAGCGGGAATTCTTTTGTAATTTAGGCACATTATTTGCGTCTGTTGTAGAAGATAAAAGAGATTTGATGAAAAGAATATTATTGTTATTTATTGCCATTGGATTGTCCGCATTAGGATTTGCGCAAAAAGGAAAAATCAATTGGATGACAGTTGAAGAAGCTTTGGCTGCTCAAGAGAAGGAGCCTCGTAAGATTATGGTTGACATGTATACCAATTGGTGTGGACCTTGTAAAATGCTAGATAGGCATACTTTTCAAAATAAAGATGTTGCAGATTATGTGAATGAAAATTACTATGCCGTAAAGTTTAATGCTGAAGGTGATGGTGACATTAAATTCAAGAATAAAACATTTTCTAATCCTAATTTTGATGCTTCTAGAAGAGGGCGTAATAGCCAGCATGAATTAGCTTCTTATTTTGGCGTTTCCGCCTACCCTACTGTCTTATTTTTAGATGAAAATGCTGATCTATTGACTCCTATTAGAGGCTTCTACAAGCCCAAGCAATTAGAGATCTACCTTAAAATATTTGCTTCAAATGATTACAAAGCGGTCACAACCAAGGAGCAATGGACCGATTATCAAAAGAATTTTAAATCAGAGTTTAAATAACACCTACCTGATAGTACCTATATTTATCAGGACGCTATCAATAACAATTGTCCCCTTGAGAGGACTTTAGGGATGTAAAAATCATGAGATCAAATTTATACTTACTGTTGACAAATCAGAATTAGGAAAGCGGTAATAATGATCTTGATCAATTTTTAATCCAGCCTGCTTAACGGCTTTGTTAAAAGTTTCTACCTCTACAATGTATTGATCAGAAAAACCATGTGTAACATCATAAGCATTACAAGGTGTTTTGCCCAAATTCATACTAACTATTTTAGGGTCTATAGTGTGCAGTTCAATAACCAACAATCCATGTTTCTCAATATAGGGTTTCCATTTTAAGAGATGCTCTACTAAACTTTGCTCAACATCTGAGTTGTGTAATAATTTTCCTCTGTGAGCATATGCGCCTGTTGAACTTGATGTTACTTTACTTTTTTGTTTTGGAGTATTAAATGGTCTATTATGATCTAAGAAAGAGCGTATGTTCAACAAGTCTGATAGTTCTACGCCATACAATTTTCTTAATTTTTCATCAATCTCAGCTGGATTACCTATATCTCCCCAAACAACCTCTGCCCAAACATCCGCTTTTTTTAAATTTCTCTGTGTACTTAACAATGCTTCCTTGTTATAATCAGCGCCAATCAAAATCAATTTGTTTTGATCAAGATCATTCCTTCTTGATGTCTGATTCCAAATAAGATTAAACATATGTTCTAACAAAGCACCGTTACCACAACCTACATCAATTATTCCCTTTGGTTGTTCGTCTAAAGGACGATTAAAAATGTCTAATAGAACTTTATCTATCTTTTTAAAATAAGAGTTGTGAGAGCCTCCACTACCCCAAACATTAATTGTTCTAAAAACATGTTGCTCATTGTTCTCTTCATCACGTTCAAAATATTTTTGAAAATCACCATAGAGATACTCATGAACATTTGCCATTATAGGCATGTATGAAGTAGTTACACCATAAGCATAACTCTTCTCAAATAAAAACTGTCCTTTTTTGGTGAATTTTCCATCTTTTATAAGATTCAAATTCTCTAAAAACAGTTTTAAATTTCTATTAGAGCTTATGACCTCATTAACATCCAAGTCACTATAATCACAATTAAAATTGAGATACACCAATACAGGTAATAACAAAACACCTTCTAAATGAATTAAAACTTCATCTTGATAGTAAGGATCATTAGTGTTTTCTTGTTGAATTTCCTGAAGTTGATTGAATAATTGAAGTATTTTAGAATCAATTGAGAAATCTGAGATAAATTTGCTTTTTAATAATAATAACTGAGGAGAATATGCTTCAGCAAAGAACAGATATAAATTTTTATATGTGCCAAATTCATTAAACTTCTGGGTTATCTTTAAAGAAACTGTATCACCACTAACCTCATATTCAAATAATCCTTGGGAGGCAAGACTTCGTAAAGCTACATTCAGATATCCTGTATGGAATTCAGGAAATTCAGCCTTTATTTCATTTATAGTTACACTTCTTTTTTCCTTAAAGTAATCAAAAATGCCTTTTTCATCTAATTTCGCAATAGTATTGGTGATTGCCAATCCGTCTTGATGCTTAAATAATAAACTCCTAAAAGTTTGTCTTTCTTCTTTAGTTAATTGGTTCATATGCTTAAATTCCCTTTGGAATGGCATCAATTAATTGTTGCGTATAGCTTGTTTTTGGTGCTCTATAAATCTCATCTGCCTCTCCTTGCTCTTCAATTTTGCCTTTGTTCATTACCACTAACTGGTCAGCCATATATTTTACTACGGCTAGATCATGTGAAATAAAGATATAAGAAAAATTATACTCACTTTTAAGCTGGTTTAAGAGATTTAATACCTGTGCCTGTACAGAAACATCAAGTGCAGAAACTGATTCATCGCAAATGATCAATTTAGGTTGTAGAACAATGGTTCTGGCTATTCCAATACGCTGTCGTTGCCCTCCTGAAAATTCATGTGGATATCTATTAAAATGTTCTTTAGTAAGTCCAACTTTCTCCAGTATTTCCAATACTTTCTCTTTTCGTTCCTTATCTGAATTGTATAGTTTATGAACTTTCATAGGCTCTAAAATAGCTTTGCCCACTGGAATTCTTGGGTTTAAAGAAGAGAAAGGGTCTTGAAAGATTAATTGAATTTCTTTTCTGAGTTTTTTAATCTCTGAACTTGTAAGTTTCGTAATGTCTTGTCCTTTATAAATTACTTCACCAGATGTTGCATTTTCTAAGTTCATTATAGTGCGTCCAAGAGTCGTTTTTCCACAACCAGACTCACCCACAAGCCCTAAAGTTTCCCCTTCATATACCTTTAGACTCACATTATTTACCGCTTTTACAACAGTGTTTTTTCTGCCAAAAAATGTCTTATCAGAATTAAAATACGTTTTCAAGTTTTTAACTTCAAGTAATGGTTCCTGCGTATAAATTTTCTCATGCGAACTTCTTCTATCAGCTTCAGAAATCGTAGTAGTTTTAATATCATTTTTTAAAAAGCTTTCTACTGTAGGCAATTCTTTTAGACGTTTATTTAAGCTAGGTTTAGAATTGATTAGTGCCTTAGTATAATTATGTTGCGGGTGTTTAAAAACAACTTTTGCTTCGCCTTGTTCAAGTATTTCACCTTTATACATAACTATAACCGCGTCTGCAATTTCAGACACTAAAGACAAGTCATGAGAAATAAAAATAATACTCATTTTGGTTTCCTGTTGTAACTCTTTCAATAGACTTACAATCTCTTTTTGTACAGTTACATCTAATGCAGTGGTTGGTTCGTCAGCAATTAAAACATCAGGTTTACAAGCAATAGCCATGGCTATCATTACCCGTTGTTTTTGTCCTCCTGAAATCTGATGTGGGTATTGCTTATAAATAGACTGTACTCTAGGTAATTTTACCTTTTCAAAGAGTTTCAATACTATCTCTTTAGCTTCTTTTTTTGAAATAGTCTGATGCCGTAGCACTATTTCGGCAACCTGATAACCACAAGTTAAACTTGGGTTTAAAGAACTCATAGGTTCTTGAAATATCATTGAAATCTTATTACCCCTAATATCTTGAAACTGTTTTTCAGAATAAGACGTAAGATTTTCACCATTAAACAGGATTTCTCCTTCAATTTCAGACTTATTTTTTGGTAACAATCCCAAAATTGCTAACGAAGAAACTGATTTCCCGGAACCTGATTCACCAACAATACCCAAAATTTGATTTTTTTCTAATTTAAAATCAATATTATGAATGACCTTTACTGGTTTTTCTTCAGTTAAGAAAGAGATAGAGACATCTTTTACTTCAAGCATTTTTTAAATAGTATCAATACGGAATAAATGTACAGGTAATTTCTGAATCTTCTAAAAACTATACGCTTAATAATTGTTATTAATGGTAATATCTAATCATAAAAACCCGAGCTGTTTACTTTGGTTTTTAGTTTCTTTGTGTTATGAACTATGTGTCGGTAGAAAATATATCAAAAGCGTTTGGCGAGCGCATTTTATTTGAAGATATATCCTTTGGTATTAATAAGGATCAAAAAATTGCTTTTGTTGCAAAAAATGGAACAGGAAAAACTTCTATTTTAAACATACTTGTTGGTAATGATCTGCCAGATACTGGACAAATAGTTTCCCGAAAAGGGTTACATATTTCCTATTTAGCGCAGCGTGATAATTTAGACACAAAACTCACTATTGAGGAAGCCATTTTTAATTCTGATAATATAATTCTTGAAGTAATTAAACAATATGAAAATGCCTTAAAGGATCCTGACAATGAAGAAGTTTACCAAAAAGCTTTCGATTTAATGGATCAGCATAATGCATGGGACTTTGAAACACAGTACAAGCAGATACTTTATAAACTTCAATTAAATGATCTTTCATTACAAATAAAGAATTTATCTGGAGGGCAACGAAAACGTCTTTCGCTGGCTATTATCCTTATCAATAAACCTGATCTATTAATATTAGATGAACCAACAAATCATTTAGATTTAGAAATGATTGAGTGGCTTGAGAGTTATTTTAAGAAGGAAAAAATTACGCTTTTCATGGTGACACATGATCGTTATTTTCTGGAGCGCGTGTGTAACGAAATAATAGAATTAGATCAAGGCAATTTATATACTTATAAAGGTAATTATTCTTATTATTTAGAGAAAAAAAAAGAACGATTGGCTCTGGAACAAACTACTATTAGCAAAGCTAAAAATCTATTTAAAAAAGAGCTTGATTGGATGCGAAGGCAACCTAAGGCTCGAACTACAAAATCAAAGTCTAGAATTGAAGATTTCTACCAAATAAAAGAAAGAGCGCATCAACGTAGGAAAGATCATGAAGTGCTGCTGGAAATGAACATTGAACGATTGGGGAGTAAGATTCTTGAATTACATAATGTGTCAAAAAACTATGGTGAAAAAATTGTGCTTCATAAGTATGATTATGTTTTTAAGCGTGGTGAACGCATTGGTATTATTGGAAAGAATGGTACGGGAAAATCTACTTTTTTAAATATTATTACTGGTGGCTTAAATATTGATTCAGGAAAAGTTATTGTTGGCGAAACTGTAAAGTTTGGATATTATACACAGAAAGGAATTACCATAAAAGAAGGTCAAAAAGTTATTGATGTTATAAAGGAGTTTGGTGAATACATACCTCTAACGAAGCGGCGTAAGATTTCAGCAAGTCAATTACTAGAACGTTTTTTATTTGACAGGAAAAAACAATACGATTTTGTTGAAAAACTATCTGGAGGAGAACAAAAACGCCTTTATTTGTGTACTGTATTGATTCAAAACCCCAATTTTTTAATTCTTGATGAGCCTACAAATGATTTGGATATTCTGACATTAAATGTTTTAGAAAATTTCTTATTGGACTATCCTGGGAATTTATTGGTTGTTTCGCATGATCGTTATTTTATGGATAAAATTGTAGATCATTTGTTTGTTTTTGAAAAAGATGGAGTTGTGACCGACTTTCCTGGAAACTATTCTGACTACCGCATTTATGAAGATTCTCAGCCAAAAGAGGGTTTTCTAAAAGAGAAGAAAAAAGACTCACGTGTAAAAACATTACAAAAAGGAAAGTTATCATACCATGAAAACAAAGAGTTTCAAAATTTAGAAAAGGAAATTTCGAAGCTTGAATCAAATAAAAATGCTATTGAGCAACAGTTTTCAAACAACATGATAACTCCAGAAAAAATAGCTGAAACTTCCAAGAAGCTCGAAGAAATTATATATGAAATTGAAATAAAAGAAGAGCGCTGGTTAGAACTTTCAATGAAATTGGAAGGGTAAACAAGTTGGTAGATTAATATGCTATGTCATTGTGAATTTATTTCAGAATTGCATTGCATTACTTTATATTTCTGGATTCCTGCCTGCGCAGGAATGACAAAAATCCCTAAACTGATACGATTTCATTTTCTTTCAATAGCTCTAAATTATTAAATCGCAATAATAATTGTGCCACAGCAACTGTATCTCTTTCACAGTACTGAATAATCTTCTCAAGATTATTTTCTTCATAATACACGCTGGCAACATCACTTCCGTCTATATCTTCTTTAGGAGAAGGAATATTTAGAATATTGGTAAGCAATCGCAACGATGTATAATGCTTATAATCTCCAAATTTCCATAGTTCCATGGTGTCTAAATGTGCTACCTCCCATGGTTTTTTGCCAAATAGATTCAGTTTTGAAGGTAATTGAATATCTTGAATGACCATTCTTCTTGCTATATATGGGAAGTCAAATTCTTTACCATTGTGTGCGCATAAAAGATGGTAAGATTTGTTAAAATGATTTTCTAATAGTTTTTTAAATTCTAACAAAAGTTCTTTTTCATCGCCTGACAAAGATTTCACCCTAAAGCTTCTTTCTCCTTCAAGAGAAACAAAATATCCAACTGAAATACAGATAATTTTGCCAAACTCAGCCCAAATGCCAGCTCTTCCATAGAAATCCTCAGCTGATATTGAGTCTTTTCGTTGATATTGAGTCTTTAAAGCAAAAAGTTCCTTTTTTTCCTCTGATAAATCTGAATATAAAGCAACTTCTGGCACTGTTTCTATGTCTAAAAACAGAATATTTTCTAAGTTAATCTTATCAAGCATAGATTAAATATAGAAAAGTTTTTATAAAAGAAGCTTTGAAATAAATTATTTAAGCAGTAACAAAATCAACGTATCACTAGCTTTCTTGAAGCGATTTTACCCAACTCTGATACTCTCAAAATATAAATACCTGGTTTTAAGTTTGAAATACTCACGTGCTCCGTAGAAATTTTTCTGAAAAAAACCTGTTCCCCCAACACATCAAAAATACGAAGTGTTTTTTCAGATTTATTAGGAGTTTTTATTCTTAAAATACCATCATTAATTGGATTAGGAAAAACTTTTAAATCTAAAATTTTTTGATTTTTAACCTGAGTGTTTGTATTAATCTCATCAATACGTTCTTCTTTATCTTCTTGAGCAAACAAAAAGACTGTAAGGAAAAGAAATAAAAAAGTAACGTAATTTTTTATCATTAATATTAGATATTACATTTTGTACTTAAGTGCAAAATTATAAAATATCATACTACAAAAAGTAAACCATTCTGTTAAATTATTCACATAATGAGGCACTTATCGTAGAATTTTTTCCTTTTTTGCATGGTATTATCAAATTGTTAAGTTTGCTAACCTAATTGATTTAATAGTTATTTTTGGTAAGCTAAAAATTATAAATGAAGAAAAAAGACATTAAGATTCTATTGGTTGATGATGAACCTGATATTCTAGAAATTGTAGGATATAACCTACAAAATGAAGGCTATCAAATCTTTACTGCTTCTAACGGATTGGAAGCTGTTGAGTCTGCTAAAAACATTAATCCGCATCTTATTCTATTAGATGTAATGATGCCCGAAATGGACGGTATTGAAGCTTGTGAAAAGATTCGAGAAACTAAAGGTTTGGAAGATGTAATTATTGCTTTTTTCACGGCTAGAGGTGAAGACTATTCACAAGTAGCAGGATTTGATGCTGGAGCTGATGATTATATTACAAAACCCGTAAAACCCAAGGTTCTTGTTAGTAAAGTAAAATCGCTTCTACGTAGATTAAAGAAAAGTACTACTGAAATAGAAAATATTGCGAAGGTTGGCAACATCACTATCAATAGAGATGAGTATTTCGTTCAGAAAAACAAAGAGAAAATTTCCCTCCCCAGAAAAGAGTTTGAGTTATTAGCGTTGCTAGCTTCCAAGCCTGGAAAAGTATTCAAAAGAGAAACTATCTTAGAAACTGTGTGGGGAAATGATGTGGTTGTTGGTGGACGAACTATTGATGTTCACATAAGAAAATTAAGAGAAAAAATAGGAGACGAATACTTTAAAACTGTTAAAGGCGTTGGCTATAAATTCAACGCTTAATGAAGGTCAAAAAATCATATAGATTTGCCGTTAAATCCTCTTCTTTTTTAGCAGTATTGACTTTTATTTTAATAAGCTCTTTTTCTTATTTTTTTTATCAGTCTCCTCACTTTCCTTTTAGTATATCAGTTTCTTTAACTTTTTTCATTCTGTCTTTTTTTATAATTCAGTTTCGTGTAGAAAAATTCATCTATAAACGTGTAAAGAATATTTATGATGAAGTAAGCTTGTTGGATGTAAGTGAACTTAGCAAGAAAGCTATAACTTCTGACATGGAAACACTATCAAAAGAAGTGAAAAAGTTTGCTGAAGACAAACGATTAGAGATTGAAATGTTACAGATACGTGAGGAATACAGAAGAGAATTTTTGGGAAACGTTTCTCATGAACTAAAAACCCCTCTTTTTACTGTACAGGGCTATATACTTACGCTTTTAGAAGGTGCTGTGAAGGATAAGTCTGTACGAGATAAATATCTAAAACGTGCTAATAAAGGCGTAGAGCGGTTGATTGATGTGGTAAAAGACTTAGACATGATTTCTAAATTAGAATCAGGTAATTTTAAGTTGGAAATTGATACCGTTGATATTGTTGACCTTATTCAGAGTGTATTTGATTTACTGGAAATAAAGGCCAAAAAGCGGAATATTACCTTGGCTTTTGACAAAACATATACTGTTCCTATTTTGGTAAAGGCTGATTTAAATAGGATTGAACAAGTACTGATCAATTTAGTGGAGAATTCTATTAAATATGGTAAAAGCTTTGGGCAAACTACCATAAGTATAAAAAACTATAATGACTCTCAGATCATAGTTTATGTGAAAGATAATGGTGAGGGGATTAAAGAGCACGACAAGTCTCGTTTATTTGAACGTTTTTTTAGGGTAGATCAAAGTCGATCAAGAGAACAAGGAGGGTCAGGTCTCGGACTTTCAATAGTAAAACATATTATAGAAGTACATCAGCAGCAGGTTTTTGTAGAAAGCAATTATGGAGTTGGCTCAGTGTTTTCGTTCACCCTTGAAAAGATTCAGTAGACTGCTATCAAAATGTGTGCTTAAGGCTTTAAAGCCCTTGTAAGAATTGACCTCTTCTAAAAGTTTTATATTAAACTTATTTTCATCAACATAAGGAGCTATTCGTTTATTTTTCAAATATTCTGCCAAATACTCTTGCTCGCTTTGACCTTTTGTTGGAATAAAAAATGCTTTCTTCCCTAAAACCGCTAGGTCCATTATAGAAGAATATCCTGAGCGGCAAATAATCAATTCTGACTGGTTGATTTCCTTCTCTAAATCAGTTGAAAGTAGGTAATTATATAATGTAATATTACCGTGCTTAGAAATCTTCTGTTTCTCTTCCAAAATTCCTTGTATCAAAACTACTTTTCCATTATAACTTTCAAACTCTTTTAAAAGCTTTTCTTCTAAATGAGTTCTGTTTGACTCAGGGCCAGAAAGTATAATTAAAGTGTCATTTTTTAATGGACGCTCTTCTCGTTTAAATCTACTTAAAACACCGGCATATTTAATCGGAACTGGAAATTCTTCTTTTTCCACTACTAATTTACCCGAGAGAGTGCTTCCTTCTTGATCAGGAACCCAGCATTCATCAAATTTTTTTATAACAGATTGATGTATTTTGCTGGTTATAAAAGTTGCCCATCCAGAAAGTACATTTAGCTGGTGCGTTATATAAACTGACGGTACTTTTTTACTTCTAACACCAAATCTGTTATCTGAAATAATACCAACAACGTCTTTATCAGTTGTCAGGTATTGCTCAATGACTTTTTTTTCCTTTTTTACTGCTTTTAAAACTTCTGGAGCTTGCTTTAATAAATTAGCCTTTAAATTCATTCCATATCTTATATCATAAGATGGTAATTCTAGGTATTCAAGTGTAGGAAATTCTTTTCTCAATAATTTCAGTGCGGAACCATCTGAAGCGATTATGGAAGAAAAATTATTCTGCAGTAGTGAGTTAATAATGGGAATGCAACGTGTGGCATGACCTAATCCCCAGTTTAACGGTGCTACAATTATCTTTTTATCTTTTCCCATATAAAAACACCCCTAAAGTCCCTTCAAGGGGACAATTTATTTAAAAATATTGTGTTCTAATTTGAAAAAAGGATTAAGTCAAGTCAAGGCCTATATCAGTACGATAATTCATCTTTTCAAAATAAATTTTTTCAATATTCTTGTACGACTTTTTCAAGGCTTCTTCTATTGAATCTCCCAAGGAAGTAATAGCCATGACCCGACCGCCATTGGTAACTATTTTATCATCATCTTGCTTTGTCCCAGCATGAAAAACAATAGAATCTTTAACATTTTCTAGGCCGGTAATCTCTTTACCTTTTTCATAAGTTTCAGGATATCCTCCTGAAACCAACATCACGGTGGTAGCTGTTTTGAGGTTTACCTTAAATGATTTCTCATCTAATGTTTGGTTAGCTACACCCTCAAACAGCTCAAAAAGATCTGATTCTATTCGTGGTAATACTACTTCCGTTTCGGGATCTCCCATGCGCACGTTATACTCTATAACATAAGGATTTCCTTTAACATTCATTAAACCAATAAAAATGAAGCCACGGTAGTCAATTTCATCTTTTTGTAGACCTTCAATTGTTGGTTTTACAACTTGTTCTTCTACTTTGTTTAAAAAGATGTCATCTGCAAAAGGAACGGGCGAAATTGCTCCCATACCACCTGTATTAAGACCTGTGTCGCCTTCGCCAATGCGTTTATAATCTTTGGCAGATGGTAGTATTTTATAGCTTTTTCCATCAGTTAATACAAAAACTGAAAGCTCAATACCATCAAGAAATTCTTCAATTACTACAGTTGATGAAGCTTCTCCAAATTTCTGGTTTGTGAGCATATCCTTAAGCTCCAATTTTGCCTCTTGTAAAGAGTTTAAAATGAGCACCCCTTTTCCAGCTGCTAAGCCATCTGCTTTTAATACATAAGGAGGATTCATTGTTTCTAAAAAAGCATAACCCTCTTTAAGTGTTTCGCTAGTAAAAGACTGATATTTTGCCGTTGGTATTTGGTATTTTTGCATGAATTGTTTCGAGAAATCTTTACTCCCCTCTAACAATGCTCCATCTTTTTTTGGACCGATCACTGGTGTTTTTTTCAATTTATTATCAGATAGAAAAAAGTCATGAACGCCATTTACCAAAGGCGCTTCAGGTCCTACGACAACTAAATCAATTTTATGTGCCAAAACCCCCTTTTTGATTGCATTAAAATCTGTTGGATTGATCGCTAAATTAGTTGCTACCTCTCCTGTTCCTGCATTTCCAGGAGCTACATATAGTTCGTCAACTTGTGGGCTTTGAGAGAGTTTCAAGGCAAAGGCATGCTCTCTACCTCCTGAACCTAAAATAAGGATGTTCATTTTACATTGGTTTGAATGCAAATATACATTCAGAAAATGGGTTCTTTATCTAAATCCCCATTTTTTAAAATACTTAATACTTGAGTTCAAATGAATAAAAAATAACTTGATGCTTTTAGAAGATTCTTTCTTTAAAATGTGGGTTATTTGAACATAAGGATAGTATAATTTTTTCTTCCCGAATTGATCTATTTTTTTGCAAATATCAACATCTTCCATATAGAGAAAATAGCGTTCATCAAAGCCACCAATTCTTACGAAGTCTTCAGTTTTAAATAACATAAAACATCCATGAATAAAGTCAGGATACAACGGGCGCGAAAGATCCTCATTTTTATATTCTTTTTTTGAAGTATAGTTTTTAAACCAATTTAATCTTCTAAAAACCAGCTCTAAAAGTGAAGGATATTTCCTCGCAGTATATTGCTGTTCCCCGTCAGGGAAAACTACTTTAGGGGCAATCATGGCAATATTCATTTGGCAATCTAATTTATCAATTAACTTCAAAAGTCCTTCTGCTTCAAAGGAAACGTCGGGATTTAAAATCAAATGATATTTTGAGAAATTTTTAATACTTCTCAGGACTTGATTGTGTCCTTTACCAAAGCCTAGATTTTTATTATTGAAAACATATTCAATTTCAGGATGATCAAACTGCCGTCTAAGAGTATCTGATTCAGAATTATCAATTAAAAACAGTTTCTTAGATTTTGTAATATTTAAAAAGCTTTGTACAACTTTTGAAACTTCATGAATATTTTCATTATACAATACAATCGATGCGGTAACTTCTAATTTACTACTCAAAATCAATACGCTTTTTCTTCTCCTTTAAAAACATTGAAAACGGTTTGTACTATAATTCTAATATCTAATAAAAGTGACCAATTCTCAATGTAAAAGATATCTAATCGTACTCTATTTTTAATATCTGATTTTTTTGTTACCTCCCCCCGATAACCACTTACCTGAGCCAGACCTGTGATACCGGGCCTCACAGCATGGCGTTCCATATAATTATCTATTTCTTTTTGATACTCTTCAGAAAAACTACTGATATGAGGTCTTGGTCCCACCACACTCATATCGCCTTTTAGTACATTGAAAAATTGAGGTAGTTCATCAATACTTGTTCTTCTAAGGAAACCTCCTATTTTGGTTACTCTTTCGTCATTTTTTTTAGCATGCATTTTATCGGAAAACTTGTTTACCCTCATTGATCTGAACTTATAACAGGTAAAATGATATCCTCCTAAACCTTCTCTATCTTGCTTAAATAAAGCTGGTCCTCTAGATTCTAATTTGATGAGCAATGCCAACAGAGGAGTTAACCAGGAGAGTAAAAATACAATGATCAAAATTGAAAGTAAAATATCTAATATCCTCTTCATTACTCGGTTTTCCGCTATGTCCAATGGCAGCCTGTTGACATTTAAAACTAATGTATTGCTATAGTATTCTGCCTTCATATTCTTACTATACAACTCATTAGAATTGGGTATTAACTTAATGACTCTTGAGTGTGTGTTCGCAAACTTCGTTAAGTCTTTCACCTGTTCTTTTTTTAATACAGAAACCGTACAATAAATTTCATCTATACTATTGTTTATAATGTAATTATAAGCATCATTAAGTTTTCCTAAATAACTGGCGGTTTTTTTAGGCTTATCTGAAAAGAAGCCGTGGTATTTATACCCAAGAGTATTTTCTTTTGCAAATATTTCAGCTACACTTTCTGAAGTGTAATCTTGACCTATAATTACAACATTTCTATAGTTTTTGCCTCCTCTTCTGTATAGCTTTAAGGCATAGAATGATAAAAACTTGAAAACACCTACTCCAATAAGCATGGACGCAAGAACTTTAAATTGATTGTGGACAATATCTCCTTCTCGAAAAATTCCAAAAAAGGAAAAATAAACCAAAATGAATAAAAAGAACTGAATGAAGAGTAACGTAAAAAGTCTATAAATCTTAGTAAACCTGTAAACCTTATAAAAATTTGAAAAAAAAGAAATTATAACCCAAAACACATTAATAAATATTAAAAATTTTGCGTTCAAAAATTCTTTATCATTCACAATAACAACCACCGCATTGATTATTAATAGGTCAATTAAAAGAAGCATTGGGGTTATTAAATGTGAATATCTTTTTATCAATTCATTGATTTTTCAATTTCTGACTTATAAATATTTTCTAGCTCTAAAATATTCGTTTTAATGTTAAACTTTTTCAAGAACATTTGTCTGGACTTTTGAGACATTTCTTCAATCATTTTACCATCATTGAGAAGTTCAATTATTTTTTGAGCTATCAACTTCGCATTTTCTTGAACAACAAATCCATTAAATTTACTTTTTACCAAGTCCTTATTACCATCTACATTAGAAACAATACAGGGTTTAGATTGTGCCAAAGCTTCAATAACTGAATACGGTAACCCTTCATATCTTGATGTTGAAATATAAAATGTACTTCTTTTCACAATACAAAGAACCTCATTTCTTTTTAACCACGAAATAAGAGTAATGTTATTTTCTAGTTCTTTTTCTTTTATTAAACGTTTTATTTTTTCTAAATCAGGTGAATGATAACCTACTCCTAAGATCACCAGCTTAATATTTTTTAACTTCTTTTTTGCTAAATAGATTGCATCTACAAGCAATTTAGTATTCTTTTGATATGAAGGTCTACCTATTGAGCAGATAAATTTATCAGGCAATACAACTTCAGTTGCTATATCATTTAGGTCAAATTTATCTTCTATTGAATTATTCCATAATAAAGCTTTATCCTTTCTAAATTTGAGCTGATCAATCGTTCTATTATACTCAGATTCAGAACACGCAATAGTTTTTGAAGGAAAAAAGCGAAAATATCGTTCAATTTTTTTGAAAATGAAACTTTTTATTTTTGATTCAGCACTAAAGTATGAATAAGCATGAGGCGTATAGAATGTGGGTATTTTTAAATAATAACCTGCTATTCTACCTAAAACTCCTGCTTTTGCACTATGACAATGAATTATATCGGGTTTTATAGATTTAAGACTTTTTATTATCGC
The DNA here is from genome assembly GCF_056591715.1 of Maritimimonas sp. 2405UD52-3. Lineage (NCBI taxonomy): Bacteria > Pseudomonadati > Bacteroidota > Flavobacteriia > Flavobacteriales > Flavobacteriaceae > Maritimimonas > Maritimimonas sp. 2405UD52-3. Next base: position 185,732 of record NZ_JBWQOL010000001.1, read on the forward strand.
TTTTAAACATTTTATATCATTGAGAACATTTATATTTCTGGTAAGAGGGACGGTGAAAACGTTTTTAATTTTAAAATCAGATAGGTCTATAGATGAGTTACATAAAACTATGTGCTCAAACTCTTGATCGTTTGTATATTTAAATAGAAGATGCAGATATACTCCTACACCTGCAACTGGGTTAGCAATATGAGCAATTTTTAACATATCTTGTTTGCTAAGAAATCGGATTTTTAGAAATGATAAAACTATCTTTTTCTAATCATCTAAGCTTACATTAACCTTAACTCCGGTTCTTTGTTTAAGCTTTTTTCTAAGATTCTTGTTTGTCCCTCTTTTAATTAATGTATCTATAGTAAACGGTCTAAACGATTCACCTATATCAAAATTGTAAACATAATGAGCTTTGGAGTCATTAACATCTATTATTACTTTACCAATTCTTGAATTATGAGCATTCTTTATCCATAAGCCTGAAAGTTCTTTTTGTTCACCTTCAATTCCCCCTTCCATAGGTTTCATTCCATCTGTAGATCCAATACCAAAATTTGCGATATATATATAGTTGATATTGATCTTTTCGCCAGTTAAATAAACACCATGTCTATCTGAGGAATTAATCATTACAGAGTCTATTTTAACACCTGATGGTTCATTATTGTGACCATGAATTGCAAGAGCTGCTTTAATATAATTTTCAGTCTCTCCTGAAATAAGGTCATTTACTATTAATTTGTTTATTGTAACGTTCTTGCTTCCCGCATGAATAGAGCACCCCATGTTTCTTTTTTTATTACCACTAAGTAATGTGTCAGATTCTAAGGTCATTTTGTCTATTTCAATATTACTGGACTCTCTTACATACACTTTGACTAAGGTAGATAAATGTCCTTCTAGATTAATATCTTCGGAATTTTTTATACTAATCGCTCCATTAAATATTGCTTGATTGAAATTCAATGTTAGGTTCTTTCTACCCTCAATTGTAAGGGCTCGTCTATAAAGACCAGAAGGGAATTTTAATCTTATTCCTTTTTCAGCAATATCTAAAAGCACTTCAATTTTATCTTTATGTAGTTTAGGGTGCTCTCCAATATTTCTATCTGGAAACACGCCATATCGGCGTATATCATCTATACTATAGGTGCTGTTGATAGTATATAAAGAGTCTAATAGTTCCTTTTGAAAATTTTCTCTGTTTTCACTTTCATTTTTACATGAGAATAAGATAATAATTACAAAACCAATTATAAATTTATTCATTGATTAGCTTGTTAGAAATGATAATTAGTAAAGCTGCTAAATATACACCTACCTGTCTGTCTAATATGTTTTCCACAAATGAGAATGACAATACAGAAAATAGCAACAATATTGGTAATAAATCTCTTCTTTTAAAACCTTTAAAAACAATTAAAATAAATGGTAAAAGATAAAAAGTAACTCCGAGAATTCCTCCTCTAAGTAATTCATTAATAAACTGATTGTGTGTATTATAATTTTTCGTTACGAATCTCGTTTTGTCAGGTAAATGTTCAAAAATAACATCTTCTTTATAATAATTCAAAAGTGCTTCTCTTATGGTTTGTTGTCCGCCCAAACCAAAAATGAATTTTGAGTTATCGTTAAAAATATTCTTAGCTCCTTTCCAAATAATAATTCTAGCATCATATTTCATTGAATAAAATCTGTGCTGAATAGGGGTATCATTTTGTCGTATCATTATGAATCCCATAATTAGCATGGTTATGAAAACAAGTATTCTTTGATAATTTGTTTTTAATTCATAAAGAATAATAGCTATTCCTGAAGCTATAATAATAAGAAACGCTAGTCTGGCTGAAATTAATATCACCAGTACGAATGCTAACACAGACGATAATAGTGCGAAGTAGTTTCTTTTTTGTTTAAAAATGAAATAACTTATAATAAAATTGAGTGTAGAAAAATAACCTACATATGGTCGTTCAAATCTTAATATTTCATTCACCTTAGCATAGTTTCTAAGTGCTATTTTTTTTCCTTCTGAAAAATAATAGTAGTCTACAATCCCATAAACAGCAATTATTTGCATAACAATTATCCCAAAACAAAGAAAATAAAGACCCTTTATGATTTCTTCTTTGTTTAGCGATGATACCGCTATAGGAATTAATAGAAGCGGAAGCATCTTTATATAATTATTGAATTCTATAGAAAATAGACCTGAAAAAAAACCTATAGTCAAGATATAAAAAAAGAAAAGTATGAGTGAAGAATGAATTAATCCTTTAATAGATAGTTTGTTACTATTTAAAAAAATCGTGGCAATCAAAAGAACTATTAGAAGTATATTGTCTATCAAAAGCCATAATGGTAGAAAGAACATTAAACCACAATAGATATAATGGATGTTTTTACGGAAAAAGTTAAAGTTCATTTATTCTCTGATTTTTTTGGTCGACAAGTAAATCAAATATCTAAATAAAAGGAAGAGGGTTAAAAGTAATAACGGTATTTTAAGTCGACTAAAATAGGCCATTGTAAAGCTAAAATTAACCCATACCAGAAGTTGAAAAAAAACGATGCTTAAAAGTATAGAATTTCCTTTTATTAACTTAATTAATATTATTTGAAAAAGGGACACAATAGATATTAAAATAAAATTAACTAGTAGTGCAATGCCTAAAGGAAAGATTCTAATAAGAATAGACGGATACGCATTCGTCCAGCTTACTCCCCTAGTGGTTACAGAAATATAATCTTCATAAGACGACGGCCAAAATTCTAGCATTAATATGTGCATCCCCTTCCATAATTCGGTTAAGTCCCATGAGTTAGGTTTTCCAAGGTAAACATATTGTTCGACAACCCCCCAAAACAAATGTGCTTGAAGTCCAAATGCTCTGTAAAAAACAGATTCTAAGGGTGTTAACCCAATATGTTCAAACGGGTTTCTAAGAGAATACGTGTACCAAACCAATAAAAACAATGCTAGCGAAATAACAATGGAATATCGATTAAAAATCCACTTCAGTTTAAAACGAATTCTCCTTTCTGAAGAAAAGTATAGTACGATGATTATTCCGTAAAGAGCTATTATGAACCCGGAAAATTTTTGCCCAACCAATACTAAGTATATTATGTATAGAGTAGAAAGTACAATAGATATTTTTTTATTATATCTAAATAGTAAAGTTGAGCCAAAGATCACAAAAACCATAACATTGCCTACTATTGGTTTTAAAAATGGGAAACGAGCGTGTTCCCAAAAATTAAACTTCGTGACTGAATCTGAAAAAAAAGGTATTGGTGAAGAAAGAATATTTATAAGTGCCATGGACATAATCACGAAAAGCATAAAACTCGTGATTTTCTCTTCTTTAAGTTTTAAAAACCTAAACTTAGTTACCTTAAGGTTTTTAAAGGCTTCGTTAAAAATCTTTTTAAAGAATATTAACGATAAAATGGTGGATACGTAAAATAAGAACAAAATAAGACTACTGTACACAAAATATCCTTCTCTTGCCTGTTCATTTATATAAACTCCTGATTCAATTTCTATTAAGGATAAAAACATCCAGATATATTGAGCTAGAATCATAAAGGATATAACTAATAATCCTATATCTTTTTCAAGTAAATAAAATAATAATAGTATTGCAATTAAGGCTATTAATATGTTTACAATTAATGTCAACGATAAATCTTAAATTCAAATTTTTCAAAAATTGGCTGTAGTGACACATTGTATTTCAACAGGACATTAAAATCTACTTTTTTCTTTAAAGCATCATCAATTTCTAAATATATATTTAGTATTGCACTTGAATCAAAAGCATAAATGAATTTCGACTCTAATCGATCAAAGTATACATTTTCAAGAGATTTGTGTTCGCTTAAAACCTCAACATCCCTTTTCTCAAATAATTGGCCCAACATTGTATAATCTATTCGTTTGCCATGTCTATGGGGTTTATAATAAACTTTAGAGATACGATTAAAGTTCGGGTCATTTTTTACAATAGTAACTAATTCCTTTAATCTTTCATTGTAAAGTTTCTCACCAAACATGTTAATATAGGGCTCCTGACCAATAATTAGTACAGTATCTTTCAACGTTGGCCTTTTACAATAATATGCTAAAAGAGCTGATTTCTCAGGGAAAAGTGATAATTCTGGCACTCTTACATACTGCTTCAAAACATGTTCATATTCAATACCACTCGAATGTCCTTTATAAAGTTTAAACCTTATACCTAGCAAATTACTTAGAAACCATTTAATATAAATTTTCTTTTTAGATATAGATTGGATGGTATGTGGGTGGTAATTTAACGTTCCATCTTCCACAACTATTCCAGCAATATTCCTATTGAACGATAGTAAAAGATAATTTGTAAGAATATCCTCAACATAGGTAAAAAAAAGAGTTATATTATTTTTGTTTTTATAAGGTTGAAGAAGGTATATTAATTTTTTGTAGGTAATAATTTTATGAATTATACTTTTTAAAGAAGAAATAATACCTGAAGATCTATTATCGAATGATTCATCAACACTAACAACAGTATCCCAAAGTTGACTATCAATGGGTAAAGCAGTGCTAGTAATTAAGACATTCTGATGTGCCTCATTTATTTCGTTTTTAAGAAGTATTTCATAGGAAGCTATTTGATTTCTTGAAATTCCAACAAAAAGATTAGTCATATCGCTACTTTTTTACTGCATAATATCTTAGATAAAATAATAATACATTCTTTAAATCAGGAGCAATAGCGCTACCATAAATGCACATTATGTCCGTTAATAATATTGTCATAGTTAAGCTAAGTAGGACAAAAGTTGTTATAAACTTTTTAAACCGTTGTTGAAATGGTGTTTCAGTTTACTGAAAGAGTTATGAGCAAATTAAAAAAAATGCTAATTCTTGATTACTGTAAATCCTCTAAAAAAGTCTTTACTTGTAATTCAGTAAATATCTATTTAATCTAGAGCCCAGAATAGAAAGCACTACCAAACTGAATAATCCCAAAGATAACCTAAAAGTATATTTTTTATGAAACTCTCGTTCTTTTGTTCCTACGTTATTAAATGATGAAACCACATTCAAAATCTCGGTGCTATTCGCCCTTTCTCTATTATTGGCAAGCAATTCTTCATTCAGCTTCAAACTCTCATTAAACAATTCTACCTCTTCTGTCTTCTTTACTCCCTGTGCTAAGGTTATACTTGTTCCTGTTTCCTGCTTTTTAGCCTCAGTGATTAATACTTCGTTATAGATTTTTCTTAATGTATCTATTTCTTTTAAAGATTTTGCCAATACCTGCTCATTCTGTAACAGGTTTTGGTCATTTATTCTTTTTTGCTGTTCATAATACGGGTTGTTCTCAACTGCATTAATAATTGGAGCGCCCAGCTTTTCAAATACGGTACTATTTTCAGATTTTACCTCAATCTCGTGATACTTATAGTCTAAATCTGTAAATCCCCTCTTGAAATCATTAAAAGAAATATTGTTAGCTACAGCTGTATCGGCTCTCTGAAGAAATTCATTAAATACTTCATACTTTTCATTTTCGTTTTTTACAGGCTCTATATAAAATCTTTTAAGCTGAGAAGCTTCTTTTATTGTTATAGCTAATACTTCTGAAAGCCTAGAGCTATCTTTCTGTCTCACTAATTCATCTAAATAATCAACCGAATTATATAGTTGTTGAGTACTGTTAAAGTTTGGTTGTACTATCATAGTTGAGCTATATACTTTGGGGGTAACTAGGTCCAAATAAACACCTATTCCGGCACCCAATAAGGTAGCTATTCCCAATTTCAACGCATTATTACGCAAGAATAATAAAAACAGTATAAAGTAATGATAGATGCCTTTAAAGAACTGACCTATAACTTTGAAAAAATTCTGAAAACCTTTTCCAATAACTTTAAAAAGTGCCCCTAAATCTACTTCTTCATTAGTATTTTGTGTAGACATATTGTATTAAAATATTTGTTCTAATATTTTTTGCGTAATTAAATAGGTAGGTCTAACTCCTGAAGTTCCTAAACCTCCTGAAGCTAACGTGCTGCCAGTTTCTAATGGGTTATCAGAGGCATAATACGCATATCTAACCTTAACATTTTTAGAAATATTTCCACGTATTTTTGAGGCCGATTGAATTGCCTTTTGATAATGTGCGCCTTCCATTTCCAAGCCAATAGAATTCCACGTAGAATCTTTAAAAAATTGCAAAATATCTTTATTCTGTAAAGAAGTACCTAATACAGTTACCATAGTGCCTTCATACACACCAACTCCATTGGCTTCCAAATCTTCTTTTTTCAGTTCATTCTCAAACGGATAATTATCCGCTGTACCTTCAAAAATATGTGCAGAAGGTATCATTATGTCGCTCTTACCCCCTTCTAATATACCTGCTTTTCCCATTATAGACACAGATTGAACATTCATATGATGCAAGTTTTGATTTTTGCACGTAAAAGGTTTAAGTAGTTCATCCATTGTTTCAAAAGCCTGTTCGCCAAAAGCATAATCCATTACAATAATGATAGGCATTTCTTTTAATCCTTTGGTGTTTTCTTGGGTATAGTTTGTTTTTGAAAAATCTATTTTATTTGTATCAATAACTTGTACGTTAATATTGGTTCCCGAAGCATCCTTAATATAAATCAATCCCATTTCTGCAGCACCTTCTTTCACTTTTTTCTGAAGGTCACTACTTGAACTTTTACTCAACAATTCAAACAAGGCTATTTCTTCATTTGGTTTGACTTTTTCTGGAATCAATACCGGTGCATAAATTGAGTTCATTACACTGTGCATATTGGCACTAATGATATGAATTGGCCTGTTGATTAAGCCTTTTTGTTCTAGGACTCTTTTAATATTATTTGCCCATATCTCACCATAAATGTGATGTCCTATACTTTCTCGAAGTGTAGAACTAAAAGTTATAGTTCTCTTTTTTCCTTCTAAAGTCTCATTTAATGATAAATGCCCCAACCAAAAAACAATCTCAAAAAACCTATTTGGATTTTTATCAGTAGAAAAAATAGTATCTACGGCTTGAACTTCATCAAAGGTTCTTCCTAGAATTGTGGCTACATGCGTCAATAAAACTTCATGTTCTTCTTGAGAGACCTTTTTGTTGTTAAGAACCACTTCTTTTAATCGCCCCCATTCTCTAATAGTGCTTTCATCTTCATCATCTAGCACTTTGCTTTTTATCTTATTTGATTCAATATATAAAAACGTAAGATGCGTAAGAATGTCATAAATTTCAGATCTTCCTCTTGTAATTTCAATATTCATCTGATCTTTGTCTATTCTGTAACAATTACGTCTTCTTTTAGCAGGAATAATAGGTTTAAAATGAGAATCCTGATATCCTTCATCAGCCGTAAGATTAATAAACTGACACTCTTCTATGCCTTCAGGCAGCCTTTCAATAACATAAACTAAACCATCCAATTCTGCCTTCTCCTCTGCTATAGAACCATAAATTTCAGGGCGAAGTGATAAGAGTGATTCCCGTAGGGTTTTACCTGATACACCACCAGGTTTATAAAACCCACGATTAAAAAGGTGGCGCATAGTAATGTAAAGGCGTTCAATAGCCCTTGAAGATTCCTGTGATCTGGTAGGTTTGATAGAACTCATAAAAAAATTTGAACAAAGATATCAATTCTCAACAAAGATTATTCTTTTGATCAAATTAAGCGTTTACTTTAAAATATTAGTATATTTCTTACTGTTCTTTAATAAATCTAATGCTTGTGTAATGTAGTGATCGTTGTGAACCTTATTAATATATTCTCCTTTTTTGTAGTAATATCTTTTTACAATTTCTGAAGCTAACTCTTCCTTAATTTCTTCTTTGTTTATATTTAAGTCATTGATTCGTTCAGACCTTAGTTTAGCTTGTAGGTCTTTATAAACATTTTTAATGGAATTACTATACTTTTCTTTTTCTGCTTGATTTAGTGCATTCTCAAAACTTAACTCTGTTTTTGTTTTGAAAGATGTGTCTTCTTCTTTTAAATACTTAACAAACTTATCATAGTCTGTATTAGAAATGGAAAAAGTCTTAGCCTCATTGACCGCAGGATTTGAATGATAGTATAGTGTTGCGAAATTAAAAATGGCACTTGAATTTAATAATGCTTTTGTTGCCTCAGTTTCTTTGGGTTTTTCAAATTCTATATCTGGTTGAATTCCGCCTCCATCATATACGGTTCTACCATTTCTGGTTTTAAAAGCGTTTCTCTTATTTTCTGAAAACTTTGGCACATTTCCATTTTCATCTCTGTTTGTATAATCCAATTCCTGAATACTTCTGCCGCTGGGCGTATAATACTTAGAAATTGTCAATTTTAATTGAGTACCATAGGTTAATTTTCTGTAACGCTGCACCAGCCCTTTTCCAAAAGAACGCTCACCAATGATGACTGCCCTATCAAAATCTTGCAAAGAACCCGCTAATATCTCAGAAGCTGACGCCGATTTTCTATCAATCAATACTGCAATTGGAATATTTAAATCTATAGGCTCCTTTTTTGTTTTATAAACGTCACTCCACTTTTTCACTTTTGCTTTTGTTGTTACAACTGTTTCATCTCGGGGTATAAAAAAGTTGACTATTTCAATAGCTTCATTTACCAATCCTCCAGGGTTTCCTCGTACATCAAGAATTAGCTTTTTCATGCCTTGAGCCTTTAAGTCTTCAAATGCATTTTTTACTTCAGAAGATGCTTTTTGATTAAACTTAATAAACGATATATAACCTACTTCATCATCAATCATACTATAGTAAGGAACAGGGTTTACTTCTATTTTTTCACGTTCAAGCTCAACATCTAAAGTTTTATCCAAACGCTTAATCTTTAAATTCACTTTTGAGCCTGGAATACCTTGTAATAATGTTGACACTGCATTCTTATCATAATTTTTTACTAATACATTATTTACACTTAAAATTTCATCTCCGGCTTTCAAACCAGCTTCATCTGCAGGTGCTCCTTCATGAGGCTCAATAATTACTAGTTTATCATTAATAAATCCAGATATTGCACCAATACCTCCATATTGGCCGGTTGCATTGATCTTTGCATTCTCTACTCCTTGCTCGTCATAAAATCTTGTATATGGGTCTAAATCTTCCAACATGTGCTCAATGGCAGCATCAGTTAGTTCTGCAGGATTAGTTTCGTCTATATAATACATATTCAATTCTTTGAATAACGTAGTAAATATTTCAATTTGCTTAGCTATCTCAAAGAAATTAGATTTATATGAAACTGATATAAATGTGATTGAAACGAGTAATACAGCTACACCAACTTTCTTCAAATATCTCATAGGGTCTGATTTAAATTTTAAGGGTATTTTCTTCTTCTGTTACTTTTTTGACGAATTTTTCAAGTAAACTTATCATTTTATCCTTTATAAAAACGTATTTATGTTGTTTTTCGTCTGTGTAAATGATCATAATTGCATATTTTTCATGAAGAGTTTCGTATACATGATTTTTTTGGTACCTGTATGCTTCCCGAATCAATCGTTTTATGTGATTTCTTTGAACTGCCTTTTTTATTTTTCTTTTTGGAACAGATACTCCCATTTGTATAGGAAAATTACCTTGATGATCAATCTTTATAAAAACTAATTTCAAAGGAAAGTTAGATACAGATACTCCATCCTTAAACAATTGTTCAATGATCTTTTTACTCTTTAGTCGTTCTTGCTTGGTAAATGTGAATCGCATTGCAACAAATGTAACTAATAAAATATTGCTTAGAAAACGATGTAGTAGAGCGAATATTAGTACTTTTGAAGAACAAAAATTAAACTTAAAATGTCTCAAGATTTATTTCAAGCTCCTGACTATTATCAGCTAGATGAATTGCTCAATGAAGAACATTTATTGGTACGTGATGCAGCACGTGAATGGGTAAAACGAGACGTATCTCCTATTATTGAAGATTATGCTCAAAAAGCTGAATTTCCAGATCAAATTATTAACGGATTAGCAGAAATTGGTGCTTTTGGTCCATACATCCCTGAAAAATATGGAGGCGCTGGTTTAGACCAAATTTCCTATGGATTGATTATGCAAGAAATTGAACGAGGTGACTCTGGTGTAAGAAGTACAGCATCTGTGCAATCTTCTTTGGTTATGTACCCTATTTGGAAATATGGCACTGAAGAACAACGAAAAAAATATTTACCAAAATTAGCATCTGGTGAATGGATGGGATGTTTTGGTCTTACTGAGCCTGATCATGGTTCTAACCCTGGAGGAATGATTACTAATTTTAAGGATATGGGTGATCATTACTTACTTAATGGAGCAAAAATGTGGATTTCTAATGCACCTTTCGCTCAAATAGCGGTTGTATGGGCAAAAAATGAAGAAGGTAGAGTACATGGACTCGTTGTAGAACGAGGTATGGAAGGTTTTTCAACTCCTGAAACTCATAATAAGTGGTCGCTAAGAGCCTCTGCAACTGGTGAGCTTATTTTTGATAATGTTAAAGTCCCTAAAGAGAATTTATTGCCAAATAAGTCTGGTTTAGGAGCTCCTCTAGGATGTTTAGATTCTGCACGTTATGGGATTGCTTGGGGCGCTATTGGTGCAGCAATGGATTGTTATGATACAGCACTACGATATAGTAAAGAACGCGTGCAATTCGGAAAACCTATAGGTCAATTTCAATTACAGCAGAAGAAATTAGCTGAAATGATTACTGAAATCACCAAAGCTCAGTTATTAGCTTGGCGATTGGGTGTTTTACGTAATGAAGGTAAAGCTACTTCTGCTCAAATTTCTATGGCAAAACGAAATAACGTTGATATGGCTCTAAAAATAACCCGAGAAGCAAGACAAATGTTAGGGGGTATGGGTATTACCGGAGAATATAGTATTATGCGTCATATGATGAATTTGGAAAGTGTGATAACCTATGAAGGAACTCATGATATTCATTTACTTATTACTGGTTTAGATATTACTGGGTTGAATGCGTTTAAGTAATTTTCGCTATTTTTAATGAATGAAAAAGATTTTATTGCTTCTGTTATTTCTTTCCTTTACTTCAAAAGGTTCTTCTCAACCTATAGTTTCGGATGACGGACACCCGGAGCATATAATTGCAGGAGCGGTTATTGGTGGGGCGGTTTCCTATTTTGTTTTCAAAAAAACAGACAATAAATTGAAAGCCTGGCTTATAGGATTTGCTACAGCTTCAGCCTTGGGTTACATAAAAGAAGCGGTTGATCCAAAATGGTTTGGAGGTGTAAAAAGTGATAAGGATTTTGGTTATTCAGTTTTAGGAGGTGCTATTGGGGCTAGTATAGTAATCCCTTTAAGAAAGAAAAATAAGAAAAATAAAACTCCAAATATAAGTGCTGCTTTTCAACAGGATATAAATTTATTAGGAAGCTCTTTTAATTAAGTCAAAACAAGGACACCTTTTACAACGGTTATTCTTTTGATACTTCTGACAGCATTTCGTTTTTAAATTTTTACTCGCCAGCTTCTTTTTTTTGTCCTTTCGTATTTCAATTATGGAAGACTGTGAAATAATCAGCATTATACTTGTTAAATTACAATGCAAATATAACTTTATTTAGATTGAATAAAAATAATTTAGCCGGTTTTTAAAAATTAGCCAGTATAGAAAAAGAAAAATTTCTTCCAGGAGCACTAATTGCCGATGCAAATTCTATATAATGCTGGTCAAAAATATTGTCTATTCCTAGCTGAAAATCAATATTTCTGGTCAACGGTAGTTTAGAATTAAAATTAACAGTTGTCCATGAAGGCGTGCCATAATGCATAATTCTTAAATCTTCTGCATTTTCATCAACAATAGGTGTCAATTCTATCCTGTCTATACCTTCGGTTAAATTAAAGCTCTTGGTTCTTTTTCTACCATTAAATCTTACATCTATAGCTGCTTCAAATCTGTTCTTTATATAGGATAACTCAATCATTCCAAAAAGAGGTGGTATAGATGATAATGGTTCTTCGGTATCGTAGGCTTCACCTTTAGTTAAGGTTAAGGAAGCTTTTGACCTTAAATTACTCGTAATGGCTCCACTAAAGTTAAAAGTACCTCCTAATACATAGGCTTGATCTCTATTTACATTCGCGACAATAGTACCCTCCTCCCCATCGAAAAGTATGGTAGAGCTTCCGTTTAATAGGAAGTTTTCTCGAATAATATAATTATCTAAAAGGGTATAATATGCCGTGAGACCAAAGTGAATCTTTTTATTATTAAAATATCTTAAAACGCCCAGTTCTGCATTATAAGCATACTCAGGTCTTAAACTAACATTAGGCACTGTAACGTCTCCTCTACGCTCACGTACTTTACCTACATCATCTAAATTTGGGGATCTGAACCCTGAAGACAATACTCCATTAATCTGCCAATTAATTGTTGGTTTATAAACATATCCCACAGTTGCTGTAAATGCAGAATTTGCCAAATAAATATCATTATCAGGTAATGTTATGAATGTTTCATCATTCCATTTCGCATTTAAATACGTATCTGTAAAGCGAATTCCCGTGTTTAAAGTAGATCTACTACTAATATCTTGCCTGTAATTAATATAAGCAGCTGCACTGGTATATGAGCTTCCGCCATCTGCATACCTTGCCTGTACAGGAAATGTATCTGCTACTCCAACAATTTGGTTTCCGTCTACTTCCAATGTTTCTCCAAGTGGAGTAGATCTTAGATCATTATGGGTAACCTCAATGCCGTAAGATAAAATTCTATTTTTTGATGTGGTTAGTGGTACTGAAAAATCAGCATTTATACTAAAAACATCAAGCTCTTCAGTACGAGTGGTTCTGTCTAAGCTTCCAAAACGCCTGTTGATTCTTGCTTCTTTAATATTTTGATACGCTGCAGTTATAGTTCCGTTACTTAAAAATCGCTTTTCAGGTCTTATCTCCAATTGTGATGACAGCAATAATCTTTTTTGGGGCCCATAATGCCATTCCGCAAAACGCAATTCACAGTCTCTATATTCTATCAACCTATCAAACCTAGGAATATCAGAAGAATTACTGTATTGAAAATTAAAAGATAAATTGGTATTTGTAGATAAAGGAATCAAAAATTTCTGCAAAATATCAATTTGATCATATCCTGTATTTCTTTGAATATTAGAATCTGAGTTTACCATTGGTTCATCATTAAAAAATGAATCTGTATTATTAGAATACTCAAAAATTCGGCCCCAATCTTCAAAGTCATGCGCTCTGTTTTTCCCCATCTTTAAATCACCAAAATCACTAAAGGAAATACTTGTATAAGATGCCCACTTTGGTAATTGCAGCTCTATGCCACCCTGCATTGTTCTCTCATTATTTATGGTGCTATATCTAGATAAAAAAGTGCCATTTATTTGTGCTTTTTCACTCACATTTGGCTTTCTGGTATAATAATGAATCACACCACCTAAAGCATCAGAACCATAAATTACTGACGAGGGGCCAAAAATAACTTCCGTTCTATCTAATAAATTAGGTGAAACAGTAATAGAATTTTGTAAATGTCCCTTCCTGTATATAGCATTATTCATTCTAACACCATCTACAACTAATAAAACGCGATTAGCCTCCATACCTCTCAATACAGGACTACCACCACCAAACTGAGACTTTTGAACCTTTATTCCTGGAATTTCAGCTAACATATCTGCCGAGGTTTGTGGTGCGCTTCTTTGAATATCTTTTATAGAGAAAACTTCAACCTGTTCGGCTATTCTTTTTCTTAACTCTCTACTCTTTGAGGCTGACAAAAAAACTTCTTGAAGTTGTTGAGTCTTATTCACCAGTGAAATTATTTTTTTACCCGTAATTAACCTTTTCTGAACTTTATAATCTGTATAATTTATATGGTTAAAGGTAAGAATGTCATTTATAGAAAAAGGAGAGATATCTATCTTGCCATTAGCGTCTGAAACGGCTTGAATAGACTTATTTTTATTGAGAACTGTTACTCCCAAAATGGGCAGTTTTGTTTCATTATCTAAAACCGTAATTTGCTGTGCAGATAGTATAGAAAAGGAAAGAATAAAAAGTAAAGTAATAGCTCTCTTCATATTCACTCAAATACAGTTTTTAAGACAGTTAAAGATTTGGGTTTGTAAAATCCGGGCAAATGTAGTTCAAAATATTGTATCAGAATATTAAGTAGTTCTTGCCTTGATTTACCATTTAATGTTAATCTCTGTAATCCATCAAAATTTATGCCGAGCAGCTCTTTAAAGAACTTTAAATTTTCTCCAGATATATAATTGTTATAAGGCCTTTTATCAGTAAAGTATCCTTCTTGTAAATCAAAAAATGGCAAATCCAGATTCTCATTGTCAGGATAAAAACCTAAATACTTTGTAAGATTTACTAAAAAGACTATATGAAAATTGGTCGTTTTTTCATTCGAATCAAACCATTTTAACGAAGACTCAATGTATTCAAACAGTCTGATGTTTGATTCCTCTTCGCGGATAGATTTTGCCAAAACTTCTGACAAAAAAATAGTTATTGTTTGTTTTTTGATATTGTTAAAAATAGAGGAATAAGGATATGCTATCTTTACTTCTTTAATAAAGTGCAATTCTCTTTTTGGATTATGATTTGCTATGATTTCTAGCTGAGATAGAGGCTGAAAATACGCAGGTTTTAGTTTTCCTTTTCTTGATTTTAATGCCCCTTTAAGCAAATAACTTTTTAACCCATTCTGAGTATAGCATTTTACGATTAAGTCTGCATCACTATATTTAATTGAACTTAATACAATAGCCTTTAGTGTGACTACCATTACTAATTGATAATTGCTATTTTCGTTGATGACGTTTCTGACCTATCGGGTAATGTCAACAGCACAATATAAACTCCTGAAGCAACTCGCTTGCCGGCCAGATTAGTTTTATTCCAAACTACCTTTCCACCACTTAGTTCTTGACCTTCAATAACATTAGTTTCATACACTAATCTACCAGCACTATCTAAAATCTTAACATTTGTTCCTCTTGGTAAATGCGTGCCGTTTCTTCCATCAATGGTTACAACAGTATGTTCTTTTTTAACAGGATTTGGGTATGCATATACTTCACCTAAATCATCTCCAAAAGGGGCAACATTACTATTAAAAGCAACCATACCTTTGTCTGTAGCAAAATATACCTTTCCAGTACTATCATCTACTTTAACTTTAATAATTCTATTAGATGGTAGCGGTGAATTACTTGCATTAAATGTGTAGAGTGTTTCCTGACCTGAAGGGTTCGTTGCAATAACACCTCCTGTTGCGGTTCCGAACCACTTATTGTCAGCACCATCAATAGCTATTGAAGAAACCAATTGTTCCCCTAATAATCTTCTAGCCACTCCGTCATCTTCTATAATTACTGGATTAGCATCATACGTTGTAGCTTCAAATATTCCGCCAGCATTTGAAAAAACCACCAGTCCTTGTTGAGTTCCAATCCAAATTCTATTATTTCTATCAACGGCAATTGAAGGGGTAAAAGCATCGGGTAGTGAACCTCTACTTAATTCTGTGGTTAATGCTCTCATTCTATTACCTGATTCATTAAATACCAATACACCATTTCTTCTGGAACCAATCCATACACTACCCGTTCTATCTACCTCTAATTCTGTTAGGCCAAACGCGTCATTAGTAATAATTGAGCTCAAATCAAAACTTGACCAAGTACCACTGGGTGACAACTTCTTTAACCTATTATTTATCCAAGCGTTAGCTACCCATAAATTGCCCTGATTGTCAAAAGCGGTACCATTAATTCTAATGCTTCTGTAATTTGGGTTAGATGGCAAAACAATTGATTCTAACCCACTGTTTGTTTGATTTAAAAACTCAATAGGTTCATCATTTTCAATAATGAGTATTCCTCCGGTATGATTTGGGTTATTTACTCCATCTTGAGACCAAGAGCTGATATACACTTTATTCTCATTTTCTGGATCAATCGTCACATTGACTAAATCCTTGACTGGAAATGAACTATTTAAAGGTATTTTGATCCAATCCTCACTATTAAAATGACTTACATCTCTAATAAGTCCTAAAGGTGTAAAAGCTGCATCATAACCTCCGTAAACCATCCAAATATTGTTGTTTTCAACAGTAACGGAAAAAATATCGTTAGATATGGGCCCTTGAGGGTGAATCTCTAAATGGGTTACTGAATCTATAAATGTCCGCTGTAAAATGCCAAATTCTGAAGTGCCCAGATAAAGTATATCATTTTCCGCGTAAGCGATGCTCAAAGCGTAATTAAAGTTAGTAGTAGGGTCAGCTATAGCAGCAATATTCATAGAAGTATTAAGAACTCTTGCTTGTCGAAAGCTTGTAATCGTCAAAAAATCTTCACTGGCATATAAGTTTAGTACCTCAGACTGCAATAAAGAAATAGATTGCAAAGTGTTGGGAGAAGTAATATTAAAAAGTTCATTTCCTTTAGAAGTAAATAATTCAGTGTTAAAAACTTCCATTGTTTTAAAATTTCCTATAAGATTCCCTTGTGGTTGAAGCCAGTTATTAAAATCAATTAGGTTTGGATTAGTAGCATCTGCAGAAAAAACACCTAGTTCAGTAGCAGCATAAATTCTATCTTCAAAAACTTCTATTTCATTGATTAAAACTTCTGAAGATCCGTTCCCTATAAAGTATGTATCTCCAAATTCCAATCGATCTATGTTATACACCACAACTGCAAACGGAGTAGCCAACAATATCTTATTCCCAAAAGAAGCAATATCATTAATTTGTTTTTCGCCTGTAATACTTAAACGCTCAATATCATTAGAAATAGTAATTTTTCCCTCGTTATCAATCACTTCAATGAGCCCTGTTTCATAACCAATCACGAGTTTTTCTGTAGCTTCATCATAATAAATACTCGAGGTACTTTCTCCTGAAAGACCTTGAACCGATGATAGTTTTTCTATTTCTTGAGTAACAACATCATAAATAAAAACAGCATTGTCTGTCGCGGCATAAATTTTGTCACCTGCCTTAGTAAAATCCTTAACATTATTATAGGAATAAAAATCTTCCCAATTATTACTAAAATCGGTTTGACCGAAACAAAAAAAAGGAGAGAATGCAAGAAAAAGAATAAAAATCTGCTTCATTAAAGGCTAAATAAACTGCTCAAAGGTATTTAATAATACCGTAACAATAAAAATGTACTTTTGATTTAAATGATTTTAGAAAATGGGAATTGAAATAGAGCGTAAATTTTTGGTTATATCTGATCGTTTTAAGTCAAAAGCGTCAGGGAAAGCTTATATAAAGCAAGGTTTTTTAAACTCTCATAAAGAACGTACGGTAAGAATACGCATACTTGATGAGAAAGGGTATATAACCGTTAAAGGTAAATCTAATAGTGCTGGAACTTCAAGGTTTGAATGGGAAAAAGAACTCTCCTTAAAAGAAACTGAACAATTATTTGCACTTTGTGAAAAAGGAGTTATTGAAAAACATCGGTATTATGTGAACTTTAAAGGAAATCTTTTTGAGGTAGATGAATTTCATGGTCCTAATGAGAAACTGATCGTTGCTGAAATAGAATTGCAAAATGAAAATGATAGTTTTGAAAAACCTGATTGGTTAGGCAAAGAAATAACGGGAAACGTTAAATATTACAATTCCAATTTAAGCAAGTATCCTTTTTGCAATTGGAGCGAAAAAGAAAAAGCCTTATCAAAGGGGTAAGATAAGGCTTATGTGTTTGACTCTAAATTTTCTTTTTTGACAGCAATTTCCCCTGGCGTCTGGAATTAGCTTGGTTTGTTGATTATTGCACTAATTCGGTTCTATTAAATAACCATGAAACTCCTTTTTTAGCATAAATAACATTCTGAAGGGTTTCGTAGTTATTTTTCTTGATTTTGATTGTTCTTATATAAAAAGTTTCATTGTTCGTTTGACGAATTTTACCTAGGCCAACAAAACTTACAGTTACTTTTTTATTGTCTATGAATCTTTTTAAAATTTCGCTATCAGATGGTTTGGTAAAAGAGACAATAGACATTTTAAAAATTTCAGTTGGTTTCAGTATAAATTTATACAAAAACATATTATAAAAAAGTCAAAATTTACAATTGAAAGTCAACTCTTAACAAATGGTCAAAAAAACAAAATAAATGGTAATTAACTACCCTTAGGAAATTTGATAGTGACTTTAGTTCCTGATGAAAATTTATCGGTAATATCTTCAATGATTACATATACACGTTCATTTTCATGGAGCAATTTTATTCTATCTTCTGATACTTGCAGACCAAAAGATTTTCTGGTTCTGCTTGCATTTTTTTTTAGTTCTTTTGACTTTTTTATACCTATACCATTGTCTATAACCTCACAGCGAATGTTATCATCCTCATCTGTTATACTCACCCTAATTTTTTTGCCATCTTTCTTATTTGCAAAGCCATGCCAAATTGCATTTTCAATAAACGGTTGAATAAATAGAGGAGGCACATCAATAGCATCTAAATTAATACGTTCATCAATACTAACTTCATATTCAAAACCTCCCTGCATGCGCATTTGTTCAAGTTTTACATACAAGCCTAAAACCCCTAATTCTTTACTTAGCGGAACTGTGAGGTTTGTAGAATTCGAAAGAATTTCACGTATAAGACGTGAAAATTTGGTGATGTAGTCTGATGCCTTCTCTACATCATTTTGAAGTACAAAGTTATTAATTGAGTTTAGTGAATTATACAAAAAATGAGGATCCATTTGACTTTGTAATGCTGACATTTTAAGGTCGCTCATTTCTCTAGCCTTTTGCACCAATATTGCTTCTGTTTTTTTGTTTTCTAAATCTGATAATTTTGACTTATAGCCAATGATAAAAGCAAACATGGTAGTTTCTATCATAGCGCCTATGTAGGTAAAGAACATTGGTTGAACACCTCTTTCTAAAAAGTATTCATTTCCCATGGCGTATGGACCTAAAAAGCTCACATTTGCCAATAAAATATATGTTAAAGAACCAATGATAAAATAGGTAACATGCTTTCCTTTTATCTTAGTTAAAACAATGTAGGTTAATAAACTAAAAACAGTGGCCACTGGAATTATAATCGCGAAGAGCTTCTCCTGATAACCATAACTGTAAAAAACTTGAATTAGTGGGAAAATTAAACCACAAAGCATAAAAATCTTGGCTTGAATCACTAAAAGTTTATCCCACTCAGGAATATGTTCTTTGGTATTTAGCAGTCTTCTTGCAAAACAAACGTATGCAGCATAACCTAAAAATTGTATCGCAAAATTTATATAATTATAAATAGGGAGTTTAGGATTATTTAAATCACTCAGAAAATAAATAAAAAAAGAAATTAAGTAAAGGCTGTAATAGAGATAGTGCTTTTTTTGGTTATTCATAAAAATAACCAAATGATATAATGCCAATATCAATAAAGCCCCGCGTATCCATGAGTAAATCTCTGAGCTAAAGTCTAATAACATGTTATTGTAGTGAGAGTTTCTTTAGTAATTCAGCCTTTTTATTACGACTGATACTAGCATGCATGCCATTACTCATAATCAACTCTCCGCCCATACTTTTAGAATATTGACTTACGTGATTGATATTGATTAAATAAGAATTATGTACTCTATAAAATTGAGGGTATTCAAACTTTTTTTCTACTTCTTTTAATGTTTTTGATACTAAAATAGTTTGATCATCTTTTAAGAAAACAGTAGTGTAGCTTTTATCGGACTTTAACATGATTACATCCTCTTTATCTAACAAATAAATTTTACTATCAGCAGCTATATTTATCTTATCTGTTTTCTTGGTATTGATATTTGAAAAAAGTGATTCTAGTTTGTCCTCTAATTTAGTTTCTTTCTTCGTTGCTCTTACTTTTTCTAAGGCAGCAATAAGTTCATCTTTGTCTACGGGTTTTAATAAATAATCAATAGCTGACACTTTTATCGCCCTTAGGGCGAATTCATCATGAGCAGTGGTGAAAATCAACTGAAAGTCCTTATAGTCCAACTCTTGTAATAATGCAAAGCCATCCATTTCAGGCATTTCGATATCCAAGAAAACCAGATCAGGTTTTTCTTCATTAATAAGTTCAATACCCTCTCTAGGGGAAGTACATTTGATGATTTGAATATCTTCAACATATCTGTTAAGCTTCCATTCAAGTGCCTCCACAGCATGAATTTCATCATCAATAACGACCGTTTTAAGCATGTTTGTAGGAGTTTGGTTGGTTGTGCCAAAGTACTACATTTGAAAAGATTAGCAAAATTTACTCCGCTATTTCAATGGTTCTTTTGAGCTCGTTCCCTAATTCATCTACAGCTGTAATTAGATGTTTTCCAATTTTAGGTTGAATTGCCATTTCATGAAATGTTTGTGTACTTCCCACAAAATTTGCATCTACATACCAAAAGACCTTTATATTGGGCATAGAATGTGCCAGCTTAAGCACAATATCATTCGTTTCCTCATTAAAATCTTTCGGTAAAAATGCTTTCATAGACTCCTTGGGGTAGATAAAGTCCATGATTTTTTCTTCGCTTGATAAGCAGCTAATTCTATACGATGGTAAAACCTTGTAATTTGGGCTTTTCTTTTGATAATAAAATTCCATTAACGGAGGTAGAACAAACCACTTTTTGTGTTTCATTTTTCCAATAGGGTAACATGAAGAATTCACTTGATAACGCTCTTGGTTATCTAAATGCACCAGAAAGTGATATGGGCACGGCTTAGTTTTGAGTCCGGCTCTTTGCACGTACATAGAATCTTTTTGCTGACAATATTCATAAGCTCTATAACCACTTTTATCGCAAATTGGTATTTTTTCCAACTCGTCATAAGGGTTTTGAAACCATTCGTTTTGTGGTAAAAGATCAAAGGCATCAAATAAAATTGGTGCTGCTGCATTCAAACCAACTAAGCCAGGACGGCCTTCACCGTCTGCATTCCCAACCCAAACACCTACCACATATTTCTTGGTAGTGCCAATAGCCCAAGCATCTCTAAACCCAAAACTAGTGCCTGTTTTCCAGGCAATCTCTTTTGAAGAATCAAAAAACTCCCAATTTTCTTCTCCTTCTGGTCTATTTACGTTCTTTAATGATGTATAAGTAAGGTAAATCGATCCAGCATCAAAAATGGGCTTCTCTGTAGTAATTTTACCAAAATCTATTTTCTTACGGTCCAACAATAATGGTTCTACAAACTCATGAGAATAATATTTTCCTTGTGTAGTATCATAATGATTTACTGTTCCTGTAAAACCTGCATAGGCTTTGCATAGATCCCATAAATTACTTTCAGCACCACCTAAAATAAGTGATAACCCATAATGACCTGCATTGAATTTTATATCCTTGAGCTTAAGTTTCTTTAAATAAAAATGAAATTTTTCTAATCCATATTTATTAAGCATGCGTACTGATGGTACATTCAAGGAGCGGGAAAGTGCTCTACTTGCAGTAACTGCTCCATCGTATTCCTCATTGAAATTTTTAGGATTGTAATTAGCTATTTGTGTGGGTACATCTGCAATTAAAGTATTTGGTAGAATATCTCCTGAATCTAACATCCCTGCATATAGAAATGGCTTTAAAATACTACCTGTGCTTCTCGGCTTGTCAATGATATCAACATCCTTTTGATGTTCTGAGGTAGTAGGTGAATTTCCAATATATGTTAGTACTTTACGAGTTTCAACATCTAAAATCAATACGGCTATATTATGAATCTGATTTTGCTTTAAGATATTATAGTGGTTATTTACAATGGTATTCACTCTATTTTGTAAGGCTATTTTCACAGAAGTTTTAACCCGTTCACCTTTATTAGTTTTACTTATTCTCTGCAAGAGGTGAGGTGCTATTTGAGGTAATGCGAATGGTTTTTGAGGCAATGGCTCTTGTAATGCTAATTCATAGGTAAGTTGATCTATTTTAGCATTCTTATATAGCTTTTTAAGTAACTGGTTTCTTTTTTGAAGTAACTTTTCTTGATTCTTACCAGGATAGATCAGGCTTGGTGCATTCGGTAGTACTGCCAATGTAGCCGTTTCTGCCCAAGATAACTCAGATGGTCTTTGACCAAAATAACGCCATGCTGCCATATCTAAACCCACAACATTACCACCAAAAGGGGCATTTGAAGCATACAAGGCCAATATTTTCTGTTTACTGTACCTTAATTCTAACCTGGTCGCTAATATAATCTCAACCAGCTTTTCAGCATAGGTTCTTTTTTTACCCTTACGGGATAAGCGAATCACTTGTTGGGTAAGCGTACTACCCCCTCTTTTTACACTTTTTGATCGAAGATTTTGCCAAAAAGCTTTGGCAATAGAAACAGGATTAAAACCGGGATGTTTATAAAAATAGGCATCTTCAAAAGCCAAGATAGCTTCCTGAAATTTTTTAGGAACACTATCATTATACGGAAATCGCCATTGCTCATCTTCAGCGATATGTGCACCTAATAACTCACCCTCTTCGCTTTCTATTACAGTGGAAGTAGGCTCTTTAAATAATTGTTTTGGAAGTGAAAAATAGTACCAAATCAACAATAAAAATAATATTGCGAACTTAATCTTATTCTTTTTTATCCGCTTTGGTATATTTTTCATTTTATCCCTCCGCCTTTAGCTAAAGCTAAACTCATCATCCTTTGATCTGCAAAAGAATCGTCTTTATTCAAAAATTCCTGTTGGCTTGCCATCTAAACTAACGGTATTTTTCTCTTGCCAGTAGTCTTTCAAACCCACTTCACCTTTATTTTCCGCCCATTCTTTGAGCTGGTTGCGCTCACCTTTAAATTCATAGAAAGGAACTGCCATGCCGCAGGATGTTTGTACTAAATCTACTTCAATGTCTATTAGCTGTCTGGCTCCGGCTATATGAGGAAATAAGGAAATCAGTTCTTGATATACAGCATCTCTTGGGTGATGTGATTTTGCCATGCCGTAAATTCTTAGAATCAGTGGTGCACCCTCAAAAGCACAAAACATAATTGTGATTCTATCATTTTCTAATAGGTGTGCGGCTGTTTCATTACCGCTACCGGTTAGGTTTAACCAGACTACCCTATTCTGATCTAAAATGCGTAAGGAATCCATTCCTTTTGGGGAAAGGTTAATTTTACTATCTGATGTAGCTGTAGCCACAAAAAATAGTTTCTGTTGTTTTATGAATTCTTGCTGTTTTTTTGAAATATGATCATACTGTTTTGCCATTTTTTTATTGTTTAGTTACTTCCACCCATTTTCCTTTGGTACGCACAAAATAATCGTTGTCATACATTGCTTCTGCCTGAATACCGGGTAAATAATATTTGCCTAAATAAGATGCATTTAAAAGCACCGTAAAGGTTTTTGATTCACGTTTTTTCAAGTCAAAATAGAAATTCACTCTGTCGTCTCGTATATCAGTATAATTGGCTTGATTGTTACTGGTATTACCATAATCTGTGAAGCGCGTATTTACAATTTCCCATCCTGACGGGAAGATTTCGGTCAAGGCTACATCATAAATAGCTTCTTGTTTTAAATTACTAATGGTGACTTCAGCTTTAAAATCAGTTCCTTGTGGCAGCTTAGTAATCTTCATAGGGTTGTTGGCTATATCTTTATAACGAACTTGTACACTTAAATTTCGCTTTTCTGCAAGTTCTTTTCCTAGTGGTAAGACTCCCGAATTCAAAAGGCGTACATACACTATATTGGCTTGGTTATTTTTGACAGTTAACTTATTGTCACCTTCCTTAATTTTCAAACTGCGTTGGGCTACTGCTTTTTCAGTATTCAAAGATTCAGATGTTTCATTGTTCATAGTATACTGTAACTTCATGGACTTGCCTCCTTGTTTCTTAACCATCTTAGCCATAGCAAGCAAGGCATATGCTGTGGTCTGTGTACTCATCCATCTTTTAGATGATAGTTCTTTTGCTAAATATTCAGCCTGTTCTCTGTACCTAGTATCATTATTTAAGAGCATGGTTTCCATCGCCATCGCTCTATTTCTATTTACGGAGCCATAGGTATAATAATCGCCTCTTTTTGTTTCAAAACTTATATTGGCTGTATTGGCAATTTTCTTGGCAGCCTCATTTTGTCCTGCTAAGGCATAGGCAGCAGCTAAACGCCATTTTGCATCATTTGACAATTCGTCGAATTCGCGTAAACGATTCATCGAGGCCAAATCAGCATGACCGGCTAATGCTAAAGTATAGAGACGATATGCCTGCGCCAGATCAGAATTATAACGTTTGTAGCTTGCTCGCCAACTTCTAGCAGCCTGTTGTTGATACTTTAACCAATTATTCATAAAAGTGAGTGGCATTACATAGCCCTTCTTCTGCGCTTCAATCATAAAATGGCCTGCGTAGCTGGTACCCCAATCGTCAGCAGTATTATCTCCAGGCCAGTAGCCTAATCCACCGTTGGGTGTTTGGAAGTGGCCTAATTTTTCAATCGCTTTTTTAATATTACGATCTATGGTTTGCTTTTTATCATAAGTTAAATCAAAAATATCTGAAAGGTATAATTGAGGAAAAACACTTGAGGTGGTCTGCTCAACACAACCATGCGGATATTGAATAAGGTATCGTAACCTACCTGTAAAGTCCATTGGTGGCATGGTAGAAAATTCTACCTCAGCCGTATTTGTTCCTATAACTCCAAAGGTTCTAAAGTCTATCGTTTGGTTTGCATTTGCTTCTAATATCAAGTCCTGAGCTTTAGTACTTACAGGATTTGGATTTACCACATCAATTTCCACTTGATAAGAAGCTTTTTCCCCATTTCCTGATGCCAATACCTCTATGTTTCCAATGCCTTGTGCTTCACTAACATCCAACTCAAAGTATACCATTTTCTCATCAGGTCTATTGAATGTAAGCGCCTGTGTTTTTTGCCCGATTACTTTAATTCCTTTACTTAGTTTTAAGCTGACATTGGCTTGTTTTACTTTGGATTCCATAGCAAAAACTGTAACTGGTAAGGTAACTTTTTCTCCGGGGCTCAACTTCCGCGGAAGCGATGATAAAACCATTAAGGGTTTTCTTACAGGTACAGTTTCCTGTGCATTGCCATAGGCGGCATTGGTATTATTTCCGGCAACAACCATTGCTCTTACAGAACCCACATATTTAGGCATGGTAATTTTATGAGATGCTGTTTGATCCTTTTCCAATTTAAAAGGTCCTAAATATGTTACTACAGGTTTAAATCTATTTGCCTTTTTAGGGTTTTCACCTGCCTTAGATTCTTCATCACCACCAATACCAAATACCTGCTCTATACTGCCACCGTAAGCACCAATTACATGATCAAAAATGTCCCAGGTTTTTACGCCTAGTGCTTCGCGAGCATAGAAATCATTCCAAGCATTTGGAGTTTTAAATCGTGTGAGGTCTAACAGCCCTTCATCTACTACTGCTAATGTATAGGTCATAGGTTTACCTTGCTTCTCATTTACTTCTAAAGTATAAGTCTCTTCAGGTTTCAGTACTTTAGGAATTGTAATTTGAGGTTCCAAAACGGTGTTAGGATCTTCCACCAATACTGGAATAATACCATACAAACGAATGGGTAAATCATTAGCCGTTGAAGCGTGTGGTTGCAATAAAGAAATATTTATAAACACATTAGGTGTCATTTCTTTAGTGATAGGAATTTCAACAGATGTTTCCCCTTTTTGAGTTTTTACCCATAATTGTTCCAATACTTCCGTGCCGTTTTCAATACTAAGGAGGGCTCTTCCTGCAGTACCTGAAGGAAATGTTACCTTAGCCTTTTCACCTACATTATATGTTTCTTTATCAGTGGAAAATACCAGCATTTTTGCCGCCTGCGGATCACTTCCCGCTGGACGCTTCCACCAGTTTTTATAAAAATAAGTAGTGGTACCGGTTGCATGACCTCCTTCAGGATCTGCTACCCTAATTAAATACCTTCCTCCTTCTTCTTCAGGAATATTCACTATGAAATTTGCTTTACCAGAAGCATTGGTATTGATCTTAAATTCTTTGATTGGTTTATGATAAGAACTCCCACTGTAGGATGCCAGATCGTCATATGATGAATTCCACCACCAACGCCATTTAATCTGATATACTTTTACCTCTAAGTCTTTTCTGGAAATGGGATTTCCCTCCGCATCAACCGTAGCCACATCAAAAGTGATATCTTCATCAGTATAATAGGAACCATACGCTCTTGACTTGGGTGAACGAAGCCCGACAAATGTATCATAAGGCGCATAATTTTTACTAAAAGCATCAATAGAAAAATCACCTCCATTTTCAAATGCTCTGGTTAAAAAAGATGCGCGTAACATACCAGGAGCTTTCTTACCAAAATCTGCTTTTTCGGTAATTGATGCCTCTCCATTAGCATCTAACTTTCCCTCAAAAATGGTCATTTCTTCCGTATAGAAATTCCGAGTAGGATCTGTGAAAATATACTTTGGAAATTTGTCAAATGAAGTGTAGGTACTTGAAAATTTAGCTTTCACTTCTGCTCTTAAATTTTTGGCTACAGCCCCATGTAACCACTTAACATTCAACCTACCTAAAATAGGCTTTTTCGCTGTTAAGACCTCTTCGTTAAAGTCTATATTGATCTTTAACCTATTTGGTTTGATCGTTTCAATTTTCAATGCCTTATAAAAAGTAGCTCCACCTATGCTCACTTTAGCATTCCAATTACCAGTAGCAGCATTTTGCGATGTAGGAACGGTGAATTTATAAAAGCCCTTTACTCCTTGATTGTTTACTTTCTTGAAGGTTAATTTCCCGTAAGGATCAGTTATTTCTAGCCTTACAGGATGTTCTTTAGGTAATGGATTTGTCTTGTCATTTAGCACAAAAGTAAGATGCAGTGAATCTCCGGGTCTCCACACACCACGCTCTCCGTATATATATCCTTTTAGGCCTTTCTGTAATTTTCTTCCCGAAACATCAAACTTACTTAGCGATAGTGATTGCCCGTCATCTAATTTGATATAGGCTTTTTCTTTTCCTTTAGATGCAATGGCAAAATAAGCATGCTTATCCGCATCGAAAACAGCAAAACCTTGTGTATCTGTGGTTACTTTGCCTACTTCCTGTTGTTGATAATTGTACAGACTTATCTTAGTGTTAGAAACAGGATTTGTAGAACGTAAATCAGTTACTGCAAAATGGTACGATTTATTTTCACCTCGTTTAGCGATAACCCCAAGATTAGAAGCTAAAATATTGGTTGAAACAATATGGCTTTCATTAAAATAATAGGCCTCTTTGCATGGATTTTGACGGTCTTCCCAATTATAATATCTGTAGTTTCTATAATTGTAAATCAGGTTATCCCAATATTGTTCTTCTCGCTCATCGGCTTCCTTACTGCCTTCGGTTGCATAAGGTTCTTCCTCATAATAATCTTCTTCAAAATATTCATTGTCTTCGCTATTGGTGATTTTTTTTGAGCCATCACATGTATAAGTAGCATATCCTTTCTTAAAACTCAATTCTATTCTATATATGGCTCCAGGGTCTGTTTGAATCATCTTGGATAAATCAATGCCATATGTTTTCCATTTTCCTTGATTATCTAGCTCAGATTTTGACAGCTCAATGGTTTTTTTGGCAATCCTACGTCCTACTCTTCTTAAATTATATCGATTGGTTCCGTTAAGGTTATTCTCTTGTAAAAACTGAAGAATATTATCTTCAAATATTTTGACCACATGAACATCTACTGCTTTTAAATTGACCGCTTCAAAATTGAATTGTAACTTATTTGAGCTTGGTAAAATAACACCGCTACTTACCAAACGAACAGCGGGCTTTAATTGTTCAAAAGCAATCCTTTCTGAAAATGCCTTCTTGAGCTTGTACCCATCTACACTCTTAATTCCTTGAAAAACATCTACTAATACATTGCCAATAACTCTAGAATCAGGATATACCTTTAAAAGGTTACCGTCAACAACATATTTTAACGTCTTTATATTCTCTATAGCTACCAATCCTTTAAAATTTTGCTCTTGTTTTAAAGGGTCAGAAAAATTGATGACTAAATGTTGTTCTGGTGTCTGAACCACCTCAACATTGATAATGGAAAAATTATTGACACCTGGAATGCTCATTGAGGCATCTCCTTTAGTATCAATTCCACCTTTCTTACCTGACCATAGTATCTTGATTTTAGAATCTTCCTCAAAGCGCTGAATACTATCTATCTTGAACTCAAAATGGGTAGTTGATTGCAAAACAGGTTGCCATTTTACAGATAGGTCTTTTCCTTTTTGAGTAGCAATAATAAAATTCTTCACAGATTCTAATGGTAATACATCTGCAGACCTTAAAGTTCCTTCTAGATATTGCCATTCTTTGCTATATGATTGTATGTTACCTGTATTTACCGTAAAGTTTGGAGTTATGGTTTTAAATTTAAAAGTGTACTTCTTGTATTCTGAAGGCACTTTGCTGTACAATCTTGATAAGTTTACTGATACCGTATATTCAGTATCTGGTTTTAAGTGTTCTTCAGGTTGAAACTTAAATGTCCTGGAGTTTAAGGCTACTATTTTTCCTTTTATAGAGGGTTGCACTGTAACTATTTTATCAGACACCTGCAGATTTGGTTCCCATCCCTCAACTTCTTTAGCCAGCCCTATTTGAATTGGTTCAGTAATCGAAACTACTCCTGAAGTGGTATAATGAATATATTCTTTAAACTTAAAGAGATTATCCGTTTCTTCTTGTGGGGTTTTCTTTTTACAAGAAACAATCACTAAACCTATCAATAGTATTTTTAGTACTTTTTTGAAGTTCATATAGCCAATTTTTAGTCACTTAATCTGACAATGAAATTACTAAATATTTTTAGCGCTGATTTATAAAATTGTCTTTTATTTTGCGCAACTTATTCTTCTTTTTTCCATCAGATTAAAAAGCTTATTTATGAAATCAATTTATATTACGTGCATTTTTTTATTAAGCCTTCTTTTATTAAGTTGCTCAAGTGATGATGACGGCTCTGGAATTATTGGTCAATGGAAATTAGCACAGATACTTGCAGATCCGGGTGATGGAAGTGGTGTTTTTACCGATGTAGATAGTGACAAAACGATCACTTTTTTTGAAGATGGCACTTTTTCTTCTAACGGAAATATTTGCTTTTTTGAACCTTTTAATGAGCGTGATACTAATGGGAATTATTCTTTACAAGATGAAGAGCTAAACCCAGTAAATTGTGAAAGTTTTGCACAAATAATTCTAGATATCAAGCTTGAGGATAACGAATTGATTATTTACTATCAATGTATAGAGGCATGTGCAGAAAAATATGAAAAGATTAACTAAGCTTGATCATCTCCAAACCTACAGGGTAATCTTCGATATAAATGGTGATTGTATAGACGCCTCTGGTAATTTTTTGAATGAACGGTTCTGTAACAATCGATAATTTCAACCCATTATTTCTGTAGTAGGCTTCCGTTTTTTGAGTGTAACGTAGCTTTGTATTATTGCTTAATTGAAAACTTCCTTTCTTATTTAAAATAGTACCATCTGGTTTTTGAATAATGATGTATACTTCCTTGTATCCTGATGTTATATTTTCATTGTTCGTGATTTGGAAGTCTATGCGCATAACATCAGCAGCTTTGGCATTACTAGTTTCTTTATACTTGCCCTTTTTACTCACTGACATGGCCGAAACATCCATCCCGGCAATAGTCAAAACCTCTTCTTTGTCTAAGTTCTTTACACTAGAAATATATGTTTCTTTAAATTCTTTTTTTCGCTGCTCTATTACTTGCGCATCTGTTAACTTTTTTTTCTTTTCATATTCTTGGTACTCAATATTTTTGTCAAGATCTCTACCAAAAGCATTGGCATAAGAAGCGTTGTCATCATCGTCTTCTAGTAATTGAGTAACGGCATCTATGTTGTTTGATCTCTCCGTTAAATCTTTATTAAATGGTGAATAAGAAGCTGGCTGCTCTCTAGCTATTTCTTCTTCGGTAACAACCCTTGAAACTTGTTTCTTAGTAGCACTAGAAATCGTCTCTTCATCTTTTGTTCCCTCTTTATCTATTACTTTTGGAGATTCTAAGATTAAATTATTATCTAAATCTTTTTTGTTTGATGCCAGATCAGCAGTTTCTGTTTCTATTAAAGCTTTTGTTTTTTGAACATTTTCTTTAGAGCTAACTTTAATTTGTTCTTTTTGAGTTTGAGCCTTCTCCTTAACTAGTTCTTCTTTTGTCTCTGTAGTTTGTAAGGTTTCATTTGATGTATCAGCAACAATTTCTTCCTCTTTGATCTTTGAACTACTTAGGATAATTCTAGTATCGTTCTTTTCTATTTCAGTATTAAGATGATCTTTTCTGTAGTTTAAATTGTCTGTGATTTCTTCATTGGTTGCTTCTTTATTAAAAGCCGAAACAGACGTCAAGTTTGAACTTGACGTCTGTTGGCTGTTGATTGGTTTTTCAGTCTGGTTTTCTTGTTGTAAGTCTTTTGTTGATCTAACTTCTTCTTGTACTAAGGTTTTTTCTGTAGTTGGCTCTTCAATTTTTGTTTCTATTGTTTGATTATCACTTGTAGAACTTTCCTTTGTTGATTCGTCGTCGTCATCCACAATTTGAGGTTGCGTATTGGTTGCAGATGGCTGCCTTGAATTTACCCCATTTGTGTCTTCAACTTTGTCTGTTACAACAACCTCTTCTACTACTTTGTCAATTGCTTTAGAAGGAGTTCTTTTTGGCATGTTTAGCACCTGCTTATTGACAATCACAAATTCAGTACGTCTGTTTAATTTATGCTTTTCAATACTACAACGCACCCCGTCTGCACAGTTATTGATCAACTGACTCTCACCATACCCTTTAGACTTAATTCTATCTCTACTTATACCTTTAGACACAATATAGTCTACCGTTGCTTTTGCTCTTCTTTCAGATAGTATCTGGTTATAAGCCTTTGTACCTCTTGAATCTGTATGTGAAGCTGACTCAACAATCAAGCTTTCATCATTTTTCATGATTTCTACAATCTTGTCTAGCTCATTAGCAGAAGCCTTTGTGATGTTCCATTTATCGAATCCGAAGTAAATAGGGTTTACATTGATTACTACTTTATCTTGAACTTCTTTAAAGTTATACGTCAAGCTCTGGTTAATCTCTAATGATGGAGATTCTGTATAATTTGCAGTATTAACAATGTGTTCTTCTTCAGAATAATCTTTCTTGCTAGCTTTTACTGTAAATGATCCTCTACAACCTAGATCATAGGTATAGTTACCGTTTTCATCTGTAGTCAATTCGGCAATTTCAACGCCCTCTTCAGTAGTAATAGTAACAGTAGCACCAGGTAATACTTTTTCTGTTTCCTTGTCTCTAACTGTACCTATTACTTGTTGGTAGCATTTCACAGGCTTATCAGGCTCTATATAAAATGAGTATATATCATTATTGTTTTGGCCCTGCAATCTATTAGAAGTGAAATATCCTTTATTGTCCTCCTTAACTATATAAGCAAAGTCTGAGTTAATGCTATTAATTGGTGCATCTAAATGTAATGGAATTGAAACCGTATTATCTAGGGCTTCACTTGCATAAATATCAAAACCTCCCATGCTATCCGTTCTTCCATTCGAAGAAAAATACAGGAAGTTATTGTCTGCTATAAAAGGTGTGATTTCGTCCTTTCTTGTATTGATTGTAGTACCTAAATTTTTAGGTTCTCCTAATGTACCATTTGCTTTTACTTCGGCAATAAAAATGTCTTTTCCACCAACTGTCGTAGGAAGGTTAGAGCTAAAATATAGCTTAGTTCCCTCTTTATTTAATGACGGGCTTTCAATAGTATAATTTTTCTTATTAACTGAAAGCTTTTCAACATTTATCCAATTACCATTTTCATCGATATCCGCTTTAAAAAGCTCAGAATTTTCAGGCTTGTTTGATTTTCTTTTTCTATATTTTTTCGCCGTAAAATAAACGGTTTTTTTATCACTTGAAAAAGTGGCTCCTGTTTTGGTTATTTTTTTACTAAGAATACCCCCGTTTCTTACTTTACCTAGGATTTCTCCTTGTTCTCCAACATTACCTTCAAATAAATCAACATGTGCTTGACGTTTTGAACTATTGATTATTCTATCTGTTGTAGCGGTTGCAAAAACAACTTTATCATCATCAAAAAAATCAACACTAAAATCTGAATTAGCGGTGTTAATGTCTAAATACTTTATGTGATGTATACCTGTAGAAGTTTGTGCATTTAAAGAGATACACGAGAGGAGTAAAATTACGGTTAGTAAGTAATTTTTCATGGATAATCAGTTCAGTTAAATTTCATATGGTATAACGCACTTTTGATAACTTAAGTATAAAATTGATAAAAATTTCTTGTGATTTTATCAAAATTCAACTATAAAATTCACATCAGAAGATTATTAAAAATAAAAAAACCCAATATTAAATTGGGTTTAATTAATTGATTATAAGTAGTTTATTAATTAATTTTCTATTTCTTTGACTTCTTCTTTAGGCCCACTCTTTTTATAATCATCATTCAGAGCGTCTAGAATAATATCTGTAATATCATTTTCTTTTTGGCCATACAATACCGTCTTAGTCTGCTCCGAAGTACCTAGAATATAGGTGTAACCATTTGTCTTTGCATAATCAGCCACAAAGTCTACAACACTCTCATTGATCTCATCCATTTTTTCTTGACCTTCTTTTTGTACTTGTTGCTGTGCTTCCTGTTGGCGCTGTGCCAAGATTTGTTGCTGCTGACCTAAAGCTTGTTCTGTTTCTTGTCTTTTTTTGTTTGACATTTTTTTTGCTTGCGCATAATAATCATTTACCTGCTTTTGGTAATCTGCAGCCATTGCATCTAACTGAGCTTTCAGTTCATCAGATTTTTTGCTTACTTCTTTTTCAGCTTCCTTCGTTCCTTTATACTCTTTAATTACTTCTTCAACATCTACATAGGCAATTTTTGTTTCATTACATGATAATAGCATTAACCCAACAAACAACACAATAAATTTCTTCATGATATCTTTTTAAAATTTGCGCAAATATATAAAAACTAGTTAGCCCTCTACTCTAAAATTATGTGAATAAATAAAACTTATAGTAAAGGGGATTGTTATAATTTCAGATTATCAATATTAGAGTTCATTTCTCACCCAGAAAGGCTTGGTTTTAAAAAGGAGACTGATGTAGGTGCTTCTTAGCTTAAAAAGCTCTTAAACGGGCTTAAAATGAGTTTTGGGTCTTTCTAAGTACATAAATTATAGAAGAATACTCTTTAGTCTTAACTGCGCTTGCATTTGATCTCAGTCCTGCCCAAAATGCCTTAAGCAGATTCATCTTGCCAGTTTTGTATTTTTCAGAAAGTAAGCTTACATAAAAAGCATCAAATTTCATTGGCAGTTTTTTTACAACTTTCATTTGAAACTTCAAAAAAAGGTTTTCAATGGCTTTTTGAGAAAAGTGCCAAAGATGTCTAGGTACATCATAGGCAGCCCAGAATTCTTTGTAGTGATTTGAGTCGTGGCTTTTAAAGTTTGGAACTGCAATTACTAAAGTTCCATTCGGTTTTAGTAAGCCATTCAGTTTTATTATTGTTTCGTTTAAATCAGGAACATGTTCTAGAACATGCCAAAGTGTAATTACATCAAAAGTTTCATTGTTAAAATCACCCAGTTCTTTTAACAATTTCTTATTTAGTTTTAGCTCTGCTGTTATTCGAGCTTTTTTATTGGGTTCAATTCCATAAACTTTCCATCCTTTATTTTTAGATGCATATAAAAAGTCACCTGTTCCGGCACCAACATCCAGCAAAGATTTATCTGTTATCTCAAAGGAATTAATAAGTTTAATTTTTTTATTAGTTGTGTAATTTCTAACAAGCTGATATGCCCTGTCAAACATTGACTTTTTAGAATCAGTGTGTGAAATATAGTCTTCACTTTCATAATAATTTCCCAAATCTTCATCATTTGGTCTGGGAGAAGTCACTAAAAGATCATTTTCCTTGTCTAATAAAATTGAAAAATCTTTATTAGAAACCGTATAATCCTTGCAAGTAATAAAAGGAACTAAACTAGAGTTATCAATGGGCGAAGTGTTTATATGTTTCACGTGGAACAATGAATTAAATGCGGCAACTTATCTAC
Organism: Maritimimonas sp. 2405UD52-3; assembly: GCF_056591715.1. Lineage (NCBI taxonomy): Bacteria > Pseudomonadati > Bacteroidota > Flavobacteriia > Flavobacteriales > Flavobacteriaceae > Maritimimonas > Maritimimonas sp. 2405UD52-3. The sequence continues at coordinate 219,967 of NZ_JBWQOL010000001.1, forward strand.
CCATGTACACTAATAAAACGGAAACATCACTAGGAGAGACCCCTGAAATTCTGCTGGCTTGACTAATTGTTGTGGGCCGAATAGAAGAAAGTTTTTCTCTAGCTTCATAAGACAATGATTTTACCTTATGATAATCAAAATTGGAAGGGATGGATATATTCTCAAGCCTATTCAGCTTATCCGCATTGTTCTTTTCTTTCTCTATATATCCTGAATATTTTACATGAATTTCTGTTTGCTCTATAATTTCTTTATCGATCTCATTATCAATTATAAAATCATTTACACCTGGAAATTGCCTCACTTGGTCAAAATTTAACTGTGGTCTCGCCGCAATTTTAAACATCTTCATAGACTGCGATATTTCAGCAGAATTATTTTCTTTTAAAATTGGATTAACATCTTCTGGTTTAATACTAGTTTCCTTTAAATAATCAATAAATGAATCTGTCTTTTTCTGTTTTTCAAGCACACGCTTCATTCGCTCTTCCGAAGCTAAACCTATTTCATATGAACGAGGTGTCAATCTCAAGTCTGCATTATCTTGCCGTAGTAATGTTCTATATTCTGCTCTAGAGGTAAACATTCTGTAAGGTTCTTCTGTACCTTTAGTAATCAAATCATCTATCAATACACCAATATACGCTTCGTTTCTCTTTAATACAAATGGTTCCTTTTCTAGTACTTTTAATGCAGCATTGATACCTGCCATCATACCTTGAGCAGCAGCTTCTTCGTAACCAGTCGTTCCATTTATTTGACCAGCAAAAAACAAATTGGTAACAAGTTTAGTTTCTAAAGTATGCGTTAATTGAGTAGGAGGGAAGTAGTCATATTCAATAGCATATCCAAATCGAAAGAACTTTACATTTTCAAAACCAGCTACTTTTTGCAATGCTTTTGCTTGCACATCTTCAGGTAAAGATGTTGAAAATCCGTTTACATATATCTCAACCGTATTCCAACCTTCAGGTTCTATAAACAATTGATGACGCTCCTTCTCTGCAAAACGATCAATTTTATCCTCAATAGATGGACAATATCTTGGGCCTATACTTTGAATCCTTCCATTAAACATTGGCGAGCGATCAAAGCCTTCACGTAACAATTCATGAACTTCATTACTGGTGTACGTCATATAACATGAACGTTGTTCATTCAATGGTTTTGTTGTTGCGGAATATGAGAATTTCTGAGGTATTGCATCTCCTGGTTGCTCTATCATCTTTGAATAATCTAATGATCTACCATCAACTCTTGGCGGTGTACCTGTTTTCATTCTACCTGACTCAAATCCCAAATGAACTAAATCTTCAGTAATTCCAACAGCAGCCCTTTCACCAGCTCTACCTCCACCGAAATTTTTATTACCTATATGAATCAGTCCATTCAAAAAAGTGCCTGTAGTTAATACAACTGACCTTGCATTAATCGTAATTCCTAAAGCTGTTCTAACTCCAACTATTTGATTTTCTTCTACCACTAATCCGTTCACCATGTCCTGAAAGAAATCCAAATTAGGTGTTTGCTCTAACATCATTCTCCATTCTTCAGCAAAGCGCATACGATCACTTTGTGCTCTTGGACTCCACATTGCAGGGCCTTTAGACTTGTTGAGCATCTTAAATTGAATAGCGGTTTTATCGGTGACAATTCCGCTGTAACCTCCAAGTGCATCAATTTCACGAACAATTTGTCCTTTTGCAATACCACCCATTGCAGGATTACAACTCATCTGACCAATGTTCTGCAGATTCATTGTTATCAGTAATGTTTTAGCTCCTAAATTAGCACTTGCTGCTGCTGCTTCACTACCAGCGTGGCCACCACCAACAACAATTACATCATATGTAGATTCAAATAAACTCATTCATAAATGTTTCACGTGGAACATCCCTATTCAAAAAGTGCGCAAAGATAAGTAATAATCCTCTTTTAAGCGCATTAACACCTTCTCTTCCTTCGTTTTATCCTTATAGCCACAAAAGTGTAAAATACCATGTACCATTACTCTGTGTAGTTCATCCTTAAATAGAACCTTAAACTCTTGAGCATTTTCTTCAACGCGTTCTGTTGATATAAAAATATCTCCAGAGATCATCTTTCCTATAGTATAATCAAAACTAATAATATCAGTTAATGTGTTGTGTTTCAGATATTTAATGTTTTTTTCTAATAAATACTCGTCATTACAAAACACATATGTAATATCATCGTGCTTAAAAGATTCATCAGTAATTACTTGAACTATCCAATCCCCTAACTCTTTTTGATCCTCAAGTATAAAATCTGATTCAGAATAAAAATTAATCATTGCTTTCTTGAAAATAACGCTGTACTTTCTTCTTGTAATGTCCACGCAAAGGTAGTGGTTGACGATTTAATATTTCATCTGGGTTAAAAAACAAGTTTCTGAAGTCTATTTCTTCGATTTTTCCGTTGTTAAAGTCTCTTTTATTAGTTTCAGATTCTCTTTTGTTATCCTTTCCTTGTTTTAAAGTAGCATCCTCAAGCTTTAACAACTCGTATTCCAATTGCATCATCTGTTGCAGTACTGTATTATCAAATCCTTTGTCTAGTAGCTGCTCCTCTAACTCTTTCATTTTCTTCAGCGTCTCTTTACCGTTACTTCCCTTGTTACCGGGTTTCTCAGACTCCTTAATCAATTCCTCCATCGCCTTTCGCAAAGCTTGCTGTTCCTGATAGATTTGATATTGCTCTCCAGTCATCTGTTCCTGCTCTTGCCCATCATTTCCTTCTTTCTTTTTCATTCCCTGCTTCAATTTCTCTGTCAATCCTTGTTGCTTTTTAATAAGATCTGGTAAAGACTCTCCTTCACCCTGTCCCTGCCCCATACTAGGATTTTGCAAGCTGTTTAACATATCACTTAGCATATCAGCAAGATTATTAGCAGCAGTCATCGTGTATTGTTGATTGGTAATACCAGCACGCATTCTACTTTCTGCAATATTTTCAAGAGACTTATCAATATTATAATGTGCTTCTGTTATATCTTCCTGTATCTTAGCCGATAAGCGCTGTAAACGTAAGGAAAGGGTATACAAACTATCATCTACATGCTCAAAGTGTTCCTTAAGAATTTGTTGCTTTTTTAACTTCTTAGGAAAAGAAGCGTGTGCAGAGTTTACACCATCTAAAGAAAGCATTAATTGTTCCTGATCTTTAGAAAAGATTACTAAATTCTCAAGTATACCTCGTAAAGACTCAATATTCTCATTAAGAGCCTCGCCTTGCATTTGCATCATAGATTGTTGCATATTTTGGCTCATTTGCTTCATCTTCTTAGCAGCTGACTTTTGTTTTTGTTTTGGGGAGTTTTTAGACTCTTTGTTTCCCTTCTGATCAGATGACTTACTTTGTTGTTCTTGTTTTTGCAGTTCTTCTTTAGCGTCTTTCATTTTCTCGTCAACATCTTGTTCGTCCCGTTTTGTATTCGGAAAGTCCATCGGTTGACGTAGCTCCTTATTTTGCTCTCTTAGTTCTTCTAAGCCCTTCTGTATATTATTAAATTCATTATTTAACTTCTTTTGCTCTTTACTTGAATTCTCTTTACTCTCTGATAATTTATCCTGCTTCTTAGAAAGTGAGTCTAATTTATTAGCAATCTCTGCAGCCTTTTTTTCTGTATAGAATCTCTTGGTCATTTCCAACAACCTTTCTAATGATCGTTTTTCCTGTTTTTGACGCTGTGTTAGTTTATCTAGTTTGTCAAGCATCCCTTCCTTATCCAACTTTTCCGCCATCTTTTGTAGCTCTTCTAACAACTTATCCTTTTCTTGAAGATCTTTTGTTTCTTCAATGCGCTTTTGCAGTTCCTCTTTATGCTCTTTTAACGATTCATTATTCTCAACATCTTTTTGCTCTTCAAGGTTTTGTTGCAGCTTATCTGTTTGTTTCTCGAACATTTGCTGATATTGCTTTTGCCTTTTGAGAAACTGATCAAATTCCTTTTTATCATTCCAATCTATATCTTTCTTATTCTTTAATTTTTTAGACAGTTCATCAAAATCTTTAGACAGCTTTTCCGTTTGCTTTGAGGTCTTATCCAATTCATCCAAGCTTTGCTTTTGCTCTTTTAGCAGATCATCTGTAATTTCTTGATTTGTTTTATTATAATAATTAAAAAGATTGCTTTTTGCAGATTTACTTCCATTCACACGGTCATTATCAAATACTTCAAAATAAATTGTATAATTTTCACCTTTTTCAAGTGCTAATTGCAACGGATCAAATACATAATAAAACTCTTCAAAAGTAGATCTGTTAATCTCGATTAGTTTCTCAGTGCGTTCTCCTTTATTGTCAGCATCATAATAGATGATTTTCAATCTATTGATACCATAATCATCACTTAACTGACCAGCAAATTGAATAGGGCCTCTAGAAATAGAATCAACGTCAGACTTTACAGAAATCTTTGGAAACTCATCTTGTATAACTTGAATACCATAAACTAACCTCTCATAGTCTGCCAAAAATTCATTAGAAGTGGTTATTTGATAATTTGTGCTCTGTCTTAGTTGCTTATTAAAAACAAAAACATTTGGCTCTTTAGGGTCAAACTGTTCTTTTTTTGTTGTTATAAACCGAACAGAATCCGTCTTCTTTGCATTTACATTCCAAGTTATTATCGTTCCTTCTGGTACAATAGCATTTCCCGTATTCTTAATAACCTCATCTCGCTTTTGTGTATAACCAGGATAATTTAACTGCATTTCAAAACTAGTGACAGTTGGAGTATTGACTAGATTAATAGTATATTCTCTAGATCTAATTCCGTTGCTCTCAATATAAAAACTCACTGATTCGTTCAGGTTAGAAAATTCATATGAAAATCTACCTAATCCTTTATTCTTCAAAAAATAGTTTTCGTTATTAAAATGGATTTGTGCATTATCAGGAACAATACTTCCGGAAGTTTCAACCAATACTTCAAAAGATTTCCCTTCAATTGCATTTAAGTTATCATTTAATATTTGAAAGGAAAACGGCGCCGGTGGTTCATAGGCGGTTTGATAATTCACCACACGAGTTAAACTCTCCTTAAATAAACTATTGTTACCCGTTAACAAAGTAAATAACCATATTAATATAGGAATTGCTAAGTACTTTAAATATCTCTTATTTGTTGCAAAATTAATGGCTGTTTTGAAAGGAATAGGTTGTAATTGAGCCGATTTTTGCTCAACACTAGCAAGGAATAATTCTGACTTATCATCAGACTGATTTAACTGCAAAACATTCAATAGTTTATCATCAACATCTGGAAAATGATTACCAATGATTTCTGAGGCTTCCTCTAAAGAAATACCTTTTTTCAATCCTGTAAGTTTAAAAACAGGAATTGCAATAAACCTGATTAATAATAGCAGTTCAACAGCAATAAAACTAAAAAATAACGTAGCCCTCCATGCAGGAGACAACCATAAAAAATGCTCAACGAATAAAGTACATAAAAAATATAGCAAGCCAAAAGCCGAAAACAGAATGACGCCTTTGACCAGTTCATTGGTATAATACTTTTTTATGAACTCTTGTATTTTTTGTAGTATGGTATTAAAATGTGCCATATTTAATAAACTCTAAAAGTACTATTTTCATTGCCATACTGTATCTTTGCTGCCTAATTTTAACAGAATGCTTAACAAAGTTAGAGTTCGTTTTGCGCCTAGCCCAACAGGACCTTTGCATATTGGCGGTGTTCGTACTGCCTTATTTAACTATTTATTTGCCAAAAAACATCAGGGCGATTTTATATTGCGTATAGAAGATACTGATCAAACGCGTTATGTTGAGGGTGCTGAGAATTATATTGTTCAGGCATTGAACTGGTTAAACATTCCATTTGATGAGGGACCTGGTATTGGTGGCGAATATGGCCCATATCGTCAGTCTGAACGCAAAGATATTTATAAAGAATATATTCAAAAGCTGTTAGATTCAGAGAACGCTTACTATGCATTCGACACACCTGAAACTTTAGCCGCTCATAGAAAAGAGCATGAGGCTAAGGGAAAAACTTTTATCTATAACTGGCACAATAGGTTAAAATTAGATAATTCATTGTCGCTTAACGCAGATGATACAAAGAAACGTATTGATTCTGGTGAAAAGTATGTCATACGTTTTAAATCTCCTCAGGATGAAACACTCATTTTAAACGATAGTATACGTGGAGAGATCAAAATAGATACAAACATTCTTGATGATAAAATTTTATTTAAATCAGATGGAATGCCTACTTACCACTTGGCTAATATTGTAGATGATCATCTGATGCAAATTTCACATGTTATCCGTGGTGAGGAGTGGTTACCTTCGTTAGCATTGCATGTTTTATTATATAGAGCCTTTGGTTGGGAAGCACCTCAATTTGCACACTTACCACTAATATTAAAACCCGTTGGAAAAGGAAAACTAAGCAAAAGAGATGGTGATAAATTAGATTTTCCGGTATTTCCATTGGAATGGAAAACCGAAGACAGTGTTTCACGTGGATACCGTGAAGATGGTTATTTTTCGGAAGCCGTTGTAAATATGCTCGCTTTATTAGGCTGGAATGAAGGTGAGGGTACAGAAAAAGAAATCTACACATTGCAAGAATTAACCGATGCTTTCAGTTTAGAGCATGTTAGCAAATCTGGAGCAAAATTTAATCCTGATAAAACGAAATGGTTTAATCAGCAATATCTGCAACAAAAGGATAATCGTGAATTAGCTAAGTTATTTCTACCTGTCATTGCGAATGAAATGAAGCAATCTGCTACTAATGAAAAGATTACTTCGTCGGAAACTCCTCGTAATGACCTTTCTTATATTACTAAGGTAGTAAGCCTAGTGAAAGAACGTGCCACATTTGTCTCTGATTTTTGGGATTTATCATCTTATTTCTTCGTTGCTCCTAAAGATTATGATAAAAAAGCATCAAAAAAGGCTTTTAAAGAAGATACAGCTGAGTTAATGCATGAACTGGTTTCGGTTATTGATACGATCAAAGATTTCTCTGTAGAATCTGTTCAAACTACTCTAAAAGAATGGATTATTTCTAAAGAAATTGGTTTTGGTAAAGTAATGATGCCTTTACGTTTAAGCCTGGTAGGTTCGTTACAGGGACCTGATGTATTTGAAATTGCCGCACTTATTGGCAAAGAAGAAACGGTTAAACGTATAGAAATAGCTATTTCTAGCCTTAGCTAATAAAATCTCTCATTCGATATTCGCTTTCTCAACCTGGGTAATAAAATATTTTGTGTCTCCCAGCCAAGGAAAAGTGGCAAACCGTTCTTTATATGTCAATTTAACTGTTTGTCCTTGCATATCTTTTAATTGCTCTATAACACTTTTTTCAGAACTTTCAATAGAAAATTTAAATCGTTGTGATTCTGATACACCTTGGCTTATTTCACCTTCCCATGTTTTAAATAGCACACCTTTGTAACTTATTTTTATCAACTCCCCAGAACGGTACCCATCACTAAAAGTAGCATAATAGACAAAAAGAAAATAGACTACAGTAATCAATAGTAAAGTACTCAGTAAAGTCAGTAGAAATTTTTTCATTCGTTTTGATTATATATTCATAAAATTAAACAATTCTTCTAAACTATAAGGGTGTTAAACTTTGTAATTTGAATTGGCTTTATTCGACTTTAGTTGTACTAACTTAAACTAATTCAATAATGCTACGTAAATTACTTTTTCTTGTTTTTTTCTTTAATTGTTTTTTTCTAACCGCTCAAGATGCCGTTTATAAAGTTGAATTTATTAGCAATTGGTCTTCAACAACACACCCAACAGATTATCCTTCTGGTTCTGCACACTGGTCTCCTTTAATTGGTACCACACACCAAGATGCCGCTATTGTTTTTAATATTGGTGCTTTAGCTTCAGATGGAGTTGAGCAAGTAGCAGAAACTGGAGGCACAAATATTCTTACTCAAGAAATTAATGTATTAATTGCTGCTGGCGCAGCAAATCAGATAATCAACGGATCCGGTCTTGGTTCCGGACCAGGAACCATTACTATTAATAATGTAGCGCTAGATGCTGAATTCCCCTATATTAGTTTAATCACTATGATAGCTCCAAGTCCTGATTGGGTTGCTGTAATTGCAAATCAAAAATTAACTGATAATGCTGGCAATTGGCTACCATCTCTTTCAGTAGATGTATACGCTACTGATGCCGGTACTGACAGTGGAACGACATATAATTCTAGCAATGCTGATGTAACCCCTCACCAACCCATTTCGAGCTTAGAAGGAGTTGCTCCTTTTTCAGATGCAATCATTGGTACTTTTGTATTTATTTTAGAACCTGTTCTTTCCTCTCCAGATGAGAATTTAAATAACAGTATTGCTATTTATCCAAACCCAACAAATGGAAAATTATATGTTAAAAATCTTAGCACTGCATCCATTGAAAAAGTAGAAATTTATTCTGTGAACGGAAAAAAATTACATTCTTTTGATCAATTAGAGACAAATATTCCTTTAACTTTTGATACACTTAATAGCGGTTTGTACTTCTTACGTCTTTTTTTAGAAAACGGTAGCTTAACTACTAAAAAAGTAGTGATTCGATAATCAATTTTGTAACTTTTTACCTAAAAAGCGTCTTGTAAATAGGTACTTAATATTGTATCTTTACAAGAGTTCATTAATCAATTTTTAAAATTCAAAAACCATGGAATCACTCATTGGGTATATACCCTTTATTTTTTTGGCAGTATTCTTACTTCCATTAGTATTTTTTATTGTAAAACAACAAACAGCTGTTATTATTGAGCGTTTTGGTAAATACCAGAGCATTCGACATTCTGGTCTACATCTTAAAATTCCTTTAGTGGACAGAATCGCAGGACGCTTAAGCTTAAAAATTCAACAGCTTGATGTAATCGTAGAAACGAAAACCTTAGATGATGTATTTGTGAAGCTGAAAGTTTCAGTACAGTATAAAGTAATTCGAGATAAGGTTTATGAAGCATTTTATAAACTAGATTATCCGCATGACCAAATAACAAGTTACGTGTTTGATGTAGTTCGTGCTGAGGTACCAAAAATGAAGCTAGATGATGTCTTTGTGAAAAAAGATGACATAGCTATCGCTGTTAAAACAGAGTTGAATGATGCTATGATGACTTATGGATATGATATTATCAAAACACTAGTGACCGATATAGATCCTGATGCTCAGGTAAAAGAGGCCATGAATAGAATTAATGCTTCTGAACGTGAAAAAATTGCTGCACAATTTGAAGGTGACGCTGCTCGTATCTTAATTGTAGAAAAAGCAAAAGCTGAAGCTGAAAGTAAGCGTTTGCAAGGGCAAGGTATTGCAGATCAAAGGAGAGAAATTGCGCGTGGTTTAGAAGAATCTGTTGAGGTGTTGAATAAAGTTGGTATCAACTCACAAGAAGCTTCTGCTTTAATTGTAGTTACCCAACACTATGATACATTACAGTCAATAGGACAAGAAACAAATAGTAATTTGATTTTATTGCCTAATTCGCCGCAGGCTGGTAGTCAAATGCTAAATGATATGGTGGCTAGTTTTACGGCCAGTAATCAGATTGGCGAGGCAATGAAAAAATCTCGTAATAAGAAAGGACCAGAAACAGAATGATGATGAATAAATTTTTATTGATTTTATTTTTTGCATCAGGAATTCTTTTTGCGCAAAATGAGCAGTTAAAAGCATCTGCTGAAAGAGATGCAAAAATAGCAGCTGAAGCTACTTTAAAAGGAGACTACGATTTGTTACTAAAACATACGTTTCCTCAAGTTGTGGAAGTTATGGGTGGTAAAGAAAATGCTAAGACTACCATTTCTTCTATGATGGAAAATATGAAACTACAAGGTTTTGTATTTGAAAAAGCCGACGTTGTAAATGTATCAGGCGTTGTTAAAGAAGATGGTGAATACAGATGTTATGTTGAAAACGCGAACCAAATGAAAATGGGTGATACTACGCGTATCAAATCAAAAAGCTTTTTGCTAGGAGTTTATAATGAACAGGAAAAAATTTGGTATTTCATTGAAGCTGAAAAGTTAAAGGATAAAGCACTTGCTGACAGGGTGCTTCCAAATTTCAAAACATCTTTAAAAATTCCGAAGGATGAAATGAAAATGGAAACTATTGAGTAACAAAAAGCCGGGCTAATAAATAGCCCGGCTTTCTTTTTATAATTTTAATACAATTATTCTTTTGCTTTATCCTCTTCGTCGGATTTAGTAGCGTCTTTAAATTCTTTTATCCCAGTACCCAATCCTTTCATTAGTTCTGGTAATTTTCTTCCTCCAAAAAGCAATAGAATGGCTAAGCCAATAATAATCCATTGCCATGGACCCACAAAACCCAAAAATATTAATGTAGTCATCATCTTGCTATAATTTACTAAACAAAGGTACTAATTAATTCAAAACAAAGAGAAATCATCCTTTGTTAATAATCTTTCCGCCTATTATCTTGTTAGTTTTCACTTTGGTTGGTTCTCCTTTATAGTGAATATTCCCTCCAAAACGTACATGTGCATCTAAAAAAGAACTTACATTAATTTCTGCTCTACCTCCTGAAGCAGAAGAAACTTCAGCAACTTCAGAACTGAGTTCATAACCTTCATAAATACCACCAGATGTAACCTCAACATCTTGATTTGTTACATTTCCGCGTAAACGAATAACGGCTCCAGAAACCGTCTTAACAGAAACATATTTTGAATCAAGGTTTAAGTGTATATAAGCACCTTCCTGTGATCTTACAGTTATGTTCTCTTGAGAGAAGACTTGATTTGAAGAAATGCCAGCTCCCTCATTTGCGTCTATAATATCCAAATCTTGATCATAGTATAATTTTATAATAACTTCTTTGTCATTATAAATTTCAGGAAATTTTAGAAATACTTTTAGCTTACCATTAGTATTTTTTACAGAAAGGTTTTCCTTTTTTTCACCTAGTACAACTATTTTTCGTTCTTCTGAACGAATCAATTCTAAAGAAACACCGCTAAAAACTTTTACAATATTAAAATCGCCTAAGTTTACAACGCGCTCTTGTGATACAACCGTAAACGAACTAAAAAATAAAGCAATAATAAATGCTTTTTTAAAGAAAGAAATAGACTTCATAAGAAAGAGGAGTTTAAATTCAAAGATAGCAACTTTATTTAGGTAATATTCGTATAAGTTGGTTGTTAAATTTTATGTTAAATAAACAAACCTATTTCCATTTTTTCCCTAAACATTTCATTAAATATTTATTCAACTTTTACCGCAGTTCCAGTAACAGAAACTACAACCTTATACGATTGAGCGGTAACTTCAATATCAGTTTTTATTCCTACAACAGCATTTGCTCCTAATTTTCTTGCATTGTCTTTTACTTGTTGAAAAGCATCTTCTTTTGCTTTATTAAGTGCTCTCTCAAAAATCTCATTATATTTTTCTGGCTTAAAAGTATCTGAAAAACTCATAGTTTCTTTGCTTCTAAAATCTACACCAGTTACAATACCTAAATAATCTACTATCTTAAAGTTTTCTATAGTGTCTGTAGTTGTTAAAATCATTTCAAATAAATTTAAAAATCTATTAATTCAAAATCTAAATGCTTTCGTTCAAGATCTGTATTCTTAACTTTTACTACTACTTCATCTCCTAATTGCAGTAAATGTTGGGTTGCTTGTCCTACCAAAGCATACTGTTTTTCATCATAGATATAATAATCCTCTTTTATATCACGTATGCGCACCATACCTTCACATTTATTTTCAATAATCTCAACATAAATTCCCCATTCGGTAACACCTGAAATAACACCTTTAAACTCCTGATCCATATGGTCTTGCATATACTTCACCTGCATATATTTTATAGAATCTCGTTCTGCTTTAGATGCTAATAATTCGCGTTCTGAAGAGTGATCACATTTATCTTCATAAATAACCGCCTTTGGAGAAGAACCTCCATCTAAATAATGCTGTAACAATCTATGTGTCATCACATCCGGATAACGACGAATTGGAGATGTAAAATGAGAATAATAGTCAAAGGCTAAACCATAATGACCAATATTATCAGTAGTATACATTGCTTTACTCATAGAACGAATAGCTAATGTTTCAATCATATTAGCTTCTCCTTTTCCATGAACATCACTCAATAACTTATTTAAAGAATCAGAAGTAGATGCTCTTGTTTTAGTATCAATTTTATATCCAAACTTATTGATGATAGATTGCAACCCAGCCAATTTTTCTGGATCTGGTTCATCATGTACACGATATACAAATGTTTTTCTTGTTGGTGCTCCGTTTTTACCTTTCCCTATAAACTGTGCCACTCTTCTATTTGCTAAAAGCATAAACTCCTCAATCAGTTTATTGGCATCTTTAGATTCTTTAAAGAAAACCCCTATAGGTTCATTATGTTTATTTAAATTGAATTTTACTTCTATTCTATCAAATGTAATAGCACCTTGTTTTAATCGCTTTTTGCGGAGTTTTTTTGCAAGCTCATCTAATTTTAAAATAGCTCCTACTATAGGTTTATCTATTGTATAAGTTTCTGCTGTTAAGGACACATTCGAAGGAATTGTATTTGTTTTACTTTCAATAATTGCTTGTGCTTCTTCATAGGCAAAGCGCTTATCTGAATACGTAACTGTTCTTCCAAACCATTGTTTTTTTATTTCTGCATCTTCATTGATTTCAAAGACCGCAGAGAACGTTAGTTTCTCTTCTTCAGGGCGCAATGAACAAACACCATTTGATAACATTTCAGGAAGCATTGGTACTACCCTATCAACTAAATATACCGATGTAGCTCTTGCATAAGCTTCATCATCTAACAGTGTGTTTGGCCTCACATAATGTGAAACATCCGCTATATGAATTCCAACCTCATAATTACCATTTTCTAATACTTTAAATGAAAGTGCATCATCAAAATCCTTAGCATCTTTAGGGTCAATAGTGAAGGTTAGATCTTCACGCATATCCCTGCGCTTAGCTATCTCTTCTTTAGTAATTTCAATAGATAAGTTTGATGCTTCTTTTTCTATTTCTTCTGGAAATTTATAAGGTAAGCCATATTCTAATAAAATAGAATGAATTTCAGTATCATGCTCACCAGGTTTTCCTAAAACTTCAACTATTTTTCCAAATGGATTTTTAGAATTATCTGGCCAGTCAGTAATATGTGCCATTACCTTGTCTCCATGCTCAGCACCATTAATCTTACTTTTTGGAATAAAAATATCAGCATACATTTTTGGATTGTCAGGTAATACAAATCCAAAATTCTTACTCATTTGAAGCACACCTACAAAATCAGTCTTTGCACGTTCTAGTATTTCTATAACTTCTCCTTCATAACGATCATTATTTCTACGGCGATATACATACACTTTTACTGTATCATTATCTAAGGCATTGTTTAAATTAATAGCAGGTATAAAAGCATCATGCTCTAATTCATCTGTTATGAAGTAGGCATTTTTATTAGATGTCATATCTAAAACACCTACATGATAATGTTCATTCTGAATGATTTTATATTTACCGCGATCTACTTCTTCTAATCTGTTTTGATGCTTTAACTCTTCTAACTTTTTAATAATCTGTTGCTTACCATTATTATCTTTAATATCTAAATAGGCAGCCACCTGCTTATAATTATAAGCTTGCGTTGAATGCTTATTAAGGTACTTTAAAATTTTTGCAGTTAAATCTTTTATGACACTTCCTTTCTTTTTATAGTGTCTCTTTTTATTTTTTGACATTTGGTTTGGGGAGTTTATATAAAAAAACCTTTAGAAGTTAGTCTAAAGGTTCTATTAAATCTAAATATTTTTGGTTATAAACCTGAAATTTTTCTAATTCTATTATTACCTCTATCAACTATATAAAGGTTTCCTGCATTATCAAATCCTATTCCCGTTGGGCTTGATAATTCTGCTTGATTTGCAGGCCCACCATCACCAGAAAATCCTGCTTTTCCTGTGCCTGCTATCGTTGTAATAATCCCTGTTTTTAAATCTACTTTTCTAACCCTATTATTACCTCTATCAACAAAATACAAATCACCATTTTTATGAATAGCAATTCCTAAAGGGTTTGAAACTTGTGCATTTTTTGCTGCAGTTCCCTCTCCAGAAAATCCTATCTCTCCTGTTCCAACAATTGTTGTAATAATTCCCGTTGTTCTATCAATTCTTCTTATGCGTTCATTTCCACTGTCAGAAAAATATAAATTACCTTCATTATCAATTGCTAATCCCGTAGGGTTATATATTTTAGCTTTATTAGCTTGACCTCCATCTCCAGAAAATCCTATCTCTTCGGTACCAGCAACATCAGTTATGTCTCCAGTAGCAAAATCAACTCTTCTTATTTTACTATCTCCAGTTACAGAAACAAATAAATTACCTTCTTTATCAAAAACTACATTAAATGGTCCTTGTAAATCATAATTAATATTTGGAGCTTCTATTTCAGACTTTTTTCCAACCAAAGTCATTGAATTACCAGACTCTACATTTACTTTTCGTATACGTTCATTCTTTAATTCTGCAATATAAAGATTGTCTTTGTCATCAATAGCAACACCGGTTGGCGATTTTAATCTATCTACAGCAAACTTATCTTCATTTCTAACGATAGTAGTAATTATTCCTGTATCTGTGTCAATTTTTCTAATACTATTATTATGGGTATCTGCTATGTAAATATTTTGGTCTCTATCTAAAGTTAAGTTTACAGGTAAATTTAATTTAGCATCTATAGCTTTTCCTCCGTCTCCAGAAAATCCTGTTTTGCCATTTCCTGCAATTGTTGTAATTATTTGTGAATACCCTTGATAATAAAATACAATAAATAATAATAGTAAGATAGTTCCCCTCATATCTACTAAAAATAGTGTTTAAGAATAGTAAGCTAAGATACGACTTATAATACTTTGAATGTTAAAAGATTCTTAAAAAAAATGTAACATTTTCTAAATTATAAAGTCTTTATGGTATAATTCAGATTCTCAATGAAAAAATTCTATAGAATATTAATAACATTTCTTGTTATTTTCCTATTAGGGTTCTTCATTTCATATATCACTATTAATTCTTCATTTAAAAATGATACAAAAGAGGTACTAACAACAAATGTATCTTTCTCTATCTTAAAGAAAACAACTCGTGTTATTCAAACAACTTTTTAACAATTATATAATAGTATATTTATTTTTATAAAAATTAAAATAAAATATTGTTTGTTATTATAGTCTGTTAATTTGTTAGATAAATTTTTGAATTTAAATTTTGATGTTTCACTTATAAAAAAGAGTAAACATTAGTTAACAATTTTTAAAACTATAAAAGCTTTATAATCAGATTGAATTACTGTTTTATCAACATCTGGTTAATATTAGAAGTTAACTGTTTTTTCTGATAATTATTTCTAAAAAAAACTTTATAAATAGCATTTTTTATGTTTATAAATAGCTTCAAAAAAATGATTAAAAAATTAGGTTTATATAGTATTGAACTTGTATTGTAAAATTTAATTTTAAATCAAAATTATCTTTTAAGAAATACTACTTAGTTTTTTAACAATTTACATTCATACATAATTCATTGTATTTTAACTCTTTGTGTTTTTTAATTAACATTCATTTATTTTTATGTTTATAACCTACTTTTTATAGTACATTTACGTATTAATTTTTTATAAAATGAAAATAGCAATAGGTAACGACCATGCAGGAACTGCTTATAAAAATGAAATTATAACGTTTCTAACTAGTAAAGGTTATAGCGTTGAAAATTTTGGGACAAATGAAGAATCTAGTGTAGATTATCCTGATTTTATTCATCCTGTTGCTGATGCAGTTGAGAAGAAAGATGCTGACTTTGGTATCATTATTTGTGGTAGTGGTAATGGTGCTCAAATGACTGCAAATAAGCATCAGGGAATTCGTGCTGCCTTATGCTGGAATAATGAATTAGTCACTTTAGCACGCCAACATAATAATGCAAATATACTTAGTATCCCTGCCCGTTTTGTATCACAACACCAAGCTTTGCGTTTTGTAGATATCTTCTTAAATACTGAATTTGAAGGAGGTAGACATCAAAATAGAGTACAAAAAATACCTACTTCTTGTTAGAATATGAAATGGTATTGTAAAGCTTTCAATGAACTTTCGCTTCAAGAGTTTCATAATATCTTAAAATTACGAATTGATGTTTTTGTAGTAGAGCAAAATTGTCCATACCCTGAATTAGATCATAAAGATCAAAAGGCTCTGCATGTATTTGCTTTAGGCGAAAATAATTCTGATAAAATTATTGCCTATTCTCGGTTTTTTAAACCTGGTGACTATTATAAAGAAGCATCTTTTGGTAGAGTTGTAGTTAATCATGAATTTAGAGGAGATAGTTTAGGGGGTGAATTAATTGAAAAGACAATTACTTTTATTGAAGAAAAGTTTAATACCTACGTTATAAAAATATCCGCTCAAACTTATCTAAAAAAATTTTACACATCTTTTGGTTTTAAACAAATTAGTGAAGAGTATTTAGAGGATGGTATTCCTCATATTTCGATGTTAAGAAATCAATAAAATCATATCTTTTTTTGTACCTTAGTTCCCTTCATTTTTTATAAAAATTTCAAGAAAAATATGTCAAACGATAAAGAAAAATCAGCAAAACTAAAGGCGCTTCAGCTTACCTTAGATAAATTGGATAAAACGTATGGAAAGGGTTCAGTAATGCGCCTGGGTGATGATGTAATTGAAGAGGTAGATGCAATTCCATCAGGATCTTTAGGTTTAGACATTGCGTTAGGTGTTGGTGGATATCCAAGAGGAAGAGTCATAGAAATCTATGGACCTGAATCTTCAGGAAAAACTACATTAACGCTACATGCTATTGCAGAAGCACAAAAGGCGGGAGGAATAGCTGCATTTATAGATGCAGAACACGCTTTTGATCGTTTTTATGCTGAAAAATTAGGTGTTGAAGTAGAAGATCTTATTGTTTCTCAACCCGATCATGGAGAACAAGCACTAGAAATAGCAGATAATTTAATTCGTTCTGGTGCTATTGATATTGTTGTAATAGATTCTGTTGCCGCCTTAACTCCTAAAAGTGAAATAGAAGGAGAAATGGGTGATTCTAAAATGGGCTTACATGCACGGTTAATGTCACAAGCGTTAAGAAAGCTTACTGGTACAATAAGTAAAACAAATTGTACGGTTATCTTTATTAATCAGTTACGTGAAAAAATTGGTGTTATGTTTGGTAATCCTGAGACAACCACAGGAGGAAATGCACTGAAATTTTATGCCTCTGTTCGTTTAGATATAAGAAGAAGAACTCAAATTAAAGATGGAGATAGAGTTGTAGGAAATAGCACAAAAGTAAAAGTGGTAAAAAACAAGGTGGCTCCACCTTTTCAAACAGCTGAATTTGATATTATGTATGGAGAGGGAATTTCGAAAGTAGGAGAGATTTTAGATTTAGGTGTAGATTATGGTATCGTAAAGAAAAGTGGATCATGGTTTAGTTATGGAGATACAAAATTAGGTCAGGGAAGAGATGCAGTGAAGGCTTTAATTAAAGATAATCCTGAATTAGCAGAAGAGCTAGAAGGAAAAATTAAAGAAGCCCTTTCAGAAGCATAATACGTAAAATTATGAATTGAAAAAGCCCGCTTTTGGCGGGCTTTTATTTTTACAAAAAGTAAAATTTATTTATTAATACTTTTAATATAATGCTCTAATGCCATTGTCATGGATGGTGTTTCAGGAGTTGGAGCAGCAATATCTACTCGTAAACCTGCTTCTTCTGCCGCCTTTACTGTGGTATTACCAAATACAGCAATACGCGTTTTGTTTTGCTCAAAGTCTGGGAAATTTTCAAACAAAGACTGAATACCAGAAGGACTAAAGAATACTAAGATGTCATAATACACATCTTTAAGATCTGATAAATCACTTACAACAGTTTTATACATAACCGCACGTTTCCAATCTACAGCTAATTCATCTAAAATTTGAGGAACAATAGGTTTTAGTTTATCAGAAGAAGGTAATAAGAATTTTTCATCTTTATGCTTCTTGATCAATTTGATCATGTCTTGAAAAGTTCTTTGACCTACATAAATTTTACGCTTTCTATATACTACATATTTTTGTAGATAGTATGCTACTGCTTCTGATTGACAAAAATACTTCATATCATCAGGAACCTTAAAACGCATTTCTTCTGCTAACCTAAAATAGTTATCAATTGCATTTCTACTTGTAAAAATTACAGCAGTAAAATTCGCAAAGTCTATTTTTTGATTTCTAACTTCTCTAGAAGTTTCGCCCTCAACATGAATAAATGACCTAAAGTCTATTTTCACTTTTTGTTTTTCCGCTAAATCAAAATAAGGAGATTGTTGGGCGTTTGGGGCTGGTTGTGAAACTAAAATTGTTTTTACTTTCATATACTCTTAAATCATTAGAACCTTTAAACAATGAATAGCTTATATAGATAAACTAAGGGTGCTATTTCAAGGGCGCAAAGGTACAAAATAAAATAGAATAAATTATTAAAAATTAGCTTTTGATTGTTTTTTATAATTAAAGCATAATAAAGAAGTAGCAAAGAAATAGCTATAGCAGAGGAAATAATCGCAAAAATAGTAGAATCATAGAATAAATAAACAGCTAAGATCAAAATAGGAAAAAAAAGGACACAAAAATTACTTAAATAACTCATTTTAAGATATGTAAGACCCTCGTGTTCTTTTTCTAAATCAAAGATAGATGCTAAGAATTTACCAATAAAATAGCGAGAAACGATGAAAATAAATACGCCACCTAAAATGTTTAAAAAGAAGTAAAATTCAAACTCATGAGCAATTGAATTATTAGCTTTTATACCAATAAAAATGGCTAATGAAAAGATAAGAAGTTGAATTATAGCAAAATAAATGTGAAAGGTATTGACAACTAATGGTGAAAATTTTCCATAAATAAGAAGGTAATTTCTTGAAAGTAATAATGAAAAAAGCCTCGTAAACCGTTCATTATTACTCAACTTGGCAATTACAAATAATGAAAGGATCAATAAAAAAATCAATGTGATCCAGTCTTTTGAGTTAATAATTCTATCTGTTGCTTCAAGCATTTATGAGGCCTGTTTTATAGGCTAAAGTACTCCTTATTTAAGAAATTTTTAAATTTTGAGGTGTAAAAATGCTTGTGAATAAGTGTACCTTTGCCAATCAAATTTTTGTGAATGCACAATACACTGGTTATCATTCCTACCTATAACGAAAAGGAAAACATAGAGCATATTATTAGAGCTACTTTCTCTCAAGAAAAGGCTTTTGATATACTTGTTGTTGATGATAATTCGCCAGATGGTACTTCTGCAATTGTAAAGAATCTTCAAAAGGAATTTAACGAGCATCTTTTCTTAGAGGTTCGTTCTGATAAAAACGGATTAGGTTTAGCTTATATTCATGGATTTAAGTGGGCACTTGAAAGGGACTATGAATATATTATTGAAATGGATGCTGATTTTTCACATAACCCAAAAGATCTTGTTCGGTTATATAATGCATGTCACACTGAAGGGGCAGACGTCTCTGTGGGGTCAAGATATATTAATAATGAAGTAAATGTTGTTAATTGGGATATGAAACGTTTGCTACTTTCCTATTTTGCTTCTAAATATGTGCAATTTATTACCAGAATTCCTGTAGCAGACACTACAGCAGGATTTGTTTGTTATAAACGAAAAGTACTGGAAACAATAAACCTTAATGCGATTAAATTTGTGGGATATGCCTTCCAAATTGAAATGAAATTTAAAGCATGGAAGCACGGATTCAATATCAAAGAAATATCAGTTATTTTTACTGATAGAACAGCAGGAATTTCAAAAATGAGTGGGGGGATTATTTCAGAAGCCATTTTTGGAGTGATTAAAATGCGACTAAAAGGACTACCAAAAAGCAAGTAACTAGAATGTCTGAACGAATTCTTATAAAAAAAGCATCTATAGTTAACGAAGGACAAACCTTTAAAGGAGATGTACTAATTGAGGGTGAATTTATTAAGAAAATTGAAAAGGAAATTTTCGACCAAACAGCTCAAGTAATAGATGCATCAGACAAAGTTTTAATACCAGGTATTATTGATGATCAAGTACATTTTAGAGAACCCGGACTTACACATAAGGCAACAATAGAAACAGAAAGTAGAGCAGCGGTGGCTGGAGGAATTACTTCTTTTATTGAAATGCCAAATACTATACCCCAATCAACTACCCAAAAGTTATTAGAAGAGAAGTTTGATGTTGCAGCTAGAACTTCATATACCAACTATTCTTTTATGTTTGGTGGTACCAATGATAATTTAGAAGAACTCCTAAAGACTGACCCTAAGAAAGTAGCTGCTATTAAATTATTTTTAGGCTCTTCAACCGGAAATATGTTGGTAGATAATGAAAAGGTATTGAGGAAAATATTTTCGTCTACAAAAATGGTGATTGCTGTGCATTGTGAAGATGAAGAAACCATTAGAAATAATTTAGCACATGCAAAAGAGCAGTATGGTGAAGATATTCCTATAGAACTACATCCTAAAATCCGAAGTGAGGAAGCATGTTATTTATCTTCATCAAAGGCGATTGCATTAGCAAAAGAAACAGGAGCACGCTTGCATGTATTTCACCTCTCAACAGCTAAAGAAACAGAATTGTTCAGAAATGACATTCCTCTAGAAGAAAAACAGATTACTGCAGAAGTATGCACACATCATTTATGGTTTGATGATACTTATTATACAGAGAAAGGAACTCATATTAAATGGAATCCTGCCGTAAAAACCAAAAAAGATAAAGAAGGATTGTGGAAGGCTTTGTTAGATGATAGAATTGACGTTATTGCTACTGATCATGCACCGCATACTTTAGAAGAAAAGTCACAAGTATATACCAAAGCACCAAGCGGAGGTCCTTTAGTACAGCATACGTTAATCGCTCTGCTTGAATGCTATAAAGAGGGTAGAATACATCTTGAAAAACTAATTGAAAAGATGTGCCATAATCCGGCAAAACTCTTTCAAATAGAAAAACGCGGTTATATTAAGGAAGGCTATTATGCGGATTTAGTACTCATAGATTTAGATAAGTCACAAACAATTTCAAAAGACAATATTTTATATAAATGCGGGTGGTCGCCATTTGAGGGAACCAGATTTAGTTCAACGGTAACCCATACTTTTGTCAATGGGTATTTGATATATAACCAGGGAGATTTTGATGATACAATTAAGGGAAAACGACTAACCTTTAATAGGTAAAGAATGCGCGCTTTTATCTACATATTTATTGCTGTTATGTTACTTAATTGTACTAGCAGAACCATTTATAAAAAACCAGAAGATTTGATACCAGAAAATCAAATGGTTGATTTATGGACAGAGATTTTAATTGCCAATGCAGCTAAATCTGTTAAAAACAAAAGTTTACAGCGTAAAATAAATTATATGCCTTTCATTCAAGAGAAGTATAATATAGACAGTGCTCGTTTTATACGAAGCAATATTTACTACACGTCAAAGGCTAATGATTACGAAAAAATGTTTCAGAAAGTTGATCAACGACTTCAAGAATTGAAGTGGAAGTATGACCCTGAATCAGCAGGAATTGACCCTAGTCTTCCAATCTGGAAAAGAGACTCTATTAAACGAGCCAGAAAAAAAGATAAGGATATTGAAGAGAACAAGGAAAAAAGGAAAAATCTAACAGAAAAAGAATTGCAAGAAATAAAAGTTGTTGATTAGCAGTTTTCTTTTATATATCTCTCACAAACTTCTTTAACTACAGTGTCAATTGGTTTAAATTCATGACCTAAAACACCTCTTATTTTTTCGGAAGAATATTCATTTATATGATGTCCTGAGCGTGCAGAATGTTTTGTTAATAAAGGTTCTTTTCTGGTTATAAAACTTTTTAACCAAGATAAGCGCCAAACCAACTCACTCATTATTTTTGAAACTTTTACTTTAGGTTTTTCTACTCCTAAACCATCTGCAATAGAGGATAAAACTATCTTAAAAGAACAATTTTCAGCAACCAAAATAAATCGCTGATTTACAATATCACTTTTCATTAGAGAGATCATACTTTTCACTACATCTTCAACTCCTATAAACCCTGTAACGCCTTCAGTATAATACCTAAAGCCTTTAGAGACAGTATCAAATAATTTTCCAGAGCCTGTTTTCCAAAAACCTGTACCTAAAATAACTCCAGGATTTACAATAACCACATTTAACCCTTCTTGAGAAGCACGCCAAACTTCAATTTCAGCACCATATTTAGTAATTGCATAACCATGGTGTTCTTCTTCTGGGTTCCAATCTGTATCTTCTGTAATTATTGTTCCGTTTATCGACTTTCCAATTGCAGCTATAGAGCTCACAAAACAAAACTTATTGACTTTATTTTCTATTGATAGGTTAACAAGATTGGCAGTTCCTTTAATATTTACCTGCCTAAGTTTTTGATAGTCTTTGGGGTTAAAAGAAACCAGAGCTGCACAATGATAGATTTGGGTAAATGTGTTTAGAAATAAATCTTCTAAAGCAGAAATATCATTAATATCTACTTCTTTCCAAATAATCGTATTGAAAAGAACTTCAGCATCATTAGTGTAATATCCAAAAATGCGTTTTACGGCATCTAGATCACTTGAATTTCTATGAATAGCAGTAATGGCATCATTTTCCAGTGAAAGCAGATACAATAGATGTGAACCCACCAATCCAGTACCTCCGGTAACAAGAATCATAAAGCGAAAATAGTCTTTTTTAAATTTGCCTTTTCCATTAACATCTATAAATATATCTTTGCTCAAAATCTGTAGAAATGACCAAAAATTTAGTAGAAGAATTACGCTGGCGAGGAATGATACATGATATGATGCCGGGTACTGAAGAACAACTACAAAAGGAGATGACAACGGCGTATATTGGTTTTGACCCTACCTCAGATTCTTTACACATTGGTAGCCTGGTGCCTATTATTTTGTTGGTACATATTCAAAAAGCAGGTCATAAGCCCATTGCATTAATAGGAGGCGCTACGGGTATGATAGGTGATCCTTCTGGAAAGTCAGATGAACGAAACCTTCTGAATGAAGAAACCTTAGCAAAGAATGTTAATGGTATTAAAAACACCTTAGCACGTTTTTTAGATTTTGATGACAGTGCTGAAAATGGACCTATATTGGTCAATAATTATGATTGGATGAAGGGCTTCACGTTTATTGAATTCGCACGAGATGTAGGTAAACGTATTACAGTGAACTATATGATGGCGAAGGATTCGGTTAAAAAACGTATTTCTGGAGAAGGAAGTTTAGGTATGAGTTTTACTGAGTTTACTTATCAGTTGATTCAAGGGTATGATTTTTATTATCTACACAAACATTATAACTGTGCCTTGCAAATGGGTGGCTCTGATCAATGGGGAAATATCACCACTGGTACTGAATTGGTTCGAAGAATGAATGCCCCAGAAGAAGCAAAAGCATTTGCCATGACCTGCCCGTTAATTACAAAAGCAGATGGTTCAAAGTTTGGAAAATCAGAAGGCGGAAATATTTGGCTAGATGCTGATAAAACATCTACCTATAAATTCTATCAGTTTTGGTTAAATACCACTGATGAAGATGCTGAAAAGTATATCAAAATATTTACTTTTCTAGATAAAGAAACTATTGATGCTTTAATTATAGAACATAAAAAAGCACCACATGTTCGTTTATTGCAACGAAACTTAGCAGAAGAGGTAACAGCATTTGTGCATAGTAAAGAGGAGTTGGATAAAGCAATTGCAGCATCAAATATTTTATTTGGCAAATCAACAGCAGAAGATTTACAAGGTTTGGATACACAAACATTTTTAGAAGTGTTTGATGGTGTATCACAAGCTTCAGTATCTAAATCAGAGATAGAAAATGGACTGGATATGATTGGAGCTTTAGCAGCAAAAACCGGCTTTCTAAACTCAAATGGAGAAGCACGTAGAGCATTAAAAGAGAATAGTATCTCAGTGAATAAAGAAAAGATAAAAGAAGATTATCTAATTACTAAAAAAGATTTAATTGCTGATACCTATGTTTTGTTGCAAAGAGGCAAGAAAAGTTATTTTTTGTTAAGGGCGGAATGAGTTCGCTTATCGCTTCGTCTAAGATTTTGTTTTTGGAAATTCCACAGGAATTTTCCGTTAGTGAATCAACTGATTAAAAGTAATAATTTTTATTAATTTGAGAAGTAACAACGGATTATAGCCACCTAAGTTTATATCTATTATATTTCGGTAATTAGCTTATCAAAAATATCAAAATGGTGTTTTTCTGTATTCATTTCAATTTTTAGCATATCATTCCCGTGATAGATTTTATGGATTTCACTAGATAGAAACAGGTCTTTTAGTGATTCAATTAGTTTGAAAATCAGCTGCGGTTTTGAGTCCTTTGTTTTGAGAATATAGTCCTTTGTGAAATCCAATTCCATAATTGATTTATTCAGAATTTTTTTTAAAGAATCCATTTTAGTTTTTCTCCTTATTGTAAATTCCGAATTATGCGTACCTTTTCTTTCAGTTTCCCATTCTGCCATAACAATTAAGTTCTGATGTTTTGATGAAAGCAATAAGTTACCTGATGACAGGGTTGATTTTTTATATTTTAAATTCCAATTTTTCGGATTTGAAATTTCCCCAAAAATAAGATATGATGAGGCATTATAACTCCCTTTAACCCGTCCTTTTTTACTGGCAATATAACTTTCAAAAGTAGAGCAAAACTCCTCATTTAATTTATAAAATGGTGAGGACAATTCATCTGGAGCTGCGTTCGGTTTTATTTTCATGGTGTTTAATAGGCTAACTATTAGTTCTAATAATCAACATTATGTTACATAGTAGAGCTTTTCAAAATTAAACACAAAGTTTAGACATCATTCCATTTTAATAAAGAATGCAGACCTATAAGCGAAGCTATACTAAAATAAATTAGAAATCAAACTAAATTACTAAGGAATCCGCTTCGTAATCATTCGTATCTGCCCCATATGATTGGCTTGGTGTTCCATAACATGATACCATGCCCAATGATTATTCATACCTCCAATTCTTTTAGCAAACCATTGATCATCTTTAGTTTTTAAGAGTCGTTTGGTTTCAGCTCGAACGTCATCCCAGATTTTTAAATAGTAATCAATAGGCTTGCCTACTATCTGTGTTCGGGCTTTTGAGCCCAAGTTTAATGCCAAAGTCCATTTACTTTCTTTGTTATTAAACCCTCTGTTCTCAAAGGTATATAACTGATAATATTTTTCAGTAGCTGCCAAATGCAATATTAAAGCGCCAATTCTGTTGGCATCATCATCTAATAAAAAGTCAGTATCTTTTTGATCTAAACTACTAACAATACCAGTCACCCTATTTTTTAAATCATCTAGCATGGCTATGGTAGCACCAATCTGTGGACTATACCCTTTTATTGGATTAATCTCATTTTGAGCATTTAAGACTATCACAGCAAGAAAAAAGCACAGAAAAAAAGTAAACTTATATGTTTTCATTATTTAAGTTTTTTTAAAAATACATCAAAACAAGGCATTAGTAAAAACTTTAACAAAGCTTTAAACTTCTTTAATAGAATAGTTTATTTTTATCGTAACTATTGATGTAATGATGCTAAATTGGATTGATGTATTACGTAATTTAAAGGAAAAGAAAAAAGTAGTAGCTTTAATTACAGTTATAAAATGTTTAGGTTCTACACCTTGTAATTTAGGGTCAAGAATGATTGTTACCGCGGATAAAGAAACTTATGGAACGATAGGAGGAGGAAAGCTTGAGTTTTTAGCAATAGAAGAAGCTATAAACGCTATAAATAAAAATAGAATAATTGAAGTCTCTTATACTTTAGGACCTGAGTTTGAACAATGCTGTGGAGGTAAAGTAGAACTATTAATAGAACCTATGAATCAATTACCTGAACTTTTTTTGTTTGGTGCTGGACATATAGGTGTTGAAATTGCTCAACTTCTTGTTGACACCCCTTTTCAAGTTCACCTTATAGATTCTCGTGAACAATGGTTTGACACAATTGAGTTAGACAGAAGTATAACCAAACATGAAGTAAAAATTACAGATTTTAAGACCTTTAAAGATTCGGTACATTGGGGCTCGAATTGTTATGTACTGGTGTTAACACATGATCATACTATTGATTTTGATGTAATTGCGATGGCACTTAAAGAAAAAACTAAATATATTGGCTTAATTGGAAGTAAAACAAAACGCGTACGATTTCATAATATGCTAATCAATGACTTAGGCATAAAAGAGGGTCTAGATAATGTTATTTGTCCTATAGGATTGCCTTTAGGAGGTAACACTCCAAAAGAAATTGCTATAAGTGTTGCGGCCCAATTATTACAAATGTATTATAATGATTAAGTGAAAATAGTTTCGCTTAGCGCATAATAAATAGCCATTAAAGCTGAAAAAATAGCACTTACTAAAAAGCGCCATTTTAGATGTAGTCTATTTTGAATGATGTAATTAGCTGCAAACGAAATCAAAATATTTGCTAAGAACGACCAAAATGCAATTATTAAAAGATTCCAATTTATGGAGTCTATTTGACCAGAAAATAATTTGATGAATAACAAATGTCTAGCGATCCATAATGGATTAAAATATGCAATAGCTAATCCTGTTCTAGCTAAGGTTGCTTTTAAACCGTTTAAGGACTTTGTTTTTTTAACAATCCAATCAAAATAGTTGGGTATTTCAAAAGCATAAATTGTAGCCCCTACTAAGATCATACCTAATAATCTAAACCATAAAAATTCCCCAAGAATAAGTGCAGCAATAGTATCACCAGTGCTATAAATTAGTGCACCTTTAATAATATTTTGTTTGGTATAATGAAGTTTGATAAGCACTATTTTTCGTACAAACTCAACAGTACTTTTTCAGGAGTCATAGGTGCATGAAACTTTAAATCGTAATTTGGATTGAAGGCTTTTATCGCATTTTGAAGAGCAAAATAAGCACCAATTCCATACATTAACGGCGGCTCACCTACAGCTTTAGATTTTAATATGGCATGTTCATGGCCTTTGGTCTCCACAGGAATCACTTCCACTTCTTTTGGTACTGAAAATATATCAGGAATTTTATATGTAGACAGTGCATTAGATAGTAGTTTACCTTCATCACTATAAGCAATTTCTTCCATGGTCATCCAACCAATACCTTGAATCAAAGCACCTTCAACCTGACCTAAATCTATTCCTTCATTCATACTCTTGCCATAATCATGAACTATCTTTACCGAATCAAATTCGTAGGTGCCACGCATACAATCTATTGTTGTAGTGATAATTGCTGTGCCATATACATGATAGGCAAATGGGTGGCCTTTTTCCTTTGTTTTATTAAAGCGGATTTCTGGTGTCGCATAATGTGCATTTTCGGTTAAAGCCACACGTTTCAACATGGTTTTGCTGATGAGTTCGGTCCAAGATAAATCCGATTTTTTTTCGTTAACAAAAACATATTCATCTTTTAACTCAATGTAATCTTCAGAAACATTTAAGTCTTCCGAAGCTACTTTTTTTAGACGATCTAATAATGCTTTACAAGCTTTTAAAGTCGCCTTCCCGTTTAAGTCTGCTGTAGAGCTTGCGGCAGAAGGAGATGTATTGGCAACTCTGGTTGTATTTGTGGTTTCAATTTTAATTTTTTCAATTGGTATTGAAAACACATCAGCTGCAATTTGCATCATTTTAGTATTAACACCTTGTCCCATTTCTACTGCGGCGGTACTGATACCGATACTTCCATCTAAATAGATATGGACCAAAGCACGAGCATGATTCATTGGTGTATTGGTAAAGGAAATACCAAAACAAATTGGCATCACTGCCATTCCCTTTTTAAATGCAGAATTTGAGGCATTAAAATCTTCAACATCTTTTTCTATTTTGGAAATATCAAAGATAGAAGTTGCCGATTGCCAGGTGTTTTTGGCTTCCACCTTTTTAGCAATCTGGCCATAGGAAAAAACATCATCATTATCTAACAAATTAGCCTCCTGTATTTGTCTTGCTGAAACTCCAATTTCATAGGCAGCTCTTGCAATAGCGGATTCAATGACAAACATGCCTTGTGGTCCACCAAAACCTCGAAAAGCCGTATTAGGGGGTAAATTTGTTTTGCAGCTCGCTACGGTAACATTAACATTAGGCACATAGTAGCTATTTGTTGCATGAAATAACGTTCGCTCAGCAACAGCAGGCGATAAGTCGGCAGCCGCACCTGCATTTTGAAGAAACTCAGCTTCGTAAGCCTGTATTTTTAAGTCTTTAGATAAACCGATTTTATAGCTGCTTTCATAAGGATGGCGTTTCCCTGTCATACGTAAATCGTCATGGCGATTCAGTATTAATTTTACGGATTGATTCAAGTGATATGTTGCTAAGGCAACCATTACAGCCCAAGGAGTCGCTTGGTCTTCTTTGCCTCCAAAACCACCACCAAGACGTGTGACATCAACCTCAATTTTGTGCATAGAGATACCTAAAACCTGTGCTGTTGTTTTTTGTACGGCTGTAGGACCTTGAGTAGAAGAGGTGATCTTTATATTGCCATTTTCGAGAGGCTCTGCGTACGCACCTTGTGCTTCTATGTATAGATGCTCTTGTCCGTTTGAAAAAGTCTCTCCTTCAAAAATATAATCACAATCTTTAAATGCTTTTTTGGCGTCGCCTAAATTAAAAGAACGTGGTTTATTTATCAAACTACCTTGTGCTTTGGCTTGTTTACCTGTTGTTATTAACGGTAGCTCTTCAATTTCAATGGATATTAATCCTCGAGCTTTTCGGGCAATAAATTCGGATTCGGCAACAATCAAAGCTATTGGCATTCCCCAAAAATGGACTTCGTTTTCAGCAAATAGAGGTTCATCAGGAATAATACCCCCGATCTGGTTTTTTCCTGGAATATCCTTGTATGTGAAAATACGTTCAACACCCTCCAAAGCTTCTGCTTTAGAATAATTAACAGATTTGATTTTTCCATGTGCTTTTGGTGAATCAAACACGACTGCATGAAATGTGCCTTGTTTCACGTTAATATCATCAACATATAAAGATTCACCACGAACATGGGTAAATGAATCCATGTTTTTAATACTTTGTTTTAAAGACATTGATACTGTATCTAATTTAGAATCTAACGAATTATAGGATTGGTTTTTATGCATGCTGAACAAAGTCATTTAATGTGAATTGCTTTGGAAATAACTCCGTAAAATGAGCAAAAAATAGCTGTTGTCCTAAAAGACGTTTGTAGTCACTTGTACCCCGAACATCACTTATTGGTGAAATTTCATTTTGAAGTATTTCATTAGCTTCAAGAATATTTTCTGAAGTCAATAATTTTCCAGTTAAAAATTTTGAGGTTTTATGCAAATACTTTGGAATAGCCGCAACACCACCAATGGAAACATGGGCTTCAGAAACCATATTATTTTCTACAGAGATATAAATAGCAGAATTAACGCTTGCAATATCTAAATGCGTCCGTTTGCATACCTTTTCAAAATTGAAACCTTTAGTTGGAAGCTTAAAACTGATAGTTTTAATTAGTTCACCTTCCTTTAAATCATAAGTTTTATACCCTTTATAAAAACTCTTAAGAGGGAGTTGACGTTCTTGTTTATCCTCATTAATAATAGTTATATTACTATTCAATGCTAAAAAGAAAATGGTCATATCACCAATTGGCGAAGCATTCACTAAATTTCCACCAAAAGATGCCATATTCCTAATTTGCTCTGAAGAAACCAGCTTTAAGTGCTTTTTTAGATTGGGAAAATAGCTGTTGATTTCAGAATGATTCCATAAATCGGATACTGTAGCGTTTGCTCCTATGGTGCAAATTCCATTTTCAATTGAGATACCTTTTAAATCATCTTTTTCGGCAATAAGGTGTACGGAATTCTCCATTAAATTATCAGCTTGTTGCACATATAAATCGGTTCCGCCAGAGATATATTTTCCTTTTGGTTGATTTCTATCTTTAATCGCTAATTCTTTTAAACGTTGAGGAATTGAGGAGAAATACTCAGGAATAAATCCGTTTTCAATTAACCATTTAAAATTAGCTGTGGGTTTTTGATCTTGTAGATTTTCAACTACCTGATGTACTGCTTTTTCAATTGATTTATAGCCAGTGCATCTGCATATATTTCCACTAATAGCGTCTAGTGCATTATTGTAGTTTTTTTCTGAACTTGATAATGCAAAACCAGTAAGGGCAACCACAAAACCAGGAGTGCAAAACCCACATTGGGTAGCATAATTAGCTTTCATAGCTTCTTGGACAGCTGTCAATTCATTTTGAAAGTTTGTACCTTCAACCGTGACAATATGTTTACCATGTGCATTACCCAGTGGTGAAATACAAGAGGTGATGCTTTGATAAGTAATCAAACCATTTTCTAAAGTGCCAACCAGAACTGTACAAGCGCCACAATCACCTTCGCGGCAACCTATTTTGGTTCCTGTTAGACGTTGTTTATAACGTACAAAATCTAAAAGTGTCATTCCAGAATGTTCGGACGTTCTTATAGTCTTGTTATTAAGAATAAAGGTGATCATTTATTGATTTTCTTTAAAATAGAGCTCAACTTGGTTTTTTCTTTTTTCTTTTTCTGTGTCAGGTAACCAACTAGCCTTAAAACTATTCTTAACTAACTCTGTAATTTGCCTTTTTGTTAAGTCAAGTGCGTAAGCCAAGCCAAGATAATTTTCGTTCATATACCCGCCAAAATAAGCTGGATCGTCTGAATTTACAGTAACAAGTAAGCCCTTATCCATCATTTTTACAATAGGATGATTTTTGAGATCATCAACCACTTTTAATTCCAGATTAGAAAGAGGACATAGGGTTAGCGGCATTTTTGATTTTGCTAAGCGCTTAATAAGACGATCATCTTCCATAGATCTATTACCATGATCAATTCTAACAACATTCAATAGATCTAAAGCTTCCCAAATGTACTCAGCAGGACCCTCTTCTCCGGCGTGTGCTACTAACTTATAACCTTGCTCTTTAGCTTTAGCAAAAACACGTTCAAATTTAGAAGGAGGATTGCCAACCTCAGAAGAATCAAGACCCACTCCAGAAATCCATTTCTTATATTGCAATGACTCTTCAAGAGTTTTAAAAGCGGATTCTTCACTTAAATGCCTTAAAAAAGACATAATAAGATTGTAACTTATATTTAATTTTTCTTTTCCATCTTCTAAAGCTTTATGAATTCCAGTAATAACAGTATCAAAAGAAATACCTCGGTCTGTATGTGTTTGTGGATCGAAAAAAATCTCTACATGCACAACATGCTGTTCATGAACTTTAGTTAAATATGCCCAAGTAAGATCATAAAAATCTTGTTCAGTAATTAAGACGTTGGCTCCCTCATAATATATATCTAAAAACTCTTGAAGATTATTAAAATTATAGGCTTTCTTTAATTCTTCAACGCTGTTGTATTTTATTTTTTTATTGTTTCGTTTTGCAATTTCAACCATTAATTCGGGCTCAAAAGTGCCTTCAATATGTAAATGAAGTTCCGTTTTTGGAATACCTTCAATGAACTTTTTAATGTTTGAATCTCTTTTCATAGTTACCACTGATTTTATGGGAAAAAACCTTTAAAAGTAGTGATTTTAGACAAGAAAAGACATATTAAAAACAAACCAGACGGTATTTTTGATTAATTTATAACCTTTTATGAAATACCTTAAAACCTGGAATTATCTAGGGATTCTTCAGAAGTTATGTTGTACATAATAAAAATACCAGGTAGTTTTTTTCAATAAAAACAGGAAATTTTACGTTTTAACTGTTTTAAAAGCACAAAGTGCTTAAAAAAACTAGCCATGACACAAGCCATCAAACGAAAGCTAACAAGACAAAAACTAATAGATAAAGGATACGAGCTCATCAATATGTATGGATACCACGCCGTAAGTATTGATTTGATCATTAAAGAAGTGGGACTTACCAAAGGTGCTTTTTACTATCACTTTAAAAATAAACATCATTTTATATCAGCTATAATTAGAGAACGCGCTGAGCGTGAAATTCATAGTGAGTTTATAGAACCAATTAACAAAAGAGGAAACCCTATTTTCATTTTAAGTGATTTACTACAAGATAAACTCATTAATGATAATTCATTAGATCAAAATCTAGGGAGCCCTTTAACAAATCTTATTGTAACTTTAAGCTACGAACACAGCGAATATAAATTGCAGGCGCAGTTACGAGATATACTTGATCAGTGGAAAATAGCTATTATCAATTTACTTTACAGAGGTATTGAAGATGGATATATTGCAAGGCATACTAACACAGAGTCAGCAGCAGAATTTATAATCAATTCCTTAGAAGGTGTTCGTACTTTAAAACGAACCACTAATAATAAAGCCTTATTCTTTAATTATCTGGAGCAATTCAGGAATTATCTAGATACATTAAGATCAACAAAAGAGGAACAGGAAATAAAGCGCTATTATTTGGATGATTCAGCTGTAGCCTAAGACTATTTTACCGGATTTACTTCTTTAGGTTGAATACTGTCAAAAACAATGCGTTTTTTTAATATAACGGCATCCGTATTTATAAAAGGCTTTGGCATCATGTTATCAGGCCTTTTGTTAATTTTAAAATCAGGATGACTCATGAGATCATAAGAATATTCTAACACATTAAAATTGACAGGTATATCTTTTTTAACAGCATAACTAATGTTTAAAGAATCCTGATCAGTTACATAGCATCTAAACAAAGAATTATTTATACGCACGCTATCTAATTTTAACTCATTCCCATTACATAAAAAAGCCTCAAAAGCAATATTTTTATCAGCATAGAACCTTAATAGGTTCACCCCACGTTGAGGTTTAAGGGTAAAACTAACTTGTTTTAAATTGTCAACAATGGTATCAGCATGGACTGTTATTTTAAAAGGATTTAAATCTTTTAAAGGAGCTTCTGATGCATAGCTGTAGCCAGTATTATATTTACTTCCAGCTGCACTTTCAATATATGATGAAGCTTTTTGTGGGGTTTCACCCAAATATCCTTTTGTCCAGTCATCTAAAATAGCATCATAGGTCAACCAATACGCTTTTTGATCGTCTAC
Organism: Maritimimonas sp. 2405UD52-3; assembly: GCF_056591715.1. Classification (NCBI taxonomy): domain Bacteria; kingdom Pseudomonadati; phylum Bacteroidota; class Flavobacteriia; order Flavobacteriales; family Flavobacteriaceae; genus Maritimimonas; species Maritimimonas sp. 2405UD52-3. The sequence goes on from NZ_JBWQOL010000001.1 coordinate 253,283, forward strand.
ATTTTGATAGTATACTAGACTGTTTGGCTTTTTATGATCTATCGTAAAACTACTATTAGTATGTGCATTGAAAAATAAAATCACAGCAGCTATAAAACCTGTATATGCTAGTATTTGCTTACGCTTGTAAAATGCGAAAACAGGTAATAGTAATCCGAACAATAAAACAGTAAATACTGCACTAAGAACTAACATTTTTAAACCTAAGCCTACGGGAAAAAACTGGATCAATGGTGAAAAAATAAAAATGGCAGGTACGGCTAATAAAAGCATCAAAAACATGTTAGGTTTTTCTTGACGAATAAGTACCCAAAGTGCTAATAATCCAAAGAAAACCGGAATAATAAAGTAGGCTCCCCCCTTTAAATAAATGGCTAAAAGAAGATTAATAACAAGCCAGAAAAATAAGGGAGCAACCAGATAATTTACTTTTTTATCAAGGTTAAACCGGCTATAACAGACAAAAGAAATGGCTAAACTTAGAACCACAAAGAATGCAATATATGTATGCCCATTATAGGTGAAACCATGTTGAATTTCGTTATAATGAGGATATAAGTTTAGAATCAATTTCCAGCCAAAGTAACCAGCTAATCCGCTTAGAATTAGGGCTAATAAAAAAGGAATAAACCCTTTACCAATATCAATAAATGAAAGTGCTTTTTCTTTAATTCCATATGCAATCAGCAGAATAAAAATTACAATTGCCAAAATTACCATCGGTAACACCCAAGAAAAAGGATAACTTATCATTTTTACGAAAGGAAAATTCACATACACATGATCTGCTTCTGCTTTAAGATTTGATAGATTTGCATCAGCAAAATAACTCAATAAAGGCATCAAATATGAGCCTTGATGTTGCAGTGTATTTCTATCAAGATTTTCAAAACTGTCTTGGGCAGTATGGTAATCAAAATGATCATCGATAAATGCAAAAAAGAAACTATCTATATCTCCTTCTTCTCTTAAAATAGTGGAGTCGGTATCATTAGGGAGCATTTTATAAATGCTGTACATTAGTGATGAAGCTACTGGGTATTGAGGATTGGCTTTGATGAAATTTTTTATCAGATTGGCATTTCCGCCATTGGTTTCTACAATCATATTACTGGGGCCTCCACTACCTCGAGCTTCAAAATTCAAAGCGATACCTACATTTTTAGCCCAAGGATGTTCTCGCACAAATAACTTTGCGCCATCTAAACCAACCTCTTCAGCATCAGTAAATAAGATAATAATATCATTTTTTGGTTGAGCCTCACTAGCTAAATAAGCTCTTAATGCTTCTAAAATAGTCACAACACCACTTCCTGCATCACTAGCCCCATATGAAGGAACAAGAGCACTGTCATAATGTGACATGAGCAGTAAAGATTTACCCTCTCTTGAACCATCAATTTTAGCAATGATGTTCTTAGGTTTGTCAATAACGGGTGTGTTTCCCCAAGAATTGCTTACCATATATCCTTCTTGAACTTCAGGACTAAGCCCTAATTTTTTAAGTTCATCAACAATAAAATTTCTAACATCAGTATGCGCTTTACTTGTGATATAATGTGGCTCTTTTGTAATTTCTTTTAGCGGAACAAGTGCCCGTTCTGTTGAAAATTCAGTTTTTGGTGTATCAATAGAAGTGCCTTTTTTAGGCATTAGCGAATAGAAACTATAGTATACAAGTGCTGAAATACATAGCAAAGAAATAATAGATCTCATAGTTAGTTGATAGATGTTCTAAATGTACGATATATTAAGAAATTCTATTTTTTACAGGTGGGTGGTATAAAAATTGATGCTTAGAGTCAAAACTATCTAATGAAAACTTTATTAAGCCTCGTATTCTTACTCTTATTTTCCTCATGTATTCCGTTGAGCATTGCTCCAAATATTAAAGAAGATAAGTTGATGATAGCAAAACGGTTTAAAAGAAAATTACCCAAGCAATATGCTTTAATTTTTAAGGATCCTAAGAACGCAAATGAATTTTATGATTACATCAAAGCAAAGTTTAGTGTAGGTCAAGGAAGCGCTCAATTTAATGTTCCTTTTAATCTAAAGAATCAGGATTATTACTTTTCTTTCTTTGAAGTAGAGAGGTCAACTAAAACTATAAATTTTGTACTACTTATTGCAGATGCAGCATTAGAAAATAATAATGTTGATCCTCTGTTTAATGATGCCTATACATCTAGGGTTGGTCATTGGTATGTAGCGATGATTTTAGAAGATAAAGAAGGAAATGATTGTTTAAACCTTAGCCATCCTTTAAGAGAAGAGCTAGTATCTTATTTGAGACAATTCAGAATAGAATATCTAAATACGCATAATTACTTAGACATTGAATTACAAAAGCCTTAAAGCACCATTAAATTGCACCCTCTTATATCTGCTGTATCAAACCTTCCTAAAATTTCAAAACTTCCATTTTCATATACTTTTCCTAGGTCTTGTGTGGCAATAAATGAACAAGAGTTATAATTGGCGAGATCAATAACATTAATACCTCCAGTTTTTTCATTAGTTAGAGAGGTTAAAGAATCTTCAGGGTCTCTTATAAGTATTTTCATCCATGGTGGGCATTCAAAAATGCCATTTCCTTTGGAATATGCTTGACTTAGCAATTCTGTCATTCCATATTCAGAATGAATTTCAGACACTCCAAAACCTATCCTTAACAAAGTGTGTAATTCCTGTCTAATGAGCTCTTTTCTTCGTCCTTTCATGCCGCCTGTCTCCATGATAATAGTATTTTTTAGGTTGAATTGATATTTATCAACCAAATCAAGCAAAGCAAAAGAAACTCCAATAAGCAATATTTTTTGCCCTTTTTGATCTAAAATAGCTAATTTTTTAGCCAATACATCCAGATCATCTAGATAAAAACCACTTTCTGAATTATTAGTCTTCTTAATAAGATCATCAACCATATAAATAAGGGAAGAACCCTCTCTTTCCAGATAATTAGGCAGTAGTGCTAAGATTACATAATCTTCTATGCCACTATAAAAGAATTCAAAACCCCGTGTGTAGCTTTTTTCATATATACTTAGATCTGTTATATAATGCTTACCTGTTGTATTTCCAGTTGTTCCTGAGCTAGAAAAAACAGTTTTAATGGTATCTTTTGATGATAGTATTTCATGCGATTTAAAAAACTGGATAGGTAAAAAAGGGATTTGAGAAACATGCTTTACATCACTCGGATGCACATAAAGTAAATCGCAAAAGGAGCGATACACGGCATTATTTTCAAATTGATGCTTAAAAATACTCAATGTCAAATTTTGAAATAGAGTATCATTATGTAAGGAGAAAACCTGATTTTTAAAAACATCCATACTGACAAAAATAGGATTATTTAACGCAACCTTCATGAAGCTTTGCATCTAAAAGAAACAATAAACAAGCAGATAATGAAGCAAATTTTTGTAAGTTTAATACTCATTTTTTCTTTGATTTCATGTAGCCTTGACGATGATTCATCCAATTTTGCGATAGAAACGCTAACTATTAAATCTGCCGTTGTACCTGATTCATTTGATTTTGGATCAAGTGATACGATTACAATTACATATGATTTACCTAGCGGGTGCCATGCATTTTATAATTTATTTTATGAACATGATGGTACTGCAAGAAATGTGGCAGTAAATTCAATTTATGATGCTAATGCAGCATGTACAGATGTAGTGATAGAACGCGAATACACATTTACAGTTAATGTAGTGCAGCGTGAAGACTATACATTTAGATTTTGGAAAGGCACAGATAATAATGGAGAAAATATATTTGAGGAAATTATAGTTCCAGTGAATGAGTAGATAAACCCTGATAACTATATGAGTTTAGAAAAACTCATAAAAAAATGTAGGCAGAAAGACCTAAAAGCACAGTCTGAAATTTACCAGCTTTTTGCAGGTAAGCTGTTCGCTTTATGCTTAAAATATTCAAAGAATTATCAAGAAGCGCAAGATAATTTACAAGATGGGTTTATTACCATTTTTAACAAAATAGAGCAGTATAAATTTAAAGGGTCATTTGAAGGGTGGTTAAAGCGTATTATGATCAATACCGCTCTTCAAAAGTACAGAGAGAAAAATGTACTAAACTTAATATCTGAAGAAATACCCGAAGTGATTGAGGTGGAAGTTGATGAAGCGAGTATTTCTTTAGATTTTTTATTGAAGATCATTCAGGAATTACCCAATCGTTATCGATTGGTGTTTAATATGTATGTGTTAGACGGGTATTCGCATAAGGAAATAGCGGAAATGCTAGAAATATCAGAAGGCACATCTAAATCAAACCTTTCAAGGGCACGACAGATTTTAAAAAAGAAAGTTGAAGCAAGTGTTCTTGACATAAAAAAAAATAAAGCTTCTGAGTAATGGAAGATAAGAAACAAATAGACCGCCTGTTTCAAGAGAAACTAAAGGATTATGAGGTTTTTCCTGACGAACAAGTATGGAAAAACATAGAAAAAAGCTTAACAAACAAGAAGAAAAGGCGAGTTGTGCCCTTTTGGTTGCGATTGGGTAGCGCTGCAGCAATAGCCTTGCTTTTGGCAAGCGGTGCTTTTTGGGTATTTAATAATGATGATACGATAAGCTCACCTGATAAGGAGGAGAAAATCGTTCCGGTTTCATTAGATGAAGACAAAAACAATACTAAAATAATAGGAACTGAAAATAGTCAGGAAGGAGAGGTTGTGAATAGTTCTGAGGAAAACAATACAAATTTTGTTCAGGAGAAAGAAGAAAGAATTAAAGAGGAAAAATTTGAAGCTCAAGATAAGGTAATTGTCAAGACGTCAGTTAAAGAAGAACGGCAATCAATCTCTTTAAGCGAAGAAACAGCAGTAGTTAATGGTTTCGATTCTAGAGAGAGACAAATGTATAATTCAGAAAATCAAGACAATCGGCAAAAGAATGCTCAAAACAATATTGCTGAAGTTCATATAGACAATGAAGTTTCTAAAGAGAAAAAAACCTCACAGAATTTACAAGGGGCCATTGCCGCGAATACACCTGAATTGAAAAGTATTGAAGAAGTACTAAATGAGAATGAAGAAGCTGTTGCGCTAGAACCCAAAGAAAAGCAAAAGAAATGGTCTGTTGGTACTCTTGTGGCACCGGTATTTTTTAATACACTTCAGGATGGCTCTCCTATTGACCCTTCGTTAGCTGCCAATGCAAAGAAATCGAATACGTCTTTGTCTTACGGTATTAAAGTAAATTATAAAATCAATGATAGATTGAGCCTGCAATCAGGAGTACATTCGGTAGATCTTGCATATCAGACCAATGATGTAAGCGCCCAAATTTCTTCTAGTGAAGCCTTGGCGGCCAATACCAATATTGATACAAATATTAAAGATGTGAATGTAATTACTTTTTCTGCTATTAATATCGCAAATCAAACTTTTGAATTGTCAGCACCACAACAAAGCACCTCATTCAATTTAAGTGGAGACTTAAATCAATCAATGAGTTATCTGGAGATTCCATTAGAAGCAAAATATAGTATTCTACAAAAGAAATTTGGCGTAAATGTTATTGGTGGTGTTAGCACCTATGTTTTGTATCAAAACAAAATATCATTATCAAATAATTTTGAGAAGACTACTTTAGGAGAGGCTTCTAATTTAAATGATGTGAATTTTAGCGGGAATGTTGGCTTAGATTTAGACTATAAGATCAATAAAAAATTATATATGAACGTAACCCCTATGTTTAAGTATCAGTTTAATACATTTTCAAAAAATGATGGTGGTTTTCGTCCATATTATTTAGGTGTTTACACCGGATTAAATTTTAGGTTTTAGTTGGTTAATTGTATTTGGGTGGTTACCAAATATGGCATGAAAGCTGGACATTTTTGTCCGGCTTTTTTGTTTTTATTATCGTAATTTAGCTGTCCAATTAAACTAAATAGAATGACATTAATAGCTACAGGTTTTGGCATAGAAAAAGCACTTGAAAAATTAGGTGTTAAAGAGGTGAATGAAGGAACTTCAACAGGATCAAATTGGTTTTCTAATGGAGACCTTATTGAATCTTACTCACCTGTTGATGGTCAATTAATAGGAAAGGTAAAAACAACTACCAAAGAAGACTATGAAAATGTTTTAGAATCGGCAACAACAGCTTTTAAAACTTGGCGTGTAATGCCTGCTCCACAACGAGGTGAGATTGTTCGCCAGTTTGGGGATAAATTACGTGAACTTAAAGAACCATTAGGGAAATTGGTTTCTTATGAAATGGGAAAGAGTTACCAAGAAGGGCTTGGTGAAGTGCAAGAAATGATTGACATCTGTGACTTTGCTGTTGGACTGTCTCGCCAACTACATGGGTTGACTATGCATAGTGAACGTTTTGGTCATAGAATGTATGAACAGTATCATCCATTAGGAGTAGTCGGTATCATCTCAGCATTTAACTTTCCGGTTGCGGTGTGGTCATGGAACACTGCTTTGGCTTGGATATGTGGAGACGTATGTGTATGGAAGCCTTCTGAAAAAGCGCCGTTATGCGGTGTAGCATGCCAGAACATAGCCGCTGAAGTGTTTAAAGCAAATAATTTACCTGAAGGTATTTCTTGTTTAATAAATGGCGATTATAAAGTAGGTGAGTTTATGACTACTGATAAGCGAATTCCACTAATATCCGCAACAGGTTCTACAAGAATGGGTAAGATAGTGGCTAAAACAGTGGGTGAGCGCTTAGGAAAATCTTTGCTAGAGTTAGGAGGTAATAATGCTATTATCGTAACACCAGACGCAGATATAAAAATGACGGTAATCGGAGCTGTTTTTGGTGCGGTTGGCACAGCAGGACAGCGTTGCACCTCTACCCGTCGTCTTATTATTCATGAATCAATATATGATACCGTTAAAAATGCGGTAGTAGATGCTTATAAACAATTACGAATTGGTAACCCATTGGATGAGAATAACCATGTAGGTCCGTTGATTGATAAAGACGCTGTTAGCATGTATCAAGCAGCTTTAGATAAGGTAGTTGAAGAAGGAGGAAACATTGTAGTTGAAGGTGGTGTTTTGCAAGGAGAAGGTTATGAAAGTGGTTGTTACGTAAAACCAGCCATCGCTGAAGCTGATAATTCTTTTGAAATAGTGCAACATGAAACCTTTGCTCCGGTATTATACTTACTAAAGTATTCTGGAGATATAGAAAATGCTATTGATGTTCAGAATGGCGTGGCCCAAGGCTTGTCTTCTGCTATTATGACTAATAACTTACGAGAAGCAGAGCGATTTTTAAGCCATGCAGGCTCTGATTGTGGTATAGCTAATGTAAATATTGGCACATCAGGAGCAGAGATAGGTGGCGCTTTTGGTGGCGAAAAAGATACAGGGGGAGGAAGAGAAAGTGGTTCAGACGCTTGGAAAGTGTATATGAGACGTCAAACAAATACTATTAATTATACAACAGACTTACCATTAGCACAAGGGATTAAATTTGATCTATAACAAATAATATCTTATAGAAAAAAGTGAAGAAAGCCCTCAATTTTGAGGGTTTTTTTAAATTAAAAAACCTTGTTTCAATGCCAAACTGTATGGGAGAAACAAGGTTATATCTTGTAGTTGATATTTGTCAACTAAAACTATGATACAAATATCTAAAGTGAGTTGCGTATCAGCAAGAGGAAAATTCCTGATTTTTAAGGGGATTTTCCCTGTTTTTTAACAAATGGGTGACTTTTTTGTAAATTAATGGTCTAAATAATTGAAATAAGGCGAAAAAGATTTCTTATTCTTAAATTTAAGAATGCAATTATATAGCGCAAACTATTAACTAAAAACAACTTCATGAGTAAAAAAACATCATATCTTCTAGGTATTTTATTTACAATTATTCTGGGTACACTACTGTATTGTTATTTATGTAATAACTGTCACTGTTTTCCAAGTGATGAATCAGAAACAACAAAAGAAAATATAAGTGTAGAACCAGAAGTACAACCAGCTACATTAACCCCTTTTATCATAAAAGACGTTAATGGAGATTTTGCACTTAACATTAATGACAATTTTAATTTTAATGGTTCCAATTTCAAGATTTTAGAACCTATTTCTGCAAATGTAGATGATGGAGTATTAAAAGTAAAAGAGTATTTCGATGCTAACGGACAAAAAAGACTAAAAATAACGGGCTATTACACAAATGATGAGGAAAACAATTCGGCATATCCTAATTTGGGCCTTGCCAGAGCGAATGCAGTAAAGAATTATTTTGTTTCTAAAGGTATTTCATCCCGATTGATAGACACATTTGGTGAATTAAAAGGTACTATGAGGCCTGATGAAAATAACGTTTACTACGGCCCCGTAGCATATGATATAATTACACTGGCTGAAGATGATACTTCAAGAGAAGAAGCTATTAAGGCCTTAGGTGATGAAATTAGGGCAAACCCATTAATATTATACTTTAATACAGGTGAAGCTTCAATTACATTAAGTGCAGAGCAGCGCCAAAAAATGGCAAATATCTCGAGATATTTAGATAAAGTAGGCGGCGCCACTTGTAATGTGGTAGGCCATACAGATAATACTGGAGATTCGGAGAATAACATTGTATTAGGTCAAGAACGTGCAGATTTTGCGAAAAGGTATTTAATTAGAAATACCATTCCTGAAAGGAAAATTTCGGCTACTTCTAAAGGTCAAACAGAACCTATTGCCGATAATAATACTGAAGAAGGAAGGGCTAAAAACAGAAGAACAATTGTAACTATAAACTAAAAACAACTTTAAAACATAAAATTATGAATTGGTGTATATTAATTCCATTATTAGTAGGTTTAATCTCAGCCTTATTAGGTTATTTATTAGGAAAGTTAACAGGAGGGAATATTGATGAATGGAAGGCAAAAGTAACACACTTAGAAGCAGATTTGAATGACTGCCGATCAAGCAAGGCAAACCTAGCTTCTTCATTGGCAGCAAGCGTTATGGCTTTTAATGCTGATGCAGCAAAAGCAGTTTTTGGTAAGCGTATCAAAGAAAATGATTTAACAATAGTTGAAGGTATTGGTCCTAAAATTCAAGAGTTATTTCATAATCATGGTATCAATACTTGGAAAGAATTATCAGAGGCGGCCATTGAAACTTGTCAACGCGTGTTAGATAACGGAGGAGAGCGCTTTAAGATGCATGACCCTGGAACATGGCCAGAACAAGCTAGATTAGCTTATGAAGGAAAATGGCAAAAGCTTTTTGATTGGCAAGAAGAACTTGACGGAGGAAGATAATTGTCAATTAAAATGTAAAAATAAAGACCACCTTAGATTCTAAGGTGGTTTTTTGATAGGAAGAGAGTTCCTTAATAATCTTTTATAGACGCTATAAGAGATTATAATAAACACAAAACCACGTGAAATAGCAGGTAAGATATCAACAGTCTAAGAATAAAAAAGGATTAAAAACGTTTGTAAGTAATGTTGGTTTGTTATTTTTAACCAATATATTGGCATGGATTTTGACTTTTATGCCTTGGTAATGTTTTAGTTACCAATAATTTAAACAGAGAGTATGAAGAAAATAGTACTTATTATATTTTTCATTTCGTTTGTATTTGTGGGGTTTATAACAATTGAAGGTCAAGAGGATAGATGGAAAGCCCCAAGCGAAGCAAAGAACATTAAGAACCCGGTAAAACCTATCAATAGACGTGTATCTGCAAATAAAGGTAAGCGTATCTTTAAAACACGTTGTATGATATGTCATGGTCCTGAAGGTAAAGGTAATGGCCCTGGTGGTAAAGCATTGAGTCCAAAACCTCAAAACCTTACACTACCCATGGTTGAAAAGCAAACAGATGGCGAATTATTTTGGAAAGTTTCTAATGGTAGAAATGCCATGATTAAATGGGGCCCCATCTTATCAGAAAGTGAACGCTGGGATGTGGTAAACTATGTGCGTACTCTTCAACGACGCTAGTTGTATTTTAATTTTCGTAAGATACGCTCAGTCTCTTTGATTTTTATGTAGGGTAGTTTATCGTCTAATTCCCTTAAATAAGGCCTAACTTCTGCTATTTTATTTTTAGCATCTACAAATCCGTTAAGGGAACAAATAAGATATGTAATAGGTAATTGATTGAGATCTTTTAGATCAATTTTACTTAGTGAAAGCCCTTTTTTTAGCTTTTCAAGAAGCACATTATTAGTATTATAAATGTGTTTTAAAACTATTGGGTCAAACTGAGGAGGTTCAAATAATAGCTCAGATGCTATATCATGTGTGCCATTATCCTTGAAATGAATAATAGTTTTTTCAAGAGGATAGTAGGTAATATCTTTATCAATGCCTAATTGAATATATTCAGTAATGATGAATGACTGCTCATTGAATTGAATTTGAACATCATCAAGAGCCGAATAAAATAATCGAATTTGTTCATTTATTAGCTCAATATCTACACGTGAATAATACGTTTTGGTATTCACTATATTTTTTTGCCCAGCCCAACATAGTACAAATTGGTCTTTAAAAACTTTGTATTGAGGGTCAAGCTCATCATTATGGTTTTCAAAAAAGTCAAACACGCCATTCAAGGTCAGCTCTATATTATTTGCAGCATTTTTCTCAATAGCCAATACAATTGATTTGTTGGTACTTTTTAATTCAAATAAATAGTCAGAAGGTATTGAAGTGCTTCCTTTTCTATTAAAAACCATATCTCTTGGGTATTTCCAAATTGTCTTTTTGAAGGAAGTGATTTCATTGATTGGGTGAATGGTAACCAAACCAACAACTTTATGCCTTGAAAGCCTAGGGAAAGCAATGTTTTCGTATTGAATTTTAGGAGGGTTTATCAAGTAAGCATTCACCAGGTTTTGAATTTTACTGTCATCAAAAAAATCTACTCCGGTTATTTTATTTCCTTTATCATGAACACCCACAATGATATAAGAATTGTTCTCTGGGTTTGAATTGGATAAGGCACACACATGTTTTAAGAATTTTGCCTTTCCTTCTTTGGTGCCAAAATTGAGTTTTAGCTTTTTGTCATAAAAACTATTCTCATCATTATAGGCGAGAAGGTTCTTAATTAAAAGCTGCTTATTAATCATTTTTAATAGAGAGAAGGTATTGTTTGCAATATAATGATTAGAGAATAACTAAACGAAAAGAAAAATGTTATAAAAACATAAAAAAACCGCCTCAGAAACCTGAGGCGGCGTTGGTTGAAATGAATCAACCAAAATCAACTAACCAAACCTTATCTTTATACTTTTGTATGTCTTTTTTTTGTTTTGCGATTTGTTTTGAATCGCTTTTCATTTCTGGGTTTTTGGCCAGAAGCACCATTCTTAAATAGAATGTTTCCTCTTCCTTTAAATTCGTATGTTCTTCCAGAGTTGATATGGTATAGGCTAATCAGGGTATCATCTATAACGCTCAACTCAAACTCTTCATTGTCTGAAAAATCATAATCTAGTGTTAAAATTTTCAGATCATCAAATCCCTCTACATCAAATACTTCATAGTTGCCTATGTAATCCCAATTAATGAAATCAATATTTGTGCCAAACTCATCTTCTGATGACCTAAACGTATCTGTGTCTCCACCAGGTGTAAACTCTAAATAGTTCTCAAAATCAAAAGCATTATCTGAACCTTCACCACTTGTAAATGTTTTTTCCCAGGCTACATATTCTTGCAAGAAATACTCAATATTATCATAGAATACAAAGTCATAATCAAAGTTATTTCTAAAATAACCAATCAAATAGTATGAAGTATTCGTAAATGTATCTCTAAGAATAATCTCATCACGAGACGATTGTATCACTTCTAAATCAATGAACCCGTCAAGATTATGATCAATTTCTAGAACACCATTTATTGTGCTGTAGTATCCAATTTGTTGACCAAAACCATTGCCATTAGAACCCAGACCTACCAGGTTATTGTTAGCATATAAACGGTTATTTTGAAAAGAAATTGTAAAAGCTTTTGATAAAAAAGGAACATCTCCATTTCCAGTTGTTCTGTTATAATCTACGTACCATAAATCATATGAAGTGACGAGTTGTTCAAGACTAATACTATCATCTATAATATCATCGCCAACTGATACAACACAAGAACTCAACAAGGTTGTGGTTAGCATTAAACCTGTAAGTAATTTTAAAAGCTTCATAAGGCACAATTTTAATGTTTCTGTTGTTAAGAAATCAAACGCTGTGCCAAAAATCTTTATTGGTAGTAAAGTGTCTCTGTTTTCTTTAAGTTTTTGATTAAGAAATAGCGTTTTTCATTGTTGATGAAATAACTTATAACAGCCTCATTATCATTGAGTTCAAAAGGACTTTTTTTAATTATTCTTGGAGGTCTATTACCAAATTCTTCCTTGGGGTCAGAAGACAAAATAAGATTTCTATCTTTAAGATTTGGTGCTATAAAATTACCGATTAAAGTTAACAGATCTTTAGACTCACTTGTTTCTAATTTGGTCATTTTTCCATGAAAATAAATAGAATCAAAAGTTATCTTGTTTTCAGGCTTATTCATTTTTACTGTAACCAAAGTTCCCTTAGAGCCTGGTCTACCACCTACCCAATCTTGATATGTTAATTCTTTAATATTAACCGGAACTTTTTTATCAAATTTATCTTTATCACATTGTGAAAAACTCATAAGCAAAACAAACAATGGTAAGAATAGTATTTTTTTCATTTTTTCTTCTTTATAATATATAGGCAATAAAAATGCCAAATTACTAATAGGCTCTTTGTTTATTGCCTTCAAAGAAGTTTATAAAAGCTCTATTGACCACTTTAATTCCTCCTATGGTAGGATATTTTCCAGTAAAATACCAATCTCCAGTATGATTTGGGCAAGCCTTATGAAGTCCCTCTATAGATTGATATATAACTTTAACTTCAGCATTAATATCTTCTGTCTTTAATAATTGCGCTATTTTATCTGAAATCTGATCCGCCGTAAAAGGTTTGTAAAATGCACGCACGTAGTTTTCTAGTTCGTTACCTTGAACACTATCTTGATTTTTACATTTTTTGTACACCTCTTCCACAATATGGTATTGGTCTGTCTCTTTCAGTAATTCAAGAGCAGCCTTAAAGGCAATAAATTCTTCTATGCGCGCCATGTCAATACCATAGCAATCCGGATATCGAATTTGAGGAGCAGAAGAGACAACTACTATTTTTTTAGGATTTAACCTATCAAGTATTCTAATAATACTTTTCTTAAGTGTGGTACCACGAACGATACTATCGTCAATAATTACCAGGTTATCACTAGATTTTACAACACCGTAGGTAACATCATAGACATGTGCTACTAGATCATCCCTACTATTATCATCTGCAATAAATGTCCTTAATTTTGCATCTTTAATCGCTATTTTTTCGATACGAGCCCTCTCGGATAATACTTGGGTTACTTTCTCTGCTGAGATGGAGCGTTGCCCTTTTAAAATGGTTTGCAGCTTGTTTTCAATTAAATAATCATCAGCGGCTTGCGACATTCCGAAGAAAGATGTTTCGGCGGTATTAGGTATGTAAGAAAACACTGTATTGTTAACATCATTATCAATAGCCTTTAGAATGTTGGGAAACACATAGCGCCCCAAATTTTTACGCTCTTTATAAATTTCTGCATCGCTACCTCTTGAAAAATAAATACGCTCAAATGAGCATGATTTTTTTGGTAACTGTTCCTTGATCTGCTCAACGGATGTAACACCATTCTTTTTAATTATCAATGCATGCGCACGCTCCAACTCTTTTATTTCGCTATAACCAACATTAAAAACTGTTTGAATCACAGGTCTTTCAGAAGCCACCACCACCACTTCATCGTCCTTATAATAATATGTAGGACGTATACCAGCCGGATCTCTAAATACAAAGGCATCGCCATGCCCAATTAAGCCTACCATAGCATAACCACCATCCCAATTTTTTGAAGCGCGTTGTAATATGTTTTTGATATCTAATTCTTCTTCTATTACAGGTGAGGCAGCTTTTTTACTAATACCTCTCTCTTTGCAGCTTTGGTATAAATTCTGAACTTCATCATCCAAAAAATGACCAATTTTTTCCATTACGGTCACAGTATCTGTGCTCTCCTTTGGATGTTGCCCAAGCTCTATAAGCTCTTCTAACAATTCATTGGCATTGGTCATATTAAAGTTACCCGCAACAATCAAATTTTTATGTTTCCAGTTATTTTGGCGAAGAAAGGGATGCACACTCTCAATACTATTTTTGCCAAAAGTACCATAGCGAACATGTCCTAAAAATAGATTACCTACATAAGGCATATTTTCTAATTGCCACTGAGCATCTTTTGCCTTTTCAGGGTTCTTTTCTAGAATGTTATTTAAACGGTCATTAATTTGAGCGAAAATATCTTGAATAGGAGATTGTTGATTTGAGCGAACCCTGCTAATATAGCGCGTACCAGGATTAACATCAAACTTTATACTAGCAAAACCAGCACCATCTTGACCACGATTGTGCTGTTTTTCCATCATTAAATACATTTTATTGATGCCATAAAAAGAAGTGCCATATTTCTTTTGGTAGTAATCTAGTGGTTTTAGTAACCGTACTAATGCGATACCGCATTCATGCTTTATTGCTTCGCTCATAAACGTTTATAAACAAAAATCCGCGCTCAAAGGCGCGGATGTATTAATTGATTTCTATTTCAAATTGCGTTAGCTGTTTAAATAATTGCAATCGGTTTTGAACTTCTTCCTGTTTCAAGTTCACCATACGTTCGGTTCCAAATTTCTCTACGCAAAAGGATGCTAAATTAGATCCATAAATGACCGCATTTTTCATATTTTCAAAGGAAATATCTTCTGTTTTTGCAATATATCCGGCGAACCCGCCAGCAAACGTATCACCAGCCCCTGTAGGATCAAAAACTTCAGCTAAAGGTAATGCTGGAGCATAAAACATATTGCCATTATTAAATAATAATGCACCATGTTCTCCTTTTTTAATCACCACATATTGTGGCCCCATACTATGTATTTTTTTGGCAGCATTTACCAATGAATATTCACCGCTTAACTGTCGTGCTTCTTCATCGTTTATTGTAATAACATCAATGCGTTTTATAACCTCCAATAAATCTTCTAAGGCAGAATTCATCCAGAAATTCATAGTATCTAAAATGACCAGCTTAGGCTTTTCTGCCATTTGATCTAATACAGATGCCTGTACTAAGGGATGTAAATTTCCCAACATTACTACAGGAGCGTCTTTAAAACTTTCAGGAACAACAGGGTTAAAGTCTGCCAACGTATTTAATTCAGTAATTAAAGTGTCACGCGAATTCATATCATTATGGTAGCGTCCACTCCAAAAGAAAGTTTTTCCTCCTTCAACAATCTCAATTCCAGAAGTGTCAATATTATGACTGTTGAGCATATCTAAATAAGTCTGTGGCATATCATCACCTACTACAGAAACAATTCCGGTTTTTACTCCAAATTGTGCGGCAGCCAGTCCCACGAAAGTGGCGGAACCACCTAAAATTTTATCAGTTTTGCCAAAAGGTGTTTCAATGGCATCAAAGGCAACGGTGCCTACCGCTAATAACTTCCCCATTCTTTTTTTTTAATGTAATTTTGCCGCTCTAATCACGACTGTGCAAAAATAAGTTTAAAAAATGACTATCAAAGAAATACAAGAAGAAATTGTAGACGAGTTTTCACTCTATGATGATTGGATGGAGCGCTATGAACATCTGATTGAGTTAGGCAAGTCACTTCCGTTGATAGATGAACAATATAAGGTTGAAGATAATATTATAAAAGGTTGCCAGTCTAAAGTATGGGTGCACGGCGAATTACAAGGTGATAAGGTTGTATTTACGGCTGATAGCGATGCCATTTTAACTAAAGGATTGGTAGGTTTGTTATTACGCGTTTTTTCTAATAGAACACCACAGGAAATTATGGATGCCGATACTGATTTTATTGATGAAATTGGGTTGAAGGAACATCTAAGCCCAACCAGGGCAAATGGGTTGGTATCTATGATCAAACAATTGAAAATGTACGCAGTAGCATTTCAGGCTAAGTTGACGCAATAATAGTATCTTTGATAGTGTAAATTTTGAGTTATGACAGATGTACAAGTACAAGAAGTAGGTGATAAAATAGTAGACGTTTTAAAAACCATATTTGATCCTGAAATTCCGGTGGATATTTATGAATTAGGGCTAATATATGATGTGTTTGTTAATGAAAGTAAAGAGGCTAAAATATTAATGACTTTAACGTCTCCTAACTGCCCCGTAGCAGAAACCTTACCGGTTGAAGTAGAAGAAAAAGTTCAGACCTTAGAAGAGATTGACAATGCTGAGGTAGAAATCACGTTTGACCCCCCTTGGAGTCAGGATATGATGAGTGAGGAAGCAAAATTAGAATTAGGGTTTTTGTAGATAAAAAACGTCATTACGAATGAAATGAAGTAATCTGTTTGAAAAGATTGCCTCGTCGTCCGGATAGCTATCGGAACTCATCGCAATGGCATGATAAAATTATGGCAGAAGAAATTATCAATAGAGTAGCGCAAAGTAAACTGGTTACTATTGACCTTGAGGAATGGTATCCAGAAGGAAAGCGCTTGCTATTTGATATTGCTGATTGGCTTTATGAAGGACTATTATTGCGCGAAAAAGATTTCCGTGAAGAGGTTGAGAATCATGATTGGCAGCAATATCTAGATAATTATGTGGCACTGACGTGCAGCACCGATGCCATCATTCCTTCTTGGGCTTACTTGCTGCTGACTACTAAACTTAGTCCATTTGTTAAAAGACTGGTTGTTGGAAACTTAGAACTATTAGAAACTACCATATTTCAGGAAATTATCTATGATTTGGATGTTAACCATTATGCTAATAAACCTATCATTATTAAAGGCTGTGCCAACAAGCCCATTCCTGTAACCGCCTCTGTTCAACTTGTTGAAAAATTGCTCCCAGTAGCTAAGTCAATTATGTTTGGAGAAGCTTGTTCAACAGTTCCTCTATACAAGCAAAAAAAGTAGCTTCCTTTTGTGACTTTCATAGTTAACTTGTGTCTATTTAAGGAAATAGCGTATTTTTGCGCCGCAGAAACTAAAAATTAATTTTAAAAATGAAAAAATTAGTGCTCATAGTAGCAGTGATGTTCGGGATAGCATCATTTGCACAGACAAAAGAAGAATTATTAGCTAAACAAGCTCCTAAAAAAGACTCCATTGCTAAATTACAAGGTGAAGTTGATGCTTTACAGGCACAGATAGATGCCTTACCGGGTTGGAGAATTGGTGCTTTTGGTACTATAGGTGCCAACATAGCAGGTTACGATAAGTGGTACTCAAGAGGTACACCAAATACCTCAGCAGGAAACATTGGGGTTACGGTTAATGGATTTGCCAACTTAATTCAGGAAAAGTATTTCTGGAGAAACTCAACCAATATTAACATGGCATGGGTTAAGAATGACGACAAAGACAACCCAGATGACAGTAACGACTTCGATTCTGCCTCAGATGTTTTTACAATTACATCTTTGTATGGTTGGAAATTAAGCGACAAATGGGCAGTCTCAGCTTTGGGAGAGTACAGGTCTACAATTATTGAAAACTTTAATGACCCAGGTTATTTAGATTTAGGTGTGGGTGCAACATGGACACCAATCCAAGATTTGATCGTAGTAATACACCCTTTGAATTATAACTTTGTATTTGCAGATAATGATACAGCATTTAACTCTTCATTGGGAGCAAAGATTGTGGCCGACTATACAAAGCAATTAGGCAAAGTAAATTTTAAAACCAATTTTACAACATTCCAAAGCTATGAAAGTGGAGATCTTTCTAACTGGACATGGATCAACTCTTTTGGCTATACGTTCTGGAAAGGAATTGGTTTAGGTTTTGAATTCGGTTTGCGAGGAAATCATCAGGAAGTACTAAACGATGCTTTAACTCAAAATTTAGGTTCTGGAAACCCAAATCCTAGATATGATCCAGATGCAACATTTGATAATACTGATAATGAGGTTCAATCATACTGGTTGTTTGGTTTGAACTATTCATTCTAAATGATGCGTTAATAATATTAAAAAGGCTCTCAAAATGAGAGTCTTTTTTTATACTAGCATTTCTTGTTACTTTTGCCGTTAAATAAAACCTTCAATGGCCTTACTCATTATTTACGGAATTGTTTCCATCTTCTTTTCATTTTTATGTTCTATTCTTGAAGCGGTATTATTAAGTGTTACACCTACTTTTATTAATGTTAAGAAAAAAGAAGGAAAGGCTTATGCAGAAAACTTAGAAATCCTGAAAAAGGATGTAGACAAACCGCTTATTGCCATCTTAACCTTAAACACCATTGCACATACTGTAGGCGCCATTTTGGTAGGAGTGCAGGCTAAGGTGGCGTATGCTGAGATTTACGGAAGTAAACCAAGGAGCATTTTTGGCATTGAGTTCACCGAAGACCTAATGGTAGGTGTCGTTTCTTCTGTGATGACTATTTTGATTTTAGTTGCCTCTGAGATTATTCCGAAGACTATTGGAGCTACTTACTGGAAACAACTTGCCAATTTTACTAGCAAGGCATTGAATGTTCTTATTTTCCCATTGAAGTGGACAGGAATACTTTGGTTATTGCAACTCACAACAAAATTGATTGGAGGAAAAGGACATCATGGTAGTGTATTAAGCCGTGAAGATTTTCATGCCATGGCAGATATTGCTCATGAAGAAGGCGTTTTTGAAGAGTCAGAATCTAAGGTCATAAAGAACCTTTTGAATTTTAAGAGCATTTTTGCCAAAGATATTATGACCCCAAGAACAGTACTTAAAATTGCACCCGAAGATCAAAATATCAAAGCGTTCTTTGATGAAAATAAGGATTTGCGTTTCTCCAGAATACCAGTGTATAAAGACAATCAGGATAATATTACGGGTTATGTTCTAAAGGATGACGTCTACAAAAACTTAGCTGAAGACAAGGATCAAAAAGTCATGGGAGAGCTCAAACGAAAATTATTGGCTGTTGGTAGAAATGTTCCCATTCCTAATTTATTTGAAAAACTGGTAGAGGAGAAAGAACATATCGCCTTGGTGGTTGATGAGTATGGCTCTATAAGTGGATTGGTCACTATGGAAGATGTCATTGAAACCTTGCTAGGTCTTGAAATCATGGATGAAAGCGATACCGATTCTGACATGCAACAATTGGCACGCAAAAACTGGGAAAAACGTGCAAAAAGATTGGGAATTATCGATGAAGATAGTTCTTCTGATTCATGAAATTTCTCAATCCTTTTTTTCATTTATTAATATTTTTTTTACTTACCCTGCTTACTCAAATAGGAGGAATAGTTTATCTTATTTCACTTCTTCTTGTTAGAAGAAAAACTTCTCAAAGGGCGTTAAAACGTCTCGGGCTTTTTTCTGCACTTTATGTAGCAGCAACTTTTCTAATAATTCCAATACTTGCCCCATTTTTTGGTAGAGAAAGAATACAAGAATCAGAATTAGTAAAGGCACATTCTTTTGTCTACACTCTGGCAAATAGAAATTATGTAAGACCTGAAATGAACAATACACTGAATAAGATTTCCCAAGATTTATCAAAAAGATATAATGGAATTAAAGTTGTGTATTTAGATGCTAACTTTCCTTTTATGGATGGCTTTCCGTTATTTCCTCATTTAAGTCATAATGATGGTAAAAAGATAGACATTTCTTTTATCTACAAGAAAAATGATAAGCTTACCAATAAGAAACCTTCAGTTAGTGGTTACGGTATCTACGAACATCCAAAAAGAAAAGAATACAATCAAATTAAAGCGTGTAAGACACAAGGAAATTGGCAGTATGACTTTCCTAAGTATTTAACATTAGGTAAAATAAATAAAGGCATTAAGTTTTCTGAAAAAGCGACAAAAGGTATTGCAAATATAATTACAGATCAATCTGAAGTAGGAAAATTATTTATTGAACCACATTTAAAACAACGGCTCAATTTAACAAGTGCCAAGGTAAGGTTTCATGGTTGTCAATCCGTAAGACATGATGACCATATTCACTTTCAATTACAATAATGTTTATGTCATTCCTGCGGAGGCAGTAATCTAGAGGAAATCTATTAAAAAAGATTTTACTTGCATGCTCAGACGCTGCCTAGAGTGACAACAAGGGATGAAAAAAGTTAATGATATTCCTGATATAAGAAATCATTATACGGAAAACGTGTGATGTGTATTTTCTTAACTTCCTCAAAAACTTTTTCTCTGAATTCTTCTAAGTTTTCTTTATTTAATGCTGAGATGAACAAGCAATTATCACCTAATTTTCCCATCCAGGTTTTTTTCCAATCACCAAGGGTAAAGTGTGCCGTTGTTTTTTCGGTTACCAAATCGTCTTCATCAATAGTTTCATGAGTATACGCATCAATTTTATTAAAAACCATCAAAGTGGGCTTATCAGAGCTAGCTATTTCATCTAGAATAGTATTAACTGACTCTATGTGTTCTTCAAAATTTGGATGCGAAATATCTACTACATGCAACAACAGATCAGCTTCTCTTACCTCATCCAAGGTAGACTTAAATGATTCTACTAATTGCGTAGGTAATTTTCTAATAAACCCTACAGTATCAGATAATAAAAAGGGGATATTTCTGATGACAACTTTTCTAACAGTAGTATCTAAGGTGGCAAATAATTTGTTTTCGGCAAAGACCTTACTCTTACTGATGGTATTCATTAAGGTAGATTTCCCAACATTGGTATACCCAACTAGAGCTACACGTACCATTTTACCACGATTCCCTCTTTGTACTGCCATTTGCTTATCTATGGTAACCAATTTCTTTTTCAGTAGGGAAATTTTATCACGTACAATACGGCGGTCAGTTTCTATTTCTGTTTCCCCTGGGCCACGCATACCAATACCACCACGTTGACGCTCTAAGTGTGTCCATAATCCTGCCAGACGAGGTAATAAATACTGATATTGTGCTAATTCAACCTGTGTTCTGGCATAATGCGTTTGTGCCCGTTGCGCAAAAATATCTAAGATCAAACTTGTTCTATCTAAGATTTTGCAACGTAAAATGCGTTCAATATTTTTTTGCTGTGCGGGAGAGAGCTCATCATCAAAAATAACAGAACCTATTTTATTGTTATCTACAAATTCTTGAACTTCTTCCATTTTACCTGAACCTATAAAGGTTTTTGGGTTAGGCATATCAATACGTTGAGTGAAGCGTTTTACCACTTCTCCACCGGCTGTGAAGGTTAGAAATTCTAACTCATCCAAATATTCCTTTGATTTTTGTTCGTCTTGTTCTTTATTGATCACTCCTATCAAGACGGTCTTTTCAAAGTCTAAGGTCTTCTTTTCTATCATGGCGCAAAGGTAGAAAGTTTAATGATTTTTTGTACTTTTCAGACCTTTTAAACACTGTTTTGCGCGATAATTCCAGAGATTTATTTACTGTTGCTTTCTATAACCTCGAAAACTTATTCGATACCATAGATGATCCAGATACTCTGGATGATGATTTTACCCCTGATGGACGAAAAAAATGGAATGCAAAACGCTATGACAGAAAATTAAAAAAACTGAGCTCGGTGATTGATGACATAGGCGAAGAGGAGACGAGAAAAGCACCTGCCCTTATTGGTGTTGCCGAGGTTGAAAATGAACAGGTACTTATTGACCTGATCAGCAAAAAAGACCTCTCAGAACATCATTATGGTATTGTGCACTACGATTCCTCAGATGAGCGAGGTATTGAAGTTGCACTATTATACAAAAAAGAATATTTTGAATTGCTAGCCTCTGAAGCATTTCCGGTTTTATTATTTAATGAAGATGGCGAGCGTGATTTTACGAGAGATATTCTATTGGTAAAAGGGAAGTTAAAAGGTGAACTTGTGCATGTTATCGTGAACCATTGGCCGTCAAGACGAAGTGGCACTGAAGAAACGGCCAATAAGCGCATCAAAGCAGCTGAGAAGGTGCATGAGATTATTGACACAATTCGAAAGGAGAACTTAGATGCTAAGATCATCATCATGGGCGACTTTAATGACAATCCAACGAATACGAGTGTTAAGCAGTACTTAGTATCACCGGATTTTTACAACCCTTATGAATCAATGTTCGACAGAGGTAGAGGTACCGCTAAGCATAAGTCGGCATGGTTTTTATTTGATCAGATCATTTTTAGCAGAAACTTCTTTGACGAAAGCAATGGATTGGTCTATAGAAAGGCAGAAATCTTTGATGAGCATTTTCTAAAATCTTGGAAAGGAAAGCATAAAGGAAGCCCTTTTAGAACCTACATCGGTAAATGGCACCAAGGTGGATTTAGTGATCATTTTCCGGTGTATATTACACTAGAAAGAAAAAACTAGCTAAAAACCGGAAGTGAACAAATTTCGAGCTCCTTTAATTCCACATTTCTGATATTTATTATAAGCCTGAGCAGCTCTTTCTTTAATGTCTTTGTCAGACTCGTTAAGCATCCAACCATCAACAGCTGATTTTAAAACATAAGCTTCAGGAGCCATTAAATGCGTAGTCCATAATACAGGCTTTGCATTTGCAGATTTCAATTCGTTATGAAAATAGCTTTTACTGTAGCAAGCTAAAACAATAGCATCTTTAGTATTTGTTTTTTCTTCATCATTATACTTAACATCAACATTAAATTCCATAAGTCCATCATGCCCTATATAAGTGACTAGATCGGCGCCTCCTCCAAAACTCAATAATTTATCGTCTGCATTTATTGTCATTTTGTTTTGTTTGTTTGAAGATTTCAAAAAGTCTTCAATGCAAGTTTTTATTTTTGCTCCATCATAAGCTTCAGCCAATAAATAAGTGTCTTTTGATTTATGTTTAAACAATACTCTATCAAGAATATTAGAATCATCAGAATTTAGATTTCTTATTAGATTCCAATCAGAAGTCTTGTACTTAAAGAAGGATTTCACATCATAAGCAGCTCCCCAATAAAGATTATTTGCAGGATCTTTACCATTACCAAGTTTTTTAGGAACAGGAACAATTCCTTGATTAACATTATCACATAAGGCAACAAAAACATGAATTGTTTTAGTTTGACTGAAACCAATTAATGAATTGAAAAAAATAAGTAGTGCTATTAACTTTCTCATGTAATATACTCTTTATATATAGCAATTGGTATAAGTGCTGTCCAGCCGCAGAAATCTTTTTTAGAAGGCATGCCGTATGAGATAAGATCAGGCGCATAGTTTTCCCAAAAAGTGCCTGTTGCCTCAAATACAATGGCTACATTTTTATAAATTTTAGCGGCCAAGTCCTTTGCTAACTCTTGTTTTCCAACAGTCGTTAATCCTTTTAATACCATATAAACAGTAGGCGCCCATACACCACCTAACCAGTAATCGCCCCAGCCTACATAATCAGGGTCGGATGCCGAGAGTGCCGGTAAGGGTGTTTTGCGATAAAACTCATTGGGGTTGGTTAAATGCGATAAGAACCTATCCATTCTATCTTCAGGAACAAGTTGCCCTAAGAGCGTCCAGTACATACCAATATGGCCTCGTTGTACCTGCTTGTCAAAACCAAGATCATAATAAAAACCATCGTCTTCATTCCAACATTTTTCATTGATGGCTTTTTTCACTTTGGCATGAAAATCATCATAGCCTCGTATATCTTCATTTTTACCAATTGTTTTTGCCATTTCTTTTAATTGCAAGGCAAACATGGCCATTTGCGATGAAAAATCTACTAAACGCGCCTGCTTATTCCATACGCCTTGTTTGGTATCTACATACTCCCTGATAAACGTGTTAAGTTTTATTTCTCCGGAAGCATCCATAGCGGCCAGTTTCTCACCGAGTTCATGATGTGACATTCCATTGCCTTCTTTAGGTTCCCAATCTCTGGGAGCTCTGGGAATATTATCCATTCCCATACCTAAAGTGTCTCCATAAAAAAGATGGTCGTTTAGCATATAGGTATTTACATGAAACTCAAAATTCTTTTTTAAGATAGGATAGACCTTTTTTAAACGCTCTATGTCCTTAGAGACGCTAAAAATTTCGGTTTCGGCAAGAGCCAATAATGGCGGATTGATAGAAACGGGATGCTCTTTAGACCATAGGGGAGTACCATCATGACGGTATTCACGGCAGATATAGCCATCATCTTCCATACGATCATAGAAATTATCTAAGGCTTGGTATACTGGTAATTCATCTAGGTGATATTTGGCAAAACAACACATAAAACAGGTATCCCATAAAAAGATATTTTTAGAAAATGCAGCGTCTATAAAAGGCTTTTTAAAGAAGACTTCACTATCACCACCACGCACTTTGCTTTTGGTAATTTCTAAGGCTTTTTCATACATTTTTTTAGAAAGCTCATCAGAAACCACAAACTCTTCAGACGCCTTTGCTAAGGTTTCTTGAAGTTGGTTTTCTGTTTTGCACGAAGTTAAAGGTGCGATGCTTACAGCGCCGGCAGCCAGGGTAAATTGCTTGGTAAAATCACGTCTCTTCACGGTGTAAAATTTTAAAGATAAAAAGGTACGGGTTTTAGCAATGATTTTAAAATTCAAGCATGAATTCGGTTATATTTACCTAACCCCCGGTGTAAAATTACCCGGCGTGTCTTGAGGTGAGTTGGTGGTTCCTGCGCCGCCAGTGTCGTTCCAAATATCCCATTCCGAAAATGTATATACTGTATTTCCTTGGTTAATAGAGGCTTTTCTATTGGCCCTACCATCTTCAAATTCATGATTGGTTCCAGTACCATCTTGACCAATCACACCAAAAACGTCCACAACATTACCCTGTGAGTCTACCAATTCAAAATTGTCATCGCCGTTTGAATCGGCAGGGCTTCCGGAGCCACCTTCAAGATCGGGGGCAAAACCAAATACAGATTCAAATGTCGGGGCATTGGCAGCAATCACGAAAGCATCTCCGCTGGCAACGGCATTTCCTGTTAGGTCTATTTCAGAAGAAACAGACGTATTGTCATTGGTATATCTACGGAGTGTCCATCCGTTAAGTGTGACCGCTTCATCTTCGGCATTGTAAATTTCAATAAAGCGTGCCCCTGAATTATTATTTGGGTCGGCTATTTCTGAGATAAACAGGTTGTTCTTTAAATTGGCAACAATATCCAAGCGTTCACCACTCATATTTACATCTAACAGCGTTCTGATAAATAACTGGTAATCATCTCCAAATTTGGTAAGTACTCCTCTGATAGTTCCGTTACCGTTAGGTACTTCTATATTGGAGAAATCGGCAAATTGACTGGTACGGACAATTAACTGAGCACCCGTTTCATCAATGATAAAATGATTGGTCGAGCCACCAATACTATTGCTACTTTCAAAATAAGTATTGCCAATGGCATTATCATTAAACTGAATTCCCGTAAATTCTACCAGTGTATTTAATCTGGAATCGTTGACCTCTTCAATTTTTAAGGTGCTTACCAAAGAAGCTTCTTCAGTAACCTCACATGACTTTACAATCACTTCTTCAAATTGGGTAGAGCGGATTCTTTGAATTTCATCATCTTCTAAATTACCAATGATGAGCATATCATGGTCTTTTTGAATGTACAACCCTTGTAGGTTAATAAAGACTTTCCTCCCCGGATTGTAAATGGTATACAAGTCATTGACATCAACAGGCATTTGCAGACCAATTGAACCTTCTGGATTTTGAAATGACAATGTCTTAAAGAAATTACCACTTTGATCACTAGAAACCACATAGGCCTCAATAATATCTTGAGCTTCATATAAAAATGGCGTGTCCGTTGCGAGTGCATGTATTTCTTCAATGGTTTTTGTTGCTGTTAATTCATTACCTGAGCAAACAATTTCTGGAATATCATATTCATCATCCAAACAAGAAATAAGTGTAAAAGCAATCATCAATAAAATAATATTCACTCTCTTCATAAGACCTTTTTTAAAAACTAAAAGACAGATTTACAAAATAGGTACGCCCAAAGCCATACCAATATTTATTACCAAAATTTCTTTGATTTATACCGTTAGCAGTGTCTTCAACCAGATCACCATAATTGGCTGTTCTTGACTGTTCGTAACCTCCAGTTCTATAGACTGTATCAAATACATTATTTATACTGGCAAAAAAGCTTAAATAGTGATCTTTAATCCGCCATGATTTACCTCCAACAAGATTGAGCAGATAAAAGCTATCAAATGCTTCTTGTTGTAATAAATTTGTTGCCAAGCTTTCATCTATGTTTTCAAAAGGAAGTCCAAAATCATCAGGGTTGTTAAAGAAACTATCTGTTCTTGTAATACTAGATGGTTGAACGTACGATTGTGATAAATAATTAGCAGTTGCACCTACCCACCAATAATCAGGATCTCTATATTCAACACCTAACGACAAGACTTGTTGAGGTCCATTGGCTACCCTATAATTTTTTAAATAGCTAGTACCAAAATCCTGAAACCCGGTTGTGTTGATGAGATCATTATTAAACCCGGTTACGTCAAAATTTACCGCAGTATTGGCATTATCTTTATAATAATGTTCGCCAAAGGCAGCTACTAAACTAAACGTAACAGCATCAGTAAATTGATATTCCAATCCCCATTCCAATCCTATATGCCTAGTATCGATATTGGTAACAACTTCCTGAAAAAAGTCAGCGCCGGAACCTGTTTCCGCAAAGAAATAATTAATATCTGTTCTATTATTAAAATCGGTTGCATAGGCAGTCAAAGTACTTTTAAGGTCAGGCAAACGCAATACATAGGAAGCGTCAAGACTCAATATAGTTTCCGATAGTAAATCAGGTACAATCAAGTTGTTTTCACGAGGATTT
Source organism: Maritimimonas sp. 2405UD52-3 (assembly GCF_056591715.1). Lineage (NCBI taxonomy): Bacteria > Pseudomonadati > Bacteroidota > Flavobacteriia > Flavobacteriales > Flavobacteriaceae > Maritimimonas > Maritimimonas sp. 2405UD52-3. The sequence goes on from NZ_JBWQOL010000001.1 coordinate 280,200, forward strand.
ACAAATGTATTTTGAACAGTTGGAGGCCGGGATAGATAGGCACCATTTATAGTTGCCAAATGCCTTCCAGTAATTTTATAGCTCGCCCCTCCTTTTACTGAAAAGTCATTAAACGAAACCGACTCACTTTTGCCTAAGGAATTGTCTTCAAAAGCTTGGTTTAAAAACTTCCCTTTGCGTTGATAATTTGTTGAGGTATAGTGACCACTTGCATAAGCATCTAATTTGTTTCTACTATATTTTAATTGTACAAATCCACCTAATTGATCAGCAAAAATATCATAATGGTATTTGATTTTTTGGTCAATTGATTTCTGCGGACCCTCTAAAAGGTTATTAGCAGACGGTTGTCCATTAATCAACGTAAAATTATTAACATCAGTATAGTATTGAGATCCTAACATGTCTTTTGGTTGGGCGTAGTTAACAGCAGTCGAGGTCTGGTAATTAACGCCTATATCCAGAGATAGCTCATTTGTAAGTTTTGTGTTTGCAATAATGTTTGCATTTAAAATGCTATTTTCTACAACATCATTGTAAAGCAGATATCGCGCACTACCTCCATCTAATACATTTTCAACATTTCTATTGGCATCATAGAGCGCATTCCAATCAACTTGTGGGTTTTCTGAAATAGAAGGCAAGTATCTCCAGTAGTTTGGATTCGGATTTGGTGCATTTGCATAATCTAAACGACTTCTTTTTTGAGTTCCATTTTGGTAGGATATGTTTGAGGTAATTGATAGATCATCACCTTCGTAAAAATAAGAAAGCATAAAAATTGGCTGACTAATGTCAATAATCCTTGAATTTCTTTTCCTGCCATCCTGACGACCCCAATACGGATTGTATTTTCTGCCTAATTCATTAAAAACGCGTTCTGTAATGGCAGATTGCTGTCCACGTTTTGAAGGTGAAAAAATACCTGTTAGAGCTATGCTATTTTTCGGATTTAATTGATATTCCAATCCTCCGAATAAACTATAAGCATCATAAAAAGTGCCATCAATATAGGCTTCATCTGCCCAGCGTTTGGAAGCAGACACACTATAAGATAGTCCATTTTTAAGTAAACCAGAATTATAGGTCGCCATAAATCTAGCACTATAGGTTCTATTACTATACGAAGAGGTAATTCTGAGCCCTGGTCTATATTGAGATGCTCTGGTATTGATATTAGTGGTACCTAAAAGTCCGCCAAACGAAAAATCATTTACTTTTAAGCCATAGGTAAATTCTTGATTTCTGGTTACATCATTCAAACCGCCCCAAAGATTCCATTGAGCTCTACCATTAAAAAAGCTATTCATTTCAAGTCCATTGATCAGTACTTTTCCATTTTGAGAATCATAGCCTCTAGGCCGGAAAAAGGCTTGTCCAAAATCAAAAGCAGCTCTTTTTTGAAAGATATCTCTTGAAGCTTGTAAAATACCTGTGACATTTTCTAAAAGGCCAATGTCATCATCTAATTCTTCATCAGTTAAAGAAATAGTGCCATTGTTCTCTTGTAGATTCGTAAAAGAAGTATTCAAAAAGATAACTCCTAAATCTAACTCTTGGTTTGGTGAAATGTCAATAGGTAGTGAAATCGATTCATACCCATTTTTAGATATTTGAAGAATATATGTACCTTGAGAGACATTTTTTAATTCAAAATAACCATCAGTTTGTGTATTGGTTTGATGAAAACTATTTTCAATGTTGATAGCAGCACCAAAAATTTCTTGTTTTGTATCTGAATCCACCACAAAACCTTTTATGGAGCTGAAATTTTGAGAATGCCCTATAAGCACATAGCAAAAGCTTATGAAGAGATATAAATGTTTAGCCATTATTTATGGTAAAAAGATAGTAAAATTTTATTAAAACGATAGTTTAAAGCGACTTGTATGACTTTAAAGCAGCTCCTGGTACTTCTATTCTTTGGTTTTTCGTGTAACCTTCAAGCTCAAAAGAGCTATGATATTAGAACTATTGCATTTTATAATGTAGAGAACTTATTTGACACCATAAATGATCCTAAAACCTTTGATGACGCAAGAACTCCTAAGGGAAAATATAATTACAACACTAAAGTATATTGGGATAAGATTGAGAAGCTAAGTAAGGTGATTTCTGAAATTGGTTTTGAAAAAGCACAGATGAGCCCAGTAATTGTAGGGTTATGTGAGGTAGAAAATGAGAGTGTTTTGAAGGATTTAATCAATTCATCTCATTTAAAGGATAAAGGCTATCAATTTATTCATCAAGACTCTCCTGATGAAAGAGGTATAGACGTAGCATTGTTATATAGGAGACAGTTTTTTAAACCGTTAGGCTATAAAACATATGAATTACTACTTTATAATGAAGATAATTTTCGGGATTATACCAGAGACCAATTAGTAGTTTCAGGAGTATTGGGAAACGACCTTATGTATCTAATTGTAAATCATTGGCCTTCACGAAGAGGTGGCAAACAGAAAAGTAATCATTTGCGAATGGCTGCTGCTAAGCTCAATTCAAAAATTATGGACTCCATACGAAAAGAAACTAAGAATGCTAAGATCGTAACGATGGGTGATTTTAATGACGATCCTACTGACCCTAGTATTCAGAAAGTACTCAAGACCAAATCAAAGAAAAATGATTTAAAATGTTATGAACTCTATAATCCAATGGAAGATATGCACAGAAGAGGTTTTAATACCTTAGCCTATAGAGATCAATTAAATTTATTTGATCAAATTATAGTATCACAACCGTTTTTGGAAAAGCAAGATGAGGGCTATCAATTTTTTAAAGCAGGGATTTATAACAAAAAGTATTTAACAAATCAAAAAGGACGGTTTAAAAATTATCCATTAAGGAGTTATAACTTTAATACCTATCAAGGAGGATATAGTGATCATTTTCCGGTGTATATGTATTTAATTAAAGAACAAAACTAACATGCAGGACTTAACAATTGCGTTTATTCAATCTGAATTGGTTTGGGAAGATCCTGAGCAAAACAGGAAGAATTTTACTCAAAAGATAATGGCTATTTCTGAGACTGTTGATTTGATCATTTTACCTGAAATGTTCGCCACAGGTTTTACAATGCAACCTGAAAAAGTTGCTGAGTCTACTACAGGAGAAACGGTACAATGGATGCAACAGATTTCTAAAGCCAAGAATTGCACTGTTACAGGCAGTTTGGCTATTAAAGAAAATAACAGCTATTATAATAGGCTCTTTTTTGTAAAACCTGATAATACCATAGAAACCTATGATAAACGTCATTTATTTACTCTGGCAGGTGAAGACAAACCGTATACTCAAGGTCAGAATAAATTGATAGTGAACTATATGGGTTGGAAAATCTGTCCGTTGATTTGCTACGACCTGCGCTTTCCTGTTTGGTCTCGAAACACGGAAGAGTATGATCTATTAATTTATGTGGCTAACTGGCCAGAAAAGCGTGTTTCAGCCTGGGATGCCCTGTTAAAAGCAAGAGCTATTGAAAATATGAGCTATTGTGTTGGTATTAACAGGGTTGGCTTAGACGCGAATGATTACCAATATGTAGGCCATTCTGCAGTTTATGATTGCTTAGGTACACGAATTTCTAGTGATTTCTCAGGTCAAGAAAAAACGGAAATTACAACGCTAAGCGGTGAACATCTACAGCAAACAAGGAAGAAATTACAATTTTTGAATGATCAAGATTCTTTTGTAATTAGCTAAACCATTGATCCCAAGGAATTCTACTCAGTATTAATATTAGACCCAATCCATAAAACACAGCAATTGATTTAAATTTACCAGCATCTGTGATTTTCTTTTTATGTTTAGACCAGCCCACAGTGATTAATATAATTGCTAAAATCATGGCAATAGGATGCTCAATTGCCTGAAAACGTAAGGCGCTATTTTTCATAGTTTGGCCCATACCAGTTTCTTTCATGGTTTTGTACCATGGACTCATAAAATACCAACCTAAGCCTATTAATAATTGAATGTGTGTAATTATTAAAGCAAATAGCGATATTCTAAGATCTTTTTCTTTGAATTCTTTATTTTGGGTCAAACCAATAATAGCATTTACAACTGCAATTATCAATAGGGCAAGAACTATGTATGCCCAGTGCGAGTGAATTAATTTCATCATAACATGATTTGTTTAGAACCGCTTTATAAAAACGATAAAATCTAAACGCAAAAAAACCCCACAAATTGTGAGGCTTTAATATACAAAATTTTAAATGTTTAGAAATTGTACTTCATAGAAGCATTGAATGTTCTACCATTAGTAAGGAAGAAACCGAACGCATCAGCATTTTGAACTCTTACCTCATCAAATACATTGTAAACATTTCCTCTAAATGTCAATGATTGATTTCCTAGGTCAAAGTTATAAGTCAACCCTAGATCAGTTAATGAATAAGGTCTGTTAACAGGACCATCAAACGGAGGAATTACCCCTCTTGTATTTCTTAAATAATGACGAGCAACATAATCAATATTACCATCAATAGATAATCCTTTTACAATTTTAGCTTTTACACCTAAACCAGCATTAAACTGAGGAGCTTGAAATACTTTAATACCGTCAATATCTCTATCAGGAGTTGAAGAGATCAAAGTTCCATTATCATCGTTATACACATCAGTAGTAGTAGTACCTTTAAATTGCCAGTTACCAGAAGACAGATAACCTTTTAAGGTTAACCAACTAATAGCTCTATAGTCACCTTCAATTTCAATTCCATTATGAACCTGACGTACCCCTCTTTCAAAAATATTCTGATTGATATCATCAGTTTCATCATCTGGAGTTCCATTATCATCTACAGTAAAATCTGAAAGGACTCTATTATCCCAATCAGTATAATAACCATTAATGCGTACTCTCCATCCTTGCCCTTTGATATTGTACCCAATTTCTAAACCAGTGATATCTTCATTATCTACCTCTGGAGTAAAAAGCTCATTTGAGGTTCTGATATTTCTAAAGATATTATCTAAGAAAGGTTGTCTTGAATAATAACCACCATTAAAGAAGAATGTGTGCATATCATTCACAGTGTATGATAAACCTCCTTTTAAGTTATAACCTACTTTATTTAATTTATCAGACTTTCCTTGATTTTCCCATCTACCATCTCTTTGGTACGATTGGTTAGAAAGAGCACCTTGAAAGAAAGCACTAAACTTATCACTTGCATATTCTATTTGAGAGAATACCCCTTGATATGTTATGTCTTCAGAGTAGTCATAATCAATGCGCTGGTCTTCAGGGGCGAAATCAAATAATGAAGCCCATGGGTCTGGATCAAAAGTTTCAGTTACAATACCATCATCCCAGCGATCGTTGGCCCAACCAGTTGCACCATATAAATCTGTGATTTGTCTAAAGTGATCACCTCTATAGAGACGAATATCAGCACCTACATTCCAAGAAATCTTTTCAGTAAATGAAGTATTAAAGTTAGTAATTAATCCATACCATTGGTGATTGTTTACAGATGCTCTTCTCGCATAACTAGTATTACGTTCACCATCTCCGTTAGCAATACCGTCAGCGTCAGCTCGTGCCTGCGCTTCAATGGCAGCGTAATCTAATTGTCCAAATAAAGGTCCATCACCATCAGGATCAGCTGTTCTAATTCTACCTCTACCACGGTCACCGGTTCCTCCACCACGACCCCATGATGCATATAATACAGAAGATAAAGATGAATTATCGCTAATATTCCAGTCCCAGTTTAAATTAGCAACAGGCTTGTGATAATAATTTCTTCTTTCTGAATCAATTTCAGAAGTATATTGTCCATTCTGAAGATCTCCTGTATACCCCCAATGTTGATTAAATTTAGGATCTGCAGCATTTCTATCAGCATTTTGAGACCATTTATTACCATGGAACTGAGGAGCACCTGTAATCAAAAAGTTGAAACTATGCGTTTCATTTGGTTGATAGCCCACTGCAAAATAGTAGTTTTGACCTTGACCAAAAGTACCTCTTGCCCATTTTCTATGTGCTTGCCAGTGGTCTAATAATACTGAAAAAGCCCAACCTTTTTCATTCTGCCCCGTGTCATAGGCAAAAGTTACTTTTCCGTAACTATCGTTAGCTCCAAGAACTCTAAAGTAACCACCTTTTTCTCTATCAGCGGCTTTCATTACAATGTTTACTGTACCACCCACTGAAGAGATAGCTAATTTAGACGAACCTAAACCTCTTTGTACCTGAATAGCACTTGCAATATCAGAAATACCAGCCCAGTTAGACCAGAAAATTCTACCGTCTTCTTGAGAGTTTACAGGTTGACCATTTAATAATACAGCAGTATTTGTATCGTCAAAACCCCTTAAAGATAAAGCCCCATCACCAAAACCTGTTTGATTAGCTACAAACACTGAAGGTGTACTCTTAATTGCTTCAGGCAACTCAACGTTACCAACACCTTTAGCTTGAATTTCTTGAACACCAATTGTAGTTGCAGCAACTGGCGTCTGTCTATCCTCAGCAAGGTCAATAATACCCGTACCAATAATAACAACTTCATCTAAAGTGTTGTCTGATTGTAAGGTGACAGTTCCTAAATCTTTCGTTTCACCAGCAGCAACAGTATAATTTACTTGCTTGTCAGCATAACCAACAAAGGAAACCACAATAGTTCCTGAGCCTTCGGTTACGTTTAGTGAAAATTTACCGTTGAAATCGGTAGTTGTACCATTAGTTGTACCTTTCTCAATAACGTTCGCACCAGGAAGTGGACCGTCTTCAGCATTTACAGTACCTGTAATGGTTTGTGCATAAATGGCTGATGTCATAGCAAAAAACACCACCGCCATTATTAAAGTAATTTTCTTCATGCGTAAATTGAATTAGTTTATAATTTTACCGCGTCAAAAGTAGTAATTTACTTACAACTAACTTTAAGAAAACATTAACTTTTTTACAGAAGTAATTAAAAGCCTTTTGAGGTTTGATTATAGATTAACCCTCTGAAAGAAAATAAATTATATTAAGATAGTAGTTTATTAGCCATTTCCTTACCTAGCTCTACTCCAAATTGGTCAAAACTATAGATATTCCAAATATAACCCTGTACAAATGTTTTGTGCTCATAAATGGCGATGAGACTCCCTAGAGATTTAGGTGTTAGTTTATCAATTAAAATAGTATTTGAAGGTCTATTGCCTTCAAATACCTTAAAAGGTAATAATGTGTTAATGGCGTCAAGCTTTCCGACTACTTTTAATTCTAAATGCGCTTGTTCTTTAGTTCTTCCTTGGCAAAGGGCATCTGATTGCGCATAAAAATTAGCCATTAACTTTTTATGATGCTCTTTATTACCATGAAGCGATTGAGTAAAACCAATAAAATCTACAGGAATGAGCTTGGTTCCCTGGTGTACCAGTTGCATAAATGCATGCTGCACATTAGTTCCAGTATTTCCCCAAATAATGTTTCCTGTTTGATATTCTACATTTTCTCCATTTCTATCAACGGATTTCCCATTACTTTCCATGGATAATTGCTGTAAGTAAGGAACTAGCTGGGTTAAATATTGTGAATAAGGAATTACAACTTCACTCTCTGATCCAAAAAAGTTATTATACCAAATGCTAAGCAAAGCTAGGACTATTGGAATGTTTTTATCAAAATCAGCCGTTTTAAAATGCTCATCAATCTCATAGGCTCCTTCTAGGAATTCTTGAAATTGATCATAGCCTAATGCTAGACAGATTGATAAGCCAACAGAACTCCACATAGAGTAGCGTCCTCCTACCCAATCCCACATGGTAAAAATATTTTTAGGGTCAATACCAAAAGCTTTTACCTTTTCAAGATTTGTGGAGACAGCTACAAAATTATGTTTGATATCCTCCTCTGAAGCTGACTGCAAAAACCATTTTTTCACAGTGGTTGCATTAGTTAATGTTTCTTGAGTAGTAAAAGTTTTAGAAACAATAATGAAAAGCGTAGTTTCAGGGTCTAATTTTTTTAAGGTTTCAGAAACATGATCGCCATCAATATTAGAAATGAAATGGGCATTTAACTCATTTTGATAATAGGGCAAGGCGTCTACTACCATTCTTGGCCCAAGATCAGAGCCACCAATACCAATATTTACAATATCAGTAATTGCTTTACCCGAATAACCTTTAAATTCTCCGGATATTACTTTTTCAGAAAAAGACTTCATTTTTTGAAGTGATTTTTCAACTTCAGGCATTACATTTTCACCTTCTACATAAACCGCAATATCAGATTGATTTCTTAAAGCGGTATGAAGGACCGCTCTATTTTCAGTGGCATTGATTTTTTCTCCAGAAAATAATTGTGAAATCCCATCTTTTAGATCAACCTCGTTGGCAAGATCAACAAGAAGTTCCAGAGTTCGTTCATTAATTCTATTTTTGGAAAAATCTAATTGAATAGCACCACTTTTTACGGAGAATTTATCCTTACGATCTTCATCTTTGAGAAATAAAGATTGCATGTTGATAGATTTAATCTCATTAAAATGATCAGTTAATGATCGCCAAGCTTTTGTGTTGGTAGGGTTTATTGATTTCAGGGCCATATGAACAAAATTGTTTTGCCAAAATTAAGATAAAAAGGGCACGAAAAATGAAGTCAGCAAAAAATTAATTTACGATAACGTTATCGTTAAATGTAATTATTCAAGAGGCATGTCATCTTCTGGAACTGTAGCCAAAGCTGAAGGTTCTTCTTCTAAAGTAAGTAAATCTAATTGTTGCTTTATAGGAGAAATAAACTGAAAATATTGATCTTTTAATGCCTCTTTTATAGGCTCTGCCGAAGGCAATTTTTGTTTGAATGGATCAACTTGTGAACCATTTTTCCAGAAACGATAACATACATGAGGCCCGGCAGTCGACCCTGTCATGCCTACAGTGCCGATAACATCGCCTTGTTTTACATAGTCGCCTCGTTTTACCAGACGCTTTCGCATATGCAAATATTGTGTACTGTAGGTAGAATTATGCTTTACCTTCACATAATTACCATTACCACCTCTTCTAGCGGATTCTACTACAGTTCCATTCGCTGTGCTTAGAATAGGAGTACCAATAGGTGCTGCAAAATCTGTACCCCTGTGAGGCTTCACGCGACCATAATACCTGATATATCTTTTTAAATTATATCGAGAGGAAATCCTGCTGAATTTTAAAGGTGCTTTTAAAAATTGCTTCCTTAGATTTACAGCTTTTTCATCATAAAAATCAGAAATGTTTTTCGTTGAATCAGTAACATAATTAAAGCCATAAATAGGTGTATTCTTATGTTCAAAATATGCAGCTTTTACATCACCAATACCTACATAAGTAGTGTCATCTACAAATTTTTCTTCATAAATAATCTTAAAATTATCACCTTTTTGTAAGTGAAAGAAGTCTACAGTCCATGCGTATATATCCGAAAGCTCATTTACAATATTATAATCTAACCCTTTATCACTTATAGCTTCAGAAAGTGTAGTTTCAATCTTTCCGGTAGCTGATTTAATAACTGTTTGAATTTCTTTTTTGTGATTTTGAGCCATGATAGAATCTCTAAAATCAATCACCACATATTCTGTTTTTCTAGGTTTGTAAATGAAAACCTGAGCCTTTTCAGTGGTGTCTTTAGAAGCTAAAATAGTATATGGTTTTCCGGCTCTTAGACGTCTCACATCAAAAGAGTCTTTAATTATCTCGGCAATCTTATATACTTCTGGTGAAGCTACATGGTTTCTGTCCATTATTTCTCCAAAACTTTCACCACTGCGAATGGTATCTTCAAGAACCTTGAAATTATTTAAAGTATAACCGTATTTTTTTTTAATCTTGGGTTTGATGACCTCAGCTTTCAGGGGAGCTTTTTCTACTTCTTTTTTACATGAAAAGAAGACAAATAAAAGCAGTAGGGGGAATAGTCGCCTCACAATTATTTGAATATTAGGGATAGAGTTGCGGCAAAGCTACTATTTTAAATGTAAATCTAAAAACAGGTGATTGTTAAAATATAACAGGGAAAGAATTAGCAAGCCCTTTGAACCCATCTAAATCAGCTCTTAATGAACCTACTGCCAGAGATGCCTTTACCCTTAATGGAATTTTATTTTTATCTGCACTTACCCAAACGGTTAAACTTTCACTTTCTTTAAAAACACGACCAGATTGTACCATAGGCCTAAATTTTAAAGAAGCTACTTTACCAAATTTGGTTTTGATGGTTTCTTTACCCAAAAAACGTAATCTAAAATTATAATTTTCCTCATCAAAAAACATAGTCAGAGCAATTTCGTTGCCAACTTTTAAATTGCTGAGATCCTTGTTTCTCATATAATATAAGGTTGAAACCATATCTTGAACCCCCTTTTTTGTACTAAAGTATTTTTCGGTTTTACGCTTATGATTTTTGACCAACGCCTTTTGATTAGGTTGATCAAAAAAGATCTCTTTGTTCTTCTTATACCCACCCTCATCTATTTTTCTAATGAAATGATAGGGTAGGATGTTGTCCTTATAAAAATAAGACTGGTAGTCATCTTTCACTTTAAAAAACCAACTGATGACACCAGTAGTTTTACCTTTACCTACAACATGGAATGCTTCTTGCCCTTTATGCCTTGCATTTTTTATTTGCAATGTCGCATTACCGGCATTTAAAAAATTGCTGTAGCTAATTCTAAATTTTAACCATTCCCCCTTTTTAAATGCGGGTACTTCAGATTGCGCTGAAGCCCCAATCGTTATTAATGATAGTATAAATATGAATAATACCCTTTTCATAATTTTCCCTTTTAAAATAGGAAATACAATTACTGTTCCAAAAATAAAAAACTCCTTTAAAGCATCGCTTTGAAAGGAATTTAAATTTATGTGATTAATTTCGTTTATTGTCTTTGATAAACTGTTGTATAGGTACCCTCCTCATCCGTTTCTGTAACACGGAATGTATTCTGATCTACGAAAATAACATTAACTGTGGTTGAAAAATCATCAGAGGAAGTAACAGTATAAGTACTATTGCTGTTCTTTAACCAAACTCCATCTATAACTTCCACTAAAACGCAGTTTTCTTGACCATCCTCTTCATAATCCTCAATAGTAAATGTAAAGTCAGATTTGAATTCTAAAATACCTTGTGAAGAGCAATCAAGTTCAATTTCTTGATCATTTTCAAATTCCTGTATAATTTTCCATTCACCTATTAATAGGTCAGCACTTGGAGAGTCATCATCACTACTACAAGAAGTAAAAAATAAGGATACTGACACAAATAAAAATAAGATTAATTTTTTCATAATTAGGTAGACGTTTTTTGATTTAACATAAAAATTCAAATATAATAGTTATGATAATATTTCGTAGGATGTCAAATTTGTAATACCCCAATTTTCTAGTTCTTTTTCAGACCATAAATAGGGGAAGAAGATTCTTTTTTGGAATTTAGGATGCATATACTTACCCCATTCACTGCCACCGGTTGAATCTTCACCGCCAATATATTTTATGGCTGTACGATAATGTGCCATCACCCATTTTACATTTACGGTATAATCGTAATGTCGCATGGCATTTTTTAGAGTTATATTTTCCTGATCTTTTTGAGGTAAAGATTTAAACTTGGTATATAAATTAACCGTATTATACTCCTGCATGGTTCTCAAAAACAGGTCTTTGTACTTTTCTTCAAATTGTTCAATTAGAAAAGTTTTTTTACCGGTCTTATGGTCTTTTCCTGCCGCTTGCCAGTATAAATGCTCAAAAGCGTGCTCAAAAGGTGTATCTCTATCAATAGAAGCTCTAAACCTATAATCAATTAAATTAATTAATTCAGTAGAGCAGAACTCAATGAGCCGGTATTGGGCGCTTTGAAATCCACTAGCTGGAGTCAGCGTATCTCTAAATTTCACATACTGCTCTAAATCCATACCCTCAGTCATAATATTAAATGACTCGGTAAGCATATCAAAATAACGACTGATACGCTTTAAGCGTGAAACGAAGAAATCAGTAGTAAGATTCTCGTTATATGATACCTGGCGGATTTCCCACAAGATCATTTTAAAAATTAGTTCATTGATTTGATGATACATAATAAACACCATCTCATCTGGATGAACAGTACGTTGTACTTGAAGATTCAATAATGCATCTGTTTGAATATAATCCCAATAAGTAATGGGTTTACTTTGCAATAAACCATCTAGATGTGTGTCGAGGTCTTGGCCTATGGCATCATATTTTTCTTTAAGAAGGCCAATACGTTTTTCAATTTCTTTATCCATCAATGGGAGAATTTATCGAACAAATATAGAAGAAAAACAAAGCTTATTTGTGATTTATTAACTCTATTTGCAAAGCTTTTTTTGAAGAAGAAGTTATTTTAAAACGATTATCTATTCGCCTTCCAACTATCCAAATGATTTTATCATCTGAGCAGAGTAACCATGTTGCTTCTTTTTCTAATAACGATAACTTTTCATCTTTAAAATACTTGCTTACTTTCTTCTTTCCCTGCATGCCTAAAGGATAAAAATAGTCACCTTCTTGCCATTTTCTAAGAACTAACGGGAAGTTAAGTTTGTCTAAATCTACAAAAATACTATGATCGTTTAGCGATAACTTAAATGAATTGTCTATTGATTTAAAACGTAAACTAAAATCATTCGTTTTAAGAATAGATTGTTCTTCTTCAATTAATAATGAAGTATTATTTTGATTGACGTGAATTTTGGATAATAATAAATAATCTCTATCCTTTAACAATCTATGCGTTTGACTAAATACTTGTTTCCCTGATTGACTTTCTAAAAGGTTGGTTACGTCTGTCCATTCACTAAAACCATAATCTTTCAATAATTCAAACAAATAAACTTTAGGATTTGGCAATTCTTTGACCTTTTGAATATCTATTTTAATAAGATTTTTCTCTTCATTGAAAAAGACATTTTTTTTAAGTTCAGAAACAGTGTTATTTATTATTTCTTGACTTTGTTGTAAATGTTGTAGGGTTTTTTGAAAAGAACCCTCAAAACCAGGGTTTAATTCTTTGAACAAAGGAATAATTTTATGCCTGATTTTATTTCGCACATATTTCGTTTCTTTATTGGACGCATCTTCACGCCACTTAAGACTATTTTGCTTTGCATAGTGTTCAATTTCAAGTTTTGAAAATGTTAGCAAAGGTCGGATGATATTATTGTTTGTTTCAGGAATTCCAATAAGTCCTTTTAAGCCAGTACCACGAGAGAAATTAATCAAAAAAGTTTCAATACTATCATCTAAATGATGGGCAGTAGCAATATAACTCAGGTTATGCTGCTCACAAATTTTTTGAAACCAATCATATCTAAGTTCACGTGCTGCCATTTGAGTGGATAATTTGTTTTTTTTGGCATATTCACTGGTGTCAAAAGAAAGAGTATAGGTTTTCAGTGATAATTCTTTTCCCAGCTCTTTAACAAAAACTTCGTCTGCATCGCTCTCTTTTCCGCGTAAGTGAAAGTTGCAATGTGCAAGTTCAATTTGATAACCAGATTCTTTCAGCAAGTAAGTAAGGGCTACACTATCAATCCCTCCGGAAATAGCAACAAGTAGTCTCTTATCTTTTAGAAAAGGAAATTTTGAATTAATATGTTTTTGAAATGTGTGTAACATCAAGACAAAGGTAAAATAATTCAATTGGCATTTTGAATGTAGAACGAATCTAAGAGAGAGGCTAAAGATTAATTGCGCACATCTAGAGCATCACGCAAGGCATTGCCAATTAGCATAAAAGCCATTACTAAACTCATAATTGCAAGACCTGGAATGACTGCCAAGTATGCCTTTCCCAGAATAATATAACTATAATGATCTTTGATCATCGCACCCCATGAAGGTGTTGGAGGTTGAGCACCTATACCCAGAAAACTAAGTCCACTTTCAATTAAGATAGCTGCAGCAAAATTAGCTGCTGAAATCACAATTACCGGAGCCATTATATTGGGTAAAATGTGCTTAAAAATGATACGCATATCTGAAAAACCTAAAGCTTTTGCCGCTTCTACATACTGCTGTTCTTTAGCACTAATAATTTGACCTCTTACTACTCTGGCAACTTCTACCCACATGGTTAAACCTACAGCAACAAAAACCTGCCAAAATCCTTTTCCTAAAGCCAGGGTAATAGCAATAACTAATAAAAGCGTAGGAATTGACCAGGTTATATTAATAATCCACATAATAAAAGTGTCTACTTTTCCACCATAATAACCAGCGATTCCACCAATAGTAATACCAATAACCAATGAAATGAAAACAGCTATAAAACCAATAAAAAACGAAATACGAGCACCAATGAGCATCCTACTTAATAAATCTCTTCCATACTTGTCTGTGCCGAGAATAAACTTTTTTGTTGAAACGTAATCCTTAGGGTTATTCTTAAATAAATTCAAGGAGTAACTTTTTATCTGCTGTATATTTTCACTATCAGAATAGGGTCTAATTTCTAAGCTATTGCCAGTTATTTGATAGTTTGAAATGGGAATTTCTGTTGAGGTATTTTGTTTACCCAACAAGAGTGTTTTCAGCCAATATTGTGTTTGAGTTTCCTCAGAAGGAATGGTCAGCATTTGAACTTCAAATCCTGGTTTTTTAGAATGAATTTCTAAATGCATCTGATTGGCATTGCTTGTCTTATCAGGAGAGAAGACATAGGCAAAAATTGCAACAATACCACAAAGAGCAATATATATTAAACTAATGAGCCCTGAACGATTCTTTTTGAATCTCTTCAGGGCTAATTGTGTAAGTGAATTTGACACTAGTATGTAAGTACTTTAGTTCTTAACTAGCGTTTGATATTTTTTTACTTTTAATTCAGAAAGCACATTTAAACCTTCCTCAACATAAATATCTTTGCTTAAATTTTTATGCCAAACTTCACGCTTTTTAGCCAGAACAGAGTCTTGCTCAATCAACGGAAGTTCATACTTAGGAGATTTAAATGTCAAATTATTTGAGTACTCATAAATAGGTTTGAATTCTTTACTTTCAGTCTCTCTTTTTTCTATATCCTTTGCATATTCCTCAAAGTTAAGAGATACAACATCATCTTCACGACCTTCTTTTAGCCACTTAGCATTTTTATCAATTAAGATGAAATGAGAGTTCGTACCTATACGCTTTTTGCTGTTATTTACCACCTGATCAAAATTCTCGTACCTATCCCAAGTCTTGTAATTAGCTCTTTCAATTTTATCCCATGCTAATGGGTTTTCTTCGTCACGCTCACCTATTTCTAAATAGGTATACCTGGTTGGCATAGCAACATCAGACACCACACCTTTTAACTGAGTAGAACCTCCATCAATTCTATAGAATTTTTGAATTGTCATTTTTAAAGCGCCTAAATCCTTGTCATATTTATGATAGTTATTCAACGGTAATAAATTTTGAACGGTGCCCTTACCAAAGGTTTGCTTACTACCAATAATAACTGCTCTATTATAGTCTTGCATAGCCGCTGCAAAGATCTCTGAAGCAGAAGCTGATAGTTCATTTACAAGAATTACTAATGGTTTGTTCCATCTAATTTTAAAGTCTTTGTCTTTTCTGATCTTTGGTTTACTTTGTCTGTACTTCACTTGAACAATAGGGCCTTCTTCAATAAATAGTCCGGCAATGGCAATGGCAGTTTCTAAAGATCCTCCACCATTATTTCTTAAGTCAATTAATAGACCTTCAACATTTTCTTGCTCCATTCGCTGGATTTCTCTAGCCATGTCTGTTGCAGAATTTCTAAAATTCTTTTGACTGAAGTCTATATAGAATTTTGGAAGATTAATGACTCCAAATTTTCGTTTGTCTTTTTCAACAACGCTTGTCTTTGCAAAGGTTTCTTCAAGCTCTACAATGTCTCTTATAATTGAAATAATTTGAGTAGAGCCGTCAATCTTCTTAACAGTTAAACGAACTTCGGTTCCCTTTTTCCCTTTTATGAATTCTATAGCATCGTCTAAGCGCATACCAACAATATCAAGGGGTTCACCATCTGCCTGAGCCACTTTTAAAATAACATCACCAACTTCCAATTCACCGCCTCTCCATGCAGGCCCGCCAGAAATTAATTCTGCAACAGTAGTATAATCTTCTTTTTTCTGCAATCTTGCTCCAATGCCTTCTAACTTACCAGACATCTCTACGTCAAAGCGTTTTTTGTTTCTTGGCGCAAAATAGGTTGAATGCGGATCAAAATTTCCAGAAATACTATTCACAAAAACTGAAAACCAATCAGTATCGTCTAGGTCATCCATAAAATTGAAGAAATCAGCTGTACTTTTCTTGGTTGCTTCTCTAGCTTCTTCTTCAAGTACTTTCATTGATTTTATTTCATAAGAAGCGTCTTCTTTCTTTTTATCCTCTTCAATCTCTAGTTTATTATGTAAACGAGAAATGGTATTTAGTTTTAACTGTTTTTTCCAGTTACGCATCAACTCAACTTTATTCTTAGCAAAGGCTTTATTTTCATAATCAATATTGATCTCTTCATCTTTTTCAAAGTCAAATGGATACTTCAATATTTCAGGATAGAAATTTCTAGCCTCACGCAAACGTTTGGCATATCTTGAGTAGACCATATTGTAAAAAGTAAGGTCTTCATTTTTTATTTGGTCGTCAATTTTATCTTTAAAAAATAAAAATTGGTTGATATCTTCTTGCGTAAAGAAACGTTTGGTAGGATCTAATCCTTGAATAAAATCGTCAAAAACACGTTCTGAAAATTCATCATTAATATCTTGAGGTTCATAATGCCCTTGAGTTAAGGCATATCGCACAAGACCCATGAGTATTTTGTCTTTTTCAGGATCAAAATTTCTTTTGATATTAAAACTCAATAGAACTCCTGCTAATAGCACCAACGGTACTATAATCTTATAATTTTTTTTCATAAACGTTTCTAATCTTTTCACTTAAATCTATCTACTGAACTACTAAAATAGTGCCATTTCTTCAATATACTGGCTATTTAACAGTTTTTTTGTATATCCCTTTAAAAAGTTGCTGAACCTTTTCGTTCTTTTTATTCAACACATCCCAAGTTTGAGTAACAGTGCCATCTTTGTTATTTTCCCAAGTGATTTGGTTGTAAAACTCTCCTTTGTCATTGGATTGTAAATCACTTTTTAACACCATCTTATTGTCAATATAACTACCTTTTAACGTTAAACTGAAGCCAGAATTGTCCACCCATACCTGATTCCATGTTTTTTCTTTAGAATTATAATAATTATAGCTGGTACCTCTATTCTTTCCTGATGATGTCCATTGTTCTTTGAGTACACAATTGTCATATTCTTTGGTAATTAGATTTTTCCCCACAATTTTTCCATCAACATCGTATACCATCCAGTCACCTAACCAAAAATCAAATGAATTATAATTGTCAGTACAACATGGGCAGGAATTCTTTGAAGCATCTTGTGCAAATGCACTGAAAACAAAAGATAAAAATCCTAGAAAAAGGAGAATTTTTCGCATAAATGTAGGGATTAAAGGCAGGTAAAAATACTGATTTTCAAATGGTATTTGTCCTAATGAAATGTTAAACCAAAATTGCTTTGCTTCCACTAAAAAAATGGTAGTTTTGTTACTTTAATAAAATTCTATGGCTGACAAACCTTTAATTCTGGTTACTAATGATGATGGAATTACCGCTCCTGGTATTAGAACTCTTATCTCTGTAATGAATGAAATTGGTGATGTGGTAGTTGTGGCTCCGGATAGCCCACAGAGTGGTATGGGTCACGCTATCACTGTAAATGATGTGTTACATTGCAATCCTTTGAATGTAGATGATGGTCCTCAACTAGAATATAGCTGCTCTGGCACCCCTGCTGATTGTGTGAAAATGGCAGTGAATGAGATTCTAAATAGAAAGCCTGACCTATGTGTTTCTGGAATTAACCATGGCTCTAACTCTTCTATTAATGTTATTTATTCTGGAACAATGAGCGCAGCTGTAGAAGCCGGTATAGAAGGCGTTCCTGCTATTGGGTTTTCATTATTAGACTACAATTTGAATGCTAATTTTAGACCCGCAAAAGAGTTTGTAAAGCGAATCACATTAAGTGTTTTAGAGAACAAATTACCCGAAAGTGTAGTGTTGAATGTTAATATTCCAAGGCTAAAAAAAGATGAAATTAAAGGCATTAAAATATGTCGTCAAGCCTATGGTCTTTGGAAAGAGGATTTTGACAAAAGAACCAATCCGCTTGGTCAAGATTACTACTGGTTGAGTGGTAAATTTGTAAACCTTGACCATGGTGAAGATACTGATGAATGGGCATTGGCCAATGGCTATATTTCTGTGGTGCCCGTTCAATTTGACTTAACGGCACATCATTATATTCAAAAATTAAACAACTGGGATCTGTAATGCGAAAGGAAATTTTAATAGGAATATTAGTTGGCTTGGCCGCCACCGCTTGTGGTTTTTATTTATATGTTGAGTTTGCATTGGATGGAACTTTTAATGAAGCTTTAAGCGTGATAAAGCAAAAGAAATTACTAGGAATGGTATTGAGTATTGCTGCTATACCAAATCTTGCGGCTTTTTTTCTGTTTATAAAGAAGCGACAAGATTACAGAGCCAGAGGTGTTTTGATTGCTACTTTTTTTACTGCTTTTTTGATTTTGATTGCCCAGTTTTTATAACAGATGAAGTACTATATCCTTGCCGGAGAAGCTTCTGGTGACCTTCATGGTTCTAATCTGATGAAGGCTTTACAACAACAGGATGCAAAGTCAGATTTCAGGTATTGGGGAGGTGATTTGATGCAACAAGTAGGTGGAGAACTTGTTACTCACTACAAGGAACGTGCGTTTATGGGGTTTGCAGAAGTCATAATGAATCTACGCAAGATATTCGGACTCATTTCCTTTTGTAAAAAAGATATTGCACAATGCAAGCCTGATGTGATTATTTTCATTGATAACTCTGGGTTTAACTTACGAATTGCCAAATGGGCGAAAAAATCAGGATTTAGAACGAACTATTATATCTCACCACAAGTATGGGCTTCGCGAGCCGGAAGAGTTGAAGCGATAAAACGAGATATTGATCAGATGTACGTGATCTTACCATTTGAAAAAGATTTCTACAAGAAGTATAATTATAATGTGAACTTTGTAGGTCATCCTTTATTAGACGCTATTGCAGATAAGCCTCAGGCAGGCGAGCAAACGATTAGGAAGGAATATGAATTGGGCGATAAACCCATTATAGCACTGCTACCGGGAAGTAGAAAACAGGAGATCACAAAGATGCTATCAGTAATGCTTCAAATGGTTGCAAAATTTGAAGAGTATCAATTTGTAATTGCAGGCGCACCAAGCCAAAACTATGAGTTTTATAAACAGTTTATTAAAGATACAGATGTAAAGTTTGTAGATAACAAAACCTATGATTTGCTATCAATAAGTCATGCTGCACTGGTTACCTCAGGAACTGCTACTTTAGAAACAGCGTTGTTTAAAGTTCCTCAAGTAGTATGTTATAAGGGTAGTGCTATTTCGTATCATATTGCCAAGAGAATTATCACATTAGATTATATTTCTTTGGTGAATTTAATTATGGATAAAGAAGTAGTAACTGAACTCATTCAAAATGATTTTAACAGTAAACGATTAAAAGAAGAACTTGCCAAAATATTAGATCAGAAACATAGAAGCCAGCTTTTTGAAGATTATAATGAACTTGAGCAGAAATTAGGAGGAAAAGGAGCAAGTGCAATAGCGGCAAAGCTGATTTACGAATCTATTTCTTAGATACTTACCTAATCCAAAGGTTAGGCGCTTAGAACTAACAACGTTCTAAGCTTTAATTTTCAACTAAATATTTCTTTCTAAACATAACAACAAGAATACCCATACGCAAAAGCATCCAAACGGTAAAGGCAATCCAAATACCATGCAATTTCAGATTAAAATAATCACCTATTAGAAGTACAGGAATAAACCCTAGAAAGGTGGCAACTAACAAAGTGTTACGCAATGTAACTGCTTCTGCTAATCCTTTAAATAGGCCATCAAACACAAAGGCAATAGCGTTAAGTGGTTGCATGAGAATAACAATCCAAAAAATGGCATAGAAAGAGTTTAAAACAAGATTATCCTGAGTAAAAAGTTGTCCAATAGGAAGATAAAAGATGAAACAAACAGCTCCTAAAATAATAGCTATAACTACGGCATATTTGGTAAGGTCTATACTCAGTAACCATAAATTTTTATAATCACGTTCACCTAGAAGCCTTCCAGAAATTATGTTACCAACACTGGAATAGCCATCAATAAAGAAGGCAAAGAAGAGCCATATTTGAAACGCAATAGTCTGCGCGGCTATATTATGATCACCATATTTTGTAGCATAGGCATTGGCAAAATAGAGCGCAATATTGAGCGCAGCAGCTCTGATAAATAGATTAAAACTAAGACTGATTAATCGTTTTATTTCTTTATTAAAAGGGAGTTTTAACTTAAGGGTAAAAGGAGTTTTTTGTAGCATCAATACTAAAGCAATAATGGCCATAACTCCTTGGGAGATAACACTAGCATACGCCGCTCCTTGGATATGCATGGCTGGAATAATATCTTTTATACCAAAGACAAGCGCAAAGTCTAAACCAATATTTAAAGTAGTACCAATAATGCTGATCACCATGGGCCAAAAGGTGTTTTGCATACCTCTAAACACGCCAAAAACAGAAAAGGTAAATAAAGTTAGAGGTAAACCAATAGCCCTAATTTTATAATAATCTGTTGCATAATTTAAGATTAACCCTTCTGCATTATAGAGCCTAAAAATACCTTCAACAAATAGAATAGTAATACCATAGATAAGAATACTTAGCACAACATTTATGGTAATGATCTGAGCAGGTAATGTTTTTACTTCTTCAAGTCGTTTGGCGCCTAAATATTGAGCAATAATTGCTGAGATAGCCGATCTAGTTTGAGCGAGTATCCAGAATAAAGCAGATAAAAAAGACCCGGCAATACCAACTGCGGCCAACGACTCTACTGGGTTTAATTCTACATTTCCCACAATAGCAGTATCAGTAATTGAAAGCAGCGGTTCTGCAATACCAGAAATAATTGCCGGAATGGCTAATTGATTTATTTGCTTAAATGAAATTTTTGATTTCAAATAAAGGTGCTTCTTTAAGCAAACGAATTTCGTAAATACAGATGGGATAAAAAAAGAAAGTCTCAATGACATGAGAAGCATTGAGACCTTAATTTAATAACTCTAAATTTTATCAGTAACTATGGGAACTCCTACATAACCATAGCACCAAATAGTTTTTGAATACTTCAAATGTAAGGGATGAACGCATTCAAAGGAGATGAAAACAACGATTCTAAAAGTTTTCCTAACAAATGGTTTGGTTTTTCAAACAAACGGTAATTGAAGGCCTTGAATACATAAAATGACTATTTTTAACTTAATGAAGCCATTTCAATATATTCCTTTACAGCTAACAATAAGTCTGGTTATCGGTATTATTATTGGATATTTTTTCAATATTGAAATAAAAGTAATCAGTACTATAGTTGGTTTTACCTTCTTATTGCTAATTGGGGCATACGTGATTTCAAAAAAGAAATCACAGAAGAGCTTTTTATTTATTGGTTTTACATATCTAACTTTTTGTTTGATAGGATTGGCATTGATGTCATTAAAGAATGAACGGAATTATAAGGACCACTATTCTCATTTTTCTTTAAGCGAACAACCAATTAATTTGGGATTAAGAATTAAGAAAGTCTTAAAACCGAACGATTATTATGATAAATATGTTGCCGAAGTGTTTCAAGCAGATTCATTTGAGGTTAAAGGTAAGTTGCTTATTAATTTTAAAAATAACTCTATTTATAAACAATTAAGAGTTGATGATTTTATTGTAACAAAAACTGAATTAGTAGAAATCAATGAGCCTAAAAACCCATATCAATTTGACTATAAAAAGTACTTAGAGAAACAGCAAATCTATCATCAAACTTACATTGGTCAAGAAGATGTTCTTAAGTTGGATAAGCGCGAGGTAAGCCTAAAAGGAATAGCACATCAATTTAGAGAGAACGCAAATAAGGCATTGAAGAATAACGGATTTTCTGGTGATGAGCTAGCCATTATCAATGCATTGCTGTTAGGGCAACGTCAGGAAATATCAAAAGACCTTTTAGACAACTATGCAAAAGCTGGAGCAATACACATATTAGCCATTTCTGGCTTACATGTTGGTATAATTTTGTTATTACTAAACTTTTTATTTAGGCCTATTGAACGGATCAAAAATGGAAGATATATCAAGCTGGCATTGGTTGTTATTTTATTATGGTGTTTTGCAATTATAGCAGGTTTGTCAGCTTCAGTAGTGAGGGCTGTCACTATGTTTACCGCTGTTGCCATAGGTCTTGCTGTGAAAAGAAAGAATGGTGTGTTTAAGAACTTGATCATTTCAATGTTCTTTTTACTACTATTCTATCCATATTACCTTTTTGAAGTCGGATTTCAATTGAGCTATTTAGCTGTATTTTTTATTGTTTGGCTACAACCTATCTTGTATAGTATTTGGAAACCTAAATTAAAACTTGTTGATTGTTTTTGGCAACTGTTTACAGTTTCAATAGCTGCTCAAATAGGCGTGCTCCCTTTGAGTCTGTATTATTTTCATCAGTTTCCAGCCTTATTCTTTGTGGCAAACTTGATTATTGTTCCAGCTCTTGGGCTTATCCTAGGAATGGGAATCGTCACTATTCTATTATCGTTATCTCAGCTACTACCCCTGTTTTTTGCTGACATTTTTGAAAAAGTAATTGCAATGATGAACAATATAATCGACTGGATAGCTCAACAAGAATCATTTTTATTTCAAGAGATTTCTTTTTCAATTGCATTAGTAGTTATTAGCTATATGGTGATTATCACTTTTTTTAAATTTTTTGAACATAAAGATGTCAAAAGATTAAGTTTTATGCTGATAAGTATTTCATTATTGCTTTCTGTTTTTCTTTATGAAAAATTTACATTGAACAGTAAAAGAGAGCTCATCATTTTTAATAAAAACAAGGAAACGTTGATTGGAATAAAAGAAAGAAATACTTTGAACTTATTCTCATCTGTAGATTCAGTAAATATTAGCATTTATACACCATATAAAATTGCTAACAGGATAAATACAGTACAAACAAACTCAATTCAAAATGTTTACCAGTTTAATGATCGAAAACTTATGATTATAGACAGTTTAGGAGTCTATCAAAATATTAAGAAAATAAAACCAGAGGTCTTGCTATTAAGTCATTCTCCTAAAATAAATTTAGATAGGTTATTGAACCTCTACCAACCTCAAAAAATTGTTGCGGACGCATCCAATTACAAAAGTTATGTCAAAAAATGGAAAGAATCCTGTAATAATAGAAACATTAAATTTCATTATACATATGAAGATGGCGCATGTATAGAAAGCTGGTAAGGAGTTAGAATTTGTTCTTTAGCACAAGATAAACAAGATGCTATCGTTACATAGTAAAGCCATTAAATTTGTGTAGCTTTGTGCGACTATAAAAAAGAGATACTTTCATGAAGATAATTGTACCTATGGCGGGCATTGGCTCGCGTTTAAGGCCACATACATTAACAGTGCCTAAACCATTGACTTTAATTGCTGGAAAGCCAATCGTACAGCGTTTGGTTGAGGATATTGTAAAGGTATTGAATCAAGATGTAGAAGAGATTGCTTTTGTTATTGGCCCTACTTTTCCTAAGGACACAGAAGAGAAATTATTGAATATTGCCTCAAGTTTGGGTGCAAAAGGTGTAGTTACTGTTCAGGAAACTGCATTAGGAACTGCTCATGCTATTCAGTGCGCTAAACAATCACTAGAAGGACCTTGTGTAGTGGCATTTGCAGATACCTTGTTTAAAGCTGATTTTACATTGAATGCTGACGCGGATGGCGCTATTTGGGTAAGGCAGGTTGAAAACCCAAGTGCTTATGGAGTTATCAAATTAAATGACGGTATAATCACTGATTTTGTTGAAAAGCCGACAGAATTTGTATCTGATTTAGCCATCATTGGTATTTATTACTTCAAGAATGGTGCTATACTAAGAGATGAGATACAGTATTTGTTAGATAATGATATCAAAGAGAAAGGCGAATATCAGCTAACCAATGCCTTAGAGAATATGAAGCAAAAGGGCATGCAATTTGTTCCTGGTAGAGTAGATGAATGGATGGATTGTGGAAACAAGGAGATTACTGTTGAAACGAATGGTAGGATTTTAAAGTTTGCGCATGCAGAAGGTCAAAACTTAGTTTCTGACTCTGTAATGTTAGAGAATTCAGAAATAATTCAACCTTGTTATATAGGCGAAAATGTAAAACTTGTTAATACAACTGTTGGCCCCCATGTTTCTATTGGAGATAATAGCACAATAGAGAACTCAACTATTAAAAATTCTATGATCCAAACAAATACAACTGTTAAAAATGCAAAGCTAGACAATGCAATGATAGGTAATAACGTTGTATATAATGGTAATTATACTTCTGTGAGTATAGGTGATTACTCTCAATTGGTTTAGAACAATGTTTGGGCGAATTATATATCTGTTATTTTTCTGTGTTTCCTTTATGGGATTTTCACAGAATGATTCGCTTGTACAAGCCTATGCTACTCAAAAGAATATAAAAGAACTTCAGGAAGAGCAACGGCTCTTAAATTTTGAGAAGAATTTTTTTAAAGCATTAAGTCAGAGGGCGATCGGTAATTATGATAAAGCTATTATGGCTTTAGACATCTGCCAATCTATAAAGCCAGATGATGTAGCAGTTAATTTTGAATTGTCAAAAAACTACTACGCTTTAGAAAAAAGCTTTGAAGCTACCTCTTATGTTAAAAAAGCGCTGATTGCAGAACCTCAAAATATCTTCATGTTGCAGCATTTAAAGGATATTTTAGTAACGGAAAGAAAATATCGAGAAGCTTTAGGTGTTCAACAGCAAATAGTTGCCCAAAACCCAATATATCAAGAAGATTTGATTATACTTTATATCAGAAATAATCAGATTGAAGAGGCTAGAAACTTATTGATTGAACTTGAAGAAAAAGGAATGCTCACAGAAAACCTAGTACCCTTCAAGCAATCACTTATGCCATCATCTAACAAGACAGGAAAAGTTGCAAAAACAGGTAAGCCAGTAAGTAAACAGACATTGGTTGAGTTAAGAGCTTCATTTAAAGAAAAAAAGACTTTTCAATTACTGAGTGAAATACTAATCAAAGAGTTTAAAGAAGAAGATTACCTTTCCTTGGAAAAGCATGGAGAACAAGGTATAGAACTATTTCCTGCACAACCCTTAGTTTATTTAATGTACGCAAAAGCATTAAATAAGTTAAAGAAATATGACAAAGCGGTCACTATTTTACAAAATGGTATAGATTATGTTATTGATGATTATATTATAGAAGCTGAGTTTTATGACCAATTGAGTTTATCTTATAAAGGTTTGGGGCAAAACATTCAAGCTTCTAAATATTATAAACAGGCGGCACAGGCCAGAGAAAAAGAATCACAATAAAATGATTAGAAAAATTACATATCTATTTATAGTCATTCTTTTCGCGGTATCTTGTAAGTCAAAGAAAGTAATCACAGATTCAACAATTAAAGCTATGTCAGCCAATAAGGTGATCAAAAATCATTATGCCAATAATTTTGATAAAGAAACCCTGACGGCAAGAATGCGAATCAAATATAAAGGGAAGAATGAGTTGCCAGGGGTTACAGCTTCATTGCGCATTAAAAAAGACAATACCATTTGGATAAGCTTATCTAAACTTGGATTTCCTATCGGCAAGGCTTTAATAACTAATAATAAAGTAAGTTATTACGAAAAAATCAATAAGACATATTTTGAAGGCGATTTTAGTTTGCTCAGTAGATGGTTAGGTGCAGACCTTAATTTTGAGAAAGTTCAGAATTTGTTATTAGGCCAGGCAATTCTTAATCTAAAAAATGAGAAATATGAAGTTGATTTAAAAGAGCGTGATTTTGAATTAACACCAAGGAAATCAGATGAATTTTTTGATTTTTTGTTTAGTATAAGCGGAGACCACTTTAAAGTTAATAGACAGCAAGTAACACAACTAGATAACGATACTACGTTGCAGGTTGATTATAAAAACTATGAAACAATAGAAGGGGAAACCTTTCCAAAGACCTTACGTATTGCTGCCCTTGATGGTAAATACAATACTACAATTGATGTTGATTACCGAACGGTGGAGTTCAATAAATCAGTAAATTTTCCTTTTGCTATTCCTGCTGGATATAAAGAAATCAAGCTAAAATGAGTTTCTTTTTAAGAAAAAAAATATTTTTGCATACATGAAGCTTCGATTGATTCTCTTCATGCTACTATCGCTAGCAGTTTCGTTCTCGTCTTTTGCTCAAACTAAAAAGGAGCTTGAGCGTAAGCGTAAACGTCTCCAAAAAGAGATGAAAGAAATTAATAATCTTCTATTTAAATCTAAACAACAAGAAGAAGCTTTATTATCTGAATTGGGCGATTTGAATAAAAAAATTGCCACGCGTTCAAGATTAATTAGAACCCTTGACCAAGAAGAGAAAAAGCTCACCTTAGAAATCACAGAAAATGAACTTAAGATAGTTGAACTTGAAACATCTTTAAAAAAATTACAAGATGAATATGCCAATATGATTGTACACTCTTACAAAACTAAGGCAAAACAAAACAATCTAATGTTCTTGCTTTCTTCTAAGAGTTTTGCGCAAGCATATAAGCGAATGCAGTATATCAAACAGTACAATAGTTATAGGAAATCACAAGGTGAGCAAATTAAGAAAAGACATCAACAAATAGCAACTCTCAATGACTCATTGACTAATAAAAAAGATGAAAAAGTATTACTCTTAGCCTTGCATACAAAAGAACAAGACAGCGTTAAGAGAGAAAAGAACTCACAAGAGCGTATGGTTCGGAGAGTTAAAGACAAAGAAAAGAAGTATATAGCTAGGGTACAACGGATTCAGAAACAAGAAAATGCCTTAAATAGGCAAATTGAAAAATTGATAGCTGAAGAAATTGCCAGATCTAAAAAGAAAAACACAAAATCACGTACATCGGGCATTGCCATGACACCTGAAGAAAAGCTAATAAGTAACGATTTTGTAGCGAATAAAGGTCGTTTACCCTGGCCCACAGAACGCGGAATTATTGTAAGAAAGTATGGCAAGCAAAAGCACCCTACACTAGCTGGAATTACTATTCAGAGTCATGGTTTGCATGTTGCTACAGAAGAAAATGCAAAGGCTCGCTCTATTTTTAAAGGCAAAGTATTAGCAATTCAGTTGCAGCCTGGTAGAAAGAAGATGGTTCTGGTTCAACATGGGAACTACATTTCTGTATATAAGAACCTCAAAAATGTAGTAGTAAAAAGAGGTCAAATATTAAAAACCAAACAAGAAATTGGTACCGTTCATACAGATGCTGTTACAGGGAAAACTATTCTAGAGTTTGGATTGTTTAAAAATACCAGTAAGCAAAATCCAGAACCTTGGATCAGTAGAGGCGGTGCAGTGGCATTAGCGAGTAAATAAAGCTCTTAATTCTGTAGCTTCGCTAGGGTTCATTCTACCCGATAAGACCAGACTCAATTGTTTTCTTCGCAAAGCACTATCATAGCGATCTTTTTCTAATTCAGTTTCCGGTTCTATAGCAGGAACTTTTACGGGTGTTCCGGTTCTATCTACGGCAACAAAAGTATAAATACCTTCATTTACCTTGGTTTTTTGCCCACTTTCACGGTCTTCTGTCCATACATCGGCATATACTTCCATTGAAGAAGAAAAAGCCCTTGATACTTTAGCTTCTACAATAACAACGCTACCAACTGGCACAGCCTTGTTAAATGCTACATGATTTACAGAAGCAGTAACTACAATGCGCTTAGAATGTCTTCTGGCAGCTATACTACAGGCTCTATCCATCCGTGCTAATAACTCACCTCCAAATAAATTGTTGATAGGGTTGGTTTCACTTGGCAAAACCAAATCGGTCATTACAGTTAAAGATTCTTTTGGCGTTTTTGCCTTCATAAAATAGATGTGTTTTTCGCTTTCGCGGAATGAAATAATTGGTCAAAAAATCGGGACAAAGATAGTTAAATCTAACGGAGATATTAAAGGTCTTGTACTAACAACCAGGCTTCATCATTCATAGTTTTTCTAACTACTTCTAATGACTTTAATGCTTCCCAACGATCGTCAAAACTGTCAAAGCATACTTGGGTAAGTCCCCATTGATTTACGCCTAAAATTCTGGCATTTTCAAAACCTTGCTCCTTCAATATGCGTACTTTTCTATCGGCATTTTCAGGAAAACGAAATGCACCGGCAATTACATGAAAAGGTAAAGATGCTCTTTTGGCATTTAAAGTAATTGAGGGTAATTGATCACTCACAATAAATGTAGCCTCTTGAATTTTAGCGTTTACTTTTTCCTGTTGCTTTTTCAAAGAGATAACCTGTTGTTTATTTTGATAGTCTTTATAAAGCACATTACCAAGCAAACCAATCAATGACAGGCCAATAACGAAAATAGCGGCATATTTTAGATAATCATGAGATTTTTTCTTTTCTTCAGTAACCAATATAGGAGGGACTTTTTCTTCAAGCTCTTCTACCTCTTTTACATAAGTCTCTCGTTTAATTTCAGGAGCAACAAATGAATCCAAACCAAAAGATTGTGTGAGGTAGTTGATCTTTTTTTGCGGTTCAAAAATAACATGCTCATTTTCTAAACTTAGCGTACCCACATTGTCTATGACAATATCTTCTTTTTGAAGCGTTTCTTTCCATTGCTGCACTTCAAAATTGATGAAGTTTATGGCAGATTTATAAGGCATCTTATCAACAGAAGCAATATAATTGGCTAGCAGACCATCATTGTTCTTAAGGTGATTATTAAATGATAATTGTTTAGAAGGAGGGTAAAAAGTCTTAGAATTTTCACCAATATAAGCTGACTTAGAATTGGCTACAAAGCCACCAAATTCGGGTACAATCACACACTCATAACGATAGAGTAAGTCACTAATATATTCGGCTAGCTTCATTACGAACAAAAGTAAAAAAAAATGAAAGCTAGTCAAGAGGTATACCTAATTTTTATTAACACAAACTTTACATACATTTGAGGTAATACTATGGCTTTAGGTACTGAAGAACTTTTTTATTTAATGGCACTTTCACAGATAGAAGGTGTTGGTGATGTCAATGCCAAGAAACTTATAAGACATTGTGGAAGTGCCGAAGCCGTTTTTAAGGAAAAGAAAGCTTATCTACGAAGGATTCAAGGCATAGGAGATAACATTATCAAAGCACTAAAGGATGAAGCTGTTTTTGAAAAAACTACCCAAGAGTTAAAGTTCATTGAAAAAAATAGCATTGAAGTACTCTCTTTTTACGACAATCATTATCCTGAGCGTTTAAAGCAATGTTATGATGCACCACTAATTCTATTTCAAAAAGGCAGGATGAATTTAGGTAATCCTCATATTATAAGCGTGGTGGGGACAAGGAAAATCACGGCCTATGGCAGAGATTTTCTAAAAGATTTATTTAAAGATTTAAAAGAGTTCAATCCAATAATAGTAAGCGGATTAGCATACGGGATTGATATTTTTGCACATCAGCAAGCTTTGGAATATAATTTACAAACCATAGCGGTCTTAGCACATGGCCTAGATAGAATTTACCCTCCCACACATCAAATAGAGGCAAAAAGAATGCAAGAATTCGGGGGATTATTTACTGATTTTTGGTCTGGCTCAAAACCAGATCGGGAAAACTTCGTAAAAAGAAATAGAATTGTAGCTGGTTTATCACAAGCAACATTAGTTATTGAATCAGCTGAAAAAGGTGGGTCGCTTATTACTGCCGATATTGCAAACTCTTATAATAGAGATGTATTTGCGCTTCCAGGAAGAGTTACTGATGCGTATAGCTTAGGTTGTAATAACTTAATCAAAACAAATAGGGCATCAGTACTAACATCAGCAAAGGATTTAGCGTATATTTTGAATTGGAAAAACCCTAAAGAGCAAAAAGAAAAGTCAGTTCAAAAACCACTGTTTATAGATCTAAATGATGATGAAAAACAAATCTATGAGTATTTGTTGAAGGAAGGGAAACAACAATTAGATATTATCGCTTTGCACTGTAATCATCCTATTCATAAAACAGCAACAGTATTGTTGAATCTTGAACTAAAATCTGTTATAAGACCTTTACCTGGAAAAATTTTCGAAGCTATTTAAATACTGTCATTCTGATCATAGTGAAGAATCTAAAGCAAGATATTTCGCTTTGCTCAATATGACATTCATATCACCTCTTTCTCTAAAAAATAGTTGACGATGGCTTCTTTCATGAGAATACTCTGTTCACCAGGTTTTAAAAAGGGTAATTCCTCTTTTACTTTATAATGAGGCCAACCATCACTATCAAAAAAATCAAATTCATAATAACCAAGAGGCTCTAAAAGTCTACAAATGGCAATATGCATTAGGTTAAGCTTTTCATCCTTTTTAAAAGTGCGATATCCTTGTCCTAATTCCTGAACACCAATCATATAAATGATACCATCAATATCTAGGTCTTCACCATCAGAAAATCTATCTGATAAAATGGCAACTAATTGTTCCCAGCGTTCTTTTAAAATCTCGTCTCTTGCCATAGTCAAATTTCTGACGGACAAAGTTAATCCTTCCTGATCAATTAGTCTCAGATTTCAATTACCTTTGTGCTAAGTAATTGACTAATTAAGAAAATCTAAATAGTATATGTACGGAAGTATACAACAGCACTTACAAAATGAAATTCAAGGTATTAAAGATGCCGGTTTATATAAAAAAGAGCGAATTATTACTTCACCCCAAGAAGCAGTGATTAAGATTTCTACAGGGGAAGAGGTCATTAATTTTTGTGCAAATAATTATTTAGGATTATCAAATCATCCAGAGGTAATTCAAGCAGCAAAAGACGCTATGGATACCCATGGTTTTGGAATGTCGTCTGTAAGATTTATCTGTGGCACACAAGATATTCATAAGGAGTTAGAGCAAAAAATCGCGAATTTTTATGGTTTTGAAGACACCATTTTATATGCAGCTTGTTTTGATGCCAATGGTGGAGTTTTTGAACCATTATTAACAAAGGAAGATGCTATTATTTCTGATTCATTGAACCATGCATCCATTATTGACGGCGTACGCTTATGTAAGGCTGCTCGCTACCGTTATGAAAATAATAATTTAGAAGAACTTGAGGCTCGATTAAAAGAGGCTAATGAAAATGGTGCTCGTTTTAAAATTATTGTGACGGATGGGGTGTTTTCTATGGACGGCATTGTAGCAAATCTTGATGGCATTTGTGATTTAGCAGATAAATATGATGCATTGGTGATGGTAGATGAGTGTCATGCTGCTGGGTTTATCGGCAAAACGGGAAGAGGAACACTTGAGTTAAAAAATGTTTTGGATAGAGTTGATATAGTTACCGGAACCTTGGGTAAGGCATTGGGTGGTGCTATGGGTGGATATACAACTGCTAAAAGAGAAGTTATTGATATTTTACGTCAAAGATCTAGACCATATTTATTTTCTAATTCTTTGGCTCCAGCTATTGTGGGTGCGTCTATTAAGGTTTTTGACCTGTTAGCAAATGACACATCATTGCGCGATAAATTAGAGTGGAATACTAACTATTTTAGAAAAGGAATGGAAGCTGCAGGTTTTGATTTAGTAGGTGCAGATGCAGCTATAGTTCCGGTAATGTTATATAATGCAAAACTGTCACAAGATATGGCAGATGCTCTTTTAGAAGAAGGTATTTATGTAATTGGCTTCTTCTACCCAGTGGTACCTAAGGAAAAAGCAAGAATCAGGGTGCAACTATCGGCGGCCCATGAAAAAGAACATTTAGATAAAGCCATCGCTGCCTTTATTAAGGTTGGGAAACAATTAAATGTTATATAATAGAAAATGAACCTTCAATCAAAATCTATAAGAGCTTTTATTGGGTCAAAGAATTATGAAGAGTCTAGATCTTTTTATAGAGAGTTAGGCTTTGAAGAGATTGAAATAGATAAAACTATGTGCTTTTTTATGGTAAGTGAAAAACTGGGGTTTTATTTACAAAACTATTATGTAAAAGATTGGATAGATAACTCTATGATTTTTTTAGAAGTTGACAATGTAGAGTCTTGTTTATTAGAATTGTCAAAAAAAGAACTTCATAAAAAATATAAGCGTGTTCGGTTTACTGAAATAAAGGAATTTGATTGGGGAAAAGAATTCTTCATGCACGATCCATCAGGAGTTTTATGGCATTTCGGTAAGTTTAATAAATAGGCTATTATGAGTATTATACGTATCACTAAACATTTTGACTTTGAAACTGCACATGCCTTGTATGGTTATGATGGTAAATGCCGTAATGTGCATGGTCATAGTTATCAGTTATATGTTACTGTTATTGGCAGTCCTATAAATGACCCTGAACATGTAAAAAATGGCATGGTACTGGATTTTGGAGATTTGAAGCATATCATAAAAACGCAGATAGTAGATGTATTTGATCATGCAACCATCCTGAATAAAAACTCACCACATGCAGAACTAGCTGAAGACATCAGGAAACATTCACCGAAAGTTATTTTGGTCGATTATCAACCTACCAGTGAAAATATGATTGCTGATTTTGCATCTATCATTCAACAACATTTACCGCAAAGTGTTAAATTGCATTCATTGAAATTATATGAAACACAAAATTCTTATGCTGAATGGTTTGCTTCTGATCAGCATTTAGATGAATATCAAAAAGCCTTAAACGTCTTTAAGTAAAGATGACCATCAATCTTCCAGCCAACAAGAAAGTATATATCGCTTCTGACCAACACCTGGGTTTACCTAACCATAAGGATAGTTTAGTACGTGAGAAAAAATTTGTTGCTTGGTTAGATGAAGTTAAGCAAGATGCACATACTATTTTGTTGTTGGGTGATCTATTTGACTTTTGGTTTGAATACAAAACCGTAGTTCCTAAAGGTTTTGTTCGTGTACTTGGAAAGTTAGCTGAGTTGAAAGATAGTGGAATAGAGATTCATTTTTTTGTAGGAAATCATGATTTGTGGATGCATGATTATTTTCAAATTGAACTAGGGATACCGGTGTATCATGAACCTAAAGAATTTGTCATAAACAATAAAGTTTTTTTGATAGGACATGGCGATGGATTAGGTCCGGGAGATAAAGGATACAAGCGCATGAAAAAGGTATTTACAAATCCTTTATCAAAATGGTTGTATAGATGGTTACACCCTGATTTTGGGATGAAATTGGGAGTGTATTTGTCTACTAAGAATAAGTTGATCTCTGGAGACGAAGACGCCAAATTTCTAGGAGAGGAAAAAGAATGGCTGGTACAATACTGCAAGCGAAAATTGGAAACCAAGCATTATGATTATTTCTTGTTTGGGCATCGGCATTTACCAATGACCATTGAGTTGAATAAAACATCAACCTATATCAATACCGGTGATTGGGTAACTCATTTTACCTTTGCAGTTTTTGATGGAGAAAAAGCTGAGTTGAAAAGGTGAATGTATTCAGAAACATAGAAACTAAGCTTAAAAATTTAGCTTTTAGATTAGGCGCAAAGCATTCAAAAGATAGGCCTCATTATCCTAATGAATTAATCAAATTTGAAGAAAGAAGGTTGGATTGGAATGATGAGGAAATTAATAAGGCGATTATTATACAACCGGTTTTTGAAGCCAAAGGAGTAAACCAAAAATTATGGAATTTCTATAATTTTGCTTGGACCAATGAGTTTAATGAATGGGGCAAGAGACCTGTCGTTGAAAAATTTTTAGTTGAAGAAGAAGGGTTTAAGTCAATTGAAAGTAACATTGATTCTTTGCTTAATTTATCTTTGGAAAATCTTTCTTCAATCAAAAGGGAGGATTTAAAATACTGAGTTGAAAAAGATTAATATTTGTCATTCCTGCGAAGGCAGGAATCCATTATAGAATTTGATATGGATTCTGAATCGAGTTCAGAATGACAAAGAACAAATTTTCGAGTAAATAATTTAACAGCCATAAATGCCTAAAACCAAAACTTCTTTTTTTTGCCAGAATTGTGGTACACAATATGCGCAATGGATTGGGAAATGCACTTCATGCAATGAATGGAATACCATTGTAGAAGAGGTTATTCAAAAAGAAGAAAAACGAGAGTGGAAGCAAAGTACTATTGCTAAAAAAGTTGCCAGACCTATCAAGATCAACGAGGTTGTAGCTTCAGAAGAAGATAGGGTCCATACTCAGAATAACGAATTAAATAGAGTTTTAGGTGGTGGCTTGGTAAAAGGCTCAGTTACATTGTTAGGAGGAGAACCGGGTATTGGTAAATCTACCCTATTATTACAGGTTGCATTGGCAATTATTAAAAAAGTACTCTATGTTTCAGGAGAGGAGAGTCAGTCGCAGATTAAAATGCGTGCTGATAGGTTGAGCAACCAAAATTCAAATTGCCTGGTACTTACAGAGACCAAAACCCAAAATATTTTTAAATCAATAGAGGAAAAGCAACCTGATGTTGTGGTAATCGACTCCATTCAAACACTGCATACTGATTATATTGATGCATCACCCGGAAGTATTTCACAGATTCGTGAAACTACTGCTGAGCTCATAAAATTTGCGAAGGAAACTGCTACTCCTGTTATTTTGATAGGTCATATTACCAAAGAAGGCAATATTGCGGGACCAAAGATTTTAGAACATATGGTAGATGTAGTTTTGCAATTTGAAGGTGATAGAAATCATACATACAGGATTTTGCGAGCTCAAAAAAATCGCTTTGGCTCAACTGCTGAGTTAGGTATTTATGAAATGCAAAGTGCCGGATTGAGAGAGGTAGAAAACCCTTCAGAAATCCTCATTTCAGAAAAAGATGAATCTTTAAGTGGCACGGCCATAGGAGCCACTTTAGAAGGGATGCGTCCGCTTATGATAGAAGTACAAGCCTTGGTGAGTACAGCAGTGTATGGCACACCACAGCGCTCTGCAACCGGATATAATATCAAACGACTACATATGATCTTGGCTGTTTTGGAAAAACGTGCCGGTTTCAGATTGGGTGCCAAAGATGTATTCTTAAATATTGCTGGAGGTATTTCTGTAGATGATCCGGCCATTGATTTGGCAGTGGTAGCTGCTATTTTATCCTCTAATGAAGATGTGGCAATTCCACAAGATATGTGTTTTGCAGCTGAGGTTGGTTTGGCAGGAGAAATTAGGCCAGTAAACAGAATTGATCAACGTATTTTGGAGGCAGAAAAATTGGGCTTTTCAACGATAGTGATTTCTAAATTTAATAAAATGGCCAAGAACAATTATAAGATAAAGGTTGTTTTAGCCTCAAAAGTTGAAGAGGTCTTTCAGCGGTTATTTTAATTTCTTCTCTGCCTTAACTACTTTACTCTTTAACTTTTCAATTTTTTCTTCCCAATTTTTATCATCTACAGGAGAGAGTTTCCCTTTCCCTTTTAATTTCTCATATTTTTTCTGAGCTTTTTCTAAACGATTTTGAGCATCTTTATAATTGCCTTCTAGTTTCTTTTGTCTCTTAGCTTCTTTCTCTGCTTTCTCTTGCTTTTTTTCTTTATTCTTTTCCTTTTTAACAGCCTTTTTTTCTTCTTTTTCCTTGTTTTTCAGGCTCTTGAATTTAGTAAAAATGGATTCCTTTTCTGAGTTGGAGAAAGTATCGGTTACATCCTTTCCGTCTAATAATATCTTTTTCCCCTTAATTTTATATTCCTTTCCCGCAAAGGTTACCTTTTGAGAGAAACATAGAGTTACAGCAAAGAATAATAAAATTGAAAGTGTAAACTTTAGATATTTCATAATGATTAAATTTATTGGTCAAACAAATGTAAATTATTTTCAGAAGATATATTTATGGGTATTACATTTAAAAAATGTGATGTAACTGATTATCAAAAGTTAGCTGAATTGTCCAGGTTAACTTTTATTGAAGCTTTTGAAAAAGACAATAACCCAGATGATTTTAAGATATATTTAGAGAGTGCTTTTAATAATACGATTATAAAAGAGCAATTAAAAAATGACAATTGCGAGTATTATTTTTATTATGTATGATGCCGTACTGACGGGATATTTTAAGCTAAATACTAGAGTTGCACAAACTGAACAACTTGAGGCTAACACAATAGAATTGGAAAGATTGTATGTATTAAAGGAATTTCAAGACAGGAAAATAGGAAAGAAAGCGCTCTTTAAAGCAATTGAGTTAGCTAAAGCATGTAAAGTAGAATTTTTATAGTTAGGTGTTTGGGAGCACAATAAAGCGGCAATTCGCTTTTATGAAGGCCATGGGTTTATAAAATTTGGAGAGCATGCATATATGCTAGGTAACGACAAACAAACGGATTGGCTAATGAAATATGAATTTAAAGTTAGTCATTCTTGACAGGTTCTGTACCCCACCCATCATAAGTTCCATAAAGTGCATTAGAAATAGTTTTTATAGTTCTAGTCAGTTTTGAAATAGCAGCAGGCGTTATAGAATCTTTTCTGGAAATTTTCACCTCATAAGGCAGTGACTTACCAACGTTATATTTAGCAGAGTCTATTTTAAAATTCAAAACCTGTATTTTATCAATAAATTTTTGCCTCCGCTTTTCACGTCTAAAATAAACCCAATGAGAAACCTCTCTTTCTTTAGCTAAATTATCACCTTCATAAAATAACTGACTTAAATATTCATGGTTGGCAAAGAAGTCATTTGAGATATCTTTTGGCCATAAGTTTTTAACGTAATAATCCCAACGTCCGTCTCGCTGTAACAGTAAATAATTTTTTGAATTTTTATAATTAGAGCTTAAAAATGAACTAAGATTATCTCTTAAATTTACCGTATCTTTCACATAAAACACATCAAAACCGGCACATTGGTAGGTTAAGATTCCAGCTAATTTAGCCTTGGTTGTTTTTCCAATAATGTTAGAAATAGAGTCAGAGAACGTATATAGATCTTCAAGACCTTCTTCTGTTGGATAGCCATTATTCAGACATTTAGTAGTATGTGTACCCACAATCAGTAGGTTTTTATAGTTAGGCCTTGCAAAACCAAGTTCCATATCTACTGTTATGGCCATATATCCTTTTTCCTTTTTAGCAATATAGGTTTCCCAACTTTCTTGTTGCTGTGCCAAAAAATGACCGGGCATTACAAAAATGAAAAAAGCAATGAATAGTAGCTTGAGGTAATTTCTATGCATAGAACTAAATTCTGTTAACATTCCATAAAGTTATCAAAAATGATGCCTTTATTTACGCTATTACAAGGAATTTAATTTTTTAGTTTTTGCATACTAAAAGGGTCTCTTTTTGAGTTATAATAGTTACTAAATCAATCTTTTATGAGAGCACTGTTACTATTTTCTACTATTTTGTTCTTGTCGTTCAATCAAGCAGACACCTTCGATAAGTGCATGTTGAACCTCACTGCTGAAGAATTACAGGCAGAAAAAATTGAATTGTATTGTGGCAATTTTAATGATAGCTACGCCTTTAATATCAAAGACTTTAGCATTAAGTTTCCTGGAAAACCTCCTTTAGTGGTTAAAGGGAGTAAGTTAGATTCGGAAACAAAGGTTTACATTAAGGAATTAAAACCGAATCATGTAGTCACTATTTTTGATATAAAAGAAGCCTATGAAGATGGCAAACTAATAGGTAAGGATAATATTCCTGCTTTTCATATTAAAATTGTTGAATAATATAAATCCCGAGTAGAAGAC
The DNA here is from genome assembly GCF_056591715.1 of Maritimimonas sp. 2405UD52-3. Lineage (NCBI taxonomy): Bacteria > Pseudomonadati > Bacteroidota > Flavobacteriia > Flavobacteriales > Flavobacteriaceae > Maritimimonas > Maritimimonas sp. 2405UD52-3. The sequence continues at coordinate 318,166 of NZ_JBWQOL010000001.1, forward strand.
TCGGGGTTTTTCTTTTAGATTTTATTCAAAATTTCAGCAGCACGTTTTAATGTTCCATCTGTTTTAGCAAAACAAAAACGAAGCATTTTATCATCCTGATTATTTTCATTGAAAACAGATAACGGAATGGAAGCTATTTTCTTTTCAATTGTAAGTTGCTTTGCAAAATCTATGTCTGAATCATTTGTGATTTTAGAGTAACTGAGTGATTGAAAGTATGTCCCCTTAGACGGAATGAATTCAAATCTTGATTCTTTGATTAACTCCAAAAAGAGATCACGCTTTTGCTGATAAAACTCTGGTAAATATCTATAATTTCTAGGATCATCTAAATACTCTGCTAAAGCTACTTGCGTAGGATGATTGGCTGAAAATACATTAAATTGATGTACTTTTCTAAATTCTTGTATGAGCTCTTTAGGAGCGCAACAAAAGCCGAGTTTCCACCCTGTATTATGAAATGTCTTACCAAAAGACATTGTAATGAAGCTTCTTGATTTAAGCCCTGGAAATAAACAAGCTGATTGATGTTGCTCTCCATCAAAAATGATATGCTCATATACCTCATCACTCAAAACAATGATATCAGTACCATCTGTTAATTTCTGAAGTTGTAACATATCCTGATGAGTGAAAATGGTCCCGCAAGGATTTTGAGGTGTATTAATGATGATCATTTTTGTTCTATCATTCATCTTTTTTCTTACTTCTTCCCAATTAACAGAATAGTAGGGAGCGTTTAACTGAACTGAAATTGTTTTGCCTCCATTGAGTTTAATAGCTGGTTCATAGCAATCAAAGGCAGGCCTGAAAATAACAACCTCATCTCCCTCTCTTATGTAAGTTGAAATTGCAGTAAAAATAGCCTGGGTTGCTCCGGCTGTTATTGTGACCTCAGATTCGGGATGATAGGATGAATCGTATAGCAGTTCAAACTTTTTAGCAATGGCTTTACGTAAGGCTAAAACACCAGGCATGGGGGTGTACTGATTGTATCCATCGTTCATAGCTTTGGTTACCAAATCAATTAATTTTTGATCACTTTTAAAATTCGGAAAACCTTGTGATAAGTTAATGGCATTATGCTCTTTGGCTAAAGAGCTCATCACTGTAAAAATAGTAGTACCTACATTGGGGAGTTTTGAGGTGTGCCGCATAGTATAAAGCTAATAAAAAATCCCAAGTGTAAGCTTGGGATTTAATTATTTGAGTTAAGATTCTTCGTTTTCTCAGAATGACATTTATCCTTTTAAACTGGCAGCCATATATTCACGATTCATTCTGGCGATGTTTTCCAATGAAATCCCTTTAGGGCATTCAACCTCGCAAGCCCCAGTATTGGTACAATTACCAAAGCCTTCTTCATCCATTTGCTTTACCATATTCAATACACGGTCAGCTGCTTCTACTTGCCCTTGAGGGAGCAAAGCGAATTGCGATACTTTTGCAGAAACGAATAACATGGCGCTGGAATTTTTGCAAGTAGCTACGCAGGCACCACAACCAATACACGTAGCTGCATCAAAAGCTTTATCTGCATTTTCCTTTTCAATAGGTATGGCATTCGCATCTTGCGTATTTCCTGATGTATTTACAGAAATATAACCACCAGCTTGTTGAATACGATCAAAAGCCGAACGATCAACCACTAAATCCTTAATTATAGGAAATGCCTGTGCTCTCCATGGTTCAATATAAATAGTGTCACCATCTTTAAAACTACGCATATGTAACTGACATACAGTAATTTTGGTATCAGGTCCATGAGCACGGCCATTAATATATAACGAACAAGTACCACATATACCTTCTCGGCAGTCATGATCAAATGCCACGGGTTCTTCACCTTTATCTATGAGTTGTTGATTTAATACATCTAACATTTCAAGAAAAGACATATCAGGTGAGATATTGCTAAGGTTGTAATCTACAATTTTACCTTTATCGTTTGCATTTTTTTGACGCCAAATTTTTAATGTAAGATTCATAATCTTTTAGCTTTATAACTTCTTAAAAAGATTTTCAAACTTTTTAAATTTTATTTATAACTTCTTTCTTTTACCTCAATATTTTCATATTCAAGGGCTTCTTTATGATGCTTAGCCTCGCGAGGCTCGCCTACATATTCCCAAGCAGATACATATTGATACTTTTTATCACGTAAGGCCTCACCTTCTTCTGTTTGGTATTCTTCACGGAAATGCCCTCCACAAGACTCATTACGCTCTAAAGCATCTTTGGCAAATAACTCTCCTAGCTCTAGGAAATCAGCTACACGCCCGGCTTTAGCCAATTCTTCATTGTATTCATTTTCGGTACCTGGAACTTTTACATCTTTCCAGAATTCCTCACGTAAAGCTTTTATATCATCAATAGCTTCTGCTAAGTCTTTCGCATTTCTAGACATACCACATTTATTCCACATGATCTTACCCAATCGCTTATGAAAATGATCTACAGACTTCGTTCCATTGTTATTGATCAGTTTATCTAGACGCTCTCGCACATTTTTTTCTGCTTCATCAAACTCAGGAGTATCAGATGGAATAGGTCCTGTACGAATATCATCAGCAAGATAATCTCCAATGGTATATGGCAGCACAAAATAACCATCAGCCAAACCTTGCATTAATGCTGAGGCCCCTAAACGGTTTGCCCCATGATCAGAGAAATTCGCTTCACCAATACAGTACAACCCTGGAACGGTAGTCATTAAATTATAATCTACCCAAAGTCCACCCATGGTATAATGCACTGCAGGATAGATCATCATTGGGGTTTCATATGGATTTTGATCTACGATCTTTTCATACATCTGAAACAAGTTTCCATATTTATTGGCAACGACTTCTTTACCTAATTTTTGAACTGTAGCTTTATCGTCTTCGTTCAGGCCTTTAATATGTGCTTGCTCTTTACCATAACGCTCTATAGCCGATGCGAAATCAAGGTAAACAGCCTCGCCGGTTTTATTCACACCATAACCGGCATCACAACGTTCTTTGGCTGCACGAGATGCCACATCACGAGGCACTAAATTTCCAAAAGCAGGGTAACGTCTTTCTAAGTAATAATCTCTATTTTCTTCTGGTATTTCCGTTGGCTTTAGGCTTCCATTTCTAATTTTTTCAACATCTTCCTTATGCTTAGGAACCCAAATACGCCCATCATTACGTAGGGATTCGGACATCAATGTTAATTTTGATTGATGATCACCAGAAACGGGAATACATGTAGGGTGAATTTGCGTATAGCAAGGATTGGCAAAATAAGCACCGCGCTTATGTGCTTTCCAGGCTGCAGTTACGTTAGAACCCATAGCATAGGTAGATAGGTAAAAGGCATTACCATAACCTCCTGTACCCAAAACCACAGCATGTGCTGAATGACGTTCTATTTCTCCTGTTACTAAGTTTCTGGCTATTATACCACGTGCTTTACCATCAACAATAACCACATCAAGCATCTCATGACGGGTATACATTTTTATTTTACCACGACCAATCTGGCGGTTCATAGCCGCATAGGCACCTAATAATAATTGTTGACCTGTTTGCCCTTTAGCATAAAAAGTTCTGGACACCAATACACCTCCAAAAGAACGGTTATCTAAAAGCCCTCCATATTCCCTTGCAAAAGGAACCCCTTGCGCCACACATTGATCAATAATATTGGTAGAAACTTCAGCTAAGCGATATACATTTTCTTCCCGTGAGCGGTAATCACCTCCTTTTACGGTATCATAAAATAGACGATAGGTAGAGTCACCATCACCTTGATAATTTTTTGCGGCGTTAATTCCACCTTGAGCAGCAATAGAGTGTGCTCTACGAGGAGAATCTTGAAAGCAGAATGCTTTTACATTATAACCCAACTCAGCCAGGGTAGCGGCGGCAGAACCTCCGGCCAAACCAGTACCGACAACTATAATATCGATCAAACGTTTATTAGCTGGGTTTACTAGGTCAATTTTATTTTTATAATTGGTCCATTTATCTGCTAATGGGCCTTTAGGTACTTTAGAATCTAAAACAGACATATTTCTAATTTTTAATGCGTAAAGTGATGATAAATTGCAATGAAAATGAACAAAGCAGGAATACCAATTGAATATACTTTACTAAATCCTTTAATGGCTTGTGTGTATTTGTTGTTAAGTCCAACAGACTGAAATGCTGAGTCAAATCCGTGAAGCAGGTGTAGCGCTAATAGTACAAAAGCAATAACATAAATACCAACACGAACTGGGCTTACAAACTTTTCCCTAAGCTCTTCATAATATCTAAAACCAGAATCTGCGTTATCAGGATCAATGAGCCCTGACATATCGCCTTGTAGATACTTTACAGTCATTTCATGTACCCAGAAGTCATAAAAATGTAACACGAGAAAGGCAAGTATGACAATACCGCTTAATAGCATATTTCTAGACATCCAGCTAGAATTAGCACTTCCCTTGTTCACAACGTATTTTACATTTCTGGCTTGTTTGTTCTTGACTTCTAAAACAAATCCAAGAACAAAATGAAAGATAACACCAATTACCAGAACAGGTTGCATCAACCCTTGAATCAAAGGATTGGTACCCATAAAATGTGATAGGGTATTAAACAAATCTTCACTAAAGACTGATGTAAAATTTATGGAAACATGTACGATGAGAAAAATCATCAGGAAGAATGCTGAAAGAGCCATGGCAAATTTTCTTCCTATAGTAGAATTTAAAATTCCGCTCATTTTGATTAGTTTATTATGGTATACAAATGTAAGACTTAGGTTTTGCTATTGAAAATGAGAATAATCATTTTTTGTTATTTAGAACCGTTTTAAACATAAAAAAGTTTTAAATTCATATTTTTTACTAAAACAGGCAATCATGTACAGCCAGAAGATTCAATTTAAGAACAAACAAGGATTATCCCTAGATGGAAGTATTGACTTCCCAATAGATCATAAACCTATAGCTTTTGCTTTGTTTGCCCACTTTTTTACCGGAAACAAAAATTTCACAGCGGTTAGAAATATTTCAAGGGCATTGACAAAAAAGCGAATTGCAGTCATGCGTTTTGATTTTATGGGTTTAGGAAACAGTGAAGGTAATTTTGCAGATTCAAATTTTTCTACAAATGTTGATGACCTTGTATCTGCCTCAGAATACTTGAAAGCTAATCATCAGTCACCAAAAATTATTATAGGTCATTCCTTGGGCGGCGCAGCAGGAATTTTTGCAGCAGATACTATTGATTCTATAGAAGCTATTGTAACTATTGGTTCCCCTTCAAGACCATCTCATGTTGAGCACTTGTTTGAAGAGCATCTTGAAGATATAGAATCAGAAGGTGAGGCTATTATTGATATTTCAGGACGTCAATTCACCATTAAAAAACAGTTTTTAGAAGATCTTGGGAATAAAGATTTACAACAGTTATTGGGTAAAATGCGAAAACCAATTCTTGTGTTGCATTCACCTCAAGATAAGATTGTAGAAATACAAAATGCCAAAGAAATTTATAATGCCGCACACCATCCTAAAAGCTTTGTTTCTTTAGATGGTGCAAATCATTTGCTGACCAATAAAGATGATTCGTTTTATGTGGGTGAAGTCGTTTCAAGTTGGGCAAAGCGTTATGTGTCTTTTAGAGAAGATAAAGATTTGGAAACAGATAAACAGACGGTGGTCAGGATAGGCCGCTCTAAATACAGAACAGAAATTGCAGCACGCACCCACGCTATTATTGCTGATGAACCTAAGAAGTATGGTGGTCAAGATGCTGGGTTTACGCCATATGAATTATTGCTTTCTGCTTTGGGTTCATGTACAGCGATTACTTTACGCATGTATGCGGATAGAAAAAAATGGGATTTAGATGAAGTGTTGGTACACCTTGAACATTTTAAACAACATGCTGAAGATTGTAGAACGTGTAGTGATGATAGAACCTCAAAAATCGATAAGTTTGTCAGAACTATTGAGTTAGTTGGTAATTTAACTTTTGAAGAACGAAGACGACTGCTAGAAATTGCCAATAGATGTCCTGTACATAGAACACTTGAAAACAAAATTGAAATAGACACAGTACTGCGCTAATCTAACCCGATGAAGATATTTGTACTTTCTGTAGGCGAAAACATTTATTCTACCAAGCGTTTGGTTGACGAGGCCGAAGAACGTGGTCATGACGTGCGCGTTATCAATCATACCAAATGCTCAGTGTATTTAGGTAAAGGAAGGCCTCAAATTATTGTTGCCGGAGAGAATGTAATAGACAAAGTTGATGCCATTATTCCTAGAATAGGCGCCTCAGTAACTCGACATGGAGCTGCAGTTGTAAAGGAATTTGAAATGAACGGTGTTTTTAGTACTGCGCGTTCCTTGGGAATTTTAAGAGCAAATAATAAGGTGCGCACACTACAGATTTTAAATAGAAAGAATTTGCCAATTCCTCAAACGGTGTTTTCAACGGATGCTAAAAGCATCAGTGAGCAAATAGAGTTGTTAGGTGGGCCGCCAATTATTATAAAACTGCAGGAGGGAACACAAGGCTTAGGAGTTATTCTTGCTGAGACTAAAAAGTCGGCTAAGTCTATTATGGATACCTTTTATAATATGAATGCCAGTTTTATGATGCAGGAATTTATAGAAGAATCAAATGGTGAAGATATTCGAGCGATTGTTGTTGGTAACCAGGTTGTAGCTGCAATGAAACGTAAAGGAGAAGTAGGTGAATTCAGATCAAATATTCATCGTGGAGGAACAGGTGAAATTGCAGATATTACTGAAAAGGAAAAGAAGATAGCTGTGCGTGCCGCCAAGTATTTAGGCTTACCTGTGGCCGGAGTAGATATGATTCGTTCAAAACGCGGGCCATTACTGATTGAGGTAAATGCTTCTCCCGGATTTCAAGGAGTAGAGGCCTACACCAAAGTGAATGTAGCGGAGCATGTAATAAAATTTTTAGAAAAGAATGTTCGATACAAATTTTCGAAACGAACCCGTTGAAATTCGTGGACAGGTAGTACAGTTAGGTGAAGATAAGCTCATAAAAGTAGAGATTGATCGGTTACCTACAGGTACAGTTATAGAAATTCCGGTATACGTTTTTAATGGTAAAGACCCTGGACCTACGGTTTTGGTTCAAGCAGGATTGCACGGTGATGAAGTAAACGGTATTGAGTCAGTTAGGCGCATGCTGTCACGAAAGTATTTTAAGGTTCAGCAGGGCTGTGTTATTGTTTTGCCACTTTTGAATGTTTTTGGTTTTTTGAATATGTCTAGAGATTTACACGGTAAAGACCTGAATAGAAGTTTTCCAGGTAGTAGAACAGGCTCTTTAGCAAGTAGAATAGCTTATTTTCATATTCGTGAGATTGCCAATAATGTTGATTTTGGTATTGATATACATACCGGAGGAGCGCAGCGAAGTAATTATCCTCAAATACGATATACACCTAATTGCGAACGGAGTAAAAAATTGGCAGAGATTTTTAATGCACCATATCAATTTCCGTCAAAGCTGATTCCTAAGTCTTTTAGAAAAGAAGCACATAAGCATGATGTACCTATTATAGTTTATGAAGCCGGAGAATCCTTGAGATTGGATAAAACAGCCGTAAAACATGGTGTTGAGGGTATCCTAAATGTGCTGGAATATTTTGAAATCATCCCAGAAAGGGAAGATAGACCCACACCTAACAAAACGGTTAAGCTTACGCAGAGAAAATGGATTCGCGCCAAGATAGCCGGAATGTTTAACCTAAGAATAAAGAATGGGGAGGCTGTTGAAAAGGGCCAAGTATTAGGATATATAACAGATACCTATGGAGAAACCGCAACAAGTGTAAAGGCTCCTTTTGATGGTTATATTTTTGCTGTGAATCACTTCCCGATAGTGAATAGAGGAGATGCTTTAATGCATATTGGTAAAAAAGTGTAAAGGTTTGTATTTTTAACGTCTAATAGCAATATTTTTTTATGCCAGAAATCAAAGAACATATATTGAATCCTGATAAATGGGTAGATCTACATTCTGATTATTTATTTAACTATACCATTACACGTATAGATAGTCAGGAAGTAGCTAAAGATATTGTTCAAGAAACATTTCTTTCTGCTTTAAAAGCAATGAAGAATTTTAGAGGTCAGGCAGCAGAACGCACTTGGTTAATCTCTATATTGAAGCGTAAGATCATAGATCACTACAGGAAGATCAATTCTGCTAAAGGCAAGGCCGAAGTGAAAGTTAATTTTTATGAGGAAGGAGATAGAAAGGGTAGTTGGATAGAAGAACGAGTGCCTAAAACATGGGATAATGAAGCAGAGAAAGACATTGAAAATGTAGAATTAAAAAATGTAATTGATGCTTGTATTGCAAAGCTACCAGAAAAGTACCGCTCAGTTTTTTTATTAAAAAATATACAGCAATACGAAACCGAAGAAATATGTAATGAACTAGGCATTACGGCGTCTAACCTCTGGGTGATTATCCATAGAGCCAGGCATCAATTAAGAAAGTGTTTAGAGAGTAACTGGTTTGCAAAGTAAATTAGAATGAGTAAATTATTTATTAGTTGTGATGAGGCAACCACTATTTGTACAAAAAATCAGTACAAGGAAGCCACATTCTGGGAAAAGATTAAGTTAAACATTCATTTGTTGACTTGTAAAATATGTGGTTTGTATTCAAAACAGAATGCAAAACTAACTGAAGTATGCAACCAACATGTACATAAAACCGAGTGCGAGCATAAACTTTCTAATGAAGATAAAGAAGTATTAAAAAAGAAACTCACAGAGGTAGACAAATAAATAAAAATTACTACAAGCTATGGAAAGCGGTACTGAAAAGTGCCGCTTTTTTATTATAATTTTGAATTAAAAACAAAGAACTATGCATTTCTTACCTGATAATATTGACACCTACGCTGTAAATCATTCTGAAAATGAACCTGAGTTGCTCAAACAATTGTCGAGAGAAACTTGGCAAAAGGTTTTAGCTCCCAGAATGTTGAGCGGTCATTTTCAAGGAAGAATTTTATCAATGCTTTCAAAATTAATGCAACCTTCGTCAATTTTAGAGATTGGCACTTATACTGGATATTCAGCATTGTGCTTGGCTGAAGGCTTACAAAAAGAAGGAGTACTTCATACCATAGATACAAATGAAGAATTATTTGATCTTCAAAGAAGATATTTTGATACATCTGATTATAGCCATCAAATCAAACAATATTTAGGGAAAGCTTTAGATATTATTCCTGAGCTGAATACAACTTTTGATTTGGTGTTTATTGACGCTGATAAAAGCAATTATATTAATTATTTTCATGCCGTTATTGATAAAATGAATAAAGGAGGTATCATCTTATCTGATAATGTGCTGTGGAGCGGGAAAGTAGTAGAAGAGGTAGATGAAAAAGATTTAGATACCAAAGCAATTGTGGCTTATAACAAATTACTGAAGGAAGATGATCGTGTTGAAACGGTGTTATTACCTATTCGAGATGGTTTAACAATTTCAAGAGTTAAATAAGGGTAATATTGAACAGATTACTTTATTTTGATATTAGCCGCTAGGAACTTTATTAAGAAGGACCACGCTAACTTTATAGAACGTGTAACCAATTAGTATACCTAATAACATTCCTATAAAAATATCTACCGGAAAGTGTACGCCAACATAAATACGACTATAGGCAAAAAGAATAGGCCAAATGAGTAATAATTGTGGGTGCTTGTAAAATTGGCGAAGGGTTAAGATCATAAATGTAGTAATCGCAAAAGAAGTGGTAGAATGCCCAGAAACAAAGCTAAAACTGCTGGGTCGTTTTAAGATGCGTATTATCTGATTGATACTAGGGTCATTATTAGGGCGCAGTCTACCAAAATAGTCTTTTATAAAATTCACAAACTGATCAGAAAAAGTAACCAATAAAGCAGCAACAATTACAAGTGCTACCCCTTTTCTCCATCCGTAAGCTCTGAAAATGAGGTAGAACAATAGAGCGAACAAAGGAATCCAGCTAAACTGATTGGTAACGATCATCCAGAATTGATCCCAAGATTCTACACCCATAGCATTTAAATACACAAAGAGTTCTTTGTCTTTAACCAGAATATCTTCTACAAGTTCCAAGCCTAGAGATTTCGTTTTATAGGGCGAGTAATTTCTTCTACATCTTCCTGAATAGTATTTACCTGTTCTTCTATGTTTTTGGTGAGTTCGGTATCAATACCATGTTGCTCAGCAGTATCAGTAATCTCACGCTTAATTTCATTGGTAGCATCTTTTAATTGACGCATACCCTTACCCAAACCACGTGCAATTGTTGGTATTTTATCTGCACCAAAGAGCATAAGTACGATCACTAAGATGACGAATATTTCAGCACCGCTGATAAATAGAAAATGCATAGGTTTATCTCTTACGTCATTGCGAGTGATAGCGTGGCAATCTGTTTGTTAAGAGATTCCTTCACTTTGTCCGGAATGACGATTTTATTGTTTGTAAAGATAGGATAATTGAGGTATTAAATATTGTTAAAATTACTTCCCTGTCAACATCCGTTTAATTTCATTCAATTTCATTAAGGCTTCTATAGGAGTTAAGGCATCAATATTTGTGGATAGAATTTCTTCTTTAATATCTTCTAACAACGGGTCATCTAACTTAAAAAAACTTAGCTGTAGATCTTCATCTACAGCTTGCTGTAGTTTGTCTTTAATTTCATCAGAAGTATGACTTTGCTCTAATTTCTTTAGCATTTTATTAGCTCTGTGAATTACTGATCCAGGCATACCTGCTAATTTGGCCACATGAATACCAAAACTATGTTCACTGCCACCAGGCACTAATTTCCGCAAGAAGATGACATTGTCTTTTAGTTCTTTGACGGAGACGTTAAAGTTTTTAATACGGTCAAAAGTTTCGGTCATATCATTGAGCTCATGATAATGCGTAGCAAAAAGTGTTTTTGCTTTTGTTGGATGCTCATGTAAATATTCGGCAATGGCCCAAGCAATAGAAATACCATCATAGGTGGAAGTACCACGGCCAATTTCATCTAGCAACACCAGGCTGCGTTCAGAAATATTATTTAAAATACTGGCAGTTTCATTCATTTCTACCATGAATGTTGATTCACCCATAGAAATATTATCACTGGCACCTACACGTGTAAATATCTTATCAACAACTCCAATCCTCGCCTGCTGAGCGGGGATATAACTGCCCATTTGCGCCAATAATACAATCAAAGCCGTTTGTCTTAATATAGCAGATTTACCACTCATATTAGGCCCCGTAATCATAATTATTTGTTGTTGATTTCTATTAAGTACTACATCATTAGCTATATATTCTTCACCAATAGGCAATTGTTTTTCAATGACAGGGTGACGCCCATTTTTAATTTCCAGATCAGTACTATTATCCAGCACAGGACATACATAGTTGTGATCTTTTGCAGTTTGTGCAAACGAACATAAACAATCTAAATATGCTATCAGTTGCGCATTTTGTTGTACTTCCTGAATGTAACCTAGCATGAAATGAAGTAATTCTCCGAATAATTGCTGTTCTAATTGGGCTATCTTTTCTTCAGCGCCTAAAATTTTGGTTTCGTATTCTTTTAGCTCTTCAGTGATATAGCGTTCAGCATTTACTAATGTCTGCTTTCTAATCCATTCTTCTGGCACTTTGTCTTTATGTGTATTTCGCACTTCAATATAGTAGCCAAACACATTATTAAAAGCAATTTTGAGACTAGGGATGCCCGTACGCTCTGTTTCTCTGGCGAGCATAGCATCTAAATAATCTTTACCGGAAGTAGCAATATTTCTAAGCTCATCTAATTCGGTTGAAACACCATTGGAAATAGTATTGCCCTTGTTGATGTTAACCGGAGCATTGTCATCTATAGTGGTTGAAATTTTAGCAATAAGTTCCTGACAGGTATGTATCTTTTTGCCTAAACTTTGAAGTGTTTTGTTGTCACTTTTAGAGGCGAGTTCTTTAATAGGAAGAATGGCTTTTAAGGAATCTTTAAGCACAACCACTTCTCGTGGATTGATCTTCCCGGTAGCCACTTTTGAGATCAAACGTTCAATGTCACTAATCTGCTTGATTTGATAGGTTACAGTTTGATAGAAATCGTCGTTATTGATGAGGTATTTTACTATCTCATGACGCTTTTGAATCTGTTTAAGATTTTTTAAGGGTAAAGCCAACCATCTCTTTAGAAGTCTTCCGCCCATGGGTGAGATCGTTCTGTCAATAACATCTAGCAAGGTTACTGCCTCTGGTGAAGACGAAAAATACAATTCAAGATTTCTGATGGTAAATCGGTCCATCCAAACATAGTGATCTTCCTCAATTCTATGAATGGATGAAATATGCTCAAGTTTGGTATGTTGTGTTTCTGACAGATAATATAAAACAGCTCCTGCCGCTAAAATACCTTGTTGTAAATCATCAACACCAAAACCTTTTAGTGATTTAATCTTAAAATGATTGGTCAAGCTTTCATGTGCATACACTTCTTGAAATACCCAATCATCTAAATAAAAAGCATAATACCCTTCACCAAAATGTTCTTTAAATTTTGACTTGTATTGCTTTTGAACCAATACTTCGCTTGGTTGAAAATTTTGAAGTAGCTTATCTATGTATTCATCATTACCTTCAGCTACTAAAAACTCTCCTGTAGACACGTCCAAAAAAGAGATGCCAATCAATTTTTTACCAAAATGAATAGCAGCCAAAAAATTATTAGACTTTGAAGATAAAACCTCGTCATTTAATGCCACCCCTGGAGTCACTAATTCAGTAACACCGCGTTTTACAATTTTCTTAGTGAGTTTCGGGTCTTCTAACTGGTCACAAATGGCTACTCGTAAGCCCGCTTTTACCAATTTTGGCAAATAGGTATTTAAAGAATGATGCGGAAATCCTGCAAGAGCTGTTTCACTTTCACTACCATTACCACGTTTGGTAAGTGTAATGTTGAGAACTTGCGCCGCTTTAATGGCATCTTCACCAAAAGTTTCATAAAAATCGCCTACTCTAAATAACAACATAGCATCAGGATATTTCGCCTTAATACTATTGTATTGCTTCATTAAAGGAGTGACTTTTTTAGCCGTGGTTTTTGCCAATTGTAGCGTAATTAGATTAGTTTTGCGAAGTTAAATATTCAGATGTAAACTAAGCATTTTTTATGCGAAAATTGAAAAATAGTGAGCTGGAACGATTAGACAATGAGCGTTTTAAAAAAGCGAAAAAAACGCCATTAATTGTTATTCTTGATAATATTAGAAGTTTAAATAATATTGGTTCTGTTTTTAGAACCAGTGATGCCTTTTTGATTGAAAAAATCTATTTGTGTGGTATTACGGCTACACCACCACATAAAGATATTCATAAAACAGCTTTAGGCTCTACAGATTCTGTTGATTGGGAATATGCTGAAGACACAATTACATTAGTAAAACAATTACAACAAAGTGGTATTCTAATTGCTTCTATCGAACAGGCAGATAAAGCTACCATGTTGCATGAATTTTATCCAGAAAAGAACAAGAAACTAGCTGTTGTTTTTGGTAATGAGGTTAGAGGCGTGCAACAAGAGGTGGTTACTGCTTCAGATTTTTGTATTGAAATCCCGCAATTTGGCACCAAGCATTCTTTAAACATTTCAGTGAGCTGTGGTGTGGTGCTTTGGGATTTATTTAACAAACTAAAGTATTAGATTTTATTACTTTTGGGTGTGGATGATTTCAAACTATTTCTTGAGTTAGCATTTCGTCATGTACTTGATTGGAATGCTTACGATCACATTCTTTTTTTTATTGTACTAGCTGTAGTATATACTTTTAAAGATTGGAAAAAAGCGTTGTGGCTTATTACTTTTTTTACCATTGGTCATACCATTACCTTAGCATTATCAGTCTATGAAGTTGTACAGATCAAAACTTCTTTGGTTGAGTTTTTAATTCCCTTGACCATCTTTATCACAGCTTTTGTTAATCTGGTTACCATTAAAAACAAAAACTTTCACCAATCGAATATCAATCAAATTTTCGCTTTATTTTTTGGTTTGATTCATGGTTTAGGCTTATCGAGTTTGTTAAAAATGACCATAGAAACCGCTGAAAGCAAATTAGGACCAATACTTTACTTTGCGCTGGGCGTAGAATTAGCGCAAATAGTGGTAGTTATTGTCATTTTAATTGCAGGATTTATCGCACAAGATTTCCTTAAAATCAAAAAAAGAGATTGGGTACTAATTTTATCCTCAATAGTGATAGGTATTGTGTTGCCTATGCTTTTTGAGCGCAAATTTTGGTAAAACTTTAACAATCAAGCTCTAAAAATTCTGTGTACTTTGCTATTACAAAATAAACGGCTATTTTAGAAGTTTAATTTACACTGACCAAAGGGGAGTAAAACCAAGCATATTTTAATGACGGAAGAGAAACAGCGTAAATACGATGTAGCATATTTGAAGATGGCGAGAGAATGGGCAAAGTTATCGTATTGTAAGCGTAAGCAGGTGGGCGCATTGATCGTAAAAGACAAAATGATCATTTCTGATGGTTATAACGGAACACCTACCGGCTTTGAAAATATCTGTGAAGATGATGATAATTACACCAAATGGTATGTATTGCACGCCGAGGCCAATGCCATTTTAAAAGTAGCTTCTTCTACTCAAAGTTGTAAAGGTGCTACCTTGTATATTACAATGTCTCCATGTAAGGAATGCAGTAAATTAATTCATCAATCAGGTATTAAACGGCTAGTATATGCTGATGCGTATAAGGATGACTCCGGATTAAAATTTTTGAAAAGAGCAGGTGTAGAATTGGTACATATTAATGAACATGAATAAAAAGAATATATATATTCCTTTATTACTTTCAGTGGCTGTAGCCTTGGGTATTTTTATTGGGAGCACTCTTAATTATCCTAAGAAGAAGAATGTAATGCTCTTTAATCAAACACCACAGGAAGAGAAGATCAAACGACTTATAGATTATATTCAATATGATTATGTAGATAAAGTAGATACTGATAGCCTACTTGATGGTACTATTAAACAAATTTTAGGAAAGTTAGACCCACATTCTGTGTATATCCCTGCTAATGATGCTGACGATATCGCCGAACGCATGAATGGCGAATTTGTAGGTATTGGAGTTCAATTTAGAATTTATAGAGATACCATTGCTGTTATAAAAGTGTTGGATGATGGTCCGAGTAAGCGGGCGGGATTATTAGCAGGAGATCGTATTTTGATAGCTGACCTTGATACCCTTTACGGAAAGAAGCTCAATAATGATTATATCATTAGTAAACTGAAAGGAAAACCAAAGACCAAAGTAGACCTTACCATTTACAGAAAAGCTGAAGATAAACTGCTAAATGTAACTATTAAACGGGGTAAAGTTCCTATTAAAAGTGTGGATGCAGCCTATATGATTAATGATTCATTGGGGTATATTAAGGTAGACCGTTTTGCTGCAACTACCTATAAGGAATTTAAAGAGGATTTGGATGAAATGATTGACAATGATATGAAAAGCCTTATTCTTGACCTCAGAGGAAACCCAGGAGGGTATTTAGGAGTTGCCACAAAAATGGTAGATGAATTTTTAGAGGATGATAAACTCATTGTTTACACCAAAAATAAAGGAGGTAAGGTTGATAAATCATTCGCTACCTCAAAAGGTGATTTTGAAAATGGTAAAGTGTATGTGTTGATTGATGAAAACTCAGCATCGGCAAGTGAGATCATTGCAGGTGCTTTACAGGATAATGATAAAGGTATTATCGTTGGACGACGCTCATTTGGTAAAGGATTAGTACAGCAAGAAATGGGCTTAGGAGATGGCTCTGCAGTTCGTTTAACAGTATCAAGATACTATACGCCTACCGGACGCTCTATTCAAAAACCTTATGAAGGTGATGATACTAAAGAATATTATAATGACAATTTTAGAGAACGCTATTTGAGTGGTGAATTGATGACAGCTGATAGCATAAAAGTGGATGACTCTTTAAAATATACTACACCGAAAGGAAAGGTTGTATATGGCGGTGGCGGTATTATTCCTGATGTGTTTGTAAGCATAGATACCACAGCTTTTTTTGCTACATTTCATGTACGTGTGATGAATAATTTTGTATTCAATTATGTAGATAATCACAGAAAAGAATTAGAGCATTTTACTTTTAAATCATTTTTAAAAGATTTTGATAAGGATGAAAAAATCTTGAATGAGTATTTGAATTTAATCCGTCAGGATATTAAAGGTGAAATAGATAATATTCCTTATATCAAACGCTATTTAAAATCACTATTTGCGCAATATTTATTTGGCGATGATGAGTTTTTTCTGGTTTTGAACCAGAATGATAAAATGATTGAGCAAGTAAAAGAACTAGAACAGAAAATAAATTTTGTCAAACACTAAAGTTTGTCATGTATCTTAACATGTTCACCATTGTTCCACAATGTAAGAATATCAGTGGCAACAGCTGCTCCGCTTCCAGAAGCAATGGCAAACTGACTTCGCCATCCAGCTAAAGTACCAGCAACGTAAATACCATTGGCTACCAAATGATCATTATTTTTTAGTTGAATACGATCTTTTTCAGGCCTTGCTTTTTGATGAGGCTCTATATATTGGACAAGACCTTTAATATGAAAAGTGTTGGTATAACCTACAGCAACAACAATGATCTTAGTCTGAAAGGTATCTTTATTTGTAGAAAGGGTAAAATGATCATTTTTTTCTTGAACCTCAAGCACTCTTTGATTTAGAATTTGATCTACATGTGGGTAAAGACTAGAAAGCTGATCCAATCCGTTTATAAGAATAATTTCACCCAATGTCTTAGGTGAAAGCCCCAGCACATTATTAAATAATGCGGTTTGTAAATGAGAAGCTTTTTGATGAGCGATGACACCTATTTTTTTTCCTTGTGCAAAAGGCTTGTTGACAGCCGAACCTAGAACCAAAGCACAAGACATGCCTGCTGCTCCACCTCCTATGATCAGCACATCATACATCAAGCAAAAAGTAATTTTATATTGGCAGCAAACAACTTAACTGAAATTGCTAATAAAATGACCCCAAATACTTTACGAACAATTTTAATACCATTAGATCCTATCAAACGCTCAATTTTAGCTGAGGTTTTAAGTACTATATAAATTAAAAGCACATTTACTAAAACGGCAATAATGATATTTTCTATGTAAAATTCAGCACGTAAAGAAAGTAATGTAGTCAAACTTCCTGGGCCTGCAATTAAAGGAAATGCTAATGGAAAAACCGAGGCGGTGATATTTCCTTCATCTTCATCCTTATATAAAGTAATACCCAATATCATTTCAAGAGCTATAAAGAATAAAATGAATGCACCGGCAACCGCAAATGAATTTACGTCTATGCCAATGAGGCTTAATAAGCTTTGTCCTAAAAACAGAAAAATGATCATAATTACACCAGCTATAAGCGATGCTTTTTCTGATTCTATATGTCCTACTTTTTTACGTAAATCTATAATGATAGGTATATTACCTATAATATCTATCACTGCAAATAACACCATAAAGGCCGTAAAAATTTCTTTAAGATCGAAGTTCATTATATCCCTTTTATTTTCGCGGCAAATGTAGGTAAACCCATCTATTTTTTCATATTAAATTAGTGTAAAGTTACATAGAAAAAATAAGTACTTTTGAAGCATGTTTCAGCTAGGAAAAACCATTGTTTCAGAAGAGATTCTAGACAACGAATTTGTCTGTAACCTATCGGCATGTAAAGGTACTTGTTGTATTGACGGAGAGGCCGGCGCTCCATTAGAAGAGGAAGAATTAAAGATCCTAATGGATATCTACCCTAAGGTAAAACCTTTTTTAACCCAACAAGGTATTGAAACTATAGAAGATCAAGGTCTTTTTGTAACAAGAAATGGTGAGTATGAAACCAATTTAATCCCTGAAGATGATAGTTGTGTGTATATTAATTATGATGAAAAAGGCATTGCTCAATGTGGTATAGAACAAGCCTATAACGAAGGAGAGGTAAGCTGGAAAAAACCTATTTCGTGCCACCTATATCCAGTTAGGGTACAACAATACTCTGAATTTGCAGCTGTGAACTACCATCAATGGAGTATTTGTGATGATGCCTGTACTTTAGGCAAAGAATTACAGGTACCCGTCTATAAATTTGTAAAAGAAGCGCTCATTAGAAAGTTTGGAGAAGATTGGTATGAGGAACTTGAAAAAATAGCCCAGAAACGAACAAAAGGTTGATCAACTTTTTGGTTACCTAATCTCATTTTAAGAAGAATTTTAAGAACCCCAGTAAATACTGCTTGTGAGCGAATGTTTGATATTTTAAAATATTGATAATCAATATTTTAAATGTTAACTTAATGTTAAGAAAAATAGCACATTTTTAATTTTTTGTTAAAAACTTGCCTTGATTTGTGGATAATTAGGAGTTTTTTTTCTCAATGAAAAAATGAATATTTGTCAATGTCAATTTTATCTCAAATTTTAGAGAAAAATTACTAGCGTTTATTTGTAAATGATCCTTAAAACTCAATTATTGATTCCAATTTTTGAGTCTCGAAATTGTTTTGCTTAAAATGTCGCTTTACCCTTTTTAACTACTGAAATTATGGAAATAACTGAAATTATTAAAAGAGATTATAAAACAACTCCTTTTGTTTTAAAGAAAATTACAGATGCCATTGAAAGGGCAATGAAATCAGTAGAGAATGGTACAAGAGAAGATGCCGAAGCAATTTCTGATACAGTACGTGAAGCGCTTATAGAACGAAAAATAAAAGACGCCAACTACATCCCTACAGTAGAAGAAGTGCAAGACATTGTTGAAGATAAGTTAATGGACAGTACTTTTCACGATGTAGCTAAAGCCTATATACTTTATAGAGACGAGCGCGCTAGAAATAGAAAGACAAATATTTTTGAAAAGCGGGTTAATTTGAAACCGTATGAATACCCTCAGTTGTATGAGTATGTAGACGCCATAAGACATTCGTATTGGATTCATACTGAATACAACTACACAAGCGATATTCAAGATTTTAAGACAGGCCTTGATGATGTTGAAAAAAGCGCTATAAAAAATACGATGTTGGCTATTTCACAAATAGAAGTAGCGGTAAAATCATTCTGGGGCGATATCTATCATAAAATGCCAAAACCCGAAATAGGATCTGTAGGCGCTACTTTTGCTGAAAGTGAGGTAAGACACCATGATGCCTATTCGCACTTACTAGAAATTCTAGGACTCAATAATGAGTTTAAAAAATTAAAAAAGAACCCGGTAATCATGAGAAGGGTTCATTATTTAGATACAGCATTGAAAAATGCCAAAAGTGAAGATATTAAAGAATACTCTGAGTCTATTTTACTGTTTTCATTGTTTATTGAGCATGTATCACTTTTCTCGCAGTTCTTAATAATCATGGCATTCAACAAACACAAAAATGTATTGAAGGGTGTTTCTAATGTGGTTGAGGCAACTTCAAAAGAAGAGCAAATTCATGGTGATTTTGGTATTGATGTCATTAAGATAATTAAAGAAGAAAACCCATCTTGGTTTGGTGAAGACTATAACTTAATAGTGCAAGACTTATGTAGAGAGGCTTATGATGCAGAACGCAGAATTGTTGATTGGATTTTTGAAAAAGGAGAACTAGAATTCCTGCCAAAAGTGGTAATTAATGAGTTTATAAAGAATAGATTTAATAATTCACTAGAAAGCATTGGCATTGATAAGGTATTTGATATTGATGAAAAACTATTAGAGTACACAGAATGGTTTGACGATGAAATTATAGCTACCAAACATGGAGATTTCTTTGTGAAACGATCTATTAACTACAGTAAAAGAACAAAAAGTATAACTAGCGACGACCTATTTTAATGATGAACCAACAAAAAACCCTGCAAGAGCAGCAACTTACTGACGAAGAACTCTTATTGAAGGCAAGACAAGAAGCCCTCAAAAAAAACCAAGAAACACCTGAAATTAAATGGCTGACAGAAAATAGCCGAAAATTTTTAGAATCTGGTTATTTAACAGAAGGAACAACGCCAGAACAACGAATAAAAGAGATAGCTGACAGAGCAGAGGAAATACTTAAAATTGATGGTTTTTCTAAAAAGTTCTATAACTATATGGCAGAGGGCTATTTTTCATTAGCTTCCCCTGTATGGTCAAATTTTGGTAAAGAAAGAGGCTTACCAATTAGCTGCTTTGGTTCGCATATTGCTGATGATATGGGTGATATTTTATTCACACAATCTGAAGTGGGTATGATGTCTAAATTAGGCGGGGGTACCTCAGGATATTTTGGTAAGATTCGCCCAAGAGGAGCAGAGGTAAAAAATAATGGTTCATCATCAGGATCGGTGCATATTATGCAGCTATTTGAAAAAATGGTTGATGTAGTAAGTCAAGGTTCTGTAAGAAGAGGAAGATTTTCTCCGTATTTACCAATAGACCACAAAGACATCAATGAATTTTTAGAAATAGGAACAGAAGGAAACCCTATTCAGGAATTGACACATGGTGTAACCGTGGGGAATGAATGGATGCAAGAAATGATTGATGGAGATACTGATAAAAGGGCTATTTGGGCTAAGGTTTTACAGCGTAGAGGTGAAATAGGCTATCCGTATATTTTCTTCAGGGATAATGCAAACAATCAAACGGTAGATGCTTATAAGGACAAGAATCTAGAAATTTTTGCTAGTAATTTATGTACTGAAATCATGTTACCTTCTAATGATGATTGGTCATTTGTTTGCTGTTTGTCTTCTATAAATGTATTGCATTATGATAAATGGAAAGATACCGATGCTGTAGAGACGTTGACCTATTTCTTAGATGCGGTGATGGAGGAATTTATTACGAAGCTAGAGGTATATAAAGACTCTGATAATCGTGATGACAAACAGACCTTCCTTTTCATGGAAAAAGCCTATAATTTTGCAAAGAATAACAGGGCACTAGGTTTAGGCGCCTTAGGATGGCATTCATTTTTACAATCTAAAATGTTAGCATTTGATAGCCAGGAAGCCTATAATTTAAATAATGAGATTTTTAAAACCATTAAAGAAAAGTCATATAAGGCTTCAGAAGAACTGGCAGAACTTTTAGGTGAACCTGAGGTTTTAAAAGGTTACGGAAGACGTAATGCAACATTAAATGCTGTAGCGCCTACTACTTCTTCAGCGTTTATTTTAGGACAAGTATCTCAGGGTATTGAGCCTATTTGGTCCAATTGTTATGTAAAGGATATAGCCAAGATCAAGACAACAATCAAGAACCCGTTCTTAGTTGAACTTTTAGAAGAAAAAGGTAAAAATACAAATGAAGTTTGGAGAAGTATTCGTGATCGTGATGGTTCCGTTCAGCATTTAGATTTCTTATCTGATCATGAAAAGGATGTCTTCAGAACCTATTCTGAATTAGATCAATTAACTATTGTTTATCAGGCGGCAACGCGCCAAAATCATATTGACCAAGGACAGTCGGTGAATTTAATGGTACATCCTGATATGCCGGTAAAAGACATTAATAAAATCTATGTAACCGCTTGGAAACTTGGCTTAAAGTCATTATACTACCAACATAGTATGAATGCAGCACAAAAGTTTAAGCAAAAGAAAGAGTGTACCTCTTGTGAAGCGTAGTAAAAAAATAAAGTGATCATTGCCATTGTAAAATTAACAAAGCAATGATTGCTTGATGTGTGGATCTTAATATAAGATTGAATTTAGTTTTAAATAGACGTTCATTTTTGAACGTCTATTTTTTTGTTTTGAATCTTGTGCCTATAGTTGTAGTTAACGATTTATTTACATTATATTTACACTAAGCTAACTTTAAATTAACATTTAACTTGGATTACGGGTTTTATGATGTACTGCAGCTTTTAGGTGCTTTAGGGTTATTTCTTTTCGGGATGAAAGTCATGAGTGATGCCCTTATGGATCTGGCTGGAGACAAAATGCGGAGTATCCTGGCTAGAATGACTTCTAATAGGTTCTTCGGGATACTTACGGGGTTTTTTATTACTTCTATCATTCAGTCTTCATCAGCTACCACCTTAATGGTGGTAAGTTTCGCTAATGCCTCACTTTTAACATTAACAGAATCTATAAGTGTTATTATGGGTGCCAACATTGGTACTACCATAACAGCTTGGCTAATTACTATATTAGGGTTTAAAGTAAGTATGAGCACCATTGCATTACCCTTAGTAGGTTTGGGTTTTGGATTGACATTTTTAAAAAAAGAGAACCTACAGAATTGGGGGAATTTCATTATAGGTTTTGCAGTATTATTTATTGGCCTGCAGTTTTTAAAAGATGCTGTACCAGATATTAAAAGTAACCCAGAAATTTTAGAATTTTTGAAGCGTTATACAGATCTTGGTTTTGTTTCTGTATTGCTTTTTTTATTCATTGGCACCTTGCTTACTGTTATTATACAATCATCAAGTGCTACTATGGCATTAACTTTAATTATGACAGCACAAGGATGGATTCCGTTTCCGTTGGCGGCGGCAATGGTATTAGGCGAAAATATAGGTACTACTATAACCGCAAATCTAGCGGCTATTGTTGCTAATTATCAGGCTAAACGTACTGCGAGAGCACACCTAATTTTTAATATTATTGGAGTTATTTGGGTATTGATATTATTCTATCCTTTTCTAAAGTTCATTGAGAAAATAGTAACTAATTTAGGTTCAGATTCACCTTATGTAAGTGCAGCAGCAATACCCGTGGCTCTATCACTATTTCATACCGTTTTTAATATTACAAACACATTTTTACTAGTATGGTTTGTGAAGCCTATAGCCAAAATAGTAGAAAGAGTGGTTCCTGAAAAAATAGAACCGGAGAAAGCTATTGATGAACCAAAATATTTAAGCAAAGAGGTTGCTAAATATCCAGAAACCTTGATCACATCGCTGGTTAAGGAATCTAAGTACTTGTATAAAAACGCCATTTTTGAGATTGTTGCCCATGCTCTGAATATTCATCGAAGCGATATCAAGTCAGATTTGAAGATCAAAAAAATAGTTAAGCAATCTAAAGAAGATATGGGTATAGATGTAGAAGAATTATATTATACTAAAGTAAAAAACATCTATGGGCAAATAATTAGTTATGCCACAAAAGCACAAAGCAAACTGAAATTAACAGAAGTACAGAACGATCATATTTCAGAAATTAAACTAGCAAATCGCTTGATGGTTGAAATCTTGAGAATTCTTAAAGAGCTCAATAAAAATGTAACAGGATATTTGAATTCTGATAATGCTAGCATTCGTAAAGAATACAATAAATTTAGAAAAAAGGTAGTAAAGGTACTTCGTGTTATTTACCTCTTTAGAACGAATGATGAAAAAGAAATATACTTTGAAAAGTTGATGCAATTAAAAAGCGAAGCTAAGGAAGCAATTCATAATAATAATAAATCTATTGATAAATTGATTAGAGATAATTTGATTACAGTAGACATGGCATCTTCATTGGTAAATGACAATGATAATGTGAATGATTTGATAAAAAAATTGATTACCGTGGCAGAATTACTTTATGTTGAAAAAGATGCCTTATTAGAAAACAACGATAAATAAAAAAGCGTCTTTAAAGACGCTTTTTTATTTAGTATTATTCAGCTGTTGAAGATTCTGAAGTCCTATTAAACTCATCATAATATAAATTCAGAAGATTTATATTTGATTTTATTAAATCTTTTGTTTCTAATAGAATACTAAAGTAAAGTGTTGTGTTTTTTGGACTTGATTCTTCAGTTCTAGTCCTTTCAACTTGATGTTGAATTGACTCTTCAACACTTTTCAGCAATTCTTGTTTTTCATCAACGATAGTCGGAACGATTCTGTCAAAACTTCTTGAGTCAAACACCTGTCTTATTTCATCAAAAAGATGTTTCAATCTATTATTAATTTCAAGCAATTCAGCTGCTTGCTTTTTCTTTAACTTCTTATGATTATTATTAACGTGTTTATGACTTACTTTGGCAATTAAACTAGACGATTGTGCCACATCTTGTAAACTTCCAATAACATCAATATAAAATTTACTAGCCCCCAGATAAGAATCATCTAAATCTTTAATAAAATAGAAAATATCACTTTGCAGATCTTCAATTTCTGATTCTAATTTTATAACAGTTTCTTTTGCCTTTTTAAGCCCTGATAAATCCTGATTTATTAACCCAGAAATAGTTGTTGTGTTAATTTTACTTACTCTTTTTAAAGCTTTAGAAATATTATCAGCACTTTCTTCAATAACCCCCTGAATTGAGCTGCTTTCAGCCTTGGTAAGGCGGTCTTCGGCTTTTAATTCTTTTGATTTTTGAGAGTGCTTAATATAATTTCTAGCTAAAAGTAAAATAGCAATTAATAGCAGTACAGCTATAGCCGCTGCCCCACCTAATTTAATAATGAGGGCCATAGTTCCCGATGCAATAAACGCAATTATAGCGGTACCAAACCAGCCTCCAATAACATTAAACACCCCTGCCACTCTATAAACAGCACTTTCACTTCCCCAGGCTCTATCAGCTAAAGATGTACCCATAGCCACCATAAAAGTAACATAGGTTGTAGAAAGAGGTAATTTCATTGAGGTAGCAATAGAAATTAATACACCTGCTACCATTAAGTTTACAGAAGCTCTTACTTGGTCAAATGCAGGTAATTCATGCATTTTATCTTTAGAAACAGTAACTACAGGTTTTTCAAACTGCTTTTCAATTTTGTTAAGTACTGAACTAGGAACCACTGTAGCAGTATACTTTGAAGCTAGCATTGTAAATCGTACAACTGCTCTTGATAGCATATTAGGTTGAAATTTTTCAGCACCTTCACCTTGACGAGCTAAGTTGATTTCAGTATCGGCTACTGTTCTTGCTTTTTTTGAAAACCAAAGAGTAAGTACCATAATACCACCTGCAATGAATAATAATAGTGGCTCTGTTGGAACTTTTTTATCTAGAACATCCATTGAAAAAGCTGTGGCCTCTACTCCTGAAGCTGACCATGCTTCATAAGAATGCCATGCAGCCATGGGTACCCCAATAAAGTTTACCAAGTCATTTCCAGCAAAAGCGAGTGCTAAACCAAAAGTACCAATAGCGATAATCGGAACGAAAATATTTTTCTTTAGCACGCCCATATAAAGTTGTGATAGCGCAGTCCATACAACAAAATTAATAGCAATGATCATGATTTCATTCCCCTCCAATAAACCTTTTAAATCACCGTAATAAGGTGTTCCTTTTAGGCCTTTCATAAAAATGAAATAGGTAATAGCAGTTAATGCACCTCCACCAAATAAAGCGCCGAGGTATTTTATCTTTTTATCATACTGAAAGGAAAAAATCAACCTCGATACATATTGTACAAATGCACCAATACTAAATGCAAAAACTACGGATAAAAGAATACCTGAAATAATTTCAAATGCTTTTTTAGTATTAATATATGTTGTTAAATCGGCAAATGTTTGAGTATCAGAAGCCCCTATTTTTATTAAAGCCATTGCTACGGCGGCACCCAACAATTCAAATACGATAGACACCGTCGTAGAAGTAGGCATACCGAGTGTATTAAAAAAATCTAGCAGTAGGATATCTGTGATCATCACTGCCATAAAAATGATCATGATCTCATTGAAGTAGAACTCACTTGGAACAAAAATTCCTTTACGGGCAACTTCCATCATACCACTTGAGAAAATGGCACCTAAGAAAATACCCAAACTAGCTACAATCATTATGGTTCTAAATGAAATAGCTTTTGAGCCAATTGCAGAGTTTAAAAAGTTAACAGCATCATTGCTTACACCCACCACCAAATCTGCAGCGGCTAAGACAACAAGTGCAATAATCATGATTAAGTAAATATTTTCCATCTTCTAAATTTTGTGTTGCAAAAATCTTGATTAAACTTTATTGGTATATTATCTAATTGTTATTTTTCATTAAAAATGAATATCAAATTGCAATCTGAACATGAGCTCATCCGTTCCACCGTCTACATCTAGATAACTTAGATCAGATTGGACTTTCAATTTATGACCAACAAGATATTTTGATACCCCAAAAGTGTACTGTGCTTCCGGATTTCGTTCTGTAAGAGCATCAAGATCTATTCCAGTATATCTACCCGAGATCTCCCAATTACTTGGAAACAAATAACCTGTTTGTATATTCAAACCACTGCCAACCAGCACTTTAGTTCCTGTTTCAGAACCATCACTGTTTTTAGCTATAGGGTCATCAGCTGTTCTATCAGCATATTCTACCATTAGAGAATAACCACTATATTTAAACATAGCATCAATAAACCAAGTATTTATATCCGTTTCATAAAAACCAGTGTCATTCACCATATACGATCCCTGATTACTTCTATTTTTAACTGCGTTATCGTTGTGGTCAAAAGTAGCGGCAAGCATTAATTTTGGAGTCTTTTCCCTTTTTAAATCGGCTCCACTATAATCACCTTTACCTTCAAACTTGCCAAAAGGTAACAATTCTAGTCTAGCGGTATATTGATGACCTCCTAAGTTACCTGAAGTAACATTTCTACCTTCACCTTGCGAAAATGCAATTTTTTCTCGCATAAAGAATTTTTCACCAATGGTTGTATGGTGCCTTAATTGAAGTCCCATATCGCGGTCAATATTAAATCGACTATTCACCAATGAGCGATCAACTTGCTGCATGTTTCCTGAAGAAATCACGCGCTCAATATTGCCTGGAAGCTTCGTTTGCCCAACCCATAACTCAAAATTTTCATAGAAATTCCACATTACAACGGCGTCTAAAATAATACGCGAGCCATTATTGGTGAACTGAGAAGCTCCTCCAATATCTCTATTAGAAAGACCTAGCTCCATTTTATATTTTAGTTTTGGTGTTAAAGCAAAACCATCAAATTTTAAACGTGCTCTTCTAACTAAAAAGTTGGCATTAGGGTTTACATAATTTCCATCTTGTCTTTCCCATTCAGCTATTCCCAAAAATTGCATTCGCGTTGCAATTTTCATGGTAAAAGAACTATCTTTTCCAACTAAATTAAAAAGACCTTTGCCAAATTTAGAAGTGTTAATTTTTTGTGCGGAAATGTTGAAACCCGTAAAAAGGACCAACAGTAGTAAGGTAACTTTCAGTTTCATAATCTTATATTAGTTTTTGTCGCTGCAAAGAACTAATACTAATGTTAACTTAAAGTTTCCTCTAGGTTATTTTTAAATCATTTTTATTAAAAAAAATAAAGGCTACTTAAAAAAGTAGCCTAATTATTTCAAAATCTAGTTGACAAAAACTAATTGATTGTTGAAACAATGAACGTCATTTAGACAAGTACAAAAATAAAGGAAACGCAATGCTTTCATGTAAACGGAATATTATGTAATTATTAAATTATTTTTATTTCCATTATTGGTTAGTATCAAAAGTCTTTAGTCTGTGGAGTATAAATAATTAAAAGTCAATTAATTAATGTCGCAATGTTAATTTAAGGTTAATTTAATATTTATTTAATGTAAAATAATTCTTAACTTAGTGGCGTTAGAAGATTGTATAAAAGAAAAGATTATGAAGCAAATAGTGCTATTAATATTAGTTTTTTTTGTTGGTGTTACTAATGCCCAAAAGGATAATGTAAAGTATGAACAAAAAGGTGACTTAGTAGAAGCAACCATATATGATGATAACGGAAATGTAGAACAACATGGTTTTTTTAAAGATAAAAAATTGCATGGCACCTGGACTTACTTTAATAGTAAAGGAGAAAAAGTTGCTATTGGAGAATATGAGTTAGGAGTAAAGACGGGAAAATGGCTTTTTTACAGTGAAAAGGGAGTAAAGGAGGTAAATTACTCTAATGGCAAAGTGGTAAATGTGGTTCAAACGGATAAAAAAAGTTTAGGATAACCTATTAAATGATATATAAAAAGCCTGCTTAAAGCAGGCTTTTTCTTTTATTTTTTACTGATTAAATAGTTATTGTCTAGTCCAGACAGCACCCCAAGTTACAAAATCGGTACCTGTGGCCTCTGAAGAACCATCAATAAAATCTCCTTGAGAAAATTCTACATCAGTGTCATTTTTCAATATAGTTATAACATCTTCAAATTTGGTGTCGGTTACATTTAAATCACCGCTCACAACCCCATTTCCTGTTGGGCTGTCTCCAGCATCACCATCCAAATCAAAAGCTTCTTCAAAGCCTTGAATAAATACATTACTGAATTGACCCTGTGTACCAGCTCTTAATCTTACAGCCTCATTACCTGTACCAGAACCCAAACCAATTATTGTTAAATTAGTAATAGTAGGTTTGGAGAAAAATTTAGGGTCGGCATTATTCCCAATATCGGTATTAAACCCATCTGCTTCTATACCTTTATCATGCTGAGTTCCATGTTTTATATAAACATCAGTTAATGTACCTGAATATCCTTCCGTCCAATCTACAGAGTCATCCTGAGAATTTACTACAACGGCATTATTTACATTCACGGTACCTCCAAAGAATTCAATGCCATCATCTAGGCCTTCATATGCCTGAATATATTCTATGGTGGTTCCGTTACCAACTCCATAAAAAGAAAATCCATTATTTTCTGATTGTCCATCCGCCTTACCACCTGAATATTCTACACGCACATAACGTAATATACCAGAATCATCATTTTCATCTGAGCCTCCGTAAGGTAAGCTTGCTATTTCAGAAGTTGCTGTTGCATCTCCACCAGTTACAGAATTAATAGGTGCCTTGCCCAATAAAATTAATCCGCCCCAATCACCGGCATTTGGGGTATTGGAATTAGATGTAAATACAATTGGGTTATTTGAATTTCCTTCAGCAATAATTTTAGCGCCTTGAGCTATGGCAATATAAACATCAGAACCAGTCGCTGCTGCTTTTACTGTCATTCCTGAAGGAATAGTAAGGGTAGTGCCGGCTTCCATAATGAGTGGACCATCAATTAAATATTCGTTACTAGCTTCAAGTGTAAGATCAGAAGATTGATTACCAGATAAAGCTATTGCATCAGAGTTCTGTGTTTCTCCGTTTATATTAATTATGATATCAGCAGTGTCATCTTCTCCGCAAGAAGCAAAGAGTAATGAAACTAAGGCAAGGCTTAAAAATGTTTTTCTCATCTTTTGTAGTTTTAAGTATTCCGTTTTTTATAAGTTGTTTAGAAATTATATTTCAATTGTATACCAATATTCATCCCACGTTGATATTCCAAGATTACAATATCACCCAACCCTGTATTTTCTCTTACATATTGAATTTTAGGATCTAGCAAATTTTTAGCACTTAAGTTTACTTGGAGGTTTTCACCTATTTTATTTTTCCAAATAAGATCTAAAGCAGGCACTGCTTTTTCAACAATATTTCCTAATTGGCCAGAACCAAGAGCTTGAATTCTATCAGCGAAATATGAAAAAACCAAATTGAACGTTGGTTCATAATTGTTGAAAATGGGGCTATAATTAATATCTGCATTCATTATAATTGGAGAAGCACCTTGTAATTCATCATTGTCACGATCAAAAGTGGAGGTATACAAACCGGTAGAATTTTTCAAATCCTGATCAGTATGCATGTAGGTAAAATTAAAGCCCGCAGTTAATTTAGGTTCCTCTTCCTGATTTAATAGTAATGTTTTTCTTAATTCAAATTCGGCGCCTAAAATGGTAGCTTTATCACCCGTTCTAAAATAGCGCTGTGTTCCAGTGGCATCATTCGCAACAACTAGATTTACAGGATCAAAAATTTGTTTGGCAAATCCACCAATAGAAATGATTTCTCCACGTCCAAAGAACCACTCATACTTAAGGTCAAAATTATTTACCTCAGAAAATGAAGGGTCATTTAAAAGATCAGGGTTACCACCAATACGTTGTGTTACACCTTCATAAACAAAAGGAGCCATTTCTTTGAATTCCGGATTAGAAACCGTTTTACTATAGGCCGCTCTAATATTTTGATCATCATTAATTGCAAATCGAACACTTAAACTTGGTAAGTAAAAAGATTCATTAGATTCCCTAAACCCAGGATCACTAGGCGGCAAATTAATAACATCATATTCAATGCGTTGTTCAAAAGCTTCTATTCTAAAACCTGGTACAAAAAGCCATTTATCACCAAAATTTAATTCTGCATTAGCATAACCTGCGTAAATATCAAGTTTACCATTATAAGTATTTTCGGGTAGCCCCGGAAGGTTCAGGCGGCCAATTTGAGGGTAAACACCTCTAAAAACATCTGTTTGAAATAAGCCTGACACGCCATCTAAAGAAAGATTGTTAATACTAAAAATGGCATCTAAATTATTTACATCTGTAGTAGGTTGATTATTAGTTATGAATTTGTAGCCATAACGTATATTGTCAAAATCACGTGTTTTTGTCCTACCATTATAACCAATGTTAAGCTTTACTTTTTCAGAAGGAGTATACTCAAAATGAATACGACCATTTAACTCTTCATCTTCAATATTCTGAAAATAGCGTTGATTGTCAAAAGAAACATTGCTAAAAAAGGAAGGATTTGTAGAAGGATCATTGTCTAAAGCAAATTGATAGTTCTCTAGGCTAATTCGTTTTCTGTCGGGCTCATGTGAAAAAACATTGTTGTAACCCAATCCCCAATCTAATTTGACTTTTTCACTTATTTCATGGGTTCCGGTAAGCTGGTTAACAAATATTAAGTCTTGATTGAATTGTACATTCATTTGGTAAAAACCGGCATCAGTATTTAAAAAGGCATCTCTATTGGTACCTAAACCTTTTGCGCCATAGTAACCCACTTGGTCAGCCGATTTGTTAATAAAGAGTGAATTGAATTTAAAGTTATGTTGATCATTAAACTTAAAACCTATATTCCCCATAAGAGTGGTAGTAGTACCATATTCATATTCTTCAACATTTGGAAAACTTTTGTCTTCAACTATGGTAAAATCTACTGCTTTACCTCCTCTAAATTCATAATTACTATCAAAAGACGTGGAAAAGAAAAGATTTAATCTTGATTCTTCTCCAAAATCGTATGATTTTCCTGCATTTATACCAATACCAAGGTTGATAGGAGGCATTGGCGAATCTATAGGGTCAACCCCATGGGATAATATAACGGCAAAAGGGTTGTGATCATAACGGCCATAAAAACCAAATTGCCCAGTACCAGAATTCTTGACGAAAGATTTATCAATGGCTCTTGTATTTATTCCGCTATTTATGTTAACCTCTATAAAACCCTTTCCAGTATAATTTTTAGAAGAGATATCTACATTACCTGCAGCAAAATCACCATAAAACTTTGAAGAAAATGCCTTACTGATTGACACATTTTCTATAACATCAGACGCAAAAATGTTAAGATCAATGTTTTTCTTATTAATATCATTAGAAGGTAATGAAAGACCATTTAGGGTAGTATTTAAGTAACGGTCACCTAGCCCACGTACATATACATTACTAGATCCCTCTTGCTTAGACACGCCAGAAATTTTAGAAACTGCACCTGCAGCATCACTTATGCCCTTAGCTGAAAGCTCTTCCGCACCAATAGCTACTTTTATTTCCGTAGCTTTTTTTTGTTCAGTTAATAATGCTGCAACACTTTCTTTTTTCGTAGAAGCTTGAATTTGAACTTCTTCTAAAGTAACACCTTGTTCAGGGCCCATTACCACATTTTCTAAAGTAGTAACTTCACCGGCTTTTATTATAATATTAGGAACTTGCACTGTTTGATACCCCACAAAACTAAAAACCAGCGTATAAGTTCCTGGGTCTGCCTTGAAAAGATATACTCCTTCCATATTTGTGGTAGTACCCGTTTGGGAACCTTTAATGAACACATTCGCAAAAGGCAAAGGCTCATTATTAGCATCTTTATCTAAAACTACACCTTGAATGGTTCCTTTTTGTGCGAACACCATTCCAACCGTAAATAATAAAACTATAGAAAGTATTTTTTTCATTCTCTATCAGTTAATATATATGGGAAATAAGTGGGTTTACCTTTTATCTTTTGATTCTGAAGCTTCTGCAAAGGAACCTATTTGAAACACGCCTAAGCTAATTTCTTTTATGGAGGTAATGATTCCTGGTCTAACAACTACCTGAGGTACTTCTATTTTTTGATACCCTGGAACGTTGATTATTAAAGTATATGTTCCTGAAACAACCTCTAAGGCATAAGCGCCATCTATATTTGAAGTGGTAGTTTCTCTTAACTCTTTTAAACTTATATGTGCAAATGCTAAAGGCTCCTCATTCATCTCACCATCCACTACCAAACCTTCAATAAATCCTTTGTCTTGAGCCGTAACCATTCCGGCGATTAAAAGAAAGAAGATGATTGCAATTTTTTTCATAAATCCTTTTCTATGATTTCATGGCAAAGAAACGCATGGTATGTAAAGGTTGAGTTAACTAGAGATGAAGGATTCGTAATTTTTAAGTTAGTTTAATGTTAACAAAGCGAAGCTAATTTTAAGTAAATGTAAAGAGGTAAATTTTAAAATTAATGTACATTGCACGGACTAAAAATTTTACACATGAACTGGAGTCAGCTGCTCTCCTTAAAACGTTATGGCGATACTCAGAAAAGATATAGAAAAGATCAGGATGAAACCCGCATTGGTTTTGAAGTAGACTATGACCGCATAATCTTTTCTGATTCATTTAGAAGCCTACAAGATAAAACTCAGGTAGTACCGCTTTCAAAAACTGATTTTGTACATACACGTTTAACACATAGTCTTGAAGTATCTGTAGTTGGGCGTTCTTTAGGAAGAATAGTTGGTAAAAAACTTTTAGAGAAATACCCAGAGCTTAAGAATGAAGGATATCAGGCCAATGATTTTGGTGCTATTGTAGCTAGTGCCTGTTTGGCCCATGATATTGGGAACCCCCCTTTTGGACATAGTGGTGAAAAAGCTATAGGAGAATATTTTAAAAGGGGAAAAGGATTGCGGTTTAAAGAGGAACTTACAGACAAGCAATGGCAAGACTTGATAGATTTTGAAGGGAACGCCAATGGGTTTAAAATACTGACTGAAAGTAGAAAAGGTATTAAAGGAGGCTTACGGCTTTCATATGCTACATTGGGGACTTTTATGAAATATCCTAAAGAGTCACTACCTAAGAAACCTACTAATAGTATTATTGATAAAAAATATGGGTTTTTTCAGTCTGAAAAAAACTTGTTTGTAGATGTTGCGCACGAATTAGGGCTACGACAAATTAGAAGAGGAGAGGATATTACCTTTAGTAGGCATCCACTGGCCTTTTTAGTGGAAGCTGCCGATGATATTTGTTACACTATTATTGATTTTGAAGATGGTATTAACTTAGGTTTGATAGAAGAAGAATTTGCACTGGAATACCTAATCAATTTGGTAAGAGATACTATAAATACTGAAAAATACTATCAATTAAAAACCAAGCAAGATAGATTGAGCTATTTAAGAGCATTGGCTATTGGTAACTTGATACAGGAAGCAGCAAATATTTTTCTAAAGAATGAAGAAGCTATTTTAATAGGAAACTATCACGAATCATTACTAGATAAATGTAAATATGAGGCACAAATCAGTGATATTATAAAAATAAGCGTCAATAATATTTACCAAAGCAAGGAAGTAGTTGAAAAGGAAATTGCAGGCTATCAAATTTTAGCTGATTTATTAGATGTATTTATCAATGCTACAAATAATCATTATGCTAAGACGAGTTCAAGTTATGATGATTTAATATTAAACGTGTTTCCCAAAAAATATGATTTAAACCAAAATAGTTTGTATGATAGAATTTTGATGGTATGTAACTTCATTGCCAGTATGTCTGATAGTGCTGCTATTCTTCTGCATAGAAAAATAAAAGGCGTAGAAATTTAAAATGTTCGACAGCTAACATTTTGGTAAATCATTTATCCTTAAATTAGCAACCCCTTTATTTATAAGCTTTTATGAGGAAATCGATTCTTTATTTTGTAGTTGCCATATTTTCTTTTGCTCTGCTAGTATTAATTTCAAAGTCATATCATAAAGATGATTATGTAACGCTCAGAAAACAACATCTTGATTTATATGACAATCACCCTTTTCAGGAAAAACTAAAATTAACTAAGGAACAAAGAAAAGCCATTGGAATACCACCTAATAAATATTTTGAGCAGCAATATTTACTAGAAATGAATCCTAGGACAGGTAGACCGGAGTTTGAAAAAAAGTTTGCAATACAAGAATCCCTATTAAAGAAGGTCCGTTTAAAAAATGTACCTGGAACAGATACCAATGCATGGGTAGAGCGAGGCCCGGATAATGTGCCCGGTAGAACAAGGGCTATATTATTTGATCCTAATGACCCTTCAAACAGACGTGTATTTTCCGGCGGAGTAAGTGGAGGTTTATGGGTGAATAATAATATTACAAATCAAAACTCTGGCTGGACACGAGTTGGCATTCCTGAAAACCTTGCGGTTTCTAGTATTACTGCTGATCCTAATGATTCA
The DNA here is from genome assembly GCF_056591715.1 of Maritimimonas sp. 2405UD52-3. Taxonomy (NCBI): domain Bacteria; kingdom Pseudomonadati; phylum Bacteroidota; class Flavobacteriia; order Flavobacteriales; family Flavobacteriaceae; genus Maritimimonas; species Maritimimonas sp. 2405UD52-3. The sequence goes on from NZ_JBWQOL010000001.1 coordinate 352,809, forward strand.
AATATCATGTATTTGGGTACAGGGGAATCATATGTACAAGGACAAGTGAATGGCAATGGTATCTGGAAATCCACCAATGGTGGTACAACTTGGTCTAGAGTTTTTGGCCAAGATCAAGGGACAGCTTTTTTCAATGGAGGAGCAAATGTAACTATTAATAGTCCGGGAAATATAGCAGGTGATATTACTGCAGTAGTCGCTTCTTTTGGGCCAAATTTTGTAAATCAAATTACAGGCAATCTGGTATTAGTAAATGATGGAACAGGAGCGCCAACGGAAGGATGTAACTCTTTAGTAAATGGTTCAGCTATTAATGGAAATATTGCGGTTATAGAAAGGGGTACATGCAATTTTACTGTGAAAGTGAAAAATGCACAAGATCAGGGGGCTATAGCCGTCATAATGATTAATAATGTGGCGGGAAATCCATTTGCCATGGCTGGGACTGACAATACCATTACTATTCCATCTTTAATGATCTCTAGAAATGAGGGAGTTGCTATTTTAGACATCATAGATTCTCAAACAATCAATGCAACTTTAGCCGAAGAGACTACCAATTTACCTATAGGTGTTACGTTGGTGCCAGGTATTTTTCATGTAAATGATATTGTAACAAGAAATAATGGAGGTACAACGGAAATATACGCGGCGGTGGCGGATGCTATCTATCAAGAAGCGCCTGGAACGCTTTTAGGTCAGGGTAGTGAATATGGTTTATATAGATCAATAAATGGAGGCACTTCTTGGACTAGAATTAACTTACCCAATACCCCTGGTGGAAACCCTTATGAACCTAATGATATAGAAATAGGCCCTGATAATACTATTTGGTTATCAACTACCAATAATTCTAGTTTTGGCGATGGAGGAGGCAGAATTTTTTCTTCTTCTAGCGGAGTATCTTTTGTTGAAAGACATGTCATTTCAGGAGCAAGTAGAACAGAAATAGAAGTTTCTTCTACTAATGCGAATAAGGTATATGCGTTAGCTCAACAGAGCCCTATTACTATTATTAGAACCTCAGACGGATTTGGCTCTACCGAGACATTGGCACTTCCAGATGACGCAGACAATGGCATTGACCCTGATGATTTTACCAGAGGGCAAGCCTTTTATGATCTTATGCTGGAGGCTGATCCTAATAATGATGATATAGTATACGTTGGCGGAATCGATATTTTTAGAAGTTCAACTGGAGGTGTTGGAACACCTTCTGAAGCTTGGACACAGATATCAAAATGGTCTAACAACCCAAATCTAAATACTTTGGATGTTCCGTTTGTGCATGCAGATATTCATGAAATGGCTTTTGACCCTTCTGATTCTGATAGAGCCATCATTGCAACAGACGGAGGAGTCTACTATGCTAATTCATTAGAAGCAGATGGAATTTCAGCATCGTCAGCTATATTTAGCAGCTTTAATGATCACAATACGACACAATTCTATTGGGGTGCCATAGGTCAAAATGTATCAAATGACCAATTATTAGGTGGTTCTCAAGATAATGGCACAAATTTTATTGATGGAGCTTCTCCGAATATTAATGGTTGGGATGAAATTTTTGGAGGAGATGGGGGCTATTGCTTTATAGATAAAGATGGTCAATATTTAATCGTTTCATTACCATTTAATAGTTATAGAAGGTTTAATATGCCAATAACTCCTTCGAGTACCGCATCTACTATTGTATCTAATAGTGATGAAGGCGCATTTATAAATCCAGCTGAATTGGATGATAATTTGGATATTTTATATACAAACGGATCTTCTAATACTGCTATTCAAATTGCGCGCTTTGAAGATATAACAGCAAGCCCTTCAAGAACAGATCTATCAAATAATTTACTTACAAGACCTCCAACTGTATTGAAGGTTTCGCCTTTTACTTTAAGTAGCACAACACTTTTTGTAGGAACCGACTCAGGTACGTTGTTAAAGGTTGAAAATGCAGACACAAATCCGATTTGGTCAGATGTTTCAGGGCCGGAATTTTTAGGAAGCATTTCAGCAATCAATTTTGGAGCTAATGAAAATGAAATTATAGTGACGTTTCATAATTATGGAGTTACAAATATTTGGTACACCGAAGATGGAGGAACTACCTGGCAAAATAAGGAGGGAGATTTCCCTGATATTCCCGTAAAGGCGGTGATGATGAATCCTTTGTTAAATGATGAAGTCATTATAGGTACGGATTTAGGTATATGGAGAACCGGAAATTTTAAAAACTCCAGTCCTAATTGGGAGCAATCACAAAACGGTATGCAAAACGTAAAAGTCACCAGTTTTGATTTAAGAACAGCTGATAATACTTTGCTAGCAAGCACCTATGGTAGAGGAATGTTCACAGGTATATTTACTGATGTAGCATTAAGTGTTGAAGAAATTGCCTCTAATGATAATAGAATACAATTGTACCCTAATCCTTCTAACGGAGTTGTAACATTAAACTCTACCATTGATTTTGGCAAAGCTCAAATAGCAGTCTACGATTTAAACGGAAGAAGAGTCTATTCTAAAACCAAAGATGTCTTTGGAAAACAGGAATTAGATGTTTCTAAACTTTCAAAAGGGCTTTATATTTTAAGAGTAGAAGGCGAGAAGTACGGATATGATAAAAAATTCTTTGTGCAATAAAATAACATGAATATTTTTATAAGTACGTCACTTCGAGTGATCCGAAATGTGCGGATTGTATCGAGAAGTAAATTCTTCAATTCATTCTCATAGTGCTTATTAAAAGTTAAATGCCACACCTATACCTAAAAGCTGCTTTAATTGTAGCCTGGGCCCCAGAATTTCTAAAGTGCCATCTCCGTTAGTGTCTTCTTTAAATTTAATATCGTCGTCGTAAATTAGGTGAGCACTCAAATTTGCGCGCATCCATTTATTGATAATAAAATTGAAAGCAATATCCCATTGAACGTCTGTATTTCCAAAATTTTGTAAGTAATCAGAATACAGGCTAATGTCATTTTTCATAATAACATTTTTAATGAGTTCAGTATCCCAAGAACTTCGTATTAAGAATCCAAATTCATTTCTTGATTTTTTCCCAGGATCTACACCAAAAGCGCCTTCATCAGAAAGACGTTCATCAAATACCAAAGTTGATTTTAGTGTAATAGGCGATAAATAGATATAAAACTGTTTCTTTTTCAGATCATACTGAGCGCCAGCTCCCAAGAAAAGATAGGCAGGAGCAAACAATCTTGAAATAGGTGTATCTGTATCAGGATAACTATATCCATCGGTAAACTGCGTATTAAAATTGAACTTAATAGAATAATACCAATTTGAGACGGAATCTGTTCTGTAACCAAACGTAGAGTTTATCTGCAATTTATCATCTGTTTTTCGCAACTCTTGATCTTCCTGGCTGTTTAAACCGTATCGTGCTAAAATCTCGTTTTTCCAGAGCATGTAGACTTTTTTATAATCCCTGTAAAAGGAAACCTTAACAAGCCCAGAAATAGAGTTATTACCACCGGCATTCCAATTCACAAAAGCTGCTTCACTGATATCAAAAGCAAAGTTGTTTTTATAAGACCACCATACCGGATCAGCGGCTTTTTTTAAGGTATCAATAGCTGAAAGTTGAACAGCATTTAAAATTTCGAGCGTGTCTATAGCTAAGTTACTTTTAGCGCTTATATATTTCGCTTTTTTTGGTACCGGAATATAAGAAGTGTCTTTGCTGATGTCACTTACAAATGGTCTGTACTTAGGATTATACCGTAGAGAATTTGACGAAGAATCAAATTGCGAGATATAAAAAGGACGCGCTAGAGAGTCTAGTTTAAATAAAAGAGAGTCAACGGCGCTAAATGATGCTTTAGGATATACTTTTGGAAATTGAATAGGTTCAATTTGTATGCTTGTCTGCAATGAATCAATACCCTTAATAGGGGGGGTTATTTTCTCTTGCGAATAGCCTACAACATATGAAAAACTCAAAAGTATAAAGATCAAAAACTCCTTCATACAAACAATTTTAAAGCTGCGAATGTATAACTTTAACAATTTCATCAGTGCTTAAACCTATCAGATCAAACAATTCTTCTGTAGATCCATGTTCAATAAACTGGTCAGGTACTCCTAATCTTTTAATGCTTATATGGTAATTGTACTCTTGCGAAAATTCCAGAATGGCACTTCCAAATCCACCTATTATGGTGCCATTTTCAATAGTTAAAATACGATCAAATGTATTAAAAATTGTATGAAGTAGTTCTTTATCTAAAGGTTTTACAAAACGCATATTATAATGTGCGATCTTTTCCTTCTCAGAGATATTTTTGCAAATTTCTTGAATTCTGTTTCCAATATGGCCAATAGTTAATATTGCTAACGTATTACCTTCTTTGATACATTCTCCTTTTCCTATCTCTACTATTTCAAATGGTTGTTGCCAATTTTTGGTAACACCTCGCCCACGAGGATAACGAATGGCAATAGGCTGATCTAAACCTAGTTGAGCGGTATACATCATATTTCTAAGCTCCACTTCATTCATAGGAGCACAAACAATTAAATTAGGAATACACCGTAAATAGGCCAAATCAAAAACGCCATGGTGCGTAGCACCATCTTGCCCAACGATACCTGCCCTATCCAGACAGAAGATAACAGGTAAATTTTGTAGTGCTACATCATGGATTACCTGATCATAGGCGCGTTGTAAAAATGTAGAATAGATATTACAAAATGCAATCATGCCTTGGGTAGCTAACCCGGCAGCAAATGTCACCGCATGCTGCTCAGCAATACCTACATCAAAAGCTCTCTCAGGAATTTCTTCTAACATAAATTTTAATGAGCTGCCTGTTGGCATAGCGGGTGTGATACCCACAATTTTTTCATTTTGTTTTGCAAGCTGTACCAAGGTTAAGCCAAAAACATCCTGGTATTTTGGTGGCAAATCAGAAGATACTTTTGGTACTAACTCACCCGTTTTTGCATCAAACTTCCCTGGGGCGTGGTATTTTACCTGATCTTTTTCTGCTTTCTGAAGCCCTTTTCCTTTGGTAGTAATGATATGTAAAAACTTTGGACCTTTTATTTTTTTGAGCCTGATTAATTCTGTTACTAAAGCATTTAAATCATGCCCATCTATAGGCCCTGAATAATCAAAATTCAAGGCTTCAATAATATTGTGCTTTCGTACGCGCTTATCTTTTTTAATATTGGTCAGATATTCCTTAAGAGCGCCTACACTAGGGTCTATACCCATGGCATTGTCATTTAAAATTATCAGTATATTGGCATCGGTTACGCCAGCATGATTGAGTCCTTCAAAGGCCATACCACTTGCTATGGACGCATCACCAATAATAGCAATATGATGTTTTTCTTTTTTCCCTTTTAGAGCTGAGGCTATAGCCATTCCCAACGTAGCCGAAATAGAAGTTGATGAATGTCCAACACCAAAAGCATCATAGTCACTTTCACTTCTTTTTGGGAAACCAGAAATGCCGCCCAACTGTCTGTTTGTTTCAAAAATTTCTTTACGACCAGTCAAAATTTTATGCCCATATGCCTGGTGGCCAACATCCCAAACTAATAGGTCTTTAGGCGTGTCAAATACATAATGCAAAGCAATGGTCAATTCTACCACACCTAAACTTGCACCCAAATGACCTTCCTTGGCAGCCACAATATTGATGATAAATTCACGTAATTCCTCTGCCAACTGAGGTAACTTTTCAACTGAAAGTTTCCGTAAATCTTTAGGGTAGCTTATATGGTCTAATAATTTTTTGGGCATAAACAGAAGGTAAAAATACTTCTTTTTAGAATGATTTAAAGCAGCTCCATATCTCTTATATGTAATTCACGTCATTTTTACTGCTATTCGCGACATTTTTTTTTACAACATGTTGATTATAGGTATTTTAGAGATCAAATGATAAATTATATACAATGAAAATAAAAGTTATTAAAATCTTACTTTTCTGCTTAGTTCCACTAATGAATTATGCTCAGAACTCGGTGGAAAGATCTAAAAAAATTACGGAACAATTAAAAAGTGAGGGAATACTTTTTAGTTATGATAAAATGGTTGAATTTCATAAGCAAAGAAATGATGACATTCTTCTAAAAATCAATGAAAGAACAAAAAAGGATTCTCTCTTTTTTAACTCTGAAAAAAATATAGATCATGTGGCTCTTATGTTAAAATTACTTTCCAAAACCAAAAAAATTGACAATCAATTAAATGTTTTAAAAACATTTAGTGAACAAGGATTTTATTCAAATTTTGACAATATCGATTGTGATGAAGGGCCTTATCAAATTGTTGTTGTTTATCAGAACAATTGGAGAATAGCTTCAGATAGCCTTCAAAAACTACAGGCGATTACTACTATTTACCCAATAAAAAGTATCAACGAGAGTATAGGTTTAATTAAAGAAACCTATAGCGATATTGATAAAACTAGTATTGAAGAGACAGTACCTATTGATGTAGATGTTATAAAAAAATATATTTCTGCTCGAAATGGAGCTATACCAAGAAATTCTTTAAAAATTATTGATATCTCAAAAGAAGTAAGAAAACTAGAAAATCTAATAATCTCTCACTTATCAAATTTGCCTCAAATAGAAACATTAACCTTAAAATAATATTTATTATGAAAACTAAAACTGTAAAGTTCTTGCTGCTGGTATTGATGGTATCCAATACTGCAAGCGCACAAATTAACCCCCTAGAAATTATAGATAAAATTGCTGGAACCTTGCTCCCAAATGTAGTCGAAGGTGTGAAAGACATTAGTAGTTCAAAAAGAAAAGATAAAGATGAAGCTGCCAAAAAAATGGAAGAAGATTATAAAAAGAAATTAGAAGAAACGATTAAAAAATCCAAAAATGAATTGGTTGCTCAATTTGCAAGAGATATTGAATATCTCGAGGCGATAAATCAAGTGCAACTCAGGATTGAACGTGTTGGAAATGATGTCGGAAGACTTTCAATCTTCAAGGATATTCAATTTATAAGTACCTTAAGAGACCGAAATGCTGTAAAAGTTAAAAACGAAATTGTAAGAAAATTTCAAAATGCGTTTGAACAGGTTTATGGAAATAAATCTTCATTAATGGCTCTAAGGGAAAGTATAGGTTCTAATAATATTCCATCAAGTGGTAAGGCAGCTGTTTATATTGGGAGTATAATATCAAAACTTGAAGAAATTAATGCTTCCTATAATGATTGCCCAAAATTGAATAACTTAGAAACGACAAATAAAGCAAAAGCAAGTACTAATGCCTGCTTAGATGCTATTAAGTCAATCTCATTTGACATTGCGACGCTTGAAGCTCAAGTAGAAAACTTGAACATCGAAGTCGCCGCAATGCTAAGGGCTTATATTTTACAATTCAAACTAATTCGTAATTCAGTAAATAAATAAAATTGTTATGAAAAATAAAAATTTAATACTAGTAGTAATAATTGTTGGTATGTTTATAGTAATTCTAACGATGCTATTTAAAATTAATCACGATATGAAGAACTACTGTAAAGATGATACGGACACTCCTGAACCATGTATTCCAGCCGAAGTTCCAAACTATTTAAGTTTGGTAAAAGCTGTTCTTTACTATAAAATAGATGACAGTTGTAATTTTCAAACATTGCGTTATCAGTTTTGTGATTCAATTTTATCTTTTACAGCTTTAGGTAGATTCAATGCTGATAAGCTAGCTTCTGGAAAATACCAGATTAATTCTTTGGAAACAAAATTAATAAGCCGTTCAGGTAGTCCAATTAAAATATCTAGAGTCTCTTTAAATAAAGAATCGAATGAAGATAAAGTGATTTTTAGACTTGAAATTAAAGAGGGCGAAACGGGTGATAATACCGATTATGTTTATGGTCGCAATCTTAACGAAAAATCAATATTAGTAAATAACGGCGCAGAAATGATCTTTGAAGTGGTTGATAAGACCGAATCTCAAATTTTGGAATCATGTGCTCAAGTTTACAACAATGATTATAACTTATCAGAGAAAATAGATAGTGGTGGCTATGAGTGTGATGGTGTTGTGATTGTATCTAGCAACCCATAGAATTCAATAGAAAATTTGAGAAATTATTTATTCATAAGCTTATATTTTTTTATAATATCGATAAATAGTCAAAACTATGTTGACTTGGTGAATCATGCGCTGAAGATGAATGAATACGAAAAAGCAAGTTTATATACTAAAAAAGTAGAAAATAAAGAAATAAGAAACCTTTTTAAGTATCAAATAACTTATTATTCAAATGGAGTTCAAAATAAATTGGATACGCTTCTCAATTTTGATAATATTAATAATGCAAAAGATTCGATAGTATATTATTATTTATTTGCAGATGCCTTATCAATTAATAAAAAATTTAAGAACAATAAGAAAATCTTTCAATTTTATTTTGACAGTTATAAAAAAGCTTCTATAGCAAAGGATTCTACTCTAATTAATGAAAGTTTAAGACGTTTAATTTCTCATATTAATTTCAGAGTAAAAGATACTATCGTTTCTGAAAAATACCTAGAAGAATTTGATAAATATAAAATAGACGAGGCTGATAATTTTTGGTATACTTATCAAACAATAAAACACCATTTCATATTAAAGGATAATAAATTGAAATGTAATTCGCTGGATAGTGCTCAAGTAAAGTTCTTTAAGAAGGATACGCTGAATTTTTTATTTAAGAAATTATTTTCACATTCAAAGAATAACCGATTTCACAGAGCAATCTATTTTCAGATCCTTGGGGTGTATCAGGCTGATTGGTTAAATGACTATAAAAATGCGAATTTTAATAATTTAAAAGCAAAAACTATATATGTATCATTACCATTTTGGCATGCTAAATTTAAAACAGAAGCTGTTGACTATAATACTGCGATTAATTACTATAAAAGTGGAGAGCCGAAAAAGGCAATTCCTTTTTTTATTAAAGATTTAAATAGAAATAAAGAAAAAGTGTTAATAATGTATACTCATGAGTGGTTGTATAAATGTTATGAAGACTTAAATCGATATGATAGTGCACATTTTTATTTTAAAGAAATGATACGTGTCAAAGATTTGTTAGATCAGAAAGCACATGCGAGACAGATAATGGGAATTGAAAAAAAATACAATTTAAAAGTAAAAGAGAAGGAACTGGAAGAATTATCAAAAGATAATCAAGAAAAAGAAAATATTATAAATTTCGTAATTCCCATTCTAGGTATTCTGAGTTTAATATTGTTTTTAACATATTTTCTTTATGAAAGATATAAAAAGAAGAGTGATAAATTAGAAAGAGAACAATCTCAAACCCTTCAAAAACTAGATGAACTCAAAAATATTGTGATTAAAAACCATATCATTCTAAAGGATAAAACCAAAGTTTATATTTCTGACCTGCTGTATATTAAATCGGATGATCATTATCTCAATGTTTTTTTAAGTGATGGTAAAAACCATTTTGTAAGAGGTAGATTGAGTCAAATCAAACAAGAATTACCTCCTAACTTTATACAATGTCATCGCTCGTACATTGTGAATTCTAATTTTATCAAGCAGGTTAATAGTACTTCACTTACGTTACTAAATAAAACACAAATACCTTTATCACGTTCGTATAAAAACAAATTTTGATAGCTTTGCTTTTCGTAATTTAGTGAATGGTAAATCCTTTTGATGATAATTACTTTATGAAACGCGCTTTGCAAGAGGCAGAATATGCTTTTGAAAAAAATGAAGTACCTATAGGAGCGGTTATAGTGATAAAAGACAAGATTATTGCCAGAGCACATAATCTTACAGAACAATTGAATGATGTTACTGCACATGCTGAAATGCAGGCGTTTACAGCAGCAGCGGATTACCTGGGAGGAAAATACCTAAAAGACTGTACTTTATATGTAACCTTAGAGCCTTGCCAAATGTGCGCGGGTGCCAGTTACTGGACGCAAATAGGAAAAGTTGTTTTTGGAGCGCATGATCCGCAACGGGGGTTTCAGCATTACAAAACACAATTACATCCTAAAACGAAAGTAGTTGGTGGAATTTTAGAAAAAGAATGTAGTGAGTTGCTGACTCGTTTTTTTATTCAAAAACGAAATCTAAATTGACTTGTCATTCTGAACCCGAGATTTCGGGTGAAGAATCTTATAGTCGATTGTTTAGAAATTTCCAATCAGGATTAAATTCTGATATTAACTTTTCCTTTTTTATTCGTAGCCAATCTTTTATTTGTTTTTCTCTTTTTATAGCAAGTTCAATTTCAGAAAAATGTTTGTAATAAATTAGATAGAAGCCTTTATATTTAGACTGGCACTTTCTTTGTGGAATCGAATTCGATTTGCTAAATCATTCGTAACTCCTGTATATAAAACGGTTTTATTTTTATTAGTAAGGATATAGACATAGTAATTATGAGTTCCTTTCGTTTTCATTTCATGAGATTCTTCATTTCGCTATGCTTCATTCAGAATGACATTAAACCATTTTATCCTCATCTATCTTAAACGGATTTTTCTTATTAGGATCTAGCACATACTTCTTATACTTACCTTGCTGATATCTGTGATAAATAAATAGTGGCATCAAAATAAATGACAGAAAAAGAATATCAATACCAATTACAACATCTGCTTTTTCATGATGTACACTATATTTTAGGTAAAATCCAAATACTAAGACTCCTAAAAATAAAAAGAAAAGTATTTTTAACAGTAACTTCATTTTATTGATTCATAAATACAAAAACGAAACTACTAAATTTATAACATTAAAATCTTAAAATGAAGTTATACCTACTTTTAGTTGTATTTTTATTTCAGGGTTGTGATCAGTTATCTCAAAAGAACATGAAATCTAAAAAAGTTGTTATCGCGCATCGCGGAGCCTCAGGTTATTTACCTGAGCATACTTTGGCTTCCAAGGCTATGGCCTATGCCATGAATCCTGATTATATTGAACAAGATGTTGTGCTAAGTAAAGATGATATACCTATGGTAATCCATGATATTTATTTAGAGGATGTGACGGATGTTTCAGAAAAATTTACGGATAGAAAACGAGAAGATGGACGTTATTATGTAATTGATTTCACTTTTCAAGAACTGAAACAACTTAAGATGACAGAGCGTTTTGATCCTGAATCGGGAAGACAAGTATACCCTAAACGTTTTCCAAAAGGAAAAAGTAGTTTTCAACTACATTCGTTACAAGAGGAAATAGAATTAATTCAAGGATTAAATCAAAGTGCTGGGAACTCTATTGGTATTTATCCGGAGATCAAAGAACCTGCTTTTCATCAAAAGGAAGGCAAGGATATTTCAAAGATAATACTCAAGATTCTAGCGCATTATGGTTATACAACAAAAGTAGATAAGTGCATTTTGCAATGTTTTGATTCTAGAGAATTGAAGCGAATACGCAAAGAATTTAATTCCAATTTATTTTTAGTTCAGCTCATAGAGTCAAAAAAAGAAGAGCAACTATTTGAAGAGTTTAGTACGTATGCTGACGGAATTGGTCCTTGGTACAAGGAAGTATCACCAAAATTTATATTTGATGCTCAATCAAAAGGTTTAAAAGTACATGGCTATACTTTCAGAGCAGATGATCTCGATGAATTTGATGATTTTAATGCTTTACTGAATTATGGTTTCAATGAATTAAATCTAGACGGCGTTTTTACGGATCACCCAGATAAAGCAGTCATTTTTTTGAATAAATAAAATAAGAGTATGGAAGTTAAATATGACAAAATAGGAGTTGGTTATAATGAAACAAGAAAAGCGGATCCTTATTTAACCAATAGGCTTTTACATCATTTAAATCCCGTTGAAGGGCATTTATATCTTGATATAGGTTGTGGAACGGGAAATTATACAGATGTACTTTCATCAAAAGGGTACAGCTTTGTTGGGATTGATCCCTCTCAAGAAATGCTTGAGAAAGCGCAATTGAAGAATGACATAATTGAATGGAAACTTGGCACTGCTGAGGAAACAGGATTAAGCAATGAATCGGTTGATGGGATTATGGCAAGTTTAACAATTCATCACTGGAAAAACCTTGAGAATGCTTTTAGAGAATTGTATAGAGTTTTAAAACCGCAAAGCAGTATTGTTATTTTTACCTCTACACCAAAACAGATGAAGGGATATTGGCTGAATCATTACTTTCCTAAAATGATGCTCAATTCCATAGAGCAAATGCCCGCATTTAATGACCTGAAATTAGCTCTAACTAATAATGGGTTTTCAATGTGCAAAGAAGAAAAATATTTTATCCAACCAGATTTGCAAGATCTGTTTTTATATGCCGGAAAACATAATCCTGAGTTGTACTTTGATTTTAATGTACGCAGGGGTATTTCATCTTTTTCTTCACTGGCGAATAAAGAAGAAGTAGAGCTTGGTTTGGTGGAAATGAAAAAAGATGTTAAAACGGGAAAAATTAATGAGCTAATAACATCTTATGAAAATGACTTAGGAGATTATTTATTCATAGTTGCTGAAAAGAGCTAAGAGTTAACTTCAATCAATTTATTTCTATAAACAGTCAACATTTTCGATTTTGATATGAAACCATAATATTTTCCATCTTTTACCACGGGTAGGTTCCAGGCTTTACTCTGCTCAAATTTGTCCATTATAGCTTGCATACTATCTTCATTATAAAAAATAATTGCCGGAGCGTTTTCCATTAAATCATTTACAGAGATCACATTATAGAATTTTTGGTCAAACATGATCTTTCTAATATCATCTAACAATAGAATACCAAGAAATTGATTTTTTTCATTCACTACCGGAAAGATATTTCTATTTGATTTTGCCACAGCATTGTTTAATACCTGACCTAATTTCATTCTAGGAAGAATACTCACAAAATTATCTTCAATTACCTTGTCAAGATCCATCATCAATAGAGTATTCTTGTCCTTGTCATGTGTAATTAACTCTCCGCGATCCGCAAGCTCTTTGGCATAAATAGAATGTGACACAAAGTATTTTGTAATAGCAAAAGAAGTAGCTGCCACTAACATTAAAGGGACAAAAAGGTCATAACCTCCAGTGATTTCTGCAATCAAAAAGATAGCAGTTAATGGAGCATGCAATACACCAGCCATTAATCCAGTCATACCAATCAACGTGAAATTGGATTCCGAAACTTCAAAGCCAAGTCCAACATTATTAATCGCCATTGCCAATGCATTTCCAAGGGCACTGCCCATAACCAGTGTAGGGATAAAGATACCACCCACACCGCCGGCAGCAAAAGTAGTAGTCATGGCTACGGCTTTAAAGATGGTAATTCCTATTAATAAAGTAATAACTATCCAGGCATTGTTTAGATCGAGGTTAAAAGGAGTTTCTCCAATAGCAGCTTGTTGGTTTCCTTCAATTAAGTTGTTGATCAGTCCGTAACCTTCTCCAAAAAGTGGCGGAATAAAATAAAGCATGGTACCAATGGCAAAAGCGCCAACCACCAATCTTGCCTTCGCCGATTTAAAACGCTTGAAAAAGTTGATAATGGCAAAGTACATTTTTGAAAAATATACGGAAGCAAAACCGGTACCCACTCCCAGAATCACGTAGAAAAGTATATCCTTAATTTGAAATTTATCGACTAATTCAAAGCGCAGTAATACATCTGTTCCGGTAAAGAAATATGAAGTTACCACCGCTGATACTGATGCTAATAACAATGGTACTAAGGAGGTAAAAGCAATATCAAGACTAAAGACTTCTAAAGCAAAAACCAATGCTGCAATGGGCGCTTTAAACATGGAAGCCATAGCACCAGCAGTAGCACAACCAATCAATAGCATTCTTGTTTTTGAATTCATTCTAAAGAGTTGTGCCACATTAGAGCCAAAAGCAGCTCCTGTACTTACAGCTGGACCTTGTAACCCTACAGACCCACCAAAACCTGCAGTAATTGGTGCGGTGATCAGACTAGTTAAAATATTTGAACTGTGAATGATACCACTTCGTTTTGAAATAGCATATAGTGTGGTAGAAATGCCATGGCCAATCTCCTTTTTAAGTAACTTCTTTTTGATATAATAAACAAGTACTAAACCAATAATCGGTAAGATAAAATAAAGTGAAGCCCTAACGGATTTAAACAGCTGTAAATCTAGAATGGATTGAATGTAATACGTGAAGTTTTTAAGTAATACGGTACCAATTCCAGCTAGGAAACCAACCAAAATACTCAAAACATAGATAAACTGCCTTTCGGGAATGTGCTTATACCTCCAGACTAAAAATCTGTTTAAAATGGCTTTGAGTTTTGACATAGTTGATATAAAAAATCCTGCAAAAGCAGGATTTGAATTTTATAGATCTAATTTTAGATTTAATTCTTTTAATTGTTCATGATCAATAGGAGCTGGTGCATCAATCATTACATCGCGCCCTGAATTGTTTTTTGGGAAGGCGATAAAATCTCGAATGGTTTCTTGCCCTCCTAAAATGGCTACCAATCTATCTAAACCAAAAGCAATGCCACCATGAGGGGGTGCACCATATTCAAAGGCATTCATTAAAAAACCAAACTGTGCTTTGGCTTCCTCAGGGGTGAACCCTAAATGATCAAACATTAATGCTTGGGTTTTTTTATCGTGAATTCTTATAGAACCTCCTCCAATTTCATTTCCATTCAATACCAGGTCATAAGCATTGGCTCGCACTTTTCCCGGATCAGTATCTAATAAGGCAATATCTTCTGATTTAGGAGAGGTAAACGGATGGTGCATGGCATGATAGCGCCTTGTATCTTCATCCCACTCTAACAATGGGAAATCAAGAACCCAAAGCGGTGCAAACTCGTCAGTTTTTCGTAGGCCCAAACGTTCTGCTAACTCCATTCGCAAGGCTGATAACTGAGCACGTACTTTTGAAGTATCACCAGAAAGTACGCAGATCAAATCTCCTTCTTTAGCACCTGTTGCTAATGCCCAATTTGCCAGATCTTCTTGATTGTAGAATTTATCTACAGATGATTTATACGAACCATCTTCATTACAGCGACAATAAACCATACCTAAAGCACCAATTTGAGGGCGCTTTACCCAGTCAATTAACTTGTCAATTTCTTTTCTAGTAAATGAGTTTCCCCCCGGGACGGCAATTGCCACTACCAATTCAGCGTTATTAAATACATTAAAATCTTTGTGCTGAGTTACTTCATTCAGTTCACCGAACTTCATCTCAAAGCGAATATCAGGTTTATCATTTCCATACTTACGTATGGCTTCATCATAACTCATTCTGGGGAAATCACCAATTTCAACACCATTAATTTCCTTTAATAAATGACGTGTCAATCCTTCAAAAGCATTTAAAATATCTTCCTGTTCAACAAAAGCCATTTCGCAGTCAATTTGCGTAAACTCTGGTTGTCTGTCAGCACGTAGATCTTCATCTCTAAAACATTTCACAATTTGAAAATACTTGTCCATGCCACCTACCATTAGCAACTGCTTGAAAGTTTGTGGTGATTGAGGTAGCGCATAAAACTGCCCCTCATTCATGCGGCTTGGCACTACAAAATCACGAGCACCTTCAGGAGTAGATTTGATCAAGTAGGGGGTTTCTACCTCTATAAAGTTTTGATTTGATAAGTAGTTACGAACCTCTTGTGTCACTTTATGGCGAAAGATCAAGCTCTCTTTAACAGGGTTACGACGAATGTCTAAATAGCGATATTGCATACGCAACTCTTCACCACCATCAGTCTCATCTTCTATAGTAAAAGGAGGTGTTATAGATTTGTTTAATATGTTTAATTCGGTAACTAAAACTTCTATTTCACCTGTAGGGATATTCGGATTCTTTGACTGCCGTTCAATAACTTCCCCGGTTACTTGAATTACAAATTCACGTCCTAAAATTTTTGCTTTTTCAAATAGTGATGTATCTGTGCGTTCTTCATCAAGTATCAATTGGGTAATACCATAACGATCACGAAGATCTATCCAGATCATAAAACCTTTATCACGTACTTTTTGCACCCAACCGGACAAGGTTACTTTCTCACCAACGCTTGCTATACGAAGTTCACCATTTGTATGTGTTCTATACATCATTTTCTTTTTAGGATGGGCAAATTTAATGATTAAAGACCTGTTGTAAAAGATAGTTTCTATATTTGTTTTAATGAGCAAACTCTATATAGTGCCCACGCCTATTGGCAACTTAGAAGATATGACCTTTCGAGCTGTCAAGGTATTAAAAGAAGTTGATCTTATCTTGGCAGAAGACACGCGCACTTCTGGAAAACTATTAAAACATTTTGAAATTGAAACGCCTATGCAAAGCCATCATATGCATAATGAACATAAGATGGTCGAAAGACTGGTCGAAAGATTAAAGTCGGGTGAAACAATTGCTTTAATTTCTGACGCAGGAACTCCTGCAATTTCGGACCCAGGGTTTTTATTGACCCGAGCCTGTGTAGAAAATAAGATTGAAGTAGAATGTCTACCAGGCGCTACGGCTTTTGTACCGGCCTTGGTGAATAGTGGCTTACCAAATGATAAGTTTGTTTTTGAAGGCTTTTTACCTGTTAAGAAAGGTAGGCAAACCCGACTAAAGTTACTATCGGAGGAAACCAGAACTATGATCTTTTATGAAAGTCCTCATAAGTTGATCAAAACCTTAGGTCAGTTTGTGGACTATTTTGGTGAGGACCGTCCAATTTCGGTATCACGTGAATTAACCAAGTTGTATGAAGAAACCATAAGAGGCACCGCAAAAGAAGTATTGGCTCATTTTGAGCAGAAATCTCCTAAGGGTGAAATAGTTATTGTTGTTGCTGGTAAGAAGTGACTGTCATTCTGAGCTAAGAGAAGAAACTTATTTTTTTGGAAATTTAGATAAGAATTCTCTCTTTGAAGAGGGAAAGATAGCGGAGCTATCAAGGAGATGTTGTAAAAAAGATACCCTTGAAGTCCCCTCAAGGGGACAATTCATAAGTAACAAAAAAGTAATTGATGCAAAAACTACTATTAGACATAAAAAACTGCACTATCTGTGAAAAACATCTGGCTTTAGGTCCCAGACCAGTGGTGAGGGCACACAAAGATGCACGAGTGGTTATTATTGGTCAAGCACCCGGCACTAAAGTGCATGCTTCAGGAATTCCTTGGGATGATGCAAGTGGTAAACAACTACGCAAATGGATGAATGTGACTGATGAAGAATTTTATGATACTTCTAAGTTTGCTATTATACCAATGGGATTTTGTTATCCCGGTAAAGGAAAATCTGGAGATCTCCCACCTAGAGCAGAATGTGCACCGCAATGGCATCAATCTTTATTTGATGCGATGCCTATTTTAGAGTTCATAATGCTCATTGGTATGTATGCACAGAAATACTACTTAAAAGAAAAAGCTAAGAGAACTTTAACTGAGACAGTGGCAAATTATAAAGAATATTTACCTGAGTATTTTGTGCTACCTCACCCATCGCCAAGAAATCGGTTTTGGCTCACAAAAAATCCTTGGTTTGAAGAAGAAGTTACCTCACATCTTAAAGATATGATTGCAAAATTTAAACATTTATAGGAGGAATAAAAGATTCTTTTTCAAGCATTTGGATTATCCCTCTAATAAGAAAATTATTGGTAAATGAAATATGATATCTTCTAGTATTAAGTCTCTCAGACTCTAGCATCTTTTTTTGCTTCAAATCTCTTATCATTCGAGAGATAGCTGGTGAGAGCTTATTTGGAAAAATCTTTTGTATATCTTGGTTCTGTATACTCTTTTTTTCAACTGCTAGTTTCAATATTTTTAGCTCATCAGGCGTTATATATTTCATTTCAGAGGCATGCTTAAGTGTTGGTAATAGAATTTTACTTTGAAGATAATAGTAATTGGCAAGGTCATCTATTTTTTCAATTTCCTTTTTAAGACCTTGAAGAACATAAATGCACCATTTCTCTATTCCTTTTTTACTGCCATCATCTGCGTAAGATAAATACTCATTATATAAATTTCTATCAAAACAAAATACCGCAGTTGGATTTAAAATCTTTCCCACGCTTACGTTAAAACCTTGATTAATTAACATAGCATAACTCAACAGTCTTCCCGTTCTTCCGTTACCATTTGAGAAAGGGTGAATCCACATAAAGCGATGATGTGCTATGGCAATTTTAAGTAAATCATATTTTGGAGTATGAGAGTTATTAATAAAAATAAATAACTCGTCCATGTATTCTTCTATTTGAGATTTGGTTTGTGGAGGTAAGTGATTAGAACCAGTAATGCTTACAGGCTTATCTCTAAAAATCCCTGGTGTAAAATCGCCTTCTCCTTTTGGAGGAAGCGATAAATTCTTAACAACCATAGAATGAATATCTTTTATAAGAGATTTAGATATTCCTCTTTCAGGAACATATTCCTCTACATATGACATTGCTTCTTCTATATTTTCAATTTCTTGAATTTTTTCATCAACCCCACTTTTTGGACCTTCGATTTTAGTTTCTATAAATTCAGCGATAGTTGTATTATTACCCTCAATGCGAGCGGATCCATGACTTTCAAGCATATGAAAGATTCTTTTCAATTGAAAAAAAATTGGAGGCGGAGTTGTACCCTTTAAACGTTTACTTCGTAAAGATTCTAAGTCTAAAATTAAATCTGTTAATTCAGATTCAAAATCAGGTTGAGGTAATGAAATACTAAAATGAAGAAACCGTGCCATTTATTAACAAAATATTCAATTTATCAAAAAAAAATGTAACAAAATTAAAATCACAAAGTAACAAAAATTTTTGTTATCTACTATAAATAGAGGTGAATAGAATTTAAGTATACAAAAAAAATATAACAAAAATGTAACAAAAATGTAACAGAATAATATAAAAAAAAGTAACAATCAGACATGTTTCCCTTTATTCCAACCATGTTTTCCTAAGTAGTGCTCTCCACTTTCAACCGCACCATCTTCAATGGAAGTCCCCATAGAGTCATTCCAACGGTTGAGGTAACCAAATAAAGCAATAACGCCTAACATTTCTACAATTTCACCTTCATTCCAATGTTCATGCAAGCGTTGTTTGATTTCCTCATCAACCATATTGGGCACACTTGAAGCGGCTAATGAAAAATCTAAGGCTACACGTTCAGCTTCAGAAAAAGCCGGATGTGTTCTATATTCCCATATGTTATCTAATTGTTCTTGCTCTGCGCCATAGCGCTCGGCTGCACGAATGGCGTGTGCTTGACAATATCTACACCCTGTAGCATTACTACTTACCCAAGCAATCATTCTTTTTAATGCCGCAGTTACTCGACCGTGATTAGCCATTACGGCTTTATTCAAATTAATGAACGCCTTTGAGATTTCTGGTCTTCGCTGCATTGTGAGTACCGAATTTGGACAAAAACCTAGTGTTTCATTATAAAAATCAGCTAAGCGTTTTGTCTCAGCATCATGATTGGGGTCTAAAGGATTAACTAAGGGCATATTCTGTGTTTAAAATGAGTTTCCAAAGATATAATTTTAGTACTTTTATTCATATAAAGTGTCATTTTTATGGAACTTATCTTACGTGAGTTTAACCTTAAGCTGGAACATACATTTACAATTTCTCGCGAATCTTTTGATACACAACCCGCTTTGGTGGTTGAATTAAAGTATGGTGGACATTCAGGTTTTGGAGAAGCAACTTCAAACCCTTACTATGGTATTACGGTTTCAAACATGATTAATGATCTAAAAAAAGTTGAAGATCAAATTAAACAGCACAATCAATTGCCGCCGAATGAATTTTGGAGTGTTATGCAACCTTTACTAAAGAATAACACATTTGCTTTATGTGCACTTGATCTTGCCTATAATGACCTATATACCAAAAGGATAGAAAAAAAATTATTTGAATATTGGAAATTTTCAACAGAAAATAATCCTTTAACAAGTTATACCATTGGAATTGATACTATTGAAAAAATGGTAGCGAAACTTAAAGAGAAACCTTGGCCGATTTACAAGATAAAACTCGGCACAAAAGAAGATATTAAAATAGTTTCAGAATTAAGAAAACACACCAATGCTATTTTTAGGGTTGATGCCAACTGTGGGTGGACACCTGAGGAAACTATTCAAAATTCTATTGAATTAAAAGCACTGGGAGTTGAATTTATTGAGCAACCTTTAAAAGCTGATGATTGGGAAGGTCACAAGTTAGCCTACGAAAAATCGGTACTACCCATCATTGCAGATGAGAGTTGTTTAATTGAATCTGATGTTGAGAAATGCCACGGTTTTTTTCAGGGTATTAATGTGAAACTGACCAAATGTGGTGGAGTGACACCGGCGAAACGGATGCTTGAAAAAGCCAGGAGTTTAGGAATGAGAACCATGGTAGGCTGCATGATAGAATCAAGTATTGGTATTTCGGCCATAGCACATTTATTACCTCTGTTAGATTATGTAGATATGGATGGTGCTATTTTACTCAAAGAAGATATTGCAATGGGAGTGACAATTGAAAATGGAGTAATACGTTACAGTGATTTGAATGGAACAGGAGCTTCTTTAAATCATGAGCATGACCGTTGATAGCTTTCCCGACAGGACTGTTGAGATTGAAGGTAAAGAGTATCTATATTTTGGAGGTACTTCATATTTGGGATTGGCTACTCATCCTGATTTTTTGGAAATTGTATCAAGAAATCTACAAAAATGGGGTTCTTTTTATGGTAGTTCTAGAAACGCCAACATTCAACTTTCAATTTACGATAAGTGTGAATCTTTTTTCGCAAATCAAGTGGTTACTGAAGCCAGTGCAATGGTCTCATCAGGAACCTTAGCCGGAAATTTAGTATTACAAAGCTTATCAAAAGAAGATGTTACTTTTTTTCACCATCCAAAGACACATCCAGCGATTCTAGCAAAAAACAGTCAGTTATTATTCAAAGATGGAAGTCTGCATCCACAACTACTGGATCCTAGAAATGAAAAAGTAGTAATTACCTTAGATGCTATTTGTGGTTTGGAAGTGACTCCAACTCCTTTTGATTTCATTGAAGAAATTCCTATAGATAAAAAAATCACCATAGTAGTTGATGAATCACATAGTTTAGGGGTTTTAGGCGAGCAAGGCGAAGGAATTTTATCGTCAATTCCGAAAGAAAGACTGCATCGAATTATTATGATAGCATCTTTAGGAAAAGCGATGAGTTTGGCTTGTGGGGTAATTGCTTCAGACGAGGAATTTATTGATCAGATAAAAAAAGAAGATGACTTTGTATCATCTTCAGGTGCAAATCCTGTGTATTTACAAGCCTATTTAGATGCTCAAAATATATTTAAGAAACGTAGAAATAAACTAAAGCGACACTTAGAATTTATTTCTGACCATTTGGAAATGAAACCATCTCTTATATTTGATCAAAATTATCCGGTAATTTATAGTAATAGCGAGATTGTTTTTACGACTTTACTAAAAGAAAATATTGTAATTACTAGTTTTAAGTATCCCACATATAAAAAGCCAATGAACAGAATAGTGATTACCCCTAATCATACAAAAGAAGATTTAATTAAATTGATAGAAATTTTAAACCATGACAAATAAAGTACGAACTACCTGGCAAGGAGAAATGCAGTTTGAATCAGAGAATCCTGGCGGCCAATTATTTATAAATGATGGGCAAGAACCTAGTAAAGAAGGCTATAGACCAAAAGCTTTAATGCTTTCTGCCTTAGGTGGCTGTACTGGATTAGATGTGGCTTCTTTAATCAAAAAAATGCGTGTTGAAGTTGATGGATTTAATATTGATGTGGAAGGAGAATTAACTGAAGAGCATCCTAAATATTATCATAAGGTTTGGGTAACTTATAATTTTTATGGTAAGAATTTAGACCAAAAAAAACTTCAAAAAATAGTTGACCTTTCCCTAGATAAATATTGTGGAGTAACTGCAATGTTTGAGAAATTTGCTGACCTAGAGATAAAATTTAATTTTATAGAAAATTAGAAGAATTATTGGGTCAAACTTCTAAATAAGCTTTCAAGATCTTCATTTTTTTGTTGCGATTGTAAGAGCTTTAGGCCATTGTCATGAGCAAAATCAAAAATGGCAGGTCTCATATCTTTACTGGTATTAAAACTTAGCTGCCAAGTATTAGCATGTAAGTTGATGACCTTGGTAACTTTTGGCAATTGTTCTAGTAGTTCTTTTTCAACACGCAGATCGAACTCTATTTCCAGCACTTGATCTTTACCACCTTTTAATTCATTAAGCTTTTTGTCGGTAACAATTTTTCCTTTGTTAATAATAATCACTCTATCACAAACAGCTTCTACTTCTTGCATAATATGTGTAGAAAACAACACAGTTTTTGTTTTCCCGATTTCTTTGATGAGGTTTCTGATTTCAACTAATTGATTCGGGTCTAATCCTGTGGTGGGTTCATCTAAAATCAATACTTCAGGGTCATGTAAAAGTGCAACTGCTAATCCTATACGTTGTCGGTACCCCTTTGAGAGTTGTCCTATTTTTTTATGGGCTTCAGGAGTCAACCCTACCTGTTCAATGACCTCTTCAACTCTTACTTTAGGCACTTTATGAATCTGAGCATTAAAAGATATATACTCTTTTATGTACATATCTAAATAAAGTGGATTATGTTCCGGAAGGTAACCAACGGAACTTTTCACTAATTGTTGCTCAGTGGCAACATTATGTCCGTTAACTGTTACTACTCCTTCACTTTGTTGAATATAAGTAGTGATGATTTTCATCATAGTTGATTTTCCGGCACCGTTAGGGCCTAAAAAACCAACGATTTCTCCTGAACCAATAGTAAAGTTAACAGTATCTAAGGCTTTTTGAGCTCCATAGAATTTAGAAACATTTTCAACAGTAATAGACATTTAGATATTTTTGTGAGGCGTCAAAATACTTCGGCTAATTTAAGTACTTTTGAGTTAACAAATTGTCTTAAGAATTGTGTCACTTCGGTTACTTCAGTATTATCGATTCTTATCCTATTATTTAGCAATTATGATTCTTGGTACTGCCTGTGTTTCCTTTAGGGAAAGTGATAAAAAAATGTTTCGAAAATTTAAAGAAACATCTATTACTCCTGTTATTGATTACGCAGATTATAATGGTAAAAAGATCAGATACATTTCTAGTGGAAAGATTAACAGTGCATTACCCACTATCATTTTTATTCACGGCGCTCCAGGTTCGGCCGGGAATTATTTAAGGTATCTAAAAGATACAGATTTAATAAAACAAGCAAACCTTGTATCAGTAGACCGACTGGGATATGGTTATTCTGAATTTGGTAATGCAGAAACTTCTATTGAAAAACAAGCGGAAGGGATCTATGCTATTGCAGAAAAGTATAGTTTGAAAAAAATACTACTTGTAGGGTGGTCTTATGGGGTGCCAATAGCGGTAAAGATGACGTTAAAATATCCTGAAGTAAAGCATAGTGTATTAGTTGCAGGGGCCATCTCACCAGAGGATGAAAAATTTTTTGGCATTGCAAAAATGGCACGATGGAAATTGACCAAATGGATGGTGCCAACAGCATTAAAAGTTGCAGACAAAGAAAAAATGGTACATGTTGAAGAACTTACCAAAATGTTAGACGATTGGCAACAAATTAACACACCCATAACCTATTACCATGGTAACAAAGACAAGATTGTACCCTATGAAAACATGGAATTTATTAAAGAAAAAGTGTCAAAAGATATTTTAAAAGATGTTACTATTAATGGCGCTGATCATTTTATTTTATCCAAGCATTTTGATTTGGTCAAAGATGAACTACTTAGTATAGTAAACTCTTTAAAGAATCATTAATAATTTAATTTTGATGTAGATTCTATTACTGCCCAAGTATCCCAAATCTTCTTTAGTCTGGGTTTAAATACACTAGAATCTTTACTTTTCTCAATGCGATCAAACAAATCATGCATTTCACCTCTGAGGTCCGTATAATTATCGGTTACTTCTATCATTTCATTCCAGGCAGCAATATGTTCATTAAAAGCATGAGAAAAATTATCAGAGCATCCGGAAAAATCCAATTTATTAAGATTAGAGGTATATTCTTGAATAGTTTGACTTAAGCTTATTTTTTCACAAGCATGATTTCTTATAGTTCCCAATGAATCATCTTGCTTTAGAACATAATTGATACACTCTTGAGAAGTAGGGATGAATTTACTTGACTTTTTCTTTTTGCAGGAAACAGCAAATAGAAAAGTTATGAGAGCAATTAAAGCTATATACTTTCTATACTGAAACATATATTAAAATTAAGAATGATTTAATGAACTGTTCAAAACCTCAGGTTTCATTTACTCTTTAGTGGTTTAGATTTTACTTTTTTCACACATATGTAAATGTTCAATAGTACTTTTTATTTACAAGATTAACGCATGGCATTACTAATGAACTGAAGTCCAACGGGTAGAGAATCGCGCCAAAAACTCCAAGTGTGCGCTCCATCTCGCATTCTAAATTCATGAGGAATGCCTTTTTTGGTGAGGTCAATGTGCAATTGTGAATTACCTAAGGTCAGAAAATCATCATCACCACAGTCAAAATAAATGGCGACCGTTTTTAGTAACTCAGCATCCTTAGTTTTTATCAAATGTAAAACATCATAATCTCTAATGGTCTTTGTAAGTCTCTCTTTACCCTTTTTTCCAACTATTGATGGCGATATACGACCAAAATAATCTTCAAAACTACCTGTATTTTCTGAAACTATTTCTTCTTCAGTAGATATACCAGAACTGAACCCAGCGCATGCACCAAAAGTGTTGTGGTATTTGAGGGCAAGCCTTAAACTACCAGAACCTCCCATTGAAAGCCCACTTATTGCCCTATATTTCTTTTGGCTTTTTATGCGATACTCTTTTTCTATATAGGGTATAAACTCCTTAATGAACATGTCCTCATAAGGATAAGTGCCATCATCTTTATTCATATATAGTCTGTCATCGCCATCAGGCATAATTAGTACCATTGGAATTATTTTTTTTCCTCTAATAAGTTCATCGGTAATATCTCGTACAAGTCCAATTCTTATCCAGTCAGTTTCATTACCTGTGAATCCGTTAAGAAGATAAACTACAGGGTATGAGTTGCCTGAACTTTCGTAACCATCAGGTAAATACACCGAGTATTTGACTTCTGAGTTAAGAAGCTTGCTTTTCATAGACAGGCTTTCAACAACTTTACTCTGAGCGGAAATTAAAAATGTTGAAAATAGGAATATAACAATAGATAGAAGTGTTTTCATAAGATTGAAAAAAAATATAATAGGCTTACTAAGATATTAAATATCAAGATGCTGAATGACAAAGGCATAAGTTTTTAAGTGTGAAGAGAGTGTTAAGAGTAGTGTAAGCGGTCTGGAAAAATTAATTAAACCAAACGGCATACCGTTTTCTATGAAGTTCAAGAGCCAAGGCTTTTTCTTTTTTTAATGCTTCTGCTCTAGACGCAATTGGCCCTATGTGATTGTAAAGACTTGGTCTTAGGTAAGAGCCATATTTTTCAACAATAGAAGACGATAATTTGTGCCCTTTACGATTTCTATACCCCGTTTTGTGTTGGAGAAAACGTTCCTTAGGTGTTTTGCTGGTCATGCCAACGTAAAGACATTCTAAAACACCGTTGAATTGCGGATTCGCCTCACGGAATCTTTTGTTTTCCGTAAAAATACGTTTAGAGAGTTCTACAACATAAATATGGTAAGGCATTCGATGAGTTTATCTAATTGAACTAATAAACTTGTCTATACTAGCTACCCTATTTTCGGTCAAGTGTTTTATAAAAGCAGACCCAATAATGGCCCCTTTAGAAAACTCCGTAGCTTGAGTAAAGGTTTCATTATTTGAAATACCAAATCCCACAATTTGTGGATTTTTAAGATTCATTTTCGATATTCTTTTGAAATAATCGGTTTGTTCATTTCCAAACCCACTTTTCGCTCCAGTTGTACTTGCTGAACTTACCATATAAATAAATCCATTAGAAACAGAGTCGATAAAATGGATGCGCTCATCACTTGTTTGTGGTGTAATTAAGAATACGTTGATTAACCCGTATTTTTCAAAAATAGCTTTGTATTGTTCATCATACACATCTACTGGCAGATCGGGTAGAATTAATCCGTCTATCCCTATTTCTTGACATTTTTTGCAAAATGCTTCTACTCCGTATTGCAAAACAGGATTGAAATACCCCATAATTATTAATGGAATTTGAATATTTTCACGGATATTCTTTAACTGATTGAATAATAATTCAGTTGTCATTCCATTTTTTAAGGCTTGGGTTGAACTGGCTTGTATGGTTGGGCCGTCTGCCAAAGGATCACTAAATGGCAAGCCAATTTCAAGCATATCTACTCCCGCTTTTTCAAGATTTTGAATGATATCTACAGTGTCGTTTAAGCCAGGATAACCTGCTGTAAAGTAGATGGATAATAGTTTCTTATCTTCCTGTAATTTTTTTTGTATTCTATTAGTCATTCTTTTTGTCATTTCGTAGGAGTGGAACGACAGAGAAATCTCCAAAAAGATTCTTCGCTTCGTTCAGAATGACACCCCTCTATAATTTAAAATAGTCTATATAATTCTGTAAATCTTTATCACCTCTTCCCGAAAGACTTATGACCACTAGACCCCCAGGATTGAATTGCTTGTGCTTAAAAACAGCTAGTGCATGACTCGATTCTATTGCAGGGATAATACCTTCGAGTTTTGCTAATTCCAAGCCTGCTTGCATGGCTTCATCATCAGTGGCTGAATAAAATTCACCACGCCCTGTTTTATACAAATGTGAATGCAAAGGCCCAACTCCTGGATAATCCAATCCAGCAGAAATAGAATAGGGTTCCGTAATCTGACCATCGTCGGTTTGCATTAAGAGTGTTTTGCAACCATGAATAATACCTTCTTTTCCTAAGACAGATGTTGCTGCACTTTCGCCAGAATGAATACCTTTTCCTGCTGCTTCTACGGCAATAATCCCTACATTTTGGTTATCTAAAAAGTTGTAGTAGGTACCTGCAGCATTACTCCCCCCACCGATGCATGCAACTACATAATCAGGATTTTCTCTACCCTCTTGTTCTTTTAATTGCCATTTGATTTCTTCTGAAATTACTGATTGAAAACGTGTTACCATATCGGGATATGGATGCGGTCCAATTGCAGAACCTATAATATAATGCGTGTCAACGGGATTATTGATCCAATCACGAATCGCTTCATTGGTAGCATCTTTCAAAGTTCTACTTCCTGATAAGGCCGGACGCACTTCTGCTCCCAGCATCTTCATGCGTGCAACATTTGGTGCCTGACGTGCGATATCAATCTCACCCATGTAGACTATACATTCAATTCCCATTAATGCGCAAACGGTAGCCGTGGCGACTCCATGTTGTCCAGCACCAGTCTCTGCAATAATTCTGGTTTTACCCAAACGCTTCGCCATTAAAATCTGGCCAATCGTATTATTGACTTTATGAGCTCCTGTATGATTTAGATCTTCTCGTTTTAAATATACTTTCGTATTGTATTTTTCACTTAAACGCTTGGCAAAATATAAGGGTGAAGGACGTCCAACGTAATTTTTTAATAACTGGTTGAACTCATCCTGAAATGAGGGCTCGGCCATTACTCTTAAGTAGTTCTGACGTAATTCTTCTACGTTAGGGTATAGCATTTCAGGAATGTAAGCTCCTCCAAACTCTCCGTAATATCCTTTTTCTGTTACGTGATAACTCATAATTTAGTTTTGTCTGGTCGAGTGAAATTCTGAAAGAATTTTGTATCGAGACCTCATTACTTCTTGATACAATTTTGTTCCACAAAATCACTCGAAGTGACGTATTTTTTCTTTAAACTTTTTTAATTTATTTATATTCTTTAAGCCTGGTTCAACTTCAAATCTGCTATTTACATCGATAGCATAACAGTACCTGGATTCCTGTCTGCGCATGAATGACAGGACATCGTCGACCTCATTCAAACCAATACCACCGCTTAAAAAATAAGGTTTTGTTGATGTATATCCTTTTAAAACACTCCAATCGAAAGCATATCCATTTCCTCCAGGTAATTTGCCTTTGGTGTCGAATAAAAAATAATCGACAACATCTTCATAAGGTTCTAAAACGGAAAAATCGAATTCATCTTTGATTGAGAATACTTTAATCAATTTAAAATTGCCATTGTGAGCAGAGTGCGGCAATCTGTTTGTTGAGATTACTTCGTCACTTTGTTCCTCGTAATGACGTTTCAATTCTTTACAATATTCAGAAGATTCGTTTCCATGTAATTGAATGGCATCCAAAGAATATTTTTTGACTTTTTCCAGAACAGTATTTATTTCGGCATCCACAAAAACACCTACTTTTTTGATTCCATCTGGCAATTCAGGAATTACACTATTAAAATTGCGAGGCGACTTGTCATAAAAAATAAAACCCAAATAGTCTGGCTGAAGTGCTGCTACCTCAGCTATATTATATTTCATACCGCAGACTTTTAGTTTCATTCTTCTAAATCTTTTATAAATTGAGCGGCACCTTTGCCGGGGCTATCAGTCTTCATAAAATTTTCACCAATTAGAAAACCTTGGTAGCCATATTCTTTTAAATCTTTTATAGCGTCTACAGAACTAATACCGCTTTCAGAAACTTTTACGAAATTTTCTGGAATCAAAGCACTCAAATTTTTACTTACTTGTGTACTTACTTCAAAAGTTTTTAAGTTTCTATTATTAACCCCGATCATATCTAAACTTGACATGATTGATTTTTCCAATTCTTCTTCATTATGCACTTCCAGTAATACATTCAAATTTAATGATTGAGCAAATTCCGAAAATCTCTTGATCTCCTTTCGATCCAAAATTGCAGCAATAAGCAATATCACGTCGGCACCATAGGCTTTCGCTTCCAACAGTTGATATTCATCAAGAATAAACTCTTTTCGCAGCAATGGCAAATGGCAACTTGCTCTGGCCAGCAGTAGATCATCTAAAGAGCCTCCAAAATATTTACTATCAGTCAATACTGACATTCCGCATACACCAGCTGCTTCGTAACCCAAAGCAACATCCTGCACGTTTAAACTTTGATTAATCACCAATTTAGATGGCGACCTTCGTTTATGTTCAGCAATAACTCCAGACGTACTTTTTCGCAATCTTTCAGCTAAGGAAATTGTTTGCCTTTCAAATAATATGGACTCTTCAAGTTTTTTTTCAGGAATGAGGTCCTTTTTTAAGTCAACTTCTTTGCGTTTATCAGCAACTATTTTATCAAGTATTGTCATTTACTTAATGTTATCAGTTTTTCTAATTTCTGCTTTGCTTTTCCTGATAATAGAGATTCTTTAGCCAACTCAAAACCCTCTTTTGGTTGTAACCCTTTTATGGTGGCTATAGCCATACCGGCATTTGCAGACACAACATTATTTTGAGCTTCTGTTCCATTACCAGAAATTACCTTCATAAAAATATCGGCCGATTCTTTAATAGAATCACCACCGAAAATATCTTCCTGCTTAATAGTCTTTGCACCAAAGTCATCCGGAGCTAACATATCCTCGGAGCTGTTAGAGATCATTTTTGTTTTCCCCGTAAGGGAGATTTCATCATAACCATCCAACGTATGTAAAATGGTGAAATTCTTATCCGATTTTTGATAGAGATATCCGTACAATCGGGCTAATTCCAGACTAAAAACCCCCACCAGTTGATTTTTAGGAAAAGCGGGATTTACCATAGGTCCTAACATATTGAAAAATGTTTTTACACCCAATTCTCTTCGAATGGGCGCTACATTTTTCATAGCTGGATGAAACAAAGGTGCATGTAACACACAAATATTTGCCTCATCTAAACAACGTTTTAAAAAACCGCTTTCGTTGCTAAACCTAATTCCTAAATGTTCCATTACATTGCTTGAGCCAGAAATAGAAGAGACACCATAATTACCATGTTTCGTAACGTGAATATCAGTACCAGCAGCAACAAAAGAGGATAAAGTAGAAATGTTAAAAGTATTCTTGCCATCTCCACCTGTACCGCATAAATCGATCGTATTGTAATCAGAAACATCCAACGGAATACATAACTCTAATAAAGCATCACGAAAACCTTCTAATTCTTCAACAGTAATTGTTCGCATCATATATACCGTTAAAAAAGAAGCGATTTGACTCTGATTATATTCTCCTTTAGAAATGTTTACCAGAACATTTCTTGCTTCTTTTTTAGAAATGGTTTCGTGATTGATCAATCTATTTAAAAGTGCTTTCATAATTAAGAATTGATCCAGTTCTTTAATATTTGTTTTCCGTTAGGTGTTAAAACCGATTCGGGATGGTATTGTACCCCTTTTACATCATATTCTTTATGTCGCAACGACATAATCTGCCCATTTTCATCAAAAGAAGTCGCCTCTAAAATATCTGGCAAATCTGTGTTTACCACCCAAGAATGATAGCGCCCTACTGCAAATTCCTTCTCAAGACCTTTAAACAAGTCTTCATCATCTACATTCAGCGTAACATTGGTAGCAACTCCATGATAAACGGTATCTAAATTGGTAATACTCCCACCAAAAACCTCACCAATAGCCTGCTGCCCTAGACATACCCCTAGTATACTCTTAGTGGGCGCATATCTTTCAATAATGGCCTTTAATAATCCAGCTTCATCAGGAATTCCTGGTCCAGGAGATAATACAATTTTCTCATACGCATCTACCTCCTCAAGGGTTAACTTATCATTTCGTTTTACCGTTACCTCACAATCTAGATCTTCTAAATAATGAACCAGATTGTAGGTAAAACTATCATAGTTATCTATTATTAATACTTTCATATTCATTTCCCATGAAAATGGGAATCTTTTAATTATTAATTTATATTTCTGGATTCCTGCCTTCGCAGGAATGACATTTATTATTATTTTATCCGTTCTGCCGCCTCCAAAGCTTTGGTTAAGGCCCCTAATTTATTATACAATTCCTGTAACTCATGTTCAGGATTCGATTTTGAAACTAATCCAGCACCTGCTTGCCAATGTAGCGTATGATTTTTACTTAAAAATGTCCTGATCATAATGGCATGATTGAAATTGCCTTCAAAATCCATAAAACCAATAGCACCTCCATAAAATTCACGACTCGTTTTTTCATACTTTTCAATCAATTGCATCGCCATATGCTTTGGTGCACCACTTAAGGTTCCTGCCGGAAAGGTATCGGCAACTACTTGCATTGTGGAAGTTCCTTCATGCTTCTTTCCAGTTACCTTACTTACCAAATGAATAACATGCGAAAAGAATTGTACCTCACGATAACGATCGACAGTCACTTGAGAGCCATGACGGCTTAGATCATTACGGGCTAAATCCACCAACATGACATGCTCAGCATTTTCTTTTTCATCTTGTGATAATTTTTCCGCCAATTCAGCATCCTTCAAATCATCACCTGTTCTTTTAAATGTACCTGCTATTGGATGAATTTCTGCTTGTCCATCCTTAACAACCAATTGTGCTTCTGGAGAACTACCAAAAATTTTAAAGTCACCAAAATCAAAAAAGAATAAATAAGGTGACGGATTAATAGTTCTTAAGGCGCGATATACATTAAACTCATCTCCTTTAAACTTTTGAGAGAATTTTTTTGATAATACCAATTGAAAAACATCGCCACGTGCACAGTGTTTTTTAGCCAACACAACATGTTCCTTATATTCCTCGTCGGTAAGATTTGATGCAATATTTCCATCAGTTGAAAAATCAAATGTTGCATAATTTTTTGCCTTTAATAACTGGTGTATTTCATCAACGTTATTACTACCATCAAAGCTATTAGAGAATATGTATGCAACATTTTCAAAGTTACTAATGGCAATGATATTTTGATAAACGGCATAATACATATCCGGAATTCCCAGAGAACCATCTTTTTTTGAGATTTCTAAGTCTTCAAAGTATCGAACGGCGTCATACGCTGTATACCCGAAAATTCCATTGGTAATAAACTTGAATTTTTTATCAAGATTTACACTAAACCTTCTTGAAAATTGATGAAATAATTCAGGGACATTGGTTGTTTCATTTATTTCAATTTGTGATGATGTATTATCAGGAAATGTTTGAGTGACTTTTTCATCAGCTACCTTAATGGAAGCAATAGGATTAAAACAGACATAAGAAAAGCTATTATCTGTAGCCCGATAATCACTATTCTCTAATAATATACTATTAGGGAATTGATCACGGATTTTTAGGTAGATACTTACTGGAGTAATGGTGTCAGCTATGATTTTTTTATAACTTGATTTTAATAGGTAGTGCTTCATTTGATAAATTGAAAAAGGCTTGTCGTGAATGACAAGCCTTTTAGATATTATTTATTTTAAATATACGCAGGTGTTACTTCACGAATTTTACATTTCGAAAGTTCCACCACCAAGTATTATTTAAATTGTTATTCATTTTTTATTCTAATGAGACAAATGTAATAACTTTATTTTATTATTAAAAAATATTTAGAATTATTTAAGGTGTTGTTAGCTGCACTTGCTGCCAATCAATCCCATTGTGAAAGTATAGATTGCCATCTGTACCTGCATATAAATCACCAAGATTTCCGGCTGGAGGTGAGGTTGGGTCCTGTGGTTCAAGACGCATAACACCACTCACATGTAATTGTTGTTGTGGAGCATCTGTACCTAAACCTAAATTACCTTCTAAATAAGAGTCAGCAGGAGTACCTGAATGAATGGCAAAATTTTCATTGGTACCATCATTAAAATCTGGATGTATAAAAAGAGCATAACTATCAGTAGCAGTCCCTTGATTAGCATCCCAGTAGTCAAGATAAAGACCATACACCTGATTCATTGTAGCAAAATTACTAATAAAAATGTAGCCGCCACGGGCATCATTAATTTGGCCATTGTTACCAAATAAAGTATAATGACCATAGCTATTTGTAATTGTGCCGCTATTGTCAATTGTTGATCTTAACCCATGAGCATTGGTCATAACATTTTCATTAACGATAGTCTGCCATGAACCAACACCTTGGCTTATAACACCGGTACTGGCATTCTCTACGGTTCCAAGTACAGCAGTAGCATTACTAATAGTTCCAGTATTGGCATTCTGCGCTAATGGGGCAAAACCGGTTGCGGTTGTAGCTGTACCAGTACCATTATAGA
This sequence comes from Maritimimonas sp. 2405UD52-3, assembly GCF_056591715.1. Taxonomy (NCBI): domain Bacteria; kingdom Pseudomonadati; phylum Bacteroidota; class Flavobacteriia; order Flavobacteriales; family Flavobacteriaceae; genus Maritimimonas; species Maritimimonas sp. 2405UD52-3. Next base: position 386,070 of record NZ_JBWQOL010000001.1, read on the forward strand.
TAGCATCAAACCTTACAGCAGTATTAACTGCATCAATATCTTGCTCGCTAGTTACATGTAGCTTATGGGATGTGTCTGTTCTACCGATTGCTACATTACCTTGAGTATAAGCTGCTATTGTTGGGTCATCACCATCAACAAATTTACCGGGTCCACCTGTGCCATTAACCCAAGCGGCGCCATTATAGATCCAAACTGAATTTGTATCTGTATCATAAGCCTGTAATCCAATCGCAGGCGAGGCAATTGCCTCTCTTTGTGCTGTTGTCATTCTTGGTATCAACACCCCTTGAGTAGTAGACGTCATATCCAATATTGAAGATGCGTCTGGCGAAGTTGTTCCTATTCCTATTTGAGCAAAACCAAAAGATGTACTTGCTAAAAATCCTAATATGAGTAATTTTATTTTCATAGTGAGCGTTTATTCTAAGATTATTTTTTTTGTTCCTTGTTTTCCTTCATGAAGGAATTTTAAGAAGTAAATTCCGCTCCTAATAGAATTTCTACTTAAAGAGCCTAGACCATTAAAAGTGTTAATGTTTTGATATGATCTTACTTGTTTTCCTGTAACATCATATAGAATCGCCTTTAATCCATCAAGATCGTTTTGAGATACAAATCTGATATTTTCAGAGGCGCTTATAGGATTTGAAAGTATAGAAATTCCATTGGTTATAAACAGATCATCTGTTCCTAATACAACTTGATTATCTATACCAAAAGTAAATTGAGTAAAACCATTAAGGTCAACAGAATTACTTGTATCACTTGTGACAGTTCCGTTTGATAAATCTCCGGTAATTGTATTTGTTTGGGGAGCACTCACCAGATTCCAAGTGTCAGTGTTATAGCCAACAATAGCTACAGAACTTAAAACACCACCATTGTTATTAACCAGATTGGTGATATCACTATTCTCATTCCATGGCAAAGTAATAATTGCATTACCGGTTAACTCCCAATATTCAACATCAGAAACGGCATTTACATTTGTACCATTTGTTCCAGAATTTGGAGTATTATTAAAATAAGAGGCAAAAATATCACCAGTATGGTTAGCAATCACAGGAGCATAAACACTGTTGTTACCAACGGGAAGTTTTGTTTCACCAGTACCAATGGCAGTAACAGCACCATCTACATATTCTGTGGCACTTCCCCAATCATTATCTGCTTCAACAGAAAAAGCACCTGACCCACCCAAAGTTACAACCGTATTACTGGTTGTAAATGGCAAGTCTATTTTTAAGTAGAATTCTGCGCCATCACCCACAAACAATTGTTGAGCAATAGTATATTGAAATACAAAGAATAAGAAAAAGCAACTAACTAAGATTGGTCGAATTGATTTCATAACACTCAAAAATAATAAAAACAGGTAAACTGAATGTTATAAAATGATATTATTTGTCTTTTATTTTGTAGTAAATGATCATCAACACCAATAAAATGCTGACTGTATTTGCTAATTTGATTGAAATACTATTCATTAAAATTCCGTAAATCAGCCATAGAATTAAACCTGTAAGCATCACCAAATACATGGTTAGTGAAACTTCTTTAGCAGACTTTTCTTTATAAATTTTATAGGCTTGAGGTGCAAACGCTGCCGTTGTACAAAGAGCTGCTACAATACCTATAATTTCGGCATTGAAATCCACTAGCCAACAATATTTACAATCTTACCGGGCACTACAATTACTTTTTTAGGTGTACGCCCTTGCAGTTGCGCTTGTGTTCTCTCATGTGCCATTACTGCCTCTTCTATCTGCTCTTTATTTAGGTCTAAACCTAACTCCATAGTAAAACGCATCTTACCATTAAAGGAAATAGGATAATTCTTAGTATTTTCTACTAAATGACTTGCATCAAACTCTGGGAATTCAGCAAATGCAATCGATTCTTCGTGGCCCAATCTGCTCCATAGTTCTTCAGCTATATGCGGTGCATAAGGAGAAATTAAGATTAACAAAGGTTCAAGAATTTCTCTACTCGAACATTTTTGAGCTGCTAATTCATTTACGGCAATCATAAACGTGGAGACTGAAGTATTGAACGAAAAATTCTCAATATCTTCTTCAACCTTTTTAATGGTTTTATGTAGCGTCTTTAAATTATCTTTTGTCGGTTCTTCATCGCTTACGCGGAAGCTATCACCTTCATGGTACAATTTCCATAATTTTTTTAGGAAACTATGTACTCCCGTAATACCAGCTGTATTCCAAGGTTTTGATTGCTCTAAAGGGCCTAAGAACATCTCGTACAAGCGCAAACTATCTGCTCCGTAATGCTTGCAAATATTATCAGGATTTACAACATTGTATTTTGACTTCGACATTTTTTCGACTTCACGGCCAACAACATATTTACCATTCTCTAAAATGAATTCTGCTTCTCTATATTCTGGTCGCCAATCTTTAAATGCTTCAATATCTAATTCATCTGATGCATTTACAAAGGCAACATCTGTATGTATTTTATTGAAAAATAATTCTGGTATTTTGTTTAATTTTATTTCGGATCTTCCTTTTTCTATTAACAAATTATTTATTTGATCGACAATAACATTTCCAATAGTATTAACGTCTCCTGAATTGTTTTCTTCAAATATTTTTTTAGAAACAAAAGCATTTAGTCTCAAATTTTGCTGTTCATCTGTTATTATCAAGTTATAAACAAAAGCACTTGTCCCAGTAATCATTCCCTGATTAATTAGTTTTTTGGCAAACTCTTCTTTTGGTACATACCCTTTATCAAACATAAATTTCTGCCAAAAACGAGAGTATAATAGGTGCCCTGTTGCATGTTCTACACCTCCGATATATAGGTCAACATCTTGCCAGTATTTAATGACTTCTTGTGAGAAGATTTCGACATCATTATGCGCATCCATATACCTATTAAAGTACTGCGAACTCCCTGCCCACCCAGGCATAGTATTCAATTCTAATGGAAACACATTCGAGTGGTTTATTAGTTCATTAGAAACCACTTGGTTTTTCTCAACGTCCCAGGCCCACACTTCAGCATTCCCTAACGGTGGTCTACCATCTTCAGTAGGTAAGTATTTTTCTACCTCCGGTAATACAATCGGTAAATGCTCAGCATCGATCATTTGAGGTATACCATCTTTATAATACACCGGAAAGGGCTCTCCCCAATAACGCTGACGACTAAATACCGCATCACGCAATCTATAATTCACCTTACCATAACCCAAACCACGTTTTTCGATTTCATAGATAATGGTTTTCATAGCTTTTTTATACTTCAAACCATTTAAGAAATCTGAGTTGGCAATCACCGTATTTTCTTTATCAGAAAATGCCTCTTCAGAAACATCTATGCCTTCAAAAATATTAGGGATAGGAATATCAAAATGTTTGGCGAAAGCATAGTCGCGCTCATCACCACAAGGTACGGCCATAACTGCACCGGTACCGTAATTTGCTAGCACGTAGTCACCAATCCAAATCTGTACTTTTTCTCCTGAAAATGGGTGAATCGCATACGCGCCTGTAAATACTCCAGAAATGGTTTTTACGTCTGCCATTCTATCACGTTCGCTACGTTTAGCAGACGCTTCTACATAAGCATCAACCTCATCCTTTTGTCCTTTAGTTGTAATTTTTGAAACTAGCTCATGTTCAGGTGCCAACGTCATAAAACTTACTCCAAAAATAGTATCAGGCCTCGTGGTAAATACGTCAATTTTGGCATCATACCCGTCTACTTCAAATGATACCATGGCACCTTCTGAACGGCCAATCCAATTCGTTTGAATATCTTTTAATGGCTGTGGCCAATCAATGGTATGTAGACCATCTAACAATCTTTGAGCATAAGCAGAAATACGCATACTCCATTGTTTCATTTTCTTACGAACTACCGGATGACCGCCACGTTCAGAAACACCATTTACAATCTCATCATTCGCCAAAACAGTACCTAAAGCTGGCACCCAATTCACTTCGGTTTCTGATAGGAATGTTAATCTATACTTTAAAAGTATTTCCTGCTTTTCAACTTCAGATAAATCATTCCATTCATTCGCGGTAAAAGTTTCAACATCATCATCCGCGGAAGCGTTTACATTTGAATTTCCATCTTTCTCAAATATTGAAATTAAGGTGGTAATATCCTCAGCTTTATCAGTGTCTTTGTTGTACCAAGAATTAAACAGTTGAATGAAGATCCATTGTGTCCATTTGTAATAACTTGGTTCTGAAGTTCGTACTTCACGACTCCAATCAAAAGAGAAACCCAACTGGTCTAACTGCCTGCGGTAGGTCTTAATATTTTCTTCTGTTGTAATAGCTGGATGCTGTCCTGTTTGGATGGCATATTGTTCTGCCGGTAAGCCAAACGAGTCGTACCCTTGAGGGTGTAATACATTGAATCCTTTATGGCGTTTATAACGCGCATAAATATCACTGGCAATATATCCTAGAGGATGACCCACATGCAGCCCTGCTCCTGAAGGATAGGGAAACATATCCAACACATAATATTTAGGCTTATCTGAAGTATTTTCTACCTTAAAAGTTTCGTTTTCTGCCCAAAACTTTTGCCACTTAGCTTCTATTTCATTGAAATGGTAACTCATTTACTCTAATTCTAAAATCTTAGTAATAATGTATTTCTTTAAAAAATGGATTCCGCATCAATCTTGATAACTGGCGGGACGGAATGACAAAGAAATACCTCGCTACGATCATGCCGTTTTGAAGTGGCAAAGTTATAATTAATATGGTTATCTTAAGTAGTTATTTTGCATTAAAAAAGCGAGGCAAAGCCCCGCTTTTTAACATTATTTTATATAATTAATACTTGATAGGAACAGTAATAATTGTATTTCCCCAACCTAAAAGCATATTTACATTTCCTTCCTCACCATCGAAAGCAATAGAAAAAGCTTCGATATGAGCTTCACCTTTAGATACTGCTCCTTTTACACGAACAACATCTTCAGATTCTTTGTAAGTATAAGCACCCCAGGCATTTTTAGCGGAGTTTAAAATTAGTGTCCACTCAGTCTCGCCAGGAATTGTAAAAAAGGCATAAGTTCCTACTTTTACATTTTCACCGCCAAAATTAACATCTTGGAAAAATGTGATTTCCGCTGCTTCATTAGCACCTGTTCTCCAAACTTTTCCTGCTGGAGCTAATGATTCTAGTTCTCTTTTTCTTAGTTGTGGTCTACTATAAATAACTTTTATTGATTTGTCTAACACTTTATAATCTTTAGGAAACCATGCTGCATCCATTGGGCTAGGATTTAGGCCACTAAATATATGATTTGAGGTGTTGTCTTTAGGTTTTTCGGTACAAGATGACATTGCAAATACCATCGCCAAGATTATAACTAATTTTTTCATGATTACTTTTTAGATGTTCGCTATTTGTTTTAAAGAGATACAAGTAACAAAAAAATATATAAATGATAAACTGTTTTATTTCATTTATTTCTCGCTAGTTTTTCTTGAGGGAGTAAACAATTATAAGTAAAATTATTTAGAGGAGTTGATATCCCAAGAATGTTGCCTTGATCAACAATGTATCCATTAAAATTTTCGAGCTCGCTAGGTTTTCCTTCCATAATATCACGTTGCATAGATGCTGTAGTATTAGGCCCCATACTTAAAAACATGGCAATTGCTCTTTCAACATCTTTTATGGTTAAATTGATCTTTTTAGCATTGGCAACAGATTTTATCTCATGAGCAGTAGTTCTAATGAGTTGCATAATATTAGTATCATGTTGAAGTTGGCCAAAAGGCACCCTGGTTAAAGCACCAATACCACTAACTGTGGCAATAAACAAAAATTTTCTCCAGATATCTAAGTGAATATCATTTGATACTTTGTTTTTTATGTTTGATTGTGAAAAAATGGTATGAATTTTTTGAATTCTTTCGGTTTGACTATTGTCATATTCACCAAAAATAATTTCAGGTTCATATACAAAATGATTGATGATACCAGGAGCCTCAATTTTACTGACGATCTTACACAAGCCGGCCAAAACATTTTTATGAGGAAGTACTGCTCTTAATTTATCAGCATTATCCGCCCCATTCTGTAATGGTAAAACCATTGTTTTTTCGGTAAGAATAGATTTGATCTGTTTTGCTACATTAGCAACCTGCCAAGACTTTGTTGCCAAAATAATTAAGTCAGGATTTTGAATTTCCTCAATAGTATTAGTGGCTTTTGGATGCACCTTAAAATCTCCATTAATACTTTTTACTTGCAATCCATTTCGTTGGATTGCTTCTAAATGTTTTCCTCTTGCAATAAAAGTTACATCATACCCAGTTTTGGCTAATTTCCCTCCAAAATAGCCACCTACACCACCGGCACCAATAACAACAATATTCATGTGAATTGTTTTAAGTTTAAAAGTACGCTTTTTTTGTACTTTTAGACTGCTTAAATCCAATACATGAAGAACTTAATTTTTATTGCCAGTATACTTTTGATATTAACCTGTCAAAAACAAGAAAAAGCAGATCTTTTGGTTATAAATGGAACTATTTATACAGTTGATGATGACTTTGCAATGGCGGAAGCTTTCGCAGTAAGTGATGGTAAAATCATAGCTGTTGGCAGCACTTTTGAGCTTCAAGAAAAATTTACCGCAATGGAAACCATAGATGCAAAGGGGAAAGCAATATATCCCGGGTTTATAGACGCCCATTGTCATTTTTACCGGCTAGGATTACAGCAGCAAAAAGTGGATTTAATGGGCACAAAAAGTTATGATAAAGTTTTAGAACGATTGATAAATTTTCAAAAAGAAAAGAATGTAAACTATATTACAGGAAGAGGATGGGATCAAAATGATTGGGAGGTTAAAAAATTCCCCACTAAAGAAAAATTAGATTCACTGTTTCCGAATACCCCCGTTGCCATTCGAAGGATAGATGGTCATGCTTTATTAGCAAATCAGGCCGCTATAGATTTGGCTGGAGTAACTATTGATACTGAATTTTCGGGCGGTGATATTCTCAAAAAAGAGGGGAAGCTAACAGGTATTTTTATAGATAGGCCTATGAATTTAATTGGAGCTACAATTCCAGGCCCAAGCCTAAAAGAATCTGTACAGGCCCTTAAAGATGCAGAGAACATTTGTTTTGATCTTGGCTTAACCACTGTGGATGATGCTGGACTTTCTAAAGAAACTATTGAGCTAATAGATAGCTTGCAACAAGTTGGAGAATTGAAAATGCGTGTTTATGCAATGGCATCGGCATACCCTGAAAATCTAGATTATTACTTAAATAAGGGCATTTATAAAACTGATCGCTTAAATGTACGCTCATTTAAAGTATATGGAGATGGTGCTTTGGGGTCTCGAGGTGCGGCTATGCGAAAACCCTACAGCGATCAATCAGGTCATTATGGAGCTATGGTAAATACTATTGATTTTTTGGAAGATACGGCTGAACGTATAGCCAATTCCGAATTTCAAATGAATACGCATGCTATTGGAGATTCGGCAAATCATTTTTTATTAGAAACATATAAGCGCGTTTTAGAAAATAAGAAAGATAGACGCTGGAAGATTGAGCATGCGCAAATAGTGTCTCCTGAAGATTTTAAGTTGTTTGATAATATTATTCCTTCAGTACAACCTACACATGCAACGAGTGATATGTATTGGGCGGAAGATCGAGTGGGGCCAGATCGCATAAAAGGAGGTTATGCTTTTAAGGACTTATTAAAACAATATGGCAAAATAGCTTTAGGGACTGATTTTCCTGTTGAAAAAGTGAGCCCGTTTTTAACCTTTTATGCAGCTGTTGCGCGGAAGGATTTAGATAATTATCCTGAAGGAGGTTATCAGATGGAAAATGCTCTTTCTCGGGAAGAAGCGTTGAAAGGAATGACTATTTGGGCAGCCTATTCAAATTTTGAAGAAAACGAAAAAGGAAGTATTGAAGTAGGTAAGTTTGCCGATTTTATCATTTTAGATCACGACATAATGACGGTTGGTATAGATAAAGTGCCTGCCACAAAGGTATTAGAGACATATGTTAATGGTGAAAAAGTGAAATAAAAAACCCGAAACTAAGTTTCGGGCTTGTTTGATGTTATCTTTTAGCAACATAATGTTGCGGTTTGAATTTCAGAGGCACTGATACGCGCGTGGCGTCCCAACCTAAATTCATTTGAACGAGATCATCTTTTTTGTTAAAGCTTATTGAAAATACATCTAAACTTTCTGCAGTCTTAGTAGGAACTTTTATACGAGCAACATCATGTTCAGAGTTATATTGAAATGCACCCCAAACATCTAGATCATCACTCAAGATCAACTCCCATTCATTTTTATTTGGAATAGCATATAACACATAGGTTCCTGCAGCTACTTTTTGGTCACCAAAATATACATCTTGATAAAATTTCACTTCAGTAGCTTCATTATGTCCTGTTCTCCAAATTTGATTGTAAGGAACAAGGTTTCCAAAAACCTCTTGATTTTTTTTTGAAGGTCTGCCATACAATACTTTTACTAATGGAGGTGTAACTCTTGACTCTCTATAGTATGAGATATCATGAGGTATTTTATCTAAATCTTTGAAACTTTGCGCATTACCATCAACAACAAAAAATGCCGAAAATAGTGCTAGTACGATAAGTGATGAAATGTAAGTTTTCTTCATAGTTTCATTTTTGACAAAAAATAAAACGACACATTCTTGGTATTATTATACTTTGTAATTATAAGTTATTAACAAACCGGTACTGATTATTGTTTAATTAATGAGGGTAATAGATCTAAAATGTTTCAATTTGTAAGCAAAAAACGATTTTTGTTTTATAAATGGATAGAATGAAGAACATTTGCATCTTAATTTAAAAGAAAAGATATGTGTGGAATTGTTTGTGCATTTGAATTGAAGCAGAAAACAGAGGATTTACGCCCTCAATTATTAGAAATGTCTAAGATTATACGTCATCGTGGTCCGGATTGGAATGGAATTTATGACAATGAAAAGGCAATTTTGGCACATGAGCGTTTGGCGATAGTCGATCCTGCATCTGGAAAGCAACCATTGTATAGCGAGGATAAGAATCTTATTCTCGCGGCTAATGGCGAAATTTATAATCATCGTGAGTTGCGTAAGCAATTTGAAGGCACTTACAATTTTCAAACACAATCTGACTGTGAGGTAATTTTAGCATTGTATCAGAAAAAAGGTGCTGATTTTTTAGATGATTTAAATGGAATTTTTGGTTTTGCAATTTATGACGTAGAGAAAGATGCTTATTTAATTGCGAGAGATCATATGGGTATTATTCCACTATATATGGGCTGGGATCAACATGGTACTTTTTATGTGGCTTCTGAATTAAAAGCATTGGAAGGTACCTGTACCAAGATTGAATTATTTCCTCCAGGGCATTACCTTTTAAGTTCTGATGGTGAAGTGAAGCAATGGTATACCAGAGATTGGATGGATTATGAAAATGTAAGGGATAATGAAACGAGTATAGAAGATCTAAGAGAAGCATTGGAAGCCGCGGTACATAGACAGTTGATGTCAGATGTACCTTACGGTGTGTTACTTTCCGGAGGATTGGACTCCTCGGTTACTTCGGCTATAGCAAAGAAATATGCACAAAAAAGAGTGGAGTCTGACGATACTAAAGAGGCTTGGTGGCCACAACTGCACTCATTTTCTGTGGGACTGGAAGGATCTCCTGATTTGGCGGCGGCTAAAAAAGTTGCAGATCATATTGGTACAGTACATCACGAGATAAAATTTACAATTCAAGAAGGTCTAGATGCCATTAAAGATGTAATCTATAAGTTAGAGACCTATGATATTACCACAATTAGAGCTTCCACACCTATGTATTTAATGGCACGGGTCATTAAGTCTATGGGTATTAAGATGGTACTTTCTGGTGAAGGCGCAGATGAACTATTTGGTGGGTATTTGTATTTCCATAAAGCCCCAAATGCGCGAGAATTTCACGAAGAGACAGTACGGAAATTGAGTAAATTACATATGTATGATTGCCTAAGAGCTAACAAAAGTTTGGCAGCCTGGGGAATTGAAGGGCGTGTACCTTTCTTAGATAAAGAATTTATGGATGTAGCTATGCGTATCAATCCTCAAGATAAGATGATCAATAGTGAGCGCATGGAAAAATGGGTAGTACGTAAAGCTTTTGAAGATATGTTGCCAGAAAGTGTTACCTGGAGACAAAAAGAACAGTTTAGCGATGGGGTTGGCTATAGCTGGATTGACACATTAAAAGAGTTGGTAGAAGAAGAAATTACCGATGAACAAATGGCAAATGCACATTTTAGATTCCCAATTCAAACACCTCAGAATAAAGAAGAATATTACTATCGCACTATTTTTGAAGGGCATTTCCCAAGCGATACAGCGGCCTTAAGTGTTCCTCAGGAACCTTCAGTGGCGTGTAGCACTAAAATAGCTTTAGAATGGGATGAAGCTTTTAAAAATATGAATGACCCTAGTGGCAGAGCTGTGGCGAAGGTTCATGAAGACGCTTATTAGATTAAGTAATAGTTTAAGTTTCTGTGCGCTCCTAAAATGTTTTTTAGGAGCGTTTTTATTTTGTTCAATAGTTATCCTTAATTTAGCCTTCTCTACAAGCATCAAAAACTCTATTTAATATGAAAATCCTTATTGTAGAAGACGAAAAAGAGCTGATAGATAGCATGGCTACCTATCTTGAAAATGAAGACTATATCTGTGAAAAAGCAACTAATTTTTTTGATGCAGAAGATAAGTTGATAAGCTTTAAGTACGATGTGGTCATTCTTGATATTACCTTACCCGATGGTAGCGGTATTGATTTATTAAAGCTCTTGAAAGAACAAGACCCTGATATAGGAGTACTCATAGTTTCCGCCAAAAACTCTTTAGATGATAAGCTAACAGGATTGGATTTAGGAGCTGATGATTACATTACTAAACCTTTCCATTTGGCAGAATTAAACTCTAGAATTAATTCATTATTACGTAGAAGAAAATTTAACGGAAATGATAAAATCATTTTTAATGAGATTGAAGTAGATCCTGGCTCAAAAGAGGTAACTATCAATAACAGATTAATAGAGCTTACCAGAAAAGAATATAATCTGTTGCTATATTTTATATCAAATAAAAATAAAGTGGTGACCAAAGAGTCAATAGCAGAGCATTTATGGGGCGATGAAATAGAAATGGCAGATAGTTATGATTTTATCTACACTCATTTAGGGAACTTACGAAAGAAAATGAAAAAGTTTGGAGCTAATGACTATGTTAAGACCATGTATGGCCTGGGTTATAAGTTTTCGGAATAATAATGAATGAAATTAATAGCACGTACAAGTAGGGCTTATTTATTACTTTCCATCATCATTTTTGTATTTGGAGGTATTCTTCTATATACCATTTTAACAAATGTTATGAATCGTAGGTTAGACGAAAAGTTATTATACAACAAAGAAGTTATAGCCAAGCGAATAAAGTACGACTACCCATTAACTATTTTTGATGAACCAGAGGAGCTTACTGAAGCTGAAGATAAATTATTTCCTAACGACACCATTATTTATAAAGATACACTGATTTTTCATGCTATAGACGATGTAGAGGGAGCAGAGTATTATGAAAAATATCGTCAATTGACATCATATGAAACGCTACAAGGTGTGCGTTATAAAATTGTGGCGAGAAATTCATTGGTAAGAAATCAAGATTTTGTTACTATCATCACTGCATCTACAGCGCTGATTATTCTATTAATATTAACGGGTTTGTGGTTCTTTAATACTAGGATAGCCAGAACTTTATGGAATCCATTTCATAACAACCTAAATAACTTAAAGAACTTCTCTATTCAAGAACAAAAACCTATTGAATTACAAGAGTCGACTATTGATGAATTTAAAGATTTGAATAGTTCTATCAGAAGTTTGACTGAAAAAGTAAGCTCGGACTTCAATAATTTAAAAGAATTTACAGAGAACGCTTCTCATGAAATGCAAACACCTTTAGCTATTATGCAATCTAAGGTAGAATTATTATTACAGTCAGAGAATTTAAATGAAGAAGAAATAGGCCAATTACAATCTATATATCAGGCTGGAAAGCGACTGTCTAAACTGAACAAAACATTATTGACCTTAGCTAAGGTTGAAAATAGGCAATATAGTGACAAAGAAGATGTGAACCTTAGCAGTATGGTTGAACATAAGTTAGAGATATATGAAGATTTTATTGAACAAAGAAATCTTAAAGTGGAAAAAGAAATAGATAAAGACGTTATTTTACATACCAACAGCACAATGGTTGATATGCTTATAACAAATCTTATTTCCAATGCAATTCGCCATAATTTAGAATCAGGTAAAATGTTGATTATGCTTTCAGATAAACATTTTCAAATTTCTAATTCGGGAGATCCTTTAACTGTATCACCCGAAGATTTATTCAATCGCTTTAAAAAAGCGAGTACTTCTGTTGATTCTTCAGGTTTAGGTCTTGCCATCGTTAAGAAAATATGTGAGATCAATGAATGGAAAATTAACTACACTTTTTTAGATGATCAACATCTAATAATTGTACGTTTCTAAAAAGACTCATCTTCTAAAAATTCTTCAGATTTCCTTTAGATTCTTATACTACATTTGAATCATCAAACAAACAAAAACTAAATTTTTAAACATGAGAAAACTAGGAGTAATTCTTCTATTTGCAGCTTTCGGATTATTTTCAATCAATGTTACTGCACAAGAAGTAAAAGAGGAGGCAAAAGAAGTCGTTAAAAAAGAAGTTCAAGAAAAGGTTGAAGTAAAATTAAGTGAACTTCCTGAAGCGGTAACTAAAACATTAGGTGAGCAATATGCTGACTATACTGCTGAAAAAGCATATAAAACTAGTAAAGAAGGTAAAGAAGTATATTATGTAAAACTATCTAAGGATGGTGAAATGAAAAAAGTACTTCTAGCTGCTGATGGTACAGTTATTAAAGAAAAAGACGGTACTGATTCCTAAAAAAAATAAAGCTAATTCGGTTAATGGCTTGTAGGGTGAAATAGCCTAAAATCACTGCAACATATTTTAGGCTATTTCTTTAAAAAACCAAGACCAACGGTTAGGTAAAATATACTCTAAATTTTGTTAATAACTTCCGTTATTATGCATATGAAAAACACGCCCAAACAGGCGTGTTTTCTTATATTTGTATGTTTTTGAAAATTCATAAAAAGAGAGAAGAATAAATATGAGCGAAGAGGCAAAAAAACCGAATTATTCTGCAGATAGTATTCAGGCTTTAGAGGGAATGGAGCATGTTAGAATGCGTCCTTCTATGTATATTGGAGATGTAGGTGTTAGAGGGCTGCATCATTTGGTTTATGAAGTGGTTGATAATTCTATTGATGAGGCCATGGCAGGTCACTGCGATGCCATAGATGTATGGATCAATGAGGACAATTCTATTACCGTAAAAGATAATGGTAGAGGTATACCCGTGGGCTTACACAAAAAAGAAGGCGTATCGGCTTTACAAGTGGTAATGACCAAGATTGGTGCTGGAGGAAAGTTCGATAAAGATTCTTATAAAGTTTCTGGAGGGTTACACGGTGTTGGGGTATCTGTGGTTAATGCTTTATCAAACCATTTAAAAGCAACTGTTTATAGAGAAGGTAAAATTTGGGAGCAGGAATATGAAAAAGGGAAGACCTTATATCCTGTAAAAACAGTTGGTGAGTCAAATGAAAATGGTACTGTTGTTACTTTTTCACCAGATGATACAATATTTCAAGCAGAAATTGTCTATAACTATGATACTTTAGCTACGCGTTTACGGGAGTTATCATATCTAAATAAAGGGATTAAGATATCCATTACGGATAAGCGCAATAAAGATGATGAAGGGAATTTCATTCATGAGAAATTTTATAGTGAAGAAGGACTAAAAGAGTTTGTTAGATATCTTGATGGCACTCGAGAACAATTGATTGCAGATGTTATCTCTATGGAAGGAGAAAAAAATGGTATCCCTGTAGAGGTAGCAATGGTTTATAATACTTCATATACTGAGAACTTACACTCCTATGTAAATAATATAAACACGCATGAAGGAGGTACCCATTTGTCAGGCTTTAGAAGAGGATTGACGAATACTTTAAAAAAGTATGCTGAAAATTCAGGTATGCTTGATAAATTGAAATTTGAAATTGCTGGAGATGACTTTCGGGAAGGATTAACAGCGATTATTTCTGTAAAAGTAGCTGAACCCCAATTTGAGGGACAAACAAAGACCAAACTTGGTAATAGGGAAGTGACATCAGCAGTTAGTCAAGCTGTTTCAGAAATGTTGACAGACTATCTTGAGGAAAACCCGAATGACGCCAAAACAATTGTTCAAAAGGTCATTTTAGCTGCTCAGGCTCGACATGCTGCACGTAAAGCGCGAGAAATGGTGCAACGTAAAACTGTAATGACCGGTGGAGGTTTGCCCGGTAAATTATCAGATTGTGCTTGGACAGAGCCAGAAAAATGTGAAATTTTCTTAGTTGAGGGTGACTCAGCAGGTGGAACAGCCAAACAAGGTAGAGATAGAAATTTTCAAGCCATTTTACCATTAAGAGGTAAAATATTGAATGTGGAAAAAGCCATGCAGCATAAAGTTTTTGAGAATGAAGAGATCAAAAACATGTTTACGGCTTTAGGTGTTACTATTGGTACAGAAGAAGATAGTAAAGCTCTAAACCTTGAAAAGTTACGTTACCATAAGATTGTTATCATGTGTGATGCCGATGTTGATGGTAGTCATATAGCCACATTAATATTGACATTCTTCTTTAGGTATATGAAAGAATTAATTGAAGAAGGCTATGTATATATTGCAGCCCCACCTTTGTATTTAGTCAAGAAAGGAGCAAAGAAAGAATATGCATGGAATGATGAAGAGCGTGATGCCATTGTAGAACGTTTTGGAGGAACCGCTGGTATTCAGCGTTATAAAGGTTTGGGGGAAATGAATGCTGAACAGTTATGGGATACCACTATGAACCCAGAATTTAGAACCATGCGTTTAGTAACTATAGATAACGGTGCTGAGGCTGATAGAATTTTCTCAATGTTGATGGGTGATGATGTTCCACCAAGAAGAGAGTTCATTGAAAACAATGCTGTTTATGCCAATATAGATATTTAATAGAATACATAAATTAAAAAATAAGCGGGTGTTAGGAAAATAAATTTTCTTAATGCCCGTTTTCTTTTTGTTAAAAATCAAAAATCAATTTTAATGAAAACCAAATTTTTATTCGTTGCATTGCTTATTAGTGCAATAGGATTGGCTCAAGAAAATAGCCATGAAGAAAAAGTACAAACCTTAAAAGAAAAAGAAAAAATTGCAGCTTTTGATCAAGCTTTTAATTCGTTTTCAAGAAAGAAACCAGCTTACCTAACTTTAAAAGATGGTACTGAATACGAAGGTACAATCAAAGGATTAGGACGAAAAAAAGGCCAAATTAGAGAAGTGAAAATTGAAATATCAGAAGACGAAGTATTAAAAATTCCTGCGAGTGATATTAAAGATTTATATATGGCTCCTTCTGGATTGGATAAACTTTCTAAAATGAATAGCTATTTTACAGATGCTACCAAATGGGGAAGAAATGATGTGAATGATGTAGTAAATAAAGGTTATACATATTATACAAACCAGATGGTTTCTTTAAAGAATAAAAAAGAAGAAAAGGAATACTTAATGCAAGTTGTAAATCCTAGATATAGTGGTGTGATAGAAGTGTTTTCTGATCCGTTTGCTAAAGAAACTTCAAGTTTTGGTGTTGGTGGTTTAAAAGTAGCCGGTGGTATTGCTAAATCTTATTACGTAAAGAAAGGAGATAAAATAATTTGGTTACACAAAAGTGATTTCAAAGATAATTTTGAATCTTTATTTTTAGATAATGAAGAATTCAAAAAAACGTATGCAGATAAAAAACTTAAATGGAGCTTACTTGGTGTATATATTTTAGATTATACCCAATTTTCTAAATCTTAGTTTTCCAGAATATAATAAATAAATAAAAAGAGGTTGTCTAAAAGATAGCCTCTTTTTTTTTAAACAATTGAAAGTCTTTTATTTTTAGTAAATCGTTTTTATATCGTATTCATTGTTACTACCTTTGTTAGGAGTAGAATTTAATAATTAAACAACACAAAAAATGAAAGTAACTGTAGTAGGAGCCGGTGCTGTAGGCGCCAGTTGTGCAGAGTATATAGCTATCAAAGATTTTGCATCAGAAGTAGTTTTATTAGATATAAAAGAGGGTTATGCAGAAGGGAAAGCGATGGACCTTATGCAAACAGCTTCTTTAAATGGATTTGATACGAAAATTGTAGGAACTACCAATGATTATTCTAAGACTACAAATTCAGATATTTGTGTCATTACTTCTGGTATTCCTCGCAAACCAGGAATGACGCGTGAGGAATTAATAGGTATTAATGCAGGTATTGTAAAGTCTGTTTCAGCAAGCTTGATAGAACATTCTCCAAACACTATTATTATAGTAGTATCTAATCCTATGGATACAATGACCTATTTGGTTCATAAAACGACTGACTTACCTGAAAATAGAATTATTGGTATGGGAGGTGCTTTAGATTCTGCTCGTTTTAAATATCGTTTGGCGGAAGCATTAGGAGCACCCATTTCAGATATAGACGGAATGGTAATTGGAGGTCATTCTGATAAAGGTATGGTGCCTTTAACGCGTTTAGCAACTAGAAACTCGGTACCAGTTTCAGAATTTATTTCTGATGAACGATTAAATCAAGTAAAAGAGGATACAAAAGTGGGTGGTGCCACGCTTACAAAATTATTGGGCACTTCTGCATGGTATGCTCCAGGGGCAGCTGTGTCAGGACTTGTGCAAGCTATAGCTTGCGATCAGAAAAAAATATTCCCTTGTTCTACATATCTAAACGGTGAATATGGTTTATCAGATCTTTGTATTGGTGTGCCGGTTGTTTTAGGAAGAAATGGTATTGAAAAGATTGTTGAAATAGAATTAAGTGATGCCGAAAAGGCTCATATGACCGAAAGCGCCAATGGTGTTTCTAAAACAAACGGTCTTCTAGACATTTAAAAAATAGTATCTTTACAAATGAAGCCTCTTCCATATCTTTATGAAGCTAGAAGAGGCTTTTTTAATAATCAAAAAACGAATAATATGAAAAAAATTATCTTATTCTTAGTAGCAATAGTAAGCTTAAATACTTTTGCACAGAATGAACTTAAGGAAGGAGTTATTATGATGAAAATGACAATGTCTAGTGACAATGAAGAGGTAAATGCTCAACTGGCTATGGTGGGTGATATGACTATGACTACTTATTTTAAAGGAAAAAAATCGAGGGCAGAAATGCAAAATCCAATGGCGGGCAATACAACCACTATTGTGAATGATGAATCTAAGAAAATTTTAGTACTTCTAGATAACCCTATGATGGGAAAGAAGTTTAGAAAAAGCGATATTGAAACATCTGATGAGGATTTAGAAGGTTTGACAATAACCCCAACAGGTGATACAAAAACCGTTGCAGGTTATAAATGTAAAGGGTATACCATAGAAGGCAAAAAGGAAGGGATTGATACAAAAATGACAATGTATACCACTGAAAAGATTTCTGCACCTACTCAGAATAGTGTAGGCTTTGGGGGTAAAATTAAAGGATTTCCCATGTATTTGGTGACACATGTTTCACAAGGGGGAATGCCTATGACTGTAACTATGGAGGTAACAGGTGTAAAAAGCGAAAGCGTGTCGGATGATAAATTTGAAATGACAGTACCTGAAGGATATTCCGAAATGACATTACCAAAACCAGCTACAGTTGACTAATTAGTCAATCTACTATAAACAAAAACCCAGCCTTTTGGCTGGGTTTTTTAGTTATTAATGCTTTAAAAAAATTAACCTTTTATCCAGAACTTTCTTAACTCTTTTTGATTTTCTGTAGCATCCATTTTTGAAGCTAACTTTTTACCTTTAGTGTAGGGCTGACTTAACGCCGTTTTTATAATAACTTCTTCTCCTGCGCTATCAATTTTCACCTCAATTTCCTGTCCTGGTTGCCAACCAAACACTTGCCCTAAGATCTGATTCGCATTTTGAATACTAACTTCAGTCCCATTAACCGATTTAAGCACATCTTTTGGTTGCACACCTTGTTCATTCCAAAAACTATTATCTTTAACCAAATCATTAAAATAGATTGTTCCCTTTTCTTGATCCGCTGCAAAAATTATAGCACCCGCATTTTGAACATAGTTCGTTTTTACTTTAGATTCTTTAACCTCTAAGCCAACTTTTTCAAAAAACGTATTATAGTCAATAGGTGTGTCTCCAATAACATGAGTTTTAAAGAATTCTCCTACTGATGGATAGGTCATTGCCACTATTTCATCAATAATTTTATCATCTTCAAAAGGTTTATTCTTTCCATATTTTAATGATAATTCTTTCATTAAGCTTAAGACTCCTCTGTTACCATTACTTTCTTCTCGCATTAAAATATCTAAACACATACCAATCAAAGCTCCTTTTTGATATACATTACCATAGTTATCAGCATATTCTTTGTCAAGAATATTTTCACTCATTTTGGTAAAACTCATGGCATCATTATAACCTAAAGATGAGTTTATTTTATTCATAACCTTTGCATAGAACTCATCCTCAGAAACCAGATCCTGATTTATTTGAAATAAGGTTGCAAAATATTCCGTCATTCCTTCATACATCCATAAATGTTTGGAAAATGTAGGCTGATTATAATCAAAATAATGAACATCTTCAGAATGAACACTTAAGGGTGTAACAATATGAAAGAACTCATGTGATACGATATCTATCAAACTTTTAGCCAGTGCTTCTTCCGCCATAGACTCAGGCATTACTACTACCGTAGAAGTATGATGCTCTAGTGCACCAAA
Source organism: Maritimimonas sp. 2405UD52-3 (assembly GCF_056591715.1). Classification (NCBI taxonomy): domain Bacteria; kingdom Pseudomonadati; phylum Bacteroidota; class Flavobacteriia; order Flavobacteriales; family Flavobacteriaceae; genus Maritimimonas; species Maritimimonas sp. 2405UD52-3. The sequence goes on from NZ_JBWQOL010000001.1 coordinate 405,066, forward strand.
CTTTGTAGGAGCGTCTTTACCATTTCTGGCCAAATAAACATAGATATCATAACGAGGTGTGCTGTTGACGTCGCCTAAGTATGCTTTTTGAGCTTTCATCATGGTATACATGGTCTCTTTTAACGAGGCTGCAGAATATTTTTTACTTGGCGAATACACGCTTAAAACAATCTTAATATCACCTACTTGAAATTCTTCTACGGTTAAATTACCATACATCATTGGGTTATCAGTAATATCAAAATAACGCTGTGCAAAATAATTTGAAGTTATTGACTTTCCGTCTTCACTGGTTGAACTACCAACTTGTTGAAGTGCAGAAGTACGTACAAAATCGGCAGGAGCAGTAACGTTTAACGTATATTGACTATTTTTTAGTGAATCAAAATAGCCAATAAAACCGTGAAGATTTAATACATAATTATCAGGTTCAATATTTGTTCCTGCCATTGAATAGGGTGTAGTAATTTCTTTGTTGTTTTCGACATCAAAAGTGTCATTTACCAAATAAGTGATCTTATCCATTTTAGTGGCATCCGTAATAATCCATGTATTGGTATCTGCTTTGGTAGCATTTAGTTCTTCCCCATTATAATCAAGTGCTTTAAAGTCATCCACAAAATATCCAAAGTCACTTACTTCATAAGTTCCTTGAACTACTCTTGGTAATCTATAGGTTACGGTATCAACAGTAAACCTTCCAGGATTAATAACAACAGGAACTTTATCATCTAGTACCTTTGTTACGTCAATAGATGTCTCTATAGGAACTTGTGAAGCTAAATCATTTGTAGTTGTCTTCACACTACTACAACTTATAAAAACTAAAGTTAGTAGTGCTAATATGATTCCATTTTTCATTGTATAAAATTTATAATTTTATAGTTAGTAGCAGAAAGCTAAAATGTGTTACAGTTTTTAACGCACCTTTAAGACAGGCCTGAAATTATTCCATCTTTATCAATGGTCATATGTTCTGAGGCTGGTTGACTAGGCAATCCTGGCATGCGCATCATTTTTCCTAAAATAGGAATCAAAAACTGGGCGCCGGCCGCAATTTCAATTTCACGAACGGTAACTCTAAATCCTGTGGGGCGACCAATTAATTTTTCATTGTCAGAAAATGACTTTTGGGTTTTAGCCATACAAATAGCAAAATCATTAAAGCCTAAACGGTCTATTCGCCTGATATTTAACTTAGCCTTATTATCAAAATCTACTCCTTCTGCACCATAAATTTCTTTAGCTATGATCTCTATTTTTTCTACTACTGGTGTTTTCCAATCGTATAAAGGCTTGTATTGAGTTGCTTTATTCTCTACAATGTCTACTACTGCCTTAGCCAAATCTTGAGTACCATTACCTCCTTCAGCCCACCCTTTAGAAACTACTGCATGTACACCTAATGAAGCGCATTGTTGTTTTACAAAAGCTACCTCTTCATCAGTATCATTTACAAAAGAATTAATTGCCACTACTGGTTCAATGTTGAATTTTTTAATGTTTTCTATATGTTTTTCAAGATTGGCAAAACCTTTAGTCACTCTTTCAAGACTAGCAGTAGTATATTCTTCTTTAGGAGATCCGCCATGATGACGTAACGCTCTAATTGTAGCAACCAGTACAACACATTTAGGATTCAATTCAGCATAGGCTGATTTGATATTTAAGAACTTCTCAGCACCCAGATCAGCTCCAAATCCGGCTTCGGTCACTACATAATTTGACAATGATAAGCCCATTTTAGTGGCTATAATAGTATTGGTTCCCTGAGCAATATTGGCAAAAGGTCCACCATGAATTATGGCAGGATTATGCTCAAGGGTCTGTACTAAATTTGGCTTAACAGCATCTTTTAATAAGATAGCCATAGCATTTTCAGCTTTCAAGTCACTCGCAAAAATGGGTTTTTTGTCAAAGGTGAATCCTACAAAAATATCACCTAAACGCTTTTTGAGATCATCAAAATCTTTCGCCATACACAAAATAGCCATCACTTCTGATGCAGGGGTGATGTTAAACCCATCTTCACGTGGTATTCCATTAGAAATACCCCCCAAACCAATAGTGATTTCCCGCAAGGCTCTATCATTCATGTCAATTACACGCTTCCAGGCTATGGTACGAGGATCAATATTTAGATTATTAACCTTACTTTGAAGATTATTATCGATCAATGCTGATAATAAGTTATTGGCTTTCTCTACCGCATTAAAATCACCTGTAAAATGCAAATTGATATCCTCCATGGGTACCACTTGAGAATAGCCACCTCCGGCAGCTCCTCCTTTAATTCCAAAAACAGGTCCTAAGGAAGGTTCACGCAAAACAACAGTAGCTTGCTTGCCAATTTTATTTAAGCCTTCTGTTAGTCCAATAGAAACCGTAGTTTTCCCTTCTCCGGCAGGAGTTGGTGTTAAAGCAGTAACCAAGACAAGATTATTTAGCTTGATCTTTTCTTCATCAATCAAGCGCAAAGGCAACTTGGCTTTGTACTTCCCGAAAAGGATAAGATCTTCTTCAGTAACATTAATTTTAGATGCTACTTCTCTAATATGATGTTTCTTGTTCTGCTGCGCAATTTCTATATCAGAAAGATGAGACATAAATTTTAAGATTTAGTAGAACGAATATACTAAAAATAGCATCGTAAAATGATTGAAAAATGATTGATAATGAGCAGATTTTCAATCTATTTTATAAAAAAAGGACCTTCTGCAAAAAAGTGTAAAACAATTGGCTATTCTTATTCGAAATACTATATTTGCGCGTTAATTACAAATTGAAGATTTAAACAGAAAAGAGCATGCAGAATAAAGGACTTATAAGAACATTTGCGATCATTTTTGGTCTGATTTGTTTGTATTATTTATCATTCACTTGGGTAAACAATACAATTGAAAATGATGCAAAGGTTTATGCTAACGGTGATGCTGTAAAAGAGAAAGCATATTTAGATTCAGTTGCTAACTTACCAATTGCCAATTACCTATTTACAAAATATACCTATAATGAAGTACGTGATAAGGCTATAAATTTAGGTCTTGACCTTAAGGGAGGTATTGATGCTACATTGGAAGTATCTGTAAGAGATATTTTAGTTGGTCTATCTAACAAATCAAAGAATCCAGTTTTTAATAAGGCCTTAGAGGATGCTACTGCGGCACAAAAGAATAGTGATCGTGACTATGTAGATCTATTTTTTGATGCTTTTGAGGACGCTAGCAATGGTTCGGTAAAATTAGGAGACCCAAGTATTTTTGGAAATAAGTCTCTAAAAGATAAGATCAACTTTAAAATGTCTGATAATGAAGTTCAGCCAATTCTTAGAGAAGAAATAAAAGGATCTATCAGTACCGCATTTGAAGTTTTAAGAAGTAGAATTGACCGTTTTGGGGTCACTTCTCCCAACATTTCTCAGATAGGTGAGTCTGGTAGAATCTTAATTGAATTACCAGGTGCTAAGGATATTGATCGTGTAAAGAAATTATTGCAGAGCACAGCTGAATTACAGTTCTGGGAAGTATACGATAACTCAGAAACTACCAATTTCTTTATTCAGGCAGATGCTACTTTGGCAGACTTGCTAAAAGATCAGGTTGAAGAAGAAGTTCAAGATTCTACAATATCTAAAGATGCAGAATTAGATGAACTATTAGGAGAAGTACAGGATTCTGTAGATACCAAAGCTGCAAGCCCACTAGGAAGCATATTTTCTATTACAAATCCTCAACAACGTAGTTCTGCAGTTGGATATGCTAGTATAAAAGATACTGCAACAGTAAATAAGTACTTAGCAATGAAAGAAGTAAGAGCTTTGTTACCATCAGAAATGGTGTATACAAAGTTTTTATGGGATGCTAAGCCGATAGAAGAGACTGAGATCATTAATTTATATGCCATCAAGTCAAATAGAGAAGACGTAGCACCTATACAAGGTGATGTCATTTCTGATGCTAATCAAGTGTTTGACCAATTGGGTGTGAACCCAGAGGTAAGCATGACAATGAACAGTAAAGGTTCAAAACAATGGGCAAAGATGACAGAGACTAATGTTGGTAAATTTGTAGCTGTTGTTTTAGATGACTATGTATATTCTGCACCTAATGTAAATGAACCTATTACTGGAGGTAGAACTTCTATTTCAGGACAATTCTCTATTGAAGAGGCTCAAGATTTATCAAATGCGTTGAAATCTGGTAAGTTACCGGCAGCTGCAAGAATTATTCAGTCATCTGTTGTAGGACCTTCATTAGGTCAAGAAGCTATAGATAGCAGTTCAAAGGCCTTTGCAATTGCCCTTATATTGGTGTTAGTTTGGATGATCTTTTATTATGGTAAAGCAGGTATTTTTGCAGACATTGCCTTAGTGTTAAACATTCTGTTCATTTTTGGAGTATTGACATCTTTTGGTGCAGTATTAACCTTGCCAGGTGTTGCAGGTATCATTATTACCATTGGTATGTCTGTAGATGCCAACGTAATTATTTATGAGCGTATTAAGGAAGCCTTGAATAGAGGGAAAATGTTGAAGGATGCCATTGCTGAAGGGTTTAGTTTAAAAGGAGCACTTTCTGCAATTATAGATGCCAATGTAACTACTTTCTTAACCGGTATCATTTTATATATATTTGGTTCAGGACCTATAAAAGGTTTTGCAACTACCTTAATGATAGGTATTGCTACTTCATTAGTTTCAGCTGTATTTATTACACGTTTATTGGTTGATTGGTTTGCTGATAGAGATAGAAGTATGACCTTTAATACATCACTTACTAAAGGTTGGTTCCAAAATATTAATGTAGAATTCTTAAAAAAACGCAAACTTGCATATGTTATTTCTGGTGCAATTATCATCTTAGGTTTAGGGTCAATCTTTACACAAGGTTTTAACTATGGTGTTGACTTCACAGGAGGTAGAACGTATACTGTGCGGTTTGATCAAAATATTAGCCCAACGGAAGTAACAACCTCATTAAAAGAGGTATTTGGTGATGCTCCTGAAGTGAAGACATACGGTTCTTCTAACCAGTTAAAGATTACTACTAAATATAAGGTTGATGATGATGGTATTAATGTAGGTGATGAGATTCAAGAATTATTGTTTAACGGATTACAATCATATTTACCTGACGGAACTACCTTGGCAGATTTTAAAGTAGGTACAGAAGATACGGCAGATAAGGTTGGTATTATGCGTTATTTTCAGGTGGGGCCTACTATTGCAGATGATATTAAACAAGCTGCAGTATGGGCCATTTTAGGGTCGTTGATTGTAGTATTCTTATACATTCTATTCAGGTTTAGAAGATGGCAATACAGTTTAGGTGCTGTAATGGCGGTTTTCCATGATGTACTAGTAGTATTGGCGGTGTTCTCGCTATTTTGGAAAGTATTACCATTTGATATGGAAATAGGCCAGTCATTTATCGCTGCATTATTAACCGTAGTGGGTTACTCTCTGAATGATACAGTGGTAATTTTTGATAGGATTCGTGAATTTGCTGATAAGCATCCATCATGGCAATTTGCAAAAACGGTAAATAGCGCCTTAAGTACTACCTTAGGTAGAACGATTAATACATCACTAACTACCTTAATCGTATTATTATCAATTTTCATTTTTGGAGGCGATTCTATTAAAGGATTTATGTTCGCGATGATTATTGGTGTTATAGTAGGTACGTATTCATCTTTGTTTATTGCTTCTCCAATTATGTATGATACGACTACAAAATTGACCAAGAAGAAGTAATTTAAATCAACAATATGAATAAGCCGTTTTACATATACTGAACTGGTTTCAGTAGTTATGTAAAACGGTTTTGTTATTTTTAGATATGAGTATAATTAAGCTTCATGACAAATACTTTAAGCCTTTCATTTCTGAAGAGAGAATTCAGGAAACAGTTGTGCATATGGCGAAAAGGGTTGAAGATGAACTCAATGGTGAAGTACCTATATTTGTAGGGATCTTGAATGGTTCCTTTATGTTTGCTGCTGATTTTATCAGGAATTTTAAAGGAAACTGTGAAGTGTCTTTTGTAAAATTAGCTTCTTATGAAGGTGAAAACTCTACCGGAAGTGTCAAACGTTTGGTTGGCATTAATGAAAGTCTAGAAGGAAGAACGGTTGTTATCCTTGAAGATATTATTGATACAGGAGTGACTCTTGAAGAAATTTACGAAATATTCAGATTTCAAAAATTAAAGCAATTAAAAATTGCTACATTGTTCTTTAAACCAGATGTCTTCCGAAAAGGGCTACCTGTAGACTACATAGGTATTTCTTTGCCTGATAAATTTATTGTTGGGTATGGATTAGATTATAATGGTTTAGGACGTAATTTAAGTAGCGTATATCAATTAACAACACAACAGATGACGAACATCGTTTTATTTGGCCCTCCAGGAGCAGGCAAAGGTACCCAGGCAGACATTTTAAAAGATAAATACAACTTGATACATATTTCAACAGGTGTTGTATTTAGAGAAAACATCAAAGGTGAAACTGAGCTGGGAAAACTAGCTAAAAAATACATTGACGCCGGTGACCTTGTTCCTGATGAAGTTACTATTAATATGCTAGAAGCTGAAGTAGATAAAAATCCTAATGTAAACGGATTTATTTTTGATGGGTTTCCGCGTACTAAAGATCAGGCAAAAGCCTTGGATACTTTTTTAGCTAAAAAAGGAGAAAGTATTAGTGGTATGATCGCGTTAGAAGTATCTGAAGATCTTTTGGTAGAACGTTTGTTAGAGCGCGGTAAAACTTCAGGACGTTCTGATGATACTGATGAAGCCAAGATAAGAAACCGCTTTAACGAGTATAATACCAAAACTGCAGTGTTACAACACTATTATGAAGACCAGAATAAATATTTTGGTGTGAATGGCGTAGGTGGTATTGAAGAGATTACTGAGCGATTGAGTGCTGTGATTGATAAACTTTAATTGTCATTCTGAGCATAGCGAAGAATCTCTTTTTAGATATTTCACTTCGTTCAATATGACATAAAAACTTCATTTGGAGTAAGTAAACATGACTGAAGGCAATTTTGTAGACTATATTAAGATTTTTGCTGCTTCCGGAAAAGGAGGTAAAGGTTCTGTGCATTTACACCGTGAAAAGTATATTCAGAAAGGTGGCCCTGATGGTGGTGATGGCGGTAGAGGTGGTCATGTCATTGTTCGTGGAAATAAGAATATGTGGACACTCTTCCACATGAAATTCAAAAAGCATTTCAAAGCTGAGCATGGTGGTGACGGAAGTAAACAGCGTAGTACTGGTAAGGATGGCGAAGATATCTATATAGAGGTTCCATTAGGAACCATTGTACGCAATAGCGAGACGAATGAGCAATTGTTTGAGATCACTGAAGAGGCAGAGGAGAAGATATTAGTTGAAGGAGGAATGGGCGGTCGTGGTAATTGGCATTTTAAATCTTCTACAAATCAAACACCACGTTATGCGCAACCTGGCATATCAGGTCAAGAAGGCTGGTTTCAAATAGAATTAAAATTATTAGCCGATGTAGGGTTAGTAGGTTTCCCTAATGCAGGTAAATCAACATTATTGTCAGTTATAACAGCCGCAAAACCAAAGATCGCCGATTATGCCTTTACTACATTAAAACCCAATTTAGGAATTGTTGAGTACAGAGATTTTCAGAGTTTTGTAATGGCTGATATTCCTGGTATTATTGAAGGAGCAGCTGAAGGCAAAGGATTGGGCCATCGTTTTTTACGTCATATTGAGCGCAACTCTACCTTATTATTTTTAGTTCCGGCAGATTCATCAGATATTTCTAAGGAATATGATATTTTGTTGAATGAATTAAAAAAGCATAACCCAGAGTTACTAGATAAGGATAGATTATTAGCAATCTCAAAGTCTGATATGTTGGATGATGAATTGAAAGAAGAGGTAGAAAAAGAGCTTCCAAGTGATATTCCGCACCTTTTTATTTCGTCTGTGACGCAATCCGGCTTGACCGAATTAAAAGATAAATTATGGGAAATGCTTAATAATTAAAAGGCTTGTGCGTATTACCTTGTCGTTAAGAAGTCAAATTATTTTAAAAAAATCCATTTTATTGAGTTTCAATAAACTACCTTTGCACATTATTAATTTATTTATTTTTTTATTATGGGTAGAGGTACCGTAAAGTTTTTTAATGATTCAAAAGGTTTTGGATTCATTACCGAAGAAGGATCAGGAAAAGAGCATTTTGTACATGTCTCAGGTTTAATTGATGATGTTCGTGAAGGTGATACAGTAGAGTTTGAATTAACTGAAGGCAGAAAAGGATTGAACGCAGTAAACGTAAAAGTAGTATAATATTTTAGATTACCGTATTTCAATTGAAAGCCTATCATTTAGTTGATAGGCTTTTTTTATGTTGAAAAGTTAGTATTTTAGTAGTACAAACCAAAGCTATTTTGAATTCAGACCATAATAACCCCGCCTTTAAAAAACTATTACAAAAACTTCAGGAAGAAAGCTGGCAATTGGAGCTGTTAATATCTGGTTTTGCCATTTTCGGCCTCTTCAGTGCTCAAGAACCAGTTGAATTAATAATTAAAGAGGCACAAAGTAGCGACCTTATGTACCGCGCTCAAGTCTTTCTTTTTTTATGGGTATCAATCTCTATCTTGCTGTTTAATTTATTATTACACGTGATTTTAAGAGGTTTATGGATAGGCGCGTTAGGCTTGAGATATGTGTCAGGAGATATAAATTATGAAGCATTAAAATACAGTCCTAAATTCACGAACTACCTAAAGAAAAAAATAGGTTCTTTTGACAAATACATTGCCTCCCTTGAAAATTACTGTAGCGTTATTTTTGCTATTTCATTTTTGTTAATATTCTATATTTTGGCTTTTGCACTCACCACGTTGGCAATAGCTTTTACTGCAGAATTTTTAATTGAAAATGAGTCATTACCAAAATGGTTACGATTAGGGCTTGGTGTGCCTATTATTATTTTTATAATCTTGGGTATATTACTAACCCTGATAGATTTTATAACTCAAGGCTTTTTAAAAAGAAAGAAATGGATATCTAAGATTTATTTTCCGTTTTATTGGGTGTTTAGTTTTTTAACACTGTCTTTTTTATATCGACCGTTAATCTATAATTTCTTAGACAATAAATTTGGTAAGCGTATTAGTATTATACTGATTCCATTTTATATTTTATTATTAGTTATTACCTCCATTGAACACAGACAGTCTAATTACTTTATTAAATCTAACACTAGAAGTATATCAAAAGAATATTTCGCAAGTAATAATAATTATGAAGATATGCTGATTGAAGATGGAGAGTTTATAAAGATGGTAGCCATTCCATCTAAAGCTATAAAGGAGCCTATTCTTAAAGTATTTATGCCTTTTTCAGATAGGATTGAAGATAGAATGTATGAAAGAAATGAAGGGTTAAAACCAGAGAAGGACGGAAGAGGTCTTAAGTCTAAAATACGATTCGGACGGCAAAATATTGATTTTGGAAGATTGGATAGTCTAAAAAGAGAGTATATAAATACCTTTAATAGCACCTACAGAATTTTTATTGATACGGTTCAATACCCATCAGATTTTATTTTAGGTGAAAGTAATACCGAACAACTAGGCTTTGAAACGTATCTTGATATAAAAAATCTTAATCAAGGACGACATACGCTTACACTTAGAAGAGATTCGTATGGCAAGAAAGATACAACTGAAGTAACTTTTGCAACAGTACCCTTCTGGTATTTTAAAGAATAAATTCTTCTACTGAAGCTGTTTTTCAGGAAAAATGTAATAAAATTATTGCCTTTTTTCTTTTTATGACCTACCTGAAAGTTTTTAACTAATTATTAAAAAAGTACTAAACCCATTTTATCTGCGTTATAAGTGTTTAATTAATAGGTTGTTGTATCAATTTATTAATTATAACCTAACCGAAACCGTACAACCATGAATAATTTAGTTCAAAAGCTAGTAATCCTTATAATTTTTGGTATTTTTTTAAGCTCATGTGTCTCTACAAATTTAATGACGTTGAGTGTTAAGGAGCCACCTCCAGTAATTATACCCAAAGAAATTCAACGTGTAGGAATTATAGATAGAAGTGAATCTTCTGAAGAAAATCAGGCTGCTGATGAAATAGATAAAATCTTATCTGTTGAAGGAAAATTGTTAGATAAAGAAGGCTCAAAAAAAGCAATACTTGGTTTGTATGATGAACTAGATTCAAACAAATCTTTAAAGGATGTTGTCCTTATTGAAAATGAATCTTTAAGAAGCCCTGGAATGGGAATTTTTCCGGCAACATTAAACTGGAAAATAGTTCAAGAATTGTGTGATAAGTATCAGGTAGATGTTTTATATGTACTATCATATTATGATACAGATGCAAAAGCTACTTACAAAGCAACTCCGGGTTCACAAGAGACCCCTCTTGGTGTTGACCTACCGTTGATAGAGCATCAAGTAACAATTTCTACAATTGTAAAAACAGGATGGCGTATCTATGACCCCTCTGTAAAAGTTATTCATGATGAGTTTACTATCAACAGACAACTTACTTCTAAAGGTAAAGGACTGAATCCTATAAAGGCTTTAAAAGCTGTTATAGGTAGAAAAGAGGCAGTTATAGAAGCAAGTAATACTATAGGCCATAAAATAGGTAGAAGAATAGTACCGTACTGGAGACGTGTATCACGAGACTATTTTGTAAGAGGTACAGATAATTTTAAAGTAGCACAAAGAAGAGCACAAGCTGGTGATTGGGATGGCGCTGCAGAATTATGGAACCAGGAAACAGAAAATGCCGATGCCAAAATTGCTGGAAGAGCATATTACAATATGGCTATTATTAATGAAATTAATGGCGATTTAGAAACTGCTGTTGATTGGGCATCAAAGTCGTATGCCGATTATAACACCAAAATAGGGTTACGTTATTCAAAAATTTTAAGGAATAGAATCAGAAAGAGAAGTATCTTAAAGCAAAGTAACTGATAAACAAACCAAATTCGGTTTTTAAGTTGCTGAGAATAGCAAGAGATTCCTTAAATTGCTTGTTCAACTAACCTCTTTATGACGGCAATGACCCCTAGGTTTACAGCCCTTGATGTTTTTCGAGGCTTGACTATTTGCTTTATGATTGTAGTGAATACGCCAGGTAATTACGCTACGACCTATGCTCCTTTACTACATGCCGATTGGCATGGTTTTACACCTACTGATCTAGTGTTTCCTTCATTTCTATTTGCTGTTGGAAATGCTATGAGTTTTGTACAAAAAAAGTGGCAACATAAAACCAATGCGCAAATTCTTAAGAAAATATTTAAGCGCACGTTTCTAATTTTTTTACTTGGTTTTTTAATGTATTGGTACCCGTTTGTGCGCGTTGACAGCTTAAATAATATTACCGCATTTCCAATTAGCGAAACACGAATTTTAGGTGTTTTGCAACGGATAGCACTTTGCTATTTGGCCGCATCACTTATGATTTTATACCTGAAACCAAGAATGATACTCATCCTTAGTGGTATTTTATTAGTAGGTTATTGGGCTTTATTGTATGTTTTTGGAGATACAGGGCAAGAGTTGACATTATCTGGAAATGCTGCTTTAAAACTAGACCGCTGGATCATGGGTGAAAATCACATGTATAAAGGTGAAGGTATTGCCTTTGACCCAGAAGGATGGTTAAGTACATTACCTGCAATAGTAAATGTTATTGGAGGTTATTTTGCAGGTGTATGGATTCAGAAGAAAGGAAGCTCGTATGAAAGTCTGGCTAAATTATTGTTAGCTGGATTTGCCTTCATATTTATTGGATATCTATGGGATATGAGCTTTCCGATTAATAAGAAATTATGGACTAGTAGTTTTGTAATTCTAACCATTGGTTTAGACCTAATTTTGATCGCTGCTTTTATGTATATCATTGATTATTTTAAAAATAATAAATGGACCAATTTTTTTGAAATAGTAGGTAAAAATCCCCTATTTATTTATCTACTTAGTGAAATTTTATTAATAAGCATGCTTACCATACATATGTCTGATGGCACCACATTGTTTTCATGGATATATGATCACTTTTTTGTACATGCTGGAGCCTATTTTGGCTCATTCCTTTACGCCATTACATTTATGTTATTATGTTGGAGCGTAGGATGGTGGTTAGATAAAAAGAAAATCTATATTCGAGTTTAACAGGTTTTTCCTATCCCATATAAATAGTCTGGTATTTAAACAGGTGTCTGTTAAAACTTTCTGTAAGTAGTTCCTAAATATTGATTTGCTTCTTTCTCTGCAAACTCAGCAGTTTTATTATTCCAATGAAGCGTTTGATTAGGAAAGCGCCCGGCAATTACACCTAACAAAATGGTTTCTGTGAGTCGCGCTGCATACGAAAAGGGTGCCGTACATTCATCTTTCCCTAAACAGGCATCAATAAACTGATGGTAATGTTTTGGACCTTCAGAAGCATAATCTCGTATAGGTTTCCCCATATTATTTACCTTTTCAACTTCCATAATTTCATTCGATATATCAACATATTCACCATCAACAATTTTTCTGGGTAGCTCCATAAAATGGGGTAATAACAGACGTCCTTTTTCACCTATAAACATGGCTCCTTGCTCAGGCAAGACACCTTCTTTAGTAATTTTAGTCTCCAAAGAAATTTTACCTTTAACCGTACCTTCTTTTTCTGCTGACTTTTCTATTTCTGATGTGGCATTAGGGAGTTCTAAATCTTTATGTTTTTTTGGAGCACCAGGCCCATCATACCATACCCACTTTAAGGTTTCAGTTGTATATTTAGTTCCAGGAAACTCATAGGTAACTATGTTGTTTTCAGGATATCCAAACCCATTGGGTTCTCTACATTCATTTTTTATGGTCATTGGCACATCTAAAGCTAGTGCATTATAAGGTGTATCAAAAATATGTACACCCATGTCACCCAAGGTTCCACAGCCATAATCCATTAATTTACGCCAGTTCCCGGGGTGATATATATCCTTTTTATATGGACGCTCAGCCGCAGTACCTAGCCAGAGATTCCAATCAAGATTTTCAGGAATAGGATCGTTTCCTTCAGGTGCAGGGCCGTCATAACCCCAATTTTTTGGTGACCATGCTCTCACCGTATGTACCTTTCCTATTATACCCGATTGAATAAGCAAAGTGGCTAGTTTGTAATCGTAAAAAGAGTGCACCTGAATACCCATTTGGGTAATAAGGTTCTTGGTGGCAGCTAATTTATTCATCTCTCGTGCCTCAGTCACATGATGCGTTAATGGTTTTTGGCAATAAACGTGTTTGTTCATATTCATTGCCATTAATGAAGCAGGAGCATGTGTATGGTCGGGAGTAGATACAATTACGGCATCTATTTCATTGCCCATTTCTTTGAGCATTACTCTATAATCAGTATATGTTTTTGCATTAGGGTGTAGTTCTTTTGCTTTTGTCAAATAACTACTATCAACATCACATAGCGCCACTACATCAACTTTTTTATGCGATGAAATATCGCGAAGGTCTTCACTCCCCATATTGCCCACACCGATATGTGCTGTACGCACACGTTGAAGAGGAATAGTATTGGTTGCTTTTCCTTCTTCATTAAACGACATTAAGAACGAAGGAATTATCGCAGTTGATGAAGCAAGAATGGCTGATTTTTTTAAAAACTCTCTTTTCTTCATGACGTATTATAGTTTTCTAATTTTAATATTTCTGAACCATATAGGACTTGCATGGTCTTGTAAGCCTATATATCCTTTTTTAAACTTACCATAATCCGGGCTGTTTTTCCATTTGTCAGAGTTCTTTTTTTTATGCCATTCCTCATCCCATGGAACAAACGATAACACCATTTTTCCGTTGAGCCAATGTTCAACTTTTTCTGGTGTAAACACAATTTTTGTGCTGTTCCACTCACCAATAGGATTCAAAACTTTATCTTCACTTGCAGGATGCATTGCATAATCAGAACCTGTTTTTTGCAAAGGTTTAAGTTCTTCAGGTTTTTCTGTATAGCCTAAACTTTTATTGTACTCTGTTAAATCATGTATTTTTGCATAATTAAAATCATCTATTAATTGGTATTCAGGTGAAGTTACATAAGGAGCATCGTACCCTTCTTTAACATGATAAAAAATACCACTATTTCCACCTTTGGGTAATTTCCATTCAAGGTATAGCTCAAAATTATCAAATTCTTCAAGAGCGTAAATAATATCTTTCCCTCCTTCATAGTTTTGCTCAAGGCCTAGTTTCGTATCAAAAGTTAGCTCGCCATTCTTAGCAATCCAACCTGGAGGTAAGGAATCACCGTTATACGCTCTCCATCCTTTGGTGGTAGCACCGTCAAAAAGTGAAATCCAGTCAGAGGTTTCTTCAACTATACTTTCCATATCTTTAGGGTCTTCATTTTTTATTTTCTCCTTACATGAAAGCAATGCAATTGAAAAAACTAGAAGCATAAATAAACTACGCATCGTACCCATTTTAATATTAAAATTTGTCATTATAGCTCTTTTAAGTATATATTACGCCATCGTACTTTAATACCACCACCATCGTGAATCTGTAATGCAATGCCTCCTTCACCTTTTCCTATTTTTTCATCAGATATGCGTACCATTTCCACATCATTTAACCAAGTGGTCACTTCATCACCTTGAACCTTTATTTTCATGGTATTCCATTCCCCCATTTTTAAAGCTTTATCTTTTTCCGGGTCAGGCTTAATTAGCCACCCTCTTCCATAAGACTCATAAATACCCCCACTATCTTTTCCTGGAGGTGCCACTTCTACTTGCCACCCACTAACTTTCGTGCCATCTACCGTTGACCTAAAAAACACACCGCTATTACCATCAGCTTCTTGCTTAAACTCAAGTGTAAGTATAAAGTCTTTATAATGTTTATCAGTTCCTAAATATCCATATTGGGCATCAGGGCCGCTCTCGCAAATAAGTTCTCCATTTTCTACATACCATTTTTCAGTACCATAGTTAGTCCAACCATCAAGATTTTTTCCGTTAAAAAGTGATATCTCTTTTTGAGCTGAACAGGTTATACATAGAAAGAATAGAATAAAAGAAAGAACAGAACTAATTTTTTGATTTGATATTGAAAACACACTCATATTTTATTAGATTTTGAAGTAACAGTTTTAAAGATACATAACTATAAGTTTGAGTATGAATAATTTCGACAAATGACGTTAAATTGAATTCAAAAGGCATCGTTGAAGATGCTATAAACATTTAAATATAAAGCTAATTTTCTTTTGTTAACTTTAAGCTCTGTAAATCTTAAACCATGCGAAACTTATTATTTTTATGCTTTTTTCTTATTGCAATGGCAATTCAATCTCAAGAAAAATCAACCTTTAAAAACCTTGATGTTTTTGAATTAGAATGGGCACAGAACCCTCAAATTTCTCCAGATGGAACCAAAATTGTCTACCAACGAAGCGGATTTGACATTATGAATGACAAGCGTACTTCTCGTTTGTGGGTCATGAATTCCAGTGGTCAAGATCACACTAAATTAACTAGTAATGACGTCAATGAGTCAAATGCAACTTGGTCTCCTGATGGCAGGCGTATAGCATTTACCAGTAGTACCAGACAGGGTTCAGAGATTTTTGTGTACTGGCTCAATACCAATAAGATTGCACGCTTAACGCAATTGGAGAAATCACCTAGTGGGTTGACTTGGTCTCCTGATGGGAGGCATATTGCTTTTACGATGAAAGTAGAGAGTAAACAGCCATCACTTGTCAAACCTCCAAAAAAGCCTAAAGGAGCTAAATGGGCGGATCACCCGAGAGTGACTACAAGGTTGAAATATGAAGCAGATGGTTCTGGGTATACCAAACCAGGATTCAGACATCTTTTCATCATTAATGCTGAAGGAGGTTCTGCAAGGCAGATTTCCAGTGGAGATAAAAATTATGGAGTACCACAATGGTCAAAAGATGGTAAGTCGCTATTTTTTAATGGTAATCATAACGAAAATTGGGAATATGAAACCAGAAATTCTGAAATCTATACTATAAATATTGCTACAGGAAAAGTAACAGCATTAACTGATAGGGATGGTCCTGATTATGGACTAGAGGTTGCTCCAAATGGAAAGCAAATAGCTTATCTAGGCTATGATGATAAAATACAGGCCTATCAGGTAAATAAGATCTACTTAATGAATACTGATGGTTCTAATAAACAAATGATCAGTACCAATTTAGACCGTAGTAAATCAAATTTAAAATGGAGTAAAGACGGTAAGGGTTTATATTTTACCTATGATGATAAAGGCAATACCAAAATAGGATATGTTGCACATAGTGGAAAGGTAACAAAAATTGCCGATGATTTGGGAGGCACTTCTATAGGTCGCCCTTATGGAGGAGGCTCTTATTCAATTTCTAATACTGGGAAGATAACATATACGTATTCCACACCCTATCACCCAGCAGAAATAGCCATTATTTCAAAAGGACAAAAACCAACAATAATTTCAAGATTGAATGAAGATATTTTAGCCTATCGTACCCTAGGAAAAACAGAAGAGATTTGGTATGATTCCTCAATCGATGGTAATAAAATACAAGGTTGGATTGTCTATCCGCCTGATTTTGATGCATCAAAAAAATACCCTTTATTGGTAGAAAACCATGGAGGTCCTATTTCTAATTATGGCGACCGGTTTTCACCGGAAATTCAATTGTATGCAGCAGCGGGGTATGTGGTTTTTTATCCAAATCCTCGTGGTAGTACAGGTTATGGAGAAAAATTTGCAAATCTACTGTATCATAATTATCCTGGTGAAGATTATAATGACGTTATGGATGGTGTTGATGCTGTTATTGCCAAAGGATTTATAGATACTGATGAGTTGTATGTTACCGGAGGTAGTGCAGGTGGTATTATGACGGCGTGGATGATTGGTAAGAACAATAGATTTAAGGCCGCTGCGGTGGTAAAACCGGTAATGAACTGGATTAGCAAAACCCTAAGTGCAGATAACTATTTTTATTATGCCGATTATAGATATCCGGGGCAACCCTGGGAAAATTTTGAAACCTATTGGAAATTCTCACCCATTTCACTGGTTGGAAATATTAAAACCCCAACCCTGGTTATGGTAGGCACTGCTGATTTGCGTACACCACTATCTGAAGCGAAGCAGTTATACGGTGCTTTAAAAATTAGAAAAATTCCTACGGCATTGGTTGAAATACCGGGAGCATCTCATGGCATAGCCAGACGCCCAAGTCAATTAATTACCAAAGTAGATCATGTGTTAGCCTGGTTTGAAAAATATAGAAGTAAATAAAGCTTCTTTATGAATAAACTAGTAATTATAGGTAATGGTTTTGATTTAGCTCATGGTTTACCAACATCTTATAAGGATTTCCTTAATCATTTTTGGAGAAATTTACAGTCTAGTTTTGAGGATGATTTAATTAAGGACTTTGTCTATTTAAAATCTGGACATGATTTCTTTAATTATAGAAAGCCAACAAATAATTATAACGATTTTATTGATAACGTAATTGAGTATGCAAATGAAAATGGTTATATTTATAATGAAGCTAAAATTGATTTGCATACTTACTCCTCTCGATTTCATCCAATTTTTAAATTTAATAACGAGTTTTTTAAACAAATCAACAATAGAAATTCTATTCATAATTGGGTTGATATTGAAAGTGAATATTATAAAGAATTAAAGAAGATAGTCAAAGATAATTCTGAAGCAGAACAGAAAATTTCTAAAGCTAAAGAGTTAAATAATGAGTTCAATTCTATAAAAGAATTATTCGAAAAATATTTGATAAGTGAAGTTATTGAAGGTTTCAGTTTTAATCAAATAGAAAACCATAAACATTATTATGATACTTATAAAATTTTAATTCCAAATCTATCTTCTGATTTTTTGAACTTAAATAGTGAAAATGTAAAAAAGTACATTAGAGAGTTTTCATTTAAGAAAGATAGAGACTCAATAGAAAATTATGTGTCTAACTCAACAGATTTAGAAAACTTTCAATCTTATTTGCTTTCATTTAACTATACTCCAACAATAAGTGTACACAATTTTTTCTTAAATGAACAAAGGAAATATAAGATTAGTATTAATTATATACATGGCAAAGTAGGTGACGTAAATAATCCGATAAATTTTGGGTTTGGAGATGAAACAGATGAAGATTATAAGCTTATTGAAAACATAAATGAAAATGAATTTTTAAAAAATTTTAAATCATTTCGATATTCTCAAACTATAAATTATGACAATTTACTATCCTTTGTGGAGAGTGATGCATTTCAAGTAGTAATAGCCGGACACTCTTGCGGTGTATCAGATAGAGTATTGTTAAATACGATTTTTGAACACGAAAACTGTAGATCAATAAAAGTCTATTATTATGAGCAAGAAAATGGAGATGATAATTATACTGATATTGTTCAAAATATTTCACGACACTTTAATGATAAGAAATTAATGAGAAGAAAAATTGTTAGTAAGCAATATTGTGAACCGTTATCTCAAAAAATAGGATTTAAAAAGATTGAGGATCAATGAAAACTTATATTTGTTTATTACGCGGTATTAATGTTAGTGGCCAAAAGAAAATTAAAATGATAGAACTAAAAGCTTCTTTTGAAGCTTTGGGTTTTACTGACGTTGTGACCTATATACAAAGCGGCAATATTGTCTTTAAGTCCGAAAAAAGTGATATAAAAGAATTGCAAGATAACATTCATCAAATGCTGTTGAATAATTATGGCTTCGAGGTTACCGTTATTGTACTAACTCCACCAGAGGTAAAATACGCCTTTGCTAATAATCCTTTTGAGAAGGATGCTTCTAAAGATCCTAAAAAGTTTTATGTAGTGTTTTTACAAGAAGTACCGCTACAGGAAAATATTGATGTTTTGGCTACCTATGATTATAGCCCAGAAGAATATGTTTTAGATAAAAAACTTATTTATTTTTATGCTGCCAATGGAGCTCATAAGGCAAAGATGAGTAATAATTTTTTTGAAAATAAATTGAAGGTAAAGGCTTCTACCAGAAATTGGCGGACAACGAATAAACTGGTTGAGCTTTCAAGTTGACATTTGTCATTCCCGTGAAAACGGGAATCCAGAAATAGGTTATAATGGATTCCTGCCTCCGCAGGAATGACAGTTTAATCATAAATATTATTGAGGGTTTTATCTATGTCTTCAAATTCAAATTCAAATCCTGCCTCTTTAATTTTATCGTTTTTTAAATACTGACTTTCTAAAGTAATGGCAGCCATCTCACCGAATAACAACTTCATGGCAAATTTGGGCACATTAGGTAAAAAGATAGATTTATCTAAGCTTTTCGCAAGTGTTTTTGTTAATTCTTGATTGGTTACAGGGTTTGAGGCCACACCGTTGTAAATACCTTCAAGGTTATTTCCCAATACATATAAAAACATGTTTGCCAAGTCTTTAATATGAATCCATGATTGCCATTGTGCACCGCTACCAATGGCAGCACCAATGCCTTGATTGATAGGTTTGGCCATTTCTACCAAGGCACCACCTTGATCAGATAACACAATACCTATACGTATTTTACTAATAGAGACCCCCAGCTTTTCTATGATGTCTGTTTCCTCTTCCCAAGCATTAACTACTTTACCTAAAAAACCAGAGTTTACTTCTGTTTCAGTTTCAATATATTTTCGTGTGAGTGATGAAGGGTAAATACCCAACGCAGAAGCGCAACAAAACTGATCAACTTGATGCTCATTTTGATAAAGTAGTTTATACAGTGTTTGAACAGAGTTTATTCTACTCTTTAAAATTTCTTTTTTGTAGCTACTCGTCCATCGTTTAGAGATCGTAGCTCCCGCTAAATTGATGATCTTTGTCACCCCTCTAAGGCAATCTCCATCTATTTCTCCGGTTTCAGGATTCCAGTAAAAACCTTTGTAATTATCCTTTTTTAAAATTTTATGCTTGCTGGTAGAGAGGTAATGAATGGTATGACCTTTTACCAATGCCTGTTTTACAATCTCAGAACCTATTAATCCGGTAGCTCCTGTAATCAGTAGATGCATCTCAAAAGAATTTACTCATAATAGATTCAGCATTCATCCATAAATAAATGGCAATAAGCAATAATATGAGTAGAAATAACGACCTCTTATTATTGGGCTTTTTTCGTTTTCTGAGGCGTCGGAATTCCATACAAAACTTAATTTTGGTATTACAAAAATACGGATTATCCTATTGCTAATTTAAGTATCTTTGTCCTCTTATTTTAAGGGATGAAGAACATTCGTAATTTTTGCATTATTGCGCATATTGACCACGGCAAAAGTACCTTGGCAGATAGATTGTTGGAGTATACAGGTACCATTACTGATCGTGAAAAGCAAGATCAATTGCTAGACGATATGGATCTGGAGCGGGAACGTGGTATTACCATAAAATCACATGCCATTCAAATGGATTATGAATACGAAGATGAACAATATACCTTAAACTTGATTGACACTCCTGGTCACGTAGATTTCTCATACGAAGTATCACGTTCTATTGCCGCTTGCGAAGGTGCTTTATTGATAGTAGATGCGGCGCAAAGTATTCAGGCGCAGACCATTTCTAATTTATATTTGGCTTTAGAAAATGATTTAGAGATTATCCCTGTGTTGAATAAAGTGGACTTGCCTAGTGCCAATCCTGAAGAAGTAACTGACGATATTGTTGATTTATTAGGGTGTGATCCTGAAGAGGTAATTCCCGCTAGTGGAAAAACGGGTTTTGGCGTTGAGGCTATTTTAAAAGCCATTATTGAGCGTGTTCCTGCTCCAAAAGGAAATGCTGAAGAGCCCTTGCAAGCTTTGATTTTTGACTCTGTTTATAATTCGTACCGTGGAGTGGAAACCTACTTTAGAGTGATGAACGGTGAGATCAAAAAAGGGCAACAGATCAAGTTTATGGCTACAAGCAACACTTATTTTGCAGATGAAATAGGCACTCTAAAATTAAAGCAAGAGCCTAAGCAAATTATAAAAACTGGCGACGTAGGGTATTTAATTACAGGTATTAAAGCGGCCAGTGAGGTAAAAGTGGGTGACACCATTACAGATGCAAAAACACCTACTCAGAGTGCCATTGAAGGATTTGAAGATGTAAAACCTATGGTTTTTGCTGGGATTTATCCTGTTGATACTGAGGATTATGAAGAGCTCCGAAACTCTATGGAGAAATTGCAATTAAACGATGCTTCTTTAGTTTTTCAACCTGAGAGTTCGGCGGCTTTAGGTTTTGGTTTTCGTTGTGGGTTTTTGGGAATGTTGCACTTAGAGATCATCCAGGAGCGTTTAGAGCGTGAGTTTGACATGACTGTTATTACAACAGTGCCAAACGTATCATATCATGCTTACACCAATAAAGAACCTGGTGATGTTATTTTGGTGAATAACCCAAGTGACCTTCCTGACCCTTCAAAATTAAATCGCGTAGAAGAACCTTATATCAAAGCATCTATTATTACCAAATCAGACTTTGTGGGTCCGGTAATGAGCTTATGCATTGAAAAGCGTGGAGAAATTACGAATCAAACATATCTGACCACTGAGCGTGTAGAATTAAATTTTGATATGCCATTGGCAGAGATTGTTTTTGATTTTTATGACAGATTGAAAACAGTATCAAAAGGGTATGCATCATTTGATTATTCACCTATTGGTATGCGCTCCTCAAAATTGGTAAAAGTAGATGTACTGTTAAATAGCCAGAACGTAGATGCTTTATCTGCACTCTTACATGCCGATAATGCCTATACCATTGGTAAGAAGATGTGCGAAAAATTAAAAGAATTGATTCCGCGTCAACAATTTGATATTCCTATTCAGGCAGCGATTGGTGCAAAAATAATTTCTCGTGAAACGGTAAAAGCGCTACGTAAAGATGTGACTGCTAAATGTTACGGTGGTGATATTTCCCGTAAACGTAAATTATTAGAAAAACAGAAAAAAGGTAAGAAACGTATGCGTCAGGTTGGTAATGTAGAAATACCACAACAGGCATTTATGGCTGTATTGAAGTTGAATGATTAAAATTCAACGTAACGAAAACGTTTGCTTAAAAATAATGACGATTTAATATCTTACGTCAAATCATTTTGTAAATTTATAGGACTTTTAATCGTATATGCTGATGAAAGTCCTTTTTTATACCCGAGAATTCCCTCCCTATGTTTATGGCGGCGCTGGTGTGCACGTAGAATATCTTGCAGCTGAACTAACTAAATTGATGCAGGTAGAAGTGCGCAGTTTTGGTGATCAAGATGTTCAAGGTGAGAACCTATCTGTGAAAGGATACCCATATGATATTTCTGATTTTGATTGGGTTGATGATAAACTAAAAGCGGTTTTCAAAACTCTGAATACTGGTATTCAAATGCAAAAAGATGCTATTGATGCTGATGTAGTACACTGTCATACCTGGTATGCGCAGTTTGCCGGAATAGTATCAAAATTATGTTATGGTATTCCTTTAGTAGTAACCACACATTCCTTAGAACCATTGCGCCCATGGAAACGTGAGCAGTTAGGCAGAGGGTATGATGCTTCATCATGGGTTGAAAAAACGGCCATAGAAATGGCAGATGCGGTAATTGCTGTATCTAACGAAACTAAAGATGATGTATTGACACATTTTGATGTTGATCCTGATAAGGTAAAAGTCATTTATAATGGCATCAATCTAGAAGAATATCAGTCAACAACAGAGGATAGTGCCTTAAAAAAATACAATATTGACCCTTCAAAACCTTTTGTGCTATTTGTTGGGAGGATTACACGCCAAAAAGGAATTATTCACTTGGTAAATGCCATTAAATATATTCATCCGGAAACCCAGATAGTACTTTGTGCTGGTGCGCCGGATACTGATGAGATCGCCAAAGAAATGGAAGCTAGTGTAAACGCTGCCAAACAATCCAGAGATAATATTATATGGATTTCTGACATGCTTCCTAAAGAAGAGGTAATTCAGTTATATTCACATGCTGCCGTGTTTTGCTGCCCTTCAATCTACGAGCCTTTTGGTATTATCAATATAGAGGCCATGGCCTGCAATACAGCGGTGGTTGCAAGTGCTGTGGGTGGCATTAAAGAGGTAGTTCTTGATGGTCAAACGGGTATTTTAGTGCCTTTAGAGCAACAGCAGAAAGCTCCTTTTGAACCGGTAGATCCAGATCAATTTTCAAGAGATATGGCTTTAGGCATTAACACATTAATTGAAGATAGTAAATTAAGAGATATGATGGCTGCAAAAGGAAGAAAACGAGTTGAAGATTATTTTGACTGGAAAGCCATAGCAAAACAAGTAGAACAATTATATAGCACACTCATTAGTCATGGTAAATAGTAAAGTTTTAGCAATTATATTAGGTGGTGGTCAAGGTTCTAGACTATACCCACTTACAAAAGACAGGTCCAAACCTGCGGTGCCTATAGCAGGAAAATATAGACTGGTTGATATACCAATTTCTAACTGTATCAATTCAGACATAAAACGGATGTATGTATTGACGCAATTCAACTCTGCCTCACTCAATAAGCATATTAAAAACACCTATCATTTTAGTTTTTTTAGTACTGCTTTTGTTGATGTATTAGCGGCAGAACAAACACCTGAAAATAAGGGGTGGTTTCAAGGAACTGCTGATGCTGTGCGTCAAAGTATGCATCATTTTTTGCGTCATGATTTTGATTATGCTTTGATTCTCTCAGGAGACCAACTATACCAGATGGACTATAATGAAATGCTAAATGCCCATGTAGAAAGTAAGGCAGAGATTAGTATCGCTACACTGCCTGTGGCTGAAAAAGAAGCTACAGCATTTGGAATATTGAAAACAGGTGATGATAATTTTATTTCTTCATTTATAGAGAAGCCAGAAAAAGAACTCTTACCGGAGTGGACTTCTGAGGTAAGTCAGGAAATGAAAAATCAAGGACGAAATCATTTAGCATCTATGGGTATTTATCTTTTTAATAAAGACCTGTTGGTTAAGCTAATGAAAAAGAAAGATACCAATGATTTTGGTAAAGAAATCATTCCTCAGTCCATCGAAAAACATAAGGTTATGAGCTATCCTTATGAAGGGTATTGGACAGATATAGGAAATATTGATTCTTTTTTTGAAGCAAATATTGGTTTAACCGATAATATTCCTGATTTTGATCTGTATAGTAAGGCCAGAAGAATCTATACGCGTGCCCGTATGTTACCCACATCAAAAATTTCAGGTACTACCTTGGTTAAAACGGTCATAGGAGAAGGATGTATAGTGAGTGCTGCAAAAATAGAACGATCGGTCATAGGTATTCGTTCACGTATAGGACATGAGTCCACTATCATTAATACATATATGATGGGTAGTGATTACTATGAGACTTTAGAACAAATTGAAAAAGATCAAATTGATATTTTAATGGGTATTGGTGAACGCTGCTTTATAAAAAATGCTATTATAGATAAAAACTGTAGAATTGGTGATGATGTTAGAATTAATGGTGGACCTAGACTTAAAGAGGAAGAGACTGATTTATATATGGTGAAAAATGGCATTGTGGTCATTAAAAAAGGCGTAACAATTCCCCATGGGTTTGTTATCTAAATGCTTATTTTACCTTTATCGATAGTGTTTCTTATAGGTTGCATCAATTTTTCTTAATTTTAAATCTTTCAACTAAAAAAACCTGATCTCAATGTTCGATCAAAGAAGAGTCGTTATTGACTATGTTTCGCCTCAAATAAATGGCGGCGAAGTTTTTATTAAACGTGTTATAAATGAAATAGTTAATGTAGATGCCCATATTGTTGTTGATGGTCATGATGTCATTGCTGCTTCAGTATTATATAAACATGAGAAAGAGCGAAAATGGAATGAATCACGGATGCAATTGATAGAAAATGATGAATGGAAATCTTCTTTTATCGTTGAGAAACAAGGTTTTTACACGTATAAAGTTGAAACTTGGGTTGATCATCCGTTAAATTGGCAGCATGGCATTGAACGAAAAATTGATGATGATCAGCATGTAAAATCTGAATTGTTAGAAGGTATTACTTATTTAAAACCACTCCTAAAAAAAGTAGGTAAAGAAGATAAAGGTTATCTGGAACATTGCATTGCTATTTTTGATGATGAATCTAAATATGAAGAAGCCATTCAAGAGTCTACAAGTGAGCGATTGCATAATATCTTTGTAAGTTATCCTGACAAATTTTTAGCGAATACGTCTCAAGATTTTCAAGTGTATGTTGACCGAAAAAAAGCTAGGTTTAGTACCTGGTATGAATTTTTCCCCAGATCAACTTCAGAAACTGAAGGAAGGCATGGTACATTTAAAGATTGTCATCGTCTATTACCAAGAATAGCTGAAATGGGTTTTGATGTATTGTACCTGCCACCTATTCATCCTATTGGAGAAGTGAATAGAAAAGGAAAGAACAACACTACCGAAGCTTTTGAAGGAGATGTTGGTTCCACCTGGGGCATAGGCTCTCAGTTTGGCGGACATAAAGATATTCATCCACGGTTAGGAAGCTTAGATGATTTTAAAGCACTAGTTCAAGATGCTAAAAATCAAGGTATAGAAGTGGCTATGGATTATGCCTTACAGGCCGCACCTGACCATCCTTGGGTTAAGGAACATCCAGAATGGTTTAAATGGCGGCCAGATGGTACGGTGCAATATGCAGAGAACCCCCCGAAAAAATATCAGGATATTCTCCCAATTTACTGGGAAGGAACAGACCATAAAAATCTATGGAAAGAATGTCTGGATATTTTATTGTATTGGATTGATTGTGGTATTACCACTTTTAGAGTAGATAACCCACATACCAAGCCATATTATTTCTGGCATTGGGTAATTGCTGAGGTGAAGAAAAAACATCCTGATGTTATATTTTTAGCAGAGGCATTTACAAAACCTAAAGTAATGGCACGTTTGGCCAAAGAGGGTTATACGCAATCATATACATATTTTACTTGGCGCGATACTAAACATGAACTGATTCAGTATATTAATGACTTAACGCAGACTGATCAAAAAGAATATATGCGCCCTAACTTCTGGCCAAATACACCAGATATTAACCCATATCATTTACAAGGAGCCAATGAAGCTAAATACATTCAGCGTTATGTTTTAGCGGCAACATTGAGCTCAAATATTGGCATCTATGGACCTGTTTTTGAACAAATGATCAATGATGCCATCCCCGGAAAGGAAGAATACTTGAATTCTGAAAAATTTCAGCTATCCCATTACGATTGGTTTGTTCAAAATAAGTTAACCACCATTATCACAAAAGTAAACCGTATTCGTCATGAGCAGGAGGCCTTGCAGCAAACAAACAATATTCAATTTTGCCATGTAGAAAATGATCAATTATTGGCATTTTATAAATGGAATCAAGAAAGAACAAATGAGGTGTTGGTAATTGTAAATCTTGATCCATATTATATGCAGCAAGGGCATGTGCAGTTACCTTTGCAAGACTTAAACATTGAGCAAGGTCATAAGATACAAGTTAATGATTTGGTAACAGGGAGTAGTTACAACTGGTATGATGAATGGAACTTTATAGAATTACCACCGGCATTACCATTTCATATTTTCAAGATCAATAAGTAAGTATGGGTAAAAAGAGCACGAAAACACCACTAAAATCATACAATTTTGATAGCTCTTGGGAAGAGCTATTAGAAAATGAAGCTTTTGTCAAAGCTTTTTTATCTGATGTGCTTGAAGATTATATCATTAGGCAACGCTGGTATGGCGGTAAAGCCAGTAAAATGAAATATGTTGAGCTGTCTGAATATTTTAAGATACAACAGCATGGTGAGGTCTATTATGGGTTGATTCTTGAGGTGAATTTTGTGGAGGCTTTTTACCAACATTACTTTTTACCGATTGCCTTTGTTTCTGATGAGACCTTTGCTAAAGAAGATAGAATACTGCCTATAAGTATCAAAGATCAGGAAGGATTTATCATAGATGCAGTAAACCTTGAAGCCTTTAGAAAGTTGGTGTTTGAACGTATTGCCACGGCATTACCTAATGATAGAACACGTGTACAATATCATAAAAGTGATCTTTTTCATAATGTTGCATATGAGTCTTCCAGGTTTATGGGACTTGAACAAAGCAATACCTCTATTGTATATAATGAGAAATATGTACTGAAATTCTTTAGACGCATTTATGCGGATAAGAATCCAGACTATGAAATGAGTCGATTCTTATCTGAAAAAAAAGAGTTTAAAAATACACCGGCTTACCTAGGAAGTGTAAATATCGTAGACTCTGAAAATATCAATATTACAATTGGGTTAATGCAAGAAATGGTAGCAAATGAAGGTGATGCTTGGGATTATATGCTCAAAGAACTGCATAAGGTTTTTATGAATATTGAATATAAGAGAATTGATATTCATGGCTTACCAGAAACAAATTTATTTTCGCGATTGAGCATTCAAGATGTACCACCCGAGTTAATAGATTGGGTAGGGTTAAACCTCTTTCTGAAGGTTCAAAAACTTGCTTTACGAACCGCAGAAATGCATGTTGCTTTAGGTAGCGAATTTGAAGAAACTGCATTTACACCAACACATTTTAATGGTGATTATGAGGTTTGGTTAAAGAACCGTCTTTTATATCAATTTCAAAATAGACTTAACACCGTCGAAAATAATCTTCATAAACTAGATGGGCTTGCTTTAGAATTGGCAAATCAACTCTTAGAACAGAAAAACGAAATTAGAAAGCGTTTTGTTGATTTTAATTGGACAAAGCTTAAAGGAGAACGTATAAGAGTACATGGTGATTATCACTTAGGACAGGTATTGGTAAAAGATGACGATTTTTATATTCTTGACTTTGAAGGTGAGCCAGAAAGTACCATTCGTGATCGTAAAGTCAAACAGCCACCACTAAAGGATGTGGCCGGATTGTTTAGAAGTTTTCATTATGCTATTTATGCAACCATTTTTAATCACATAGAAGATTATGAATCCTCCCAAGAGGATTTATTTAAGGCAGGTGAGCTATTGTATACGTATTTTATAGGCGTGTTTTTAGGTTCATACATGATAGAAATTAAGAATGCAAACCTTAATATAGGTTACAGGCAAGAGCGTATCTTTTTATTAAAATATTCATTGCTTGAAAAAGCAGTATATGAATTGGGTTATGAACTTAATTCACGCCCTTTATGGGCCGTTATCCCTTTAAAGGGCATTTCTAACATTATCAATCATTCATAATTTATGGCAAGCGTACTACCACATAGTCTTTTTACAGATTTTGATATTAATTTATTTAAAGCAGGAAAACATTATCGCTTGTATGAAAAATTTGGGTCACATATCATGACCTTAGATGGAATTGGAGGCACATACTTTGCAGTATGGGCTCCTAGTGCTAAGACAGTCTCTGTGATTGGAGATTTTAATTATTGGATTGAAGGCGAGCATGCTTTAAATGTACGATGGGATGCCAGTGGTATCTGGGAAGGTTTTATACCCCATGTAGGAAAGGGAACGGTTTATAAATATAAGATACAAAGCCATAATAATGACATAAAGACAGAGAAAGCTGATCCGTATGCCAGAAGAGCTGAGCACCCGCCAAATACGGCTTCCATTGTTTGGGATGATGAAAATTATAAGTGGAAGGATTCTAAATGGATGAAAAAAAGGAAAAAACACAATGCTATTGATTCACCGTTTTCAGTATATGAAGTTCATTTAGGATCATGGAAGCGACATGTAGAGGAAGATAGATTTTTATCTTATTATGAATTAGCAGACGAATTGGTGAACTATGTAAAGGATATGAATTTTACACATGTTGAACTAATGCCAGTAATGGAATATCCGTTTGATCCTAGTTGGGGATATCAATTAACAGGATATTTTGCACCTACATCAAGATTTGGTTATCCTGAAGAGTTTAAATATTTGGTAGATACGTTACATCAAAATGATATAGGAATTATTTTAGATTGGGTGCCTTCGCATTTTCCTGAAGATGCACATGGTCTAGGTTTTTTTGATGGATCTCATTTATATGAGCACCCAGATAAACGTAAAGGTTACCACCCTGACTGGAAGAGTTTGATTTTTAACTACGGACGTAATGAGGTAAAATCATTTTTAATTAGTAATGCTATTTTTTGGTTAGATCAATATCATGCTGATGGATTGCGAGTTGATGCTGTGGCTTCAATGTTGTTTTTAGATTATTCACGAGAAGATGGTGAATGGGAACCCAATCAATTTGGAGGTAGAGAGAATTTGGATGCTATTGCTTTTATGAAAGAAATGAATGAAGCAGTTTATAGTAGTTTTTCAGATGTGCAGACTATTGCCGAGGAGTCAACCTCATTCCCAATGGTGTCTAAACCTACTTTTATTGGAGGACTTGGTTTTGGTATGAAATGGATGATGGGTTGGATGCATGATACACTGCAATATTTTTCTAAAGAACCCATCTATAGAAAGCATCATCAAAATGACCTGACATTTTCAATGACATACGCTTTTACAGAAAATTTTATGCTACCCTTGAGTCATGATGAAGTAGTATACGGTAAAAGATCAATATTAGGAAGAATGCCTGGTGATGAATGGCAACGCTTTGCCAATCTTAGATTGTTATATAGCTATATGTTTACGCACCCGGGTACCAATTTGTTATTTCAAGGTGCCGAATTTGGGCAATCAGAAGAATGGAATTTTCAAGGAAGCTTAGACTGGCACTTATTGCAATATAAAGTGCATAAAGGAGTACAAACACTAATCAAAGATCTGAATACACTTTACAAAAAGGAGCCTGCTTTATCTGAAAAACAATTTTCTGCAGAAGGTTTTGAGTGGATAGAACATAATGATGCTGAAAACTCAACATTGGTATATATTCGTAAGGGTAATGATCCTGAAAATGATTTAATAGTGGCTTGTAATATGACTCCAATACCCAGAGAAAACTATAGAGTCGGTCTTCCGCGAAAGGGAAAACTGAAGGAAATTTTTAATAGCGATTTGAAAAAATATGCTGGAAGTGGTGAGTATAAAAATAAGGCATTTACCACAGAAGAAAAAGAATGGCATTATAGAAATCAATCTGCAGAGATTACTATACCACCTCTCGGAATGATAGCTTTTAAGTATGCAAAGTGAAATATATTACCGTTTCAGTAGGTGTGCTAATACTTATTTCATTACTATATCGTTTTCGTTAAAATTTATTAATACTCAATCTTTTGATTAACTAAACTTTTCCGTTTTTTTGTTGATCTATCTGTAAAAGAATCAATTAATGATAACCAATACCGAATTAGAAAAAAAAGGAAATCAATTTCCAACTAAAATTATTGATTTTAAAAAAGATGTAGATAGACTCTATTTTTATACAGAAAATGATGTAGTACTACAACTAACGGTTATAAGAGATAGTTTACTACGTTTTAGATATACTACTACCGGAAATTTCAAGAAAGATTTCTCATATGCCATCACTAAATATGCTAATAGTGGTTATAATTATTTAGAGATAAAGGAGGAAAAGAGTTACTATAGTGTTATTACCAAAAAATTAATCTGCAATATCTCTAAGACAGATTTAAAAGTTTCTATTTATGATGCCATAGATAATACTTTAATTAATCAGGATGAGTCTGGTTTTCATTGGGAGGAAAGTTATGAGTTTGGTGGTGATATTGTAAAAATGAGCAAAATTTCTCATGATGGGGAGAGCTATTATGGTCTTGGTGATAAGCCGGTTCATTTAAATTTAAAAGGGAAGCGACTAGAAAATTGGGTAACTGATTCATATGCCTATGGTCGTGGTACGGATCCATTATATAAGACCATTCCCTTTTATACAGGTTTACATCACAAAAAAGCATATGGTATTTTCTTTGATAATACATTTAGATCATTTTTTGATTTTGCCAGTGAGCGTAGACATGTAACCAGTTTTTGGGCGCAAGGAGGTGAGATGAACTACTATTTTATCTATGGTCCTAAGGTAGAAGACGTAGTGGTAAGTTATACTGACTTAACAGGACGCCCACATCAATTACCACCATTATGGGCATTGGGTTATCACCAATGTAAGTGGAGTTATTATCCAGAAAGTAAGGTAAAAGAAGTTACCTCAAATTTTAGGAAGTTAAATATACCATGTGATGCTATTTATTTAGACATTGATTATATGGAAGGGTTCAGGTGTTTTACCTGGAGCAAGGAATATTTTCCGAATCCTAAAAAAATGGTCAAAGAGCTATCAGATGATGGTTTTAAAACAGTAGTGATTATCGATCCGGGTATTAAAGTAGATAAAAATTATTCTGTTTATCAGGAAGGAATAAAAAATGACTATTTCTGTAAACGCGCTGACGGCCCTTATATGAAAGGTAAAGTATGGCCAGGAGAGTGTTACTTTCCTGATTTTACCAGACCCGATGTTCGTGAATGGTGGTCAGGTTTGTTTAAAGAACTTATAGAAGATATTGGTGTAAAAGGCGTATGGAATGATATGAATGAGCCTGCTGTGATGGAAGTGCCTAATAAGACCTTTCCGGATGATGTTCGTCATGATTATGAAGGAAACCCTAGCAGTCATAGAAAGGCACATAATGTGTATGGTATGCAGATGGCAAGAGCTACATATCATGGGCTAAAGAAATTTGCATATCCTAAACGACCATTTGTCATTACTAGAGCCGCATATTCTGGTACACAACGATATACATCAACATGGACAGGAGACAATGTTGCTACCTGGGAGCATTTATGGATTGCTAATGTACAAGCACAGCGTTTAGCTATGTCTGGTTTTTCATTTGCAGGAAGTGATATTGGTGGATTTGCAGAACAGCCAGATGGAGAATTATATACCCGATGGATTCAACTAGGTGTGTTTCACCCATTTTGTAGAACACATTCTTCAGGAGATCATGGTGATCAAGAACCTTGGTCATTTGGAAAAGATGTAACAGATATTGTACGTAAATTCATCGAACTTAGATATCAGTTATTACCATATTTGTATACTACGTTTTGGCAATATCAAAGTGAAGGAATTCCAATGTTAAAATCTTTGGTAATGTATGATCAAGAAGATGTACAAACGCACTTCAGAACGGATGAGTTTATGTTTGGAGATAAAATATTGGTATGCCCAATTAATGAACCAAACTCAAAAGGAAGGCGTATGTACATACCAAGAGGTAAATGGTATAGCCATTGGGATGATACTATAGTAGAAGGAGGTAAAGAAATGTGGGTAGATGCTGATCTTGACTCAATGCCTATTTATATTAAAGCAGGAGCTATTATCCCTAAATATCCTGTGCAACAATACATTGGTGAAAAAACAATTGATGAGTTAACTTTAGATGTATATTATACGCAAGGAAAAGAGCAATCACAGTTATTTGATGACGCTCATGATGGTTATGACTATACAAAAGGAAGGTATAGTTTCCGCTCATTTAAGTTAACAGGAAAATCTAAAGAACTTATTATTCAACAACATAAGGAAGGTAAGTTTATTACGGAATATGAAAGCTTTAAATTAACAATTCATGGCTTGCCGTTTGACATAAAAGAGATTCAGTTAGATAATGAAATTATACCATTAAAGCATGTGAAAAAGAATGGTACGCATACCATGACCGTAAAGAAAGATTTTACAGAAATTCACATTATAGGGAAGAAATAATTTCACTTATTAGCCAATTCAGGAGCTAGTTTTTTACCCATATAGACCAAATGTGTCTTGTTCGTTATTTCAGTACCATTGTGAGAGGCTTGAATGATCTCAAGATCACCAGATTTTGTTTTTATAAATAGCGGTACCGCATGATTGTCTCCTTTTGTTAATTCAAGTAACTCTTTAAAGTGGTCTTCTGATTCAACGGCTATTTCATTTATTTGAGGGTATTTTTGTACTACATCTGTTAATTTTATAAAGTCATCTGTTTGTGAAAATAGCCCTTCTTTTGGATTATTTTCCGGATCATTCATTTCAGCCGAGGAAATTAATCGAAAACTTCCGTGCTCACCGAACTGATCTTTATACTTATTAATAGCGTATGTATTAATTTCTGCATTTCCAGTTAGAGCCAATAAAAATCCAATATCATTTAATTCAATATTGTTGTTGAGGTCATCGGCGAAAATATCCTCCTTAGAAGCTTCCAACCCCATGTCTTTTGCTTTTTGAATGTTGCTCGAGTTACTGTCTACTAATACTACATGTCTATCATTTTCTTTTAAATATTCTGCAATTAACCTTGACAATTGACTAGCCCCAACAATTAAAATACCGCTAGATTTTGTTAAGAATACCCCTAATAATTTAGCAATGAGTCTTGCTGTTGTTGCATTTAAAAGTACAGTGCCTAGCACAATCATAAAAACCAAAGGCGTAATATATTCAGCCCCTTGTACTCCTTGTTTGATCAATTTTGATCCAAAAAGAGAAGCAATACCGGCTGCTACTATACCGCGTGGACCTACCCAACTAATAAAAAGTTTTTCGTTGGCCTTTAATTTTGATTGCCCAGTACTTATAAAAACGGCCAATGGTCTTATAATAAAAACAACTATGGCAAATAAAATAGCTGTATTCCAATTGAATAACAGCATCATATCTTCCATATTGATATTTGCAGCCAATAAAATGAACAAAATTGAAATCAGCAGAACACTCAAAGACTCTTTAAAATAAAGAATTTCTTTAAGGTTATTCAACTTACTATTACCTAATACCATCCCCATAACAACAACGGCCAAAAGACCGGATTCATGTGCAAAAATATCGGATTCTACAAATACTAAAAGTACAGTAGAAAGTGATACTACATTCAATAAATAATGAGGAATGAGATTTTTATTAATAGCAAACTTTAGTGCATGGGCGAATGTAAAACCAAACGTAGTACCGAATAATAAAATCTTACCAAATTCAACTAGAGCGGTTTTGGTAAAGCCTCCGCCTCCGCCAACACTAATAAATTCAAAGACCAATACGGCTACTAAAGCGCCTATGGGGTCTATGAGAATTCCTTCCCATTTAAGTACTGCTGAGACATCTTTTTTTAAAGGAATATTTCTTAGAATAGGTGTAATAACTGTGGGTCCTGTTACTATAATAAGTGCAGAAAATAAAAATGATATTTCCCAATTCAAATTAAAAATATAATGAGCAGCTACCGCAGCCCCAAAAAAGGTAACAATAGAACCCAAAGTAATGAGTTTGGTAATTACTGGCCCTACATTTTTTATCTCATCTTTTCGCAGAGTTAGCCCCCCTTCAAACAGAATAATACTTATTGCTAAAGAAACAAAATAATACAAACCATCACCTGGGAATAGACCTTTGGTACCATTCCAAATAGGTTCAATCCATTTTGAGCCATCTTCAGAAAGATATTCGGCAGCTATAGGTCCAACAAGTAAACCTATTAGTATTAATGGTAATATGGCTGGTATTTTAAACCTCCACGCCACCCATTGCGCTAATATTCCTAAAATAATGATGCCTGCTAACTCTAGCATATTCTCAAATTTTTGTGAAAATAAGCATTTATAGTTAAAGTTGTTCCGATTAGAATTTTTTAATAAAAATTGCCGTAATTTTTAGCGATATAAACTACTCAATTTTTAAGAGGTAAGCTCTTTCTCTTTTTAGTACTGCAGGACGTTTATAAAAAGAAAAATATGAATTGATATTTCACCAAATTATGTTTTTTCATAAATAAAGATTCTCGATTTACTTGTCTCCCTTTTTCTATAAATTATATGTAACCGTAAATATTGCATAACGCGGTTGTACTATATAAGCCGAGGTGCTATTAAATACATTTTCGATTGTGTTATCACTATTAAGTGACTTAGTATCTAAAATATTGGTAATACTTAATTTAAACTCCCAACTACTATCTTTCTTTTGATAGCTTAGATGTGCATCCCAAAAACTATAATTATTAATTGTTCTATCTTCAGTTCTATAATTATTATAGGTATACTTTGTATTAAAAATAAAGTCTCTTGAGATATATGCGTCAAAATTTATGGAAGGGCTATGCGTAAAAAATTTGTTTTGGATAGCTCCTTGGTTATAATCATTAACCATAAATGTATAAGCTATATCAAAATTTGGAGCATTCCTAAAGTTTGAACTTACTTTAGTTCTATAAGATTGTGTAAATGATTTTGACACTCTATTCTCAGCCACTTGGTTTTGAGAAGATGTAAATAAATTATTGCTTTTATTATAGGATACATTTCCACCTAAATCAACTTTTACTTTTCTAAAACTCTTCTGAAAATCTACATTAGCAGAAATACTTTCATCTGGAAAAGCCGAATTAATTGAAGTTGACATTTGATCTACACCCAATTGTTCTGTATTCAGTTTTATACCATCAATACGCTTATTATAATTTAGAGAAGCAAATACGTTGGTATAATTAAACATACTAAAGCTAGAGTAGTTTAAATTGATATTATGAGATAATGAATTTTCAAGAGTTCGGTTACCAGCATAGAGTTGATTGTAATGATTCAACACATAACCCTCGGCTAATTGATTAATATCTGTAAAACCTACTTGCATATTATACGCTAAGCGTAAAGTTTCAGATTTTTTAAGGTTTATTTTTATAAAAGCATCAGGTAATAGCTTGGTAAACTTATTGATAAAAGAACTACCTAATTGCGTATTTTTAGCTGAATATGTATGTAAAGTAGCGCCTTGGTTAAAGGTGAAAATACCCGTAACAAATTTGTAATGTAAGCCTGTATACAGATCACTAAAAGTATACTCAACATTATTCAAAGTTTCAGTACCTAAATCTTGGTTTAAACTACCGTTTTCTAAAATTTGAAAAATGGTTGAGTTGAATTTTTGATTACCGAGCGTTGAACCCAAGCTCACGTTTAAATTACTCTTTTCATTTATTACGTAGTAGTAATCTAAATTGGTATCAAGCTTATTCGTTTTTACACGATTGTTTTGTGCAACATTAAATAGATTCTGATTTAAGTCTAAATTCAACGTATTTGCAAACGATAATTGTTCTAATTGAGCATTGTAAAAAGGATCTTCTTCTTGCCAAAGATGCTGCGTTTCTAAAGCAAAAATGTGTCTGTCACTTAGTGTATAATAATAATTTAAATTCTGGTTGATAGAAAATGGTGATTGTGTTTTATCTTCTAAAATTGTTCCTAGTTCTGATGAAAAGAAATTCTGCTCTTGACTAAGTTTAGAAATTTTACCAAAAATGTCATAATCTAAATGATTATTGCTGTTAGGTTTATAAGTAGAACTTAGTTTTAATAAGCCTAAGTTATTCTCTTGCTGAGTTAAACTATTGGTTGTTTCTGTAATATCAGTATTAATATAATTCCGTTCACTTGTTTGTTCAATATCAGTTTTCATACCTGAATAAATGGCGAATCCACTTATATCCCAAGATTTTTTTGGTGAATAGCTAAAATTTAAAGCTCCAAATTCTGCATCAATATCTTTAGCCCTGTTGTTCCGCATTACCAAAAAACCTAAATCGTCTGTTACGTTAATTGAAGTACCTCCATTGTCAAGGTTTCTAAAGCCGCCTGTAAACTTAAAATAGTCTCGCCATGTAAATGACACATCGCCTATATTATTTACGTTAGCCATTACATTTAAACTATACTTTGGGCTGTAATAAAATAATTTAGGATTTATAACATGTCTCGATTCATCTTTTCCATCGCCTCCACCAACTCTTACATTACCAAACCAGAAGTTCTTTTTACCTTCTTTTAGTTTAATATTGAGTGCAATATTATCCTCATTATCTGTTACATTACGTAGCTGCCCAACTTCATTAAAATTCTTCAATACTTCAACTTTATCAATTGCATTTGCAGGAATATTCTTTGTGGCCAATTTAGAATCCCCATCAAAGAAATCTTTACCCTCAACCATTACTTTGTCTACCGTTTTTCCTTCTACTTTTATTTCACCCTCATCATTAATTTCCATACCTGGCAGATTTTCTAAAACATCACCCAATTTTTTTTCACGACCCGTTTTAAAGGAATCAGCATCGTAAACAATCGTATCTCCTTTAATGGTAACCGGCATTTTATAAGTAAGGTTTACTTCTTCCAGAGTGTTATCTTCTTTCAAAATAACATCCTTCACAAGATCTTCTTCTAAAGTTTTTAAAGGAATCTCTGCAGTTTTCATGCCTACATAACTTACCTTAACAAGGTAACCTGTGTTCTTGTTTAAATTTAATTTATAGCGCCCTTGACCATCTGTAAACCCATAAGAATCTACCTCTTTTGTTGTCTGGTTGAGCGCAATAATATTGGCCATTTCTAATGCATTACCAAGACTGTCTTTTACTGTGCCGCTTACAGTAATTTGTGCATTAGCAATCCAGGCAGTCATGAGAATGACTACTAACAAAAATCTTTTCATTGATGTTTATTGAAGATTTAGAATCTATTCCGCTATAGCGAAAAATGTAATACTATTAAGATGATATATTAAAATCTAGACCATATAGCTACTAGCCTTGTATTTCTATACTCATCCTTTCACCGTTACCAGATTTTCTTCTGTTTCTAAAGCGCTCCATCATTTCTTTGCTATGGTCATCCATAATCTTGTCAAACTTTTCTTGGCTTATTTTTTTGCCTTTAGTTGGTTCTTCAATAGTTATTTTTTCAGAAGGATTTAAAACAATCTCTGTACAAACAATGGTTTCATTACCCTCTTGAATTTCTAAGATCAACCCTGGCAACCCCCAATATTGCCTTGGGCCATTGTTTACAGGTATGTCTGGTGTATACCAAGCTGTAGTCACTACTGTTACCGTTTCTTTATTCTCTTTTTCTTCTCCATTATTTACATTTAAAGAAATACGTTGTTCTTCTCTAGATCGTGATGCTTTGTAACAGGTATAGTTACCAATGTTTTTGGTTTCACCAGACATTTTCCAGCCAGAGTCTTCAAGTGTATCTTGTATTAAAAAACGCTTTCCACTTATTTCAGTTTTGTTTGTATAGCGTTTTTCGGCAATATTTTTATACAAAATATCAGTTCCGCCACCACCGCCAACTTCCATTACCATTACTCGAGCACCACCAACCTGAGCTTGTGGAGCCTCTAGTTTTTCATTTTGTTTGAAAGTTGACTCAGTTTTTGTAAAGTTTAAAGTATATGTTCTTTGAAATTGTTTCTGCAACTGTGTCGTTAGTTGTTTTTGAACATCTGCACTTGGTCCATTACCTGAACTATCTATTTTAATATCTACTTTTCTGTGAGTTTTGTAAGTTGCTTTTCCATAAAAATCTTGTGCATTAATTAGTGAAGAAAAAATTAGAGCTAAAAAAGTGAGTGTATTTTTCATAAGTTTAAAGTTTATTTTATACTGCAAATATGAATTATGAAAAACACCTTTTAGGTTAATGAGTGTTAACGAGTGTTAAGCAGTCATTTTTATAGTTTATACTGGCTATATTTGACCCATGAACACCAAAAAATACAATTGGATTCTTTATCTAATCGCAGCAACAATTATTGCAACTATTGCTGTGCAATTGTATTGGAATTATAAAAACTTTCAGCTTAATCAGAAACGTGTTCAAAATGAAATTCAGTTAAGTTTAGATAATGCCTTAGAACAGTATTTTGCTGATCTTTCTAAAAAGAATTTTTTAGCAATTGTTGAATCTGATACTATAATGGGTACTAGCTCTAATAGAAAAAGTACTGTTAATTCCGTTTTTAAACGTAATCAAAATGATGCAACAGATGTTGAAATTTCAACTTTAGAAATCAACACAGATACCGAAACTGATTTTAAAGGAATTGATTCCCTTTTTAAGGGAGTAGAAGATAGACTAAGAAGAAGTATGAAGGATACTTCTGGGCATTCTTTTTCTAGAATTAAAAAATTTACTCAATTTTCAAAAGATGGTAAAACAGGGCTTCATTTTGATACGGAAAAAGGTGTTACTGATGTAAAGGTCTATAAGGGAAAGAAAGCTACTGATAGTCTAAAACTAATTACTGGTTTAAGAACTATTTTTGTCGCACTTGAAAACGATTCTTTAGATCATCATAAACTAGATTCAATATTAAAAAAAGAATTAAGAAATAAAAGTATCTCTACATCCTTCTATTTTAATCATAAAAAGGCAGATACTCTTTTTTACACCTCTAAGATGGCTTTGCAACCAGAGTTTGACCTTTCTAGCACTGCAAAATCAACATATTTAAAACCGGGTGAACAATTTACACTTCTATATAGTAATCCTACTTATGAAGCCTTTAAACGAAGTTTAACAGGTATTTTGCTTTCCCTTTTATTATCTATTGCTGTGATATCAAGCTTATTCTATTTATTAAAGATCATCAATCAGCAAAAAGAGTTAGCTAAAATAAAAAATGACTTGATCAGTAATATTACTCATGAATTTAAAACGCCTATAGCTACAGTGTCTACTGCTGTAGAAGCACTTGAAAGTTTTAATGTGGTAGATGATAAAGAAAAAACGAAAAAGTATCTTAATATATCTTCAGCGCAATTAAAAAAATTACATGGCATGGTTGAAAAACTATTGGAGACTGCCACCTTAGATAGTGAGAAATTATTGCTTAACAAAGAAACCCAAGATATTATTGGTTTAACTGAAAAAATTGTACAGAAACATAAACTAGTTGCTAACGAAAAGAATATGCAGTTCTCAGCAAATGTGTCTGCTCTAAATATCGAAATTGATCCTTTTCATTTTGAAAATGCCATTTCAAACCTTATTGACAATGCCTTAAAATACGGTGGTAATGACATTCAAGTTACCATTACATCTATTTTGAATACTTTAGAAATAACTGTAGCAGATAATGGAGCAGGTATAGACAAACAACAGCGTGAAAAGATTTTTGATAAGTTTTATAGAATTCCAAAAGGAAACACACATGATGTTAAAGGATTTGGTATTGGGCTGTATTATACTAAAAAGATTGTTGAAAAGCATGGTGGTTCTATTGATTTAAATTCTAATTCAAAGAATACCTCTTTTAAAATCTCTTTGCCAAATGAGTGATTTTGTAAAAATTATCTTGGCTGAAGATGAACCTAGTCTTGGGCAAATAATTAAGGAAAGCCTAGAAACTCGAAATTTTGAAGTCTTCTTAGCAACAAATGGTGAAGAAGCCTTACAAGCTTACAAAAAAGAAATACCCGATATTTTAGTGCTAGATGTTATGATGCCTAAGAAAGATGGATTCTCATTAGCAAAAGAAATTAGGGAAGAGAACCCTATCATTCCTATTATTTTTCTAACAGCTAAGTCACAAACTAAAGATGTAGTAGATGGTTTTAATCATGGTGGAAATGATTATTTAAAAAAACCATTTTCTATGGAAGAGTTGATCATTCGTATTAGTTCATTACTAGATCGTATTAACTTGAAACAAGACCTTTCAAATATTAAAATAGGCGCTTATCAGTTTAATTATAAAAAACAGACATTATACTTTAACGAAGAGTTAGAGTTATTAACTCATCGCGAATCAGAATTGTTGTTGCACCTCAGTCAGAAAAAAAATGAGGTGTTAGATAGAGCGTTTATTCTTAATAAGTTATGGGGGAATGACGATTTTTTCAATGCCCGTAGTATGGATGTTTTTATAACTAAACTGCGTAGAAAACTTAAAAAGGATAGTAATATACGAATCGTTAACGTTAGAGGTTATGGCTATAAATTGATTTATTAAGCAAATAATTTAGTATTTTGCCTTTTGTGAGATTGCTACTATTCTTTTTCCTTTTTTACTCGAGTCAAGCATTACTTTCACAAGAAGTGATCACACTAAAAATTATAGACTCTATTTCAGTTAAAGCCAATGAGTTTATTGGCGTTGATAGTTTTGAAAATTACTACTATACCAAGGACAATACACTATATAAAAAAACAACTTCAGATACCTATGTATATACCAATACTCAATTGGGGATTATCACAAGAGTTGACGTTACAAACCCAATGAAAATTCTGGTTTTTTATCAGAATTTTAACTCTATCGTTATTTTAGATAACAGGCTGAATGAATTGACGGACATTATTAACTTATCAGAAGTGTCTTTTGGTAAAAATGTAGCTTTAGCAACGGTTTCATCTAACAATAACCTATGGCTGTATAGTTTAGATGATAATATACTTTCTTTATGGGATTACGAATTGAGAAAAACCATTTTTGAATCGCAACCCTTAACATTTTATACTGACGATTTTGAAGCTGAAAAACAGGTGAGTAATTATGAGTATTGTTGGTTGGTTTCAGAAAAAGGATTATTACAATTTAATGAGTTTGGTAGCTTCATGAAGCTATATAATAAAAAGGGTATTGAAAAGGTGGTAAGTTATCAAAATGGAGTGTTAGCTAAAGCGGAGGAAGACTTTTATTATATAACAAATGAAACTGATTTTCAAATAGATGTAAGTGAAATACGTCATAAAACAAACGATTTTTTTGCAATAAAAGAGCACCTCTACTTTTTTGATGTTAATGAGGTTTATAAATATGCTCTTTTAAAAAAATAATTTTACCTTTAAGCTCTCAAAAACTAACAAACAAAAACTGAACAAATGCATGTTGCAATTGCCGGCAATATAGGTGCCGGAAAAACTACTTTGACCAAACTTTTAGCAAAACATTATAAGTGGAGGCCTCATTTTGAGTCGGTAGAAGAGAACCCATATCTAGATGATTTTTATTCCGAAATGGAACGCTGGTCTTTTAATCTTCAGATCTTCTTTTTAAACAGCCGTTTTCGTCAAATACTTGAAATAAGAGAGAGTGGAAAGAATATCATTCAAGATAGAACCATCTACGAAGATGCTCATATTTTTGCCCCCAACTTACATGCTATGGGCCTTATGACAAATCGTGATTTCAGTAACTACTCTTCATTATTTGAATTAATGGAAAAGTTAGTAGCACCACCAGACTTATTGATCTACCTACGCGCCAACATTCAGACATTGGTAGGCCAAATTCATAAGCGCGGCAGAGACTATGAAAACTCAATAAGCATTGATTATTTAAGTAGATTAAATGAGCGCTATGAAGCTTGGATTTCAACGTATACCAAAGGTAAATTATTGATTATTGACGTTGATAATCTAGATTTTGTTGACAAGCCTGAAGATTTAGGCTCTGTAATTGATAAAATAGATGCTCAGATTCATGGATTATTTTAAATTTAATTACCTAACAATTTAGCTAAATTTCTCCTATAACCTTTTTTAAAAAACTATGTATCTTTATTAGGCTTGTAATAGATATTATTTTTTCCGACTTAAAGTTGTAAATTAGAAGTTCACTTTTCTAACCAAACAACTTTTTATGTCAACTACCAAAATTGAAATTGCCAAGATTTCTGATCTTCGAGATAAGCAACCTTCATACGCATTAGTTAAAAGCACAGATTTAGTAATTATTAAACATGAAACAGGTATTTCTGTTTTGTACGGCCGCTGTCACCATAGAGGAGCTTTATTAGCAGATGGTCATATAGATGGGAATAACTTGATTTGTGGTGTTCATGGATGGGATTATCGATACGATACGGGAATCAGTGAGTATAATAATGATGAACAGCTTCATAAATTTCAGGAATATATTGATGGTGATGCATTATTAATTGATACGTCAGAAATTGAAGCTTTTGAAGAGGAACACCCACAACCTTTTCATCGTGATGAATATTTAGGAACCTATGCCGACACACATCCTGAAGATACTGAACCTTATATAGGCTATATAAAAGAGCTTGCGAAAAACGGATTAAAGAATCTGGGTCATCATGGGTTTTCTGCCTCTATGGGTGTAGATAGAAATACGTTGCCCAAGTGGAGTGATATTCAATTTTTACCTGCCCAATTGGCAACCTTGCCTTTATTGGATCATGAAGAAGTGGCTACTAAAGTGGTGATAGGCCCAAATGCTAAAAGACCTTTAGAACTTGATATCCCTTTATTTGTTTCTGATATGAGTTTTGGTGCGCTTTCGCGTGAAGCCAAAATAGCATTGTCTAAAGGAGCAGAGTTGGCAGGTACAGGAATTTGCTCTGGTGAAGGAGGCATGTTACCTCAGGAACAAGCAAATAATTCAAGATATTTTTATGAATTAGCATCGGCACAATTTGGTTTTTCTTGGGATAAATTAGATAATGTTCAGGCCTTTCATTTTAAAGGAGGACAAGGAGCAAAAACAGGAACTGGCGGCCATTTACCAGGTAATAAAGTAAGTGCAGAAATAGCAGAAGTTCGAGGGCTTAAAGAAGGAGAAGCTGCGATTTCACCTGCTGCAAATCCTAATTTTAAAAATGTACAAGATTTTAAAGATTTTTCCGAAAAAGTGCGAGAGCGCACTGGTGGAATTCCCATTGGTTTTAAAATTGCTGCCAGTCATATAGAAAAAGACATTCAATTTGCATTAGATGTTGGTGTAGATTACATCATCTTAGATGGACGAGGTGGAGGAACAGGTTTAGCTCCTACTATTTTAAGAGATAATATTAATGTACCCACCATTCCAGCTTTAGCTAGAGCAAGAAGATATTTAGATAAAGTCGGAGCGCAAGATATTACACTGGTAATTACCGGTGGTTTGCGCATTGCTGAAGACTTTGCAAAAGCAATGATGCTTGGTGCCGATGCTATTGCGGTATCAAATTCAGCTATACAAGCTATTGGCTGTTTAGGTATGCGTGCTTGTGGAACCAATAATTGCCCGGTAGGAATAGCCACTCAAAAAGAATCTTTACGAAGTAGATTGATTATTGATTCATCTGCAAAACAGCTTTATAATTTCTTTACAGCCACTAACGATCTGATTAAAGTGATTGCAAGATCATGTGGTTATAATGACATTTCTAAATTCAATCATAATGATTTATCAACCTTTGACTTTGAAATGCATCAATTATCAGGAATTAATTATGCAGGAGTAACTCTATAGTTAAAAGGTAATTTTTATTTGTAATATTAATTTAGATGAACCGTCAAAGTTTTTAAACAAATAATATTATGAATAAAACACTTATACTTTTTAGCCTATTTTTCCTTTCATATATAGCTAGTAACGGTCAACAAGTAGATTATAATAAAGAAACTGGATTTGTTGCCAACGGTTATGATGTTGTAGCCTATTTTTCGAACAAGGCTATTAAAGGGAAGAAGGATTTTACATTTACGTTTGATAATGCGAAGTATAGATTTTCTTCAAAAACCAATTTAGAAAAGTTTAAAGCGAATCCGGCAAAGTATGTACCTCAATATGGTGGGTGGTGTGCTTATGCCATGGCAGACAAGGGGGAGAAGGTGATCATAAACCCCAAAACATTTGAAATTAGAAATGGGAAACTTTACCTGTTCTATAATAAGTTTTTCACTAATACTTTTGAAAGCTGGTTAGAAGAAATGCCAAATAAATTGGTTTTAAAAGCAGATTCTAATTGGAATAAGATAAAATATAAATCCTAGTTACTTTCT
The DNA here is from genome assembly GCF_056591715.1 of Maritimimonas sp. 2405UD52-3. Lineage (NCBI taxonomy): Bacteria > Pseudomonadati > Bacteroidota > Flavobacteriia > Flavobacteriales > Flavobacteriaceae > Maritimimonas > Maritimimonas sp. 2405UD52-3. The sequence goes on from NZ_JBWQOL010000001.1 coordinate 449,753, forward strand.
AGTATTATATAAATAAAAAAAGCGAACAGTCATGCTCGCTTTTTCGTTTATAAACTTAAGAGTTTTTACTATTCGTGTTTAGCTAATAATTCGTCAACTTCATCACCTTCAACTGTTTTTACAGTTACTTCTTTTTTACCATCTACTTCTGTAGTTGTGATAACTGTAGCATTCTTTTTGCCGTTTTCTTTCTTTACCAATACTTTCATTTCAGTATTTGATGCAGTGTTAGCGGCAACCACTTCATTCACAACCACCTCAGTTGAAGCATGAGCTTCTTCAGTAGTGTGACCTCCTAAAATTGGCGCAATTACCAATCCTACTAAACAAGTAAGTTTGATTAAAATATTCATAGAAGGACCTGAAGTATCTTTGAACGGATCTCCAACAGTATCTCCTGTTACAGCAGCTTTATGAGCATCAGAACCCTTATAAGTCATTTCTCCATTAATTTCTACTCCTGCTTCAAAAGATTTTTTAGCATTATCCCAAGCACCTCCAGCATTGTTTTGGAAGATGGCCCACATCACACCACTCACACAAACACCTGCCATATAACCACCTAATGGTTCAGCACCAAATACCAATCCAATAATAATTGGAGTGATAATAGTAATTAAACCAGGTAATATCATTTCTTTTAGTGCTGCTTTTGTAGAAATATCAACACACTTGGCATATTCAGGAGTACCTTTACCTTCCATAATACCAGGAATTTCTCTAAACTGACGGCGAACTTCTTCAACCATTTCCATGGCAGCTTTACCAACAGATTGCATTGCCAAAGCAGAAAATACTACTGGTATCATCCCTCCAACAAATAACATTGCTAGTACATCAGCCTTAAAAATATTAATTCCATCAATTCCCGTAAAGGTAACATAGGCAGCAAATAATGCTAGTGCTGTTAAAGCAGCAGAAGCAATTGCAAATCCTTTACCGACTGCGGCTGTGGTATTACCTACTGAATCTAAAATATCAGTGCGCTCGCGCACATGAGGCTCTAATTCACTCATTTCAGCTACACCACCTGCATTATCAGCAATAGGACCAAAAGCATCTATTGCTAATTGCATAGCTGTAGTTGCCATCATTGCTGAAGCAGCTAATGCTACGCCATAAAATCCTGCTAATGCATATGAACCAAAAATGGCTGCAGCAAATAAGATTACTGATGAAAATGTAGATTTCATACCTACAGCAAGACCAGCTATAATATTAGTGGCAGCACCTGTTGAACTATTTTGAACAATATCTAATACCGGTTTTTTACCTAAACTAGTGTAGTAAGCAGTAACCATAGAAATAAGTGCACCTACTGCTAAACCAATACATGCAGACCAGAATACGTTCATAGAAGAGACTTCTTTAGCACCTTCACCGAAAAAATTCATAGTCATGGTTTCCGGTAACATATAATCTATTAAGAAATAACTAGCAGCCAGTGTAATAATGATAGCTACCCAGTTACCCATATCTAATGCTTTTTGTACTTGTGCTTCTTTAGCATCATTATTTGAAATTCTTACTAAGAAGGTTCCAATGATTGATGCTAAAATACCAACACCAGCAATAACCAATGGTAATAAAATAGGTCCCATGTTATTGAATGCATCTGTAAAAGGTGTAACAGAAGACATATCTCTAATCACGTAATTACCTAAAACCATAGCTGCTAAAACAGTGGCTACATAGGAGCCAAAAAGGTCAGCACCCATACCCGCAACATCACCCACATTATCACCTACATTATCAGCAATTGTAGCCGGATTACGAGGGTCATCTTCAGGAATTCCTGCTTCTACTTTACCAACTAAATCAGCACCAACATCAGCAGCTTTAGTATAAATACCACCGCCTACACGGGCAAATAAAGCAATAGATTCAGCTCCTAAAGAGAATCCTGCTAATGCTTCTAACACGACAGTCATATTATTATAGAATGATCCTTCGGCGCCCATAAATTGATTGGTGAAGAATAAGAAGAATAAACTTAATCCTAATACTGCAAGACCTGCAACACCTAATCCCATAACAGTACCACCACCAAACGATACTTGTAAAGCTTGCGGTAAGCTGGTTTTTGCAGCTTCAGCAGTTCTTGCGTTAGCTTCAGTAGCCACACGCATTCCTATGTTTCCTGCTAAAGCGGAAAAGAAAGCTCCAAATATAAATGCGGGAACGATCATCCAGCTAGTTGTATCTACAATCTGAGAAATGCCGAAAAGAGCGGCAGAAGCAATTACAACAAATATTAAAAGTAAGCGATATTCTGCATTCAAAAACGCCAACGCTCCTTCTTTTATCGCTTTAGAAATACCTTGCATTTTTTCGCTTCCTGCAGCCTGCTTTTTCACCCAAGACATTTTCACGAACATAAATAACAACCCTAAAATTGCCAATGCAATAGGTATAAAGATCATATTTGATTCCATTCTATAATTTTAATTAAGTTAACTTTTGTTTTAAGCCGTGCAAAAGTAATGAAATTGACACGATTAAAAAATAAAAAAACCAAGTAAAAACTTGGTTTAGGTAGATAAAGTTAATAGTTTTTTCTTATTCGACTACTTTATAATTATCATCCCAATTTTTCACTTTAGGCGCACCTAATTTACCAATAGACTTAGCAACAAGCATTGAAACAGCGGCATCACCTGTAACATTAACGGAAGTTCTACACATATCTAAAGGACGGTCTACAGCAAATATCAAAGCAAGACCCGCTTCAGGAATACCGGCATACCCCAATACACCTACCAGCATAACCATTCCAGCTCCCGGCACCGCAGCCGATCCTATTGAAGCTAAGGTTGCTGTTGCAATAATTCCCAATTGTGTTGAAAAAGAAAGGTCCATCCCAAAAGTCTGTGCAATAAAAACTGCTGCTACAGCTTGATATAAACTCGTACCATCCATATTAATAGTAGCCCCAATTGGTAACACAAAACTCGCAGCTTCCTCCTCAACTCCTAAATGCTCAGTCACTCGTTCCATGGTAACAGGTAATGTTGCTGCACTTGAGCTTGTAGAAAAAGCTAATAGTTGTGCAGGGGAAATACCATTGATGAAAAAACGTGGTTTTCTACCTGTAAATATAAAAACAAGAGAGGTGTAGATAACAATCATTAAAAGTAATCCAAGTACGACAGTGAGTGCATACCAACCCAGCGCTTTAAACAAATCTACACTTGGTGATTCTACTACTAAAGCTGCTAACAAGGCAAAAACACCATAAGGTGCTGCTAGCATAATAAGATCAACCATTTTTAGAATGACCTCATTAAACCCATCAAAAAAATGCTTCACTGTTTTTCCCTTCTCTTCGGGAATTAAAATCAGACCTATTCCAAAAAAGACAGAAAAGAATATCACTTGTAGCATATTTCTATTGCTGGTGGCAGAAGCAAAAATATTATCAGGCACTAAATCTTCAAGAGGCTTCAAGGGCCCTGCTTCTTTCTGTGTTCTGGCTGTTTCTTTATATTGAGTAGTACTATCGGTATAGTTTCCAACCATTTCTGTTCTGGTATCTTCTGTAATAGAATTGCCAGGCTTTACAATATTTACCAATAATAAACCTATAGATACAGCAATTATAGTTGTAGAAATATAGATACCAATAGTTCTACCTCCCATTTTAGAGAGTTTAGAGATATCCTTCAAATCAGAAACACCTTTTATTAAGGCAGCTAATATTAAGGGTATAGCAATTAATTTTAAGGAGTTAATGAATATTTTTCCAAAGGGCTTCACCCAATCTTGAATCAGTTCTTTTCCTCCCTCAAAGTTTGTCATTATTAAGCCTAAGATTACTCCGAAAAGCATTCCTAATAGTATTCTCCAATGTAGTGCTAGCTTTTTCATTTTTATTATATATGGTTAGTTAAAAACGTTACTTAGCGCATTACTCATTTTAGCCCATCCGGTTTCATTGCCTCTTAATTTTGTGCGTTCTTGCTCCACATGTATAAATCGCCCTGAAGTATTTGTTGCAGAAACAGAACAAGCATCAGATGAATTATTAATAAATCGTCCTTGGGTGTTTGTAAATCCAATTAAACGAGTCCAATCAGTATCTAAATGTGCAATTTTGAAGGTTAAAGAGTTGTCTTCTGTTAATAGCGCATCTCTTATTAAGGTAGCATAATCCGTTGAAGGTGTTTCTCTAGTACCATTACTTAAAATAACATAGGGATCGGTAGATTGTTTTCCGAAACCATGAAGCTGAATAAATACTGAATTAGAAATTGTATTAAATACTACTTCTGTTGTTTTTTGAAAAGCAGCTTGCGCATTATGGGCAAGATCTGAAACACGATAAGGTTGAGAACCCGAGTTGCACGTGCTTGTAGTACCAGAACAAGAGGATGTATTAGAATTATTACAACGATGCGTGCCACTTATAAAAACAGCTTTGGCTAAATTGTTTTTGAAACAATATATAGCTTGTTTACCCGTATTAATATCGTTTTTAATATGTGGCGCCATTAGCACAAGTGTTTCTCTTTCTGGTGTTTTGCTAAAAACGTATGTCCCCCAATAATTAGTTTTAGTGTCTTTCTCTTCAAGAACATAAAATATCTGATTGGGAGATAATGACGTATCTGTAAATTCTGTTATTTGATAATTAACCTCAGAAGATTTTTGCACTGCCTCATTTATATTATCTGATAAAAGAGTACTTACAGCATCTTCCCAAGTGTTTAAATCATTTGTAGAAGGAACTCTATAGTTATTTCCTGAATCACCAGGCACATTATCAATAAAACTACCAAGATAGTTTTCTATATCACCCGAGGCAAATTGTAACTCAGCAGTTACATCAAGAGTTGTAATGTTTACTTCATTACTAAACCCTGAGGTATTACCAGCAGCATCTTTTGCTTGAACTTTAAAAGCATATGATGTATTTGGTTGCAGCCCAGAAACGTTTCTTGAAGTAGAAGTATTTGAAACTAAATTAGTGCCATTTTGAAAAATAAGATAGGTTTGTATACCAACATTATCTGTTGATGCTCCCCATGATAAATTGACCGAAGTTTCTGAAATATCTAAGACTGAAAGATTAACAGGTGTAGATGGAGGTTCTGTATCTTGAGTAGAATCAGGCGTATCATCCCCAGAAGAACAATTGACTAAAAAAAATAAGGAGAGACTCAATAAAATGATAAGATTTGACTTCATGTTTCTTATATTTTACTTTTCTCAGAAAGCTGTTTAGTTTTAGAATTTGTATTATTAAAATTCTGCATCAACTGATACACATGTGGAATTTGTTTTTGAAAACGTGTTAGTATATCATACGAGATATTCTGACGGCTAAAAGGCACTATTTTTACATATTCTTGAATCTCTCCTGCATTTCTTCCATATTTATAATTATAAGGAAAACGGCCTTTTTCATCTATTCTATTATTCTCATTATCCTTATTGGCCACGCTTATGTAGAATTCACTATCTTTTATATTTCCACTTGGGTTAAATAAAGATTTTTCCTTTAAATGTTCATGTAATTCTTTAGCCGTATCTACAGCAGGGTCTATCAACTTAACATTTTCAACCATAAGATCTCTGTAAAGGTATTTTCCGTCATTACCTCTATAATTATATAATTCTTTTAAGATTAAATCAATTTCTTCAGTCATATAGGGATAATGCGTACAACCTAAGATCAACGATTTTAATTTGTTCTTTGTGCCGGACTTACGGATTTGTTCCATTAAAGTCACTAAATGGTAGCGTACATAGTTTTGCGCATCATTAATTTGAAGTATTGAACAGTCATCTGCTTTTTCTGAATCACAAAGCATTTTGCTATTATCAAAATCAAAATTATAAATATCAAATAAGGTTTTGTCTATTTTAACATCGCCTTCTAGGTCTGGTCCTTTATAAGTTTTTCTAGGTTTTTTCAAATTCTTATCAAAATAATCAGGGTCTTCATCAACCGCTTCTGCAATACCAATTCCGCCCTGTGAAAACACTTCTATATTACCTTTATAGCCTAACTCCTTTTTCATTTTTAAGATGGTGTTGTGATAACCTTTGGAAGCCACTGTTCCGGCCGTTGCCAGTACTCCAATAATAGCATTTTCATCTTTTTCAATGGATTGCAAAGTTCCTCTTACTCCAGCATCAATAACACCTATCACTTTAATATTAGCATTGGCTTTTTGTAAGAATTCTTCTATATATTCTTTACCGTATGCTGTGGCGGTATTACAAGCAATAACTAATGCTTTTACAGGTTGTTTGTCTGTATTTACAGTAGCATCATTCTTATCAGAATAATATTTGTTACTCAATAAAAATTGAGCATCTTTTATGATGTGTTCATTTAAAAGATCAACCTTATTTTCTTTCGAATAATTACCATATGGCATGTTGGCTTGATCTCCTAAATAAATAAATGATTCTTTGTCAAAATCTATTGTACCATCTCGTCCGCTTTCATAAGTTGAGTTATTGTTTTCGTCATAATTTACAATGGCCTTTAATACCGTTAACCCACCAGTACCTGAATCAAAAACACCTATTGGCAGACTATTGTCACCAGAGGGATAATTTATAAAATCAATATGATAAAAACTGTCTTCATCATTAATAATGGTTTCAATAATGTCACCTTGATGTGCTTCTACTTCAGCAACTTTATCCTTTTTAGTATTTTGTTTACACCCAATGAATAATAGAATCGCTAGAGTTGTGATACTTAAATTAAATCGTTTCATAATTTATTTTTTTGTTATAACCTTACCATTCAATTGTTCTGTAAAATTTCCATTTTCTACAGAAAGTTTTCCGTTAATAATGCTATACTCTAGACCTTCAGCTAATTGAAAGGCATCTTTATAGTCCGCCTTGTCTTTAAAGGTTTTAGGATTGAATATGATAATATCTGCATAGTAACCTTCTTTTAACTTTCCTCTTTTTGGAATTCTAAATATTTCTGCTGTTTTAGAGGTACTATTATTAATAAAGGAGGCGAGATCGATTATTTTATCTTGCTTTACATACTTGTGATACTTTCTTGGAAATGATCCATACTTACGAGGATGCCCGGTATTGCCATCTGAACCAGTTACCACCCAATCTTGTTTCATAAAATTGTAAATATCGTCTGGATTCATATTAAATGAGGCAACCCGAACATAGCTTGTTTTTAAAACTTCAAATACAGCTTCTTCAGGTGAAGTTTCAAGTAGTTCAGCAACTTCTAATAAATTCTTGTTTACAAAAGTTGAATCTGATGCTTTTACCAATAATAATTTATCAGGCCCACCACGACGCGAAATGTTTTTCTTGGTTTCTTCAAGAATTTGCTGTTTTAGTTTGGGGTTATTATAACGAATGAATAGCGAATCCTTTCCTCCGCTTTCTGCCCATCTGGGTACAACTGCTGATTTTAAACCGGTTGCAGAGGCGTCATAAGGATATTGATTTGCTGTAACCTCTATACCCTCTTTCTGAACTTTTTCTACTAGCTTGATTATTGAGTCACTTTGTTGCCAGACATCAACTCCTAAACATTTTATATGTGAAATATGAATGGGTAATTTTGCCTGTCGTCCTATTTCAATCGCTTCTTGTATAGCAGGAATTAATCCTACAGTATATGAGCTTTCATCCCTAAGGTGCGTATCATAAATACCATTATTCTTAGAAACGGTTTTTGCCAACGAAATGACTTCTTCAGTATTAGAATAACTTCCTGGTGCGTAAAATAACCCTGTTGAGATTCCAAAGGCTCCGGCATCCATTTCTTGTTGCACCAACTTTTGCATTTCAGCAATGTCCTCTTCATTAGCCTTTTTATCACTTTTACCCATGACTTGTTCCCTGATAGTTCCATGACCGACTAATGGAATGGCATTGGTGCCAATACCATGCGTTTCATATAATTTGATGTATTTAGAAGTTGGATAAAAACTATCTCCATCATTTCCTGTTACAACTGTAGTTATTCCTTGAAAAAGAAAAGGTTTATTATGTGATTTAGTTGCATTTTTTAATTCTCTATCAGCATGCGTGTGCGGATCAATAAATCCAGGAGAAACAATCAAACCTGAAGCATCAATAGTTTTATTAGCTGATATTTCTATTTCTTTCGCATTTCCAATGAATACAATTTTGTCATCTTTAATGGCGATGGAAGCGCTACTGGCAATTGTGTCTATGCCATTATAGATGGTCCCATTTTTAATGAGAATGTTTGCTTCTATTTTCTTCTTTGAACAAGAAGCTAATATCAATGAGATAACTACTAGATTTAGTATGCTTTTTAAACTCATTTTTTTGAATCTATTGTTAGCATTGTTTTCATTAATTCTTGAGCGTAGGTTTTAGCTCTTGCTCTAATTACATCTCGATCTATTTCATCACCATCCTCATAAGTAACTGCCTCACATTCAATCTGATTAAAAAAATAATTGTAACAATAAGGTAATTCTTGACTACGCCTTCTTGCTTCTACTTTAAATTGAGAGTTACTTTCTATATTTTGAATCCATTTGGGTATGATTCCTTTTGTTTTAATCTCATTAACAGAATCTAGTACCAACATATAAGGTCCGGAATGTGATGTGTGAAAATCTACAGCAAACTCCATTTTATCACCTTCTTTTATTCTATTTTCTATATAAGCTTTTACCATTTGTGTTTCTGGCTGTGTAAAATCAACCCAATCCCTATTAAGATCAACCCCATTTGCATTATGGCGCCAATTGCCCATATCTGCTCCGTCAGGATTTAATAGCGGAAAAGTGATAATATTATAATGAGATCTGAATGAAACAGATGTTTCTGAATCACTCAATAATTCTTCATAAAAAGATTTAAAACCTATTGTGCCCCCAGGAATTTCTGGTGGGTGTTGCCTAGCGATTAATACAATAACTTTTTTAAGGCTATCATTAGATGTTACAACATAATTATTGTTTTTAGACGCTGTTTTTCCAGCTATACCTTTCTTTAAAAAAGGATGAATTTTTAGAACATCGTCTAACCATTTATAGGTTTTTTCACTTGGTTCCAGTTCTTGGGCCGCTGTATAAAGCTTGCTGGGTGATACAAATAGTTTTAAAGTAGCTGTTCCAGACGTGGTATCAATCTTAATATTTGAATCTGTAATTTTTCTCCATGATTTTTTATCTGAGCTTAATTTTGGTATGTAACGATGTTTGTATTTACCATAGTTAAGTACAACTTCAATTTCTTTTTCAGTTTCGGCACTAATTCCAAAAGCAAACCAAGGACTTTTATTCACGGGTTCAAACGCAGGATTGATATACGCTACATATTTGTCATTTCCTTTAAAAACAACGCTATCTAATCTTGCACCGGGAAAAGATGAATCAAAAAGAACTTCATCTTTTGATTTTTTTTCTGAACATGATGCAAAAACTAATAAAGTAAGTAATATGAAATTATATATTTTCAAGTATAATTATCTAATTTATATATCCTGGTACTGAAATGTCTGCCATAGTATGCAAACCCGGATGTGCTTTTAATACACTTTTAATACTGTTAATAGCAATGGCACAGGTGGCTATGTCACCATTTACACCACCATCAATTTCTGAGGAGAAAGAGGGAGTGCCCTTTATATAAATGCGATCAAAAGATTTAGGTTCACCAATGGCAGCTTTAAAACGCATTTTGATTTTACAATCTCCGTTTACATAACCGTAAGCTATTTGTTCAACACCTCTTGCGTCACCTTTTTCAACTTTAATAGCTTCGGTTTGAATTAATTTTTCTGATACTACGGGTCCAAGTTCTTCTGTTACTTTGTCTAGTTTAAAACCAACACTATTTGCAAGCAAATGGACTGATTCTGGTAACCCAACATGCCGTAATGTGCCCTCTTCTTCTTTTGCTTTAAAGGCTTCTATAGATAACCCAGCACCAATTTTTCTTTGAAATGGTATTCTTCTAGGTGTAGCATCTTGTATTCGCTCTACAGTAATTAATTCTACATCTTTACATATAGAAGTCATTACAGAAGGTAGATAATCCATTAAAAAACCCGGGTTCACACCTGTACCTAGACAAGCGATATTGTTTTCCTTACAAATTTTATCCAGCTTTTTACTAGCCATTGGTTGTGTTTCCCAAGGATAAGAAAGCTCTTCACATGTAGAAATTACGGGAATACCGCATTTGGCAACCTCTTCAACTTGCGGGATTAGTTTTTCTAAACTAGAAACGGTAGTGATAATAGCAATATCAGGTGGATTGGTTAAATCTCCTATAGCTTCATCTATGGTACTTGCTATTTTTATTGAATCAGATAAATCGTTATCAAAATCTTTTAACGCTTTTTGATGAAAGTTCGGAGCTATATCTACTACTGCCACAGTTTTGACGGATTTCTTTTTTGAAATATACTTGGCGATTTGAACACCAAGGGGCCCAAAGCCAATTTGTAAAATGTTAATCATTGCTTTAATTTTTAATTTTCTCTTTCCAACTTACACCATCTCTTCTTGGGTCAGCTGCTGCATTCCATTTACCATTTTTAAATTCAATAGCATGTACTCCGCCAAAGTATGCGTTCAATCCTGATTTAGTTAAATCATAATTAGGGAAAGCCAGTTTAAATCCATTACTTCTTATCTTCTGAATAGTTTGGGTGCTTAATTTTTCATCTTCCAGATACACACTGCCTCTGATTGCATGTACTCTTGGGAGCTTTATTATTTCTTGAATTCCCATATCACTATCAATCCATAATTGAATTAATTGGGCTATGGTTGAGACAATTCTCTTACTTCCAGGAGTTCCTATAATCAATACATTTTTTCCATCTTTCCTAATCAAACTAGGGCTCATAGAAGAAGGGATCAAGGTCTTTGATTCAAGTTTTTTTCCTAATCCAAATCCCATTAATGATTTGAGATAGCTATTGAAAAAGAATCCTAGACTTTTTGTGGAGGTCAATGAGCCAAAATATGCTCCTATACTTGAAGTAACACTCAATGCCATTCCATCATTATCAACCACAGAAAAGTGGGTAGTTTCTCCCTCTTTACTTTTAGAATCTGTAGCTTCTTGTTGAGGGTCAGCTACTGATTTTAAGAGTTTATGAGTATACTCTTTAGAGAGTCTTTTCTTAATTTCTTTATCATAATTTTTATAATCGGTAATAGCATTTTCAAGTCGGTCATTATGACAAAGATTAAGAGCATTAGCTATAGCTACAGTTCTCTCGTGATCATACGCATCTATCTTTTCTGTTTTAACTTCTTCTAACAAATTCAATGTTTGAAGTACTTGCCAACCACCGCCAGGAGGAACAAATGAATACACATCGTAGTCCCTAAAAGTAATATGTAATGGTTTGTGTTCCTTAGGCTCTGGAAAATTTGCAAGGTCATCATAGGTTATCCAACCTCCATTGGTTTTAAAATCAGCAGCAATTTCCTTTGCTATTTCACCTTTATAAAAATCCTCAGCTCCATGCTTTGCTAACCTTTTTAAGGTGTTTGCTAATGTTGGCTGTTTCACAAGATCTCCTATGGCTGGAATTTGCCCTTCAATTAATAACTCACGATTATGATACGGGGTTTTCTTGAATCGTTCTTGCCATCTTTTAAACACATGATGTCTGTGTATACCGACTATAAATCCGTTTTCAGCATAATTAATAGCTGGCTGTAATAATTCAGCCCAAGTTAATTTGCCACTTCCGTATTTTTTCCACACATAATGCATCACTTTAACTTGTGATGGAATTGATACCTGCTTATAATATGTTAGGGAATCCTTTTTTATATCTGTTTCAAGCACCGAAGGTGTTAGAGAAATACCTCCTATAGCCACGGGTTCCTTGTCCGGAGCAGAAAGCAATAACATCGTTCTGCCTCCAATACCTGACATAGCTGGTTCTGTAACTCCTAATGTAAAAGTTATAGCTACAGCCGCATCAGCTGCATTACCTCCCTTTTCAAAAATCATAGCACCCGCTTCCGTTGCTTCAGGTGTTGCAGAAGCTATAAGATTTGCATTTGATTTCTGGGCGTTTAATATGCCAATGAAAAACAAATTCAATAGTACTGCAATGTTAACAATTGCTTTCATATGAAGGACTGAAAGAAGAGGCTGCTTAAAAAGCAATTAAACAACCTCTTTGCTTAAACAAAATTTAGTGGTCAATAGAATATTAATTTTCATAAGCTGTAAAGCTTAGTCAAATTAAATATCACTTTAGCTACTCCGTAAAAGTGATGTCAAATTCAACAGCATCATTTAAAGCAGTAGGCTTTAAACGTACAGTTGTATCACCTCCTTGATTCACATTATTGTCATCAAAGTCAGGAGATAAACCTGAAAACACACCCGTTGGAGTGGTAATGGTAGCAACTAACGTAATTTCAGAATCAACGGTTAAATCTGCACTGGTGATACCAATAGCACTAAGCACATCAGCAACTGGTAGTGATAAATCTGCAGGAAATGAAGTGATCTCTAGCACATTATGTGTAGCAGATCCTTCATAAATGGCAGATAGCGAATAATTTGTGATATTATTATTCGGATCTATAATCCGGGCTGAAATCACAGCTGTATTTACCTCTGATAAACTAAAGCTTAAATTTGGAAGCTCCTCAAACTGTGCATACCCTCCTCTAAAAGTGATATCTTCCAGCAGATTATCATCGTTTGAACATCCTACAATTGTCAGAAATACGATTAAAATTTTTATAATTCTTTTCATTGTTGTGATTTTAAAATTTAATTAATAAACCCATCAGGGTTTGTATCCCAAAATACCTTCACAGTATTTAACTTCTGAGTCAACGAGGTATTTGAAACTACTGCCTCATTAGGATAAGGGAAACTTCTTGGAAACTCTGGATTGTCTTCACCAATAGGTGTTTGAATATTTGATGGGAATCCTGTCCTTCTATAAGCATTATAGGATTCTATGGAGTTTCCAAAAGATGCTAAATAATACTCGGTAATAATAATATCTAATCGTTCTTCATCTGAAGTTGCGGCATTGTAATTAGCAATGACTTCATTTACATAATCATCTACATCTGTAGATGTAGGTTCAAATGAAGAAGAAACACCGCCAAAATTTAAAACTAAATCCATTGAGCTTCTTATAGCTTCTTCTAGTAGAGCAGCAGGATCTCCATTCGTACCTAATGTTAAAGCCGATTCAGCTAATAAGAACTTTACATATGAAGATGTAAGTACTGGAAATATTCCTGACCCGATTAAATTATTGGTTGTTGGTAAACTGGAAGATGAAGCTGAGATAAAGTCATCTTCATCAAACTTCCCCCCGCCAGGATAAATGCCATATGTTGTTCGTAAAAAGTCATCACCCCTACCTGTTCTACCTTCACCATGGTCCAGACCCCAATATTGATCGCCTACATAACAAAAATCTACTGTAGGGTCATCCTGACAAAGTAAGTATACTGGGGGGTCTTGAAACGGATCTTCGTCTGATTGACGGTACAGGTAATAGCGTATTCTGGGATCCTGAAGTGACTTAGAGTCTTTGAGCATAAACATAAAATAGTTTCCTATATATTGAGAAAAACCACTAATATATCCTCTGGTGTAATATGGGGATCTGCTTTCAGGTTCATTTACCGCAGCATATGAAAAAACGAAATCTTCATCATTAGAATCAATTAAGTCTTGCCCTAATAAATTATTTATTTCTGTGGTAACATCACCTATATTGAGAGATGAGCTTGCTAAACGAGATTGAACTAATAATCTAAGTTTAAATGAATTGGCAAAAGCAATCCATTTATCTTTATCGCCGCCATAAAATAGATCATTCACAACGAAGGTTGAAGCATTAATATCGGTAATGGCTTGATCTATGTCAGCAAGAACAGTATTGTATAGAGTTGTACCACTATCAACATTGGGTGCTATAAATTCTTCAGGGTTAGCTGCTTCAGTATAAGGGATATCCCCAATATAATCTACAAAAGTGACTGTTAAATAACCCATTAACAATTTATTGACCGCATTTTGAAATAATAATGTTTCATCATTAACCGCTAAAGACTCTATAGTATTAGATAATCTAAGAGCTCTATAATATCGTTCCCATTCAAGAGTTAGAACATCTACATCTACAACATTATTATAACTGCTAGTTAATGCTTCATAACGCATCACATCATCCGTATTTAAAGATAAATCTGACATGATATTCTCAAATAAAAACTGCATTTCATTTAATAAGAATTCAGGATCAGAGCTTTCAGGTGATAAAAGATTCGGATTTTCTTGCAAATCAAAATCATTTACTTCACATGCTACAAAAAGCATGGAAGTGATGATTCCTAAACCTAAGTATTTAAATATTTTTTTCATTCTTCTTACTTTTATTTTTGTTTAAAATGTAGCCGAGATTCCTAAGGCAAACCTTTTGGTGGATGGAACATTATTTCTACCTAAACCACCATCATTTTCTGGATCATAGTTCACATGCTTAGGGAAATTTGGTGCTACATACCACAAATTCCTACCAGTCAACGTAAAGTCAATTTGATTAAATGGTAATTTTTGACCTTCCTTTCTCTTAAACGAATACCCTAGAGATACCTCTCTGATTCTGAAAACAGAAGCATCAAATACTGCCAGGTCATCTGCCCTATAATAATTAGAGAATACAGTTCTTAATCCATTAAATTGTATGGTATTAGGAATGGTATTACCATTTGGGTCTAGTAATGGCAATCCTGTACTAGGGTCACCTAAAACTCCTGGAATAACAAAAGAGCCTTCTCTGTTTTCTGTATCTCTGGTTACACCACGCTCTACCATATCTATAACTGATTGCGATCGAATATCACCACCATGTGTATATTCGATTTGTGTTGAAAGTGTAAAATTTTTATAACTTAAGCTATTGATATTTGTTAAGCTCCAATCTGGATTGGGATCTCCTATAACTGCATCGGGTAACCTAGGATCATCACTTGTTAGCACTTCAAAAGCTTGTGCTGCACTGGTGTTAACTCCATCCAACAACAAATTACCCTGATCATCTCTTAAGGCATAGTTGCCCATAATGACACCAAAAGGTTGTCCTGGTACCGCAAACCTATCAGCTACAATATTAAATATTGCTCCATCAACGGTTTCTATTACCTCAGATTCAGTTGCGGTAAAAATATTTCGTAAGTTCCAGTTGAAGTTTTCATTCTTAACTAAATCAATTCCTAAATCAATCTCTATTCCTTGATTGTCTACCCTACCTAAATTCACAAACCTAGTTTCAAAACTTGTACTTGGTGCTAATGGTGCTTGTAAAATCTGATCTTCTGAAACACGCTTGTATAATGAAGTTTCCAGAGTAACTCTGTTTTTAAATAACTTGGCTTCAACCCCAATTTCAAATTCACGGTGTAGCTCTGGTTTCAGGTCTGGATTGGCAAAAACCCTACCGAATCTATTTGTAATAGGTAAGGTTCCGTCTGCTGTTGCAAACCTATTCGCATCAACAATTAAGGTGTTTCTAGTTCTAAATGGTTCTGGAAAACCAGAAGATGTGGCATAAGCCGCTCTAAACTTTAAATAATTTATATAATCACTTCTAAAACCCTCAAATGCTGATGTTGGAACAAAGGATAGTGAAGCACCTGGATAGAACAATGATTGATTATCACTCTCGACTGTGCTTCCCCAGTCATTTCTTCCGGAAAGTGTTGCGTATAAATAATTTTTGTAAGCAAATTGAAATTGACCAAAAACACCCGCTATATTTATATCTTCCTCATAAAAACTACTTTGTGAAGTACTATAATTGCTAGGTCTTAAAAACCCATATACAATTTGGTTTTGTGAGTCAGAAGAAATACGTTTTAACTTTGTTAATTTAGAATTCACACCAACTTGAGCTTCTAAATTTAAATCTTCAGTTAAATCTTTATTATAACCCAATATTAGCGTTTGATCTATCGTAACTTCCTTTTGATAATCCAGATTCAGATAACCTGTCCTAAAGACATCATTATTGTTTCCCCCCCTATTGGAGTAATCAAAAGTATCCAGCTGTTCACTATCAACACCAACTCTGTAGGCAAGATTAAAATTATCGTTAAACTGATAGGTGCCATTAAGTGTACCAAAAATACGAACGATGTCATCACTTACTCCTGAATTATTCAAAACCCAAAGAGGATTTGTATCATTTCTATAATAAACAGACTCTCCCGTTGCCGGATTTTGAAATGGAAGCTCAGTAATGTCTATATTCCTTGGTAAATAAAATATACGTCTAAAAATTTCTCCCGATTGAATACGATCAACCTTACGTGTTGAGTAATTTAAAGTAGCAGCTAAATTTAACTTATCTGTTACCTGGGCATTACCACCAATTCCAACATTAAAACGTTTTAAATCGTTATTTCCAATAATTCCTTCTTCAGCAGTATATCCTGCAGACAGATTAAAGGCTACTTTCTCCTTTGATGACGAAACAGAAAGTGAATAAATAGTTCCTATTCCAGTATCAAAAAGGTTCTCTACATTGTCTGGCTTCGCTACATAGGGAACAGTTGCATCTTCAAATTCAGGAAAAATGTCACTTAAGCCGGCATAGGGATGCACTACTTCATCTATAGAGTTGAAAGAAGGCCCCCAAACAGATAAGAATGTTGGAATAAAACGGCCTTCTTGTCCCTGCCCATATGAATTTTGATAATCTGGTAGTTGTGAAACAGAATTGGCATAAACAGTTGTTGAAAAAGAAGCCGTTACCCTACTTTCACCCAAAGCAGCATTACCGCTTTTAGTTTGAATTAAAATTACACCATTTCTACCTTCACTACCATACAATACAGCGGCATTAAAGCCTCTCAAAACATTTAGACTTTGAATATCGTTTGGATCTATATCAGACAATTGACCATTGAAAGGAACATTGTTAACCACAATCAATGGAGAATTATCTTGGTTGATAGATATATTACCACGAATACTAATATTTGCATCTGAACCTGTTTGACCATTTGCTGTACTAATATTTACCCCAGCAATTTTACCTTGTAATGTTTTAGCTAAATCTGCTTCTGGTCGTTTTTCTACTTCATCTGCATCTAATTTAGTAATTCCATAACCTAGGGCTTTTTTAGATTTTTTAATACCCTGAGCAGTAACTACAACTTCTTCTAAAGATTGAGAGTCCTCTTCTAGAATTACATTTATAGCTGTTTGGTCAGCCACAACAACTTCTTTAGTGGCATAGCCGACAAAGCTGAAAACCAAGGTAGCATTATCATCAGGTACTGTAATTGAGTAATTACCATCAAAGTCTGTGGTTGTTCCTGTGGTTGTTCCTTTTACAAAGACATTAGCACCTGGTAAAGGACCTGAAGCATCGCTCACAGTACCAGTAATTTCTTTTTGTGCATTCGTATAGCTAATTGAAAGCAGTATGGCACAAAAACATAAAAATAGTTTCCTAATCATAATTGATTGCGTTTAGTTAAAAATTATTTGTTTAGTAAAATATTCATCATTTGTTCGGCGGTAACTTTGCCTATTAATTTGATTCTATCTCTTGGGGTTGCATCGCCAATTTCGTAGGTTATTCCTACCGCATTATGCCCGTATAAAAACCATCCTTTTGAAACAGGCTTTGTGCTATTACCTGCGGCTTCATTTACTTTGTAATTAGGAATATTGGCTTCTAATGCCTGAAACCAATCATCAATGAAGTTTGGCAAGGCAGTGCCCTCTCGTATCTTATTTGTATAGAATACATCCTCATATGTTGAATGAAAGTCAATACCTAAAAGTAATTGGGCATTATTCTTTTTCATTTGCTTTGTAATATATGCAACCTTTTGTTTAACCTCTGGTTGATGGTATTGTGACCAATCTCTATTTGTATCGACCCCTCCAGCATTATGACGCCAATGCCCCAAATCAACACCGTCAGGATTCATGATGGGAAATGCTAAAACACGGTAATTATTTAAAAATCTATTTGAAAGTTCAGAGCCATTTAAGATAGTTTGCAAGAATTCTTTGAATGCAAAAAAACCAGTGACTTCTGGCGGATGTTGTCGAGTCAATAATATAATTATAGGTTTATTCTCTTTCTCCCCCTTGTAGATATCTAGAACAGGCAAGTCTCTTCCTAGTTTAGATTGGCCAAAATTTTTAAAATGCACGTAATCCTTTCCTTCAATTAAATTGGCAAACCAATTTCTTACATCTGCGGTGGTTTGCAATTCTTGAGCAGAAATAGTTAAAGGCTGCTTATCTAGTTGTACCTTGATAGTTACTATAGTGTCTTGTTTGAATATGCTAGTAGAATCTATGACCTTCCATTCACCATTCTTTTTTAGCTTCGGAATGTATCGATGTTTATGCCCTTTTGGATATTGAAAAGTAAAATAAAAGTCTTTTGGGGTTTTTGACCATGCTTTGAAAGCGTAGTAGGCACTATGATTAACTGGCTCGTTTTCTGGATTGATAATCACAACAGCCGTACTGTCATTTTGTTTTTTTAATCCATTCAAGCGAGCTCCATCAAACTCATTACTAGCATATACATCTAAATCATTTAACGTATATGTCTGCTTCGTTTGTAATCTAATAGGCTTTGTTGTGGTATCAACAGGGGTTTTAAAATCAACTTCTTTAACACTAGAACAAGCAGCTAAAAGAATAAAACACATACAAACTAGTATGTTAAAAAGAGATTTCATTTTGAGTTAGTTAGGCTTTCGAATAATAAAACTATTAATGTATTGTGGTATATTGCGCATACCAATTTTTAACTTAACGACATACCAATTTTGCATTTTAACATCAAAAGCATACTAAAAAAGAATGGTTTTGGCAATAAAGAAGACTATGAAAATATCTATATAAACCTTTATACTGCTATAAAAAATGCCGTGATGAATAAGTCATTAGAAGAAGGAATGAAGTTGCCACCTTCAAGGGTATTGGCTAAGGATTTAAAGATTTCGCGTAGCACGGTTTTAAAGGCTTATGACCTATTGGTTTTAGAAAAGTATATACGTTCTATAAAAGGCTCAGGATATTATGTGTTATCATCTAGAGATAAGAAGATCTACTATAAAGTACAAGCCAAGAATCGAAAAGGAAAATATCCACCTATATCTAAAAGAGGGAGAGCATTTGCCAAAAATATTCACATCATTAATAAAACATCAAATAGTGGAGTGGCCTTTAGACCTGGACTTCCTCCCTTAGATATTTTTCCGGTGCACATATGGAAGAAATTGATTGATGAATATTGGAAGTCTATTAAACCTTCAGAACTTTCATATTCTAATGCTATTGGACTACAATGTATTAGAGAAAACATAGCCAATTATCTAAAACTATATAGAAATATTAATTGTAGCCCAGATCAAATAATAATTACTTCTGGATCTTTGCATTCATTGTATTTAATTTCTAATGCTTTGTTAAACAAAAAGGATGAAGTCGTTATTGAAAACCCAACATATCCACATGCCTATGGTTTGTTTGATAGTTTAAAAGCTACCATATGTTCAGTTGATGTTGATCATGAAGGTATTAATGTAAAAAGTATAAAATGTAAAAAGCCAAAACTGATTTACACTACTCCTTCAAATCAATATCCTACAGGTATTAAAATGAGCATGAAGCGTAGGTCGGAATTGCTGAAATGGGCTTCAGCAAAAAACACTGTTATAGTTGAAGACGATTATGATCATGAATTTAGTAATTGGGAAAATCCTTTTGCTTCTCTATATAGTTTAGATCAACAGCAAAGGGTAGTTTATTTAGGTACATTTAATAAGTTATTACATCCCTCAATCAGGTTGGGTTACATGATTGTTCCTTATTACTTCCTTGACACAGTTATAGCTCTCTATGAACAATCAAGTAGATTTGTTTCAAGGTCCTTACAAAAGACAATGAGTACATTTATTGAAAGAGATTATCTAAATAAGCACCTGAGAAACGTAATAGAAGCGTCCCTTGAGAGAAAAGAAGTATTTGAAAGACTTTTTATAGAAAATTTAAGTCATCAATTTTTACTAGACACATCAAATACAGGCCTACATGTTATAGCCAATGTGATAGGTGATTTTAGAGATATTGACCTTGCTAATCACTTAAATCAGAAAGGTGTTATTACGCACCCGTTAAGCAAATATTTTTTAAACAATAAGAGCAGAAAAAATGGTCTTGTGATGGGATATAGTTCTGTAAATACAAAATCTATTAGAGACTATTTATTTAAAATGAAAGGAAGCTTAGAAAAGTATGTTAAAGACTTAGCATAAAAAACCTCAACTTAAAAGTTGAGGTTTGTACCAAAGGTGGGACTCGAACCCACACGCTATTGCTAGCATTGGATTTTGAATCCAACGTGTCTACCAATTCCACCACTTTGGCAAATGGGATGCAAATCTAAAAAATATTTTTCTTCTACCGTAGAAAATATATGGTTACTGTGGTAAATAATTTTACTTTTGTGATGATTTGAAAATCTACTTTAATATCTACCAAAACACCACAACACAATCATGAAACAAAAAGTGCCTAAGCCCAAACTTTTTGCTTGCTCACAATCAATTGAATTAGCCCAAAAAATTGCCACTTCTTATGGTAGTAAACTAGGGAAATCAAGGAAGAATGTCTTTAGTGACGGCGAATTTCAAGTATCATTTGAAGAATCTATTAGAGGACGTAGAATTTTTATCATTGGTTCTACTATACCACCAATGGATAATTTAATGGAAATGCTCTTAATGATAGATGCTGCAAAAAGAGCGTCGGCTCGTCATATTACTGCAGTTATTCCTTATTTTGGATGGGCTCGTCAAGATAGAAAAGATAAGCCTAGGGTGCCAATAGCAGCAAAAATGGTAGCAAATTTACTACAGGCAGCGGGAGCGACGCGAATTATTACAATGGATTTACATGCCGATCAGATTCAGGGATTTTTTGAAAAACCCGTAGATCATTTATATGCATCCACGATCTTTTTACCTGAAATTCAGAAAATGAACCTAGACAATTTGACAATAGCTTCACCAGATATGGGTGGTTCGAAACGAGCTTATGCTTATTCGAAATTTTTAGAAAGTGATGTTGTTATTTGTTATAAGCAGCGTAAGAAGGCTAATGTGATTGCACATATGGAGTTAATAGGAAATGTAGAGGGGAAGAATGTAATACTTGTTGATGATATGATTGACACTGCAGGTACGCTCACCAAAGCGGCAGATTTAATGATTGAAAAAGGGGCCAAAAGTGTACGTGCTATATGTACGCATGCAGTGCTTTCAGGAGAGGCCTATGACAGAATTGAGAACTCAAAGTTGGAGCAATTAATTATTACAGATACAATTCCATTGGAAAAAGAATTATCTAAAATAAAAGTTGTATCTTGCGCGCCCTTATTCGCAGACGTGATGCATAAAGTGCAGAGCAACAAGTCAATAAGTGATCAATTTTTAATGTAAATAAATTTTAAGTAATGCAATCAATTACGATCAATGGATCTCAAAGAGAAAGCGTAGGAAAGTCATCGACAAAAGCCTTACGTAATGCTGGAAAGGTTCCTTGCGTGTTATACGGAGGAGACAAACCACTACACTTTTCAGCTGATGAATTATCATTCAAAAATTTAGTGTATACTCCAAATGTTTACACAGCGTCAATTGAATTAGACGGGCAAAAATATGCTGCTATTATGCAGGATATCCAGTTCCATCCTGTGTCAGATAGAATATTACATGTTGACTTCTATCAATTATTTGATGATAAAGAAGTTACTATGAATATTCCGGTTAAATTAGAAGGAAATGCTCCTGGTGTTATAGCCGGTGGTGTGTTGCGTTTTCCAAACAGAAGTTTGAAAGTACGTGCTTTACCTGCTAATTTACCTGATTTTATTACTACTGATATATCAAAACTAAAAATTGGAGATAAAATATATGTTTCTGATGTATCTAGTGAAGATTTTGCAATTCTGCATCCTGAAAACATGGTTGTATGTCAAGTAAGAATGGCTAGAGCCGCCTTGACAACTGCTGTAGATGAAGATGAAGATGAAGAAGGAACTGAAGAAGGAGCTGAAGGAGCTGCGGCACCAGAAGCTGAAGCTGCTCAGGAATAATATTCATTTCAAGATAAACATAAGAAGAGCTTCG
This sequence comes from Maritimimonas sp. 2405UD52-3, assembly GCF_056591715.1. Lineage (NCBI taxonomy): Bacteria > Pseudomonadati > Bacteroidota > Flavobacteriia > Flavobacteriales > Flavobacteriaceae > Maritimimonas > Maritimimonas sp. 2405UD52-3. Next base: position 471,916 of record NZ_JBWQOL010000001.1, read on the forward strand.
CTTAACGCGAAGCTTTTTTCATTTTAAGATTATCTTTGCCGCTATGCAAAGAATCATTTCTTTTTTTAAATCCCTTTTCGGGAAGAAAATTACAGAAGCAGATCTTATGAAAAAATATCTAATAGTAGGTTTAGGTAATATAGGTTCAACATATGATGAAACACGCCATAATATTGGGTTTAAAATACTTGATAAATTAGCTAAAGCTGAAGATGTAACTTTTGAAACGCAAAAGCTAGGTGCCATTACCAGATTTAAGTTTAAAGGAAGAACATTTATTCTTTTAAAGCCATCCACATTTATGAATTTAAGTGGTAAAGCAGTAAAGTACTGGGTGGATAAAGAAAAAATTCTATTGGAGAATTTACTGATAGTTACTGACGATTTGAATATCTCTTTTGGAACATTAAGATTAAAGGCTAAAGGGAGTGATGGAGGTCACAACGGTTTGAAGAGTATTAATGAAGTGTTGAATACGCAACAATATGCCAGATTTAGATTTGGTATTAGTAATGAGTATTCTAAAGGAAGGCAAGTAGACTATGTTCTTGGAAAGTGGGATGAAGAAGAACGAAAAAAATTACCTGAACGACTTGATAAAGCAATTCAGGTAATTAAGTCTTTTGGAACAGCAGGTATCAAAATTACCATGAACGAGTTCAACGGTAAATAATTACTATTCTACAGTAACTGATTTTGCCAGGTTTCTTGGCTGATCAACATTACAATTGCGCATAACGGCAATATGATAAGATAATAATTGTAATGGAATTGTAGTTAACAAAGGTGTTAATGCTTCTTCAGTTTCAGGTATTTCAATTACGTGATCAGCAATTTCCTTTACTTGTACATCCCCTTCAGGAACAACAGCAATAATTTTTCCACTGCGAGACTTAATTTCTTGAATATTGCTTACTACTTTTTCATAGTGCCCTTTTCTAGTAGCAATTACAATTACTGGCATTCTATCATCTATTAAAGCAATGGGTCCATGCTTCATTTCAGCTGCCGGGTAACCCTCAGCATGTATATATGATATTTCTTTTAGTTTTAAGGCTCCTTCAAGCGCTACTGGAAAATTAAAACCTCTACCCAAGTACAAACAGTTTGTTGACAGCAAATACTCTTTTGCTATTGCTTTTACGTGATCATCAATTTTCAGTAATTGCTCAATTTTGTTCGGAATTAATTCTAATTCTTGTAAGTGCATACGATAATCAGAGCTGGACATTGTACCTTTAGCTCTAGATAGGCGTAATGCCATTAGAGTCAATACAGTAATTTGAGTAGTAAATGCTTTGGTAGAAGCTACTCCAATTTCTGGTCCCGCATGTGTATAAGCACCTGCATCTGTTTCACGTGCTATGGAAGACCCCACTACATTACACACTCCAAATACAAAAGCACCTTTGGACTTTGCCAATTTAATAGCCGCTAATGTATCTGCAGTTTCACCTGATTGAGATATGGCAATCACAACATCTTTTTCTGAAATAACGGGGTTTCTATATCTAAATTCTGAAGCATATTCTACTTCAACAGGAATTCTTGCAAAATCTTCAAAAATATACTCCGCCACCAAACCTGCATGCCATGAAGTACCACAAGCTACAATGATAATACGTTCGGCATTCAGGAACTTCTTCATATTATCTTCAACTCCTGCCATCTTAATAATAGCTTGATTTGATAACAAACGACCTCTATACGTATCTGTAATGGCTCTTGGTTGTTCATGAATTTCTTTTAGCATGAAATGCTCATAACCTCCTTTTTCAATCTGCTCCAAATTCATTTGAAGCTCTTGAACATCAGGTGTAACTAAAGAATCATCCTTTATTTTTCTGATTTTCACCTCTTTTCCAACACGAATGATCGCCATTTCTTCATCTTCCAGATAAATAGCATCTTTCGTATATTCGATAAAAGGAGAAGCATCAGAAGCAACAAAAAATTCTTTTTTATCTTTTCCAATACCAATTGCAATTGGGCTTCCTAAACGTGCAACTACAATTTCATTAGGTTTTGTTTTGTCAAAAACAGCAATAGCATAAGCGCCTATAACTTGTTGTAAAGCTATTTGAACCGCTTTACCAAGCTTTACATCATTTTGCTTTTTTACTTCTTCAATTAAATTTATAAGTACTTCTGTATCTGTATCGCTTTTAAAAGTATAACCTCGTTTGAGCAACTCTTTTTTAATAGTATCATAGTTTTCTATAATACCATTATGAACAATTACCAAGTCGCCAGATTGTGAAGTATGAGGGTGTGAATTAACATCATTAGGTACACCATGAGTTGCCCATCGTGTATGACCAATGCCTATAGTACCATCTGTAGAGATTTCTTTTTCAACGCGTTCAAGTAAATTACTTACTTTTCCTTTTGTTTTTGATAGTTTAATGTTTTCTCCATCAAATAAAACAACACCGGCACTGTCATAACCTCTGTACTCTAAGCGTTTAAGCCCATTAATAATAATAGGATAAGCGTCTCTATAGCCTATATAACCTGTAATTCCACACATAGCAATTTTATTTAATTTTCAGTATAATAGATAGTTAACTTAAATCGCTCAGGATCTAATTCACTACTACTAGGCAAAGTTAAATTATTTCCTTTTAAAATGACACCTTTGTTTATCCAGCTAAAGTTTCTTACGATGGTATCGTTAACATTTTGTGGAGCATCAGTTGAGTGATAAGTTTTAATTGCAAATTTAGTGGCCAAAAGGCTATCATTAAAGTCAGAGCCGAGCACTCGAGAAATATAATCAGTAATACTGAATCTATAGCGAAGAGGTGTATTATCATCGTTACGTTCAAGAAAACCTCCTATTCCAGTTACCGTTGCCTCTGATATTACATCTATAATTATAGAATTGTCTTCGGAATTATATAAATACAATCTATCAGGGACATCTTGTGTTGATTCGTCCACATATAAATCCAAAATAGCACCGTTAATTAACCAATTATTAGCTCTTAATTCTTCTAAGTCAATACCTTTAAATAATTCAAATTCTGCCACTGATCCAGCTGATCCTTGTACAAACAGTTTTTCTGATCCTTCTATTTTATTAGGTGATGTAATAAAACTCTCAATTGTCGCACCATTATAATTTCTATTATAAATACTGGTTCTAATGCCCGAGAAAGGGAGAGAAAGAGTTTCTTTAGTTAAAACAGGCACATCTGTATCATCCGTATCACCATCATCATTTAAATCTGTACCATTTTCATCAGTAGGGTTAGTATAAGTATAGTAAATATTGAATGTCGCATTTGACATTGCAAGTGTCATTAATGAACCATTATCGCCTTCAGGTGTAATTATTAAACCTCTAAAATAATCAATGAAAGCTTCATTGTTTGAGAAATTGGAAGGGCTGGCTTCGTCTCTAAAAATTTTCTTTATTTCAGCCTTATTTAAGGGTAATTTTATTGATGGACTTTTGTCATCTTTAAGAATCGTGTCTATACTTTCAGCCCCCTCAAATAAAGTTCTATTAACATAAAGTACAGTGTCATTTGCACTAGGAGAGAATTCATCAGAATATAATTCTTCTAGTATGTCATAACCCTCATTAGAATAATAAACCTTGTTTTTTGTTGGATCATTAGGGTCAAGCGTATTTAAAAAAGTAGAAAGCCTATTTATCTTTAATGTAAATTCTGGAGGGTTTTCTGACCCACTAAAAATAGAATCAAGGGAGAAACTTGGTTTTCCATCAGATAAATTATCTTCTCTAGTAGAAAAATAAGGTACATCAATAATTATTGTATCAATAACTACATCCTGTCTTGTTCTAATACTATCTATGCCAGAAGCAAAACCTAGTTGAGATATAAAGGAAGATCTTAGAATACCAAAATTAGGGTCATTTAAAATACCTAAATTATACAATGGCATATTATCTACTCTTGATGAATCTACATTCCTTGTGTAAGAGATAACTTCGAAAACAGTGTCTTTTGTATTGAATAAATTATTATCAACAATATTTACACCTATGTTTTCAAAATCTTTTTCGCAGGCTACAATACTTAGTAATACCAAACTAAATACACATGCAGCCTTTATGCTGCTTAAAATCTTATTTGTCATGAACAAGTAACTATTATAAAACTTTTGTTAAATAAAAATTTGAATAGGCTTCAGTAAAATTGTCGGAAGGTTGGTAGTCTAAAACCGGCGTGCTTGTAGTGTTAATATGATCTTCTATTTCTTTAGAAAGGTTTTCACTACCTCTTATTACTGCATCAGAATTTTCAATAGCAATTTTTATAAGGTTATTGTGATTTGCTTTGTTTAATGATTGTAATTTATCTTCAGAAATAGAGTCGAACTTAATTTTTTCAACAATTTCTTCTCCTAAAGATCCTTTAAAAGCATTATTATAAAGAGAGGTAACAATTTTACTTTCAGAAAATAAAGGATCATTTTTATAGTATTCCCTTAAATATAACGGTAAAAGCGAAGCCATCCAACCATGCACATGAATAATATCCGGTGCCCAGTTTAATTTCTTTACCGTTTCTACGACTCCTTTAGCAAAGAAAATAGCTCTTTCATCATTGTCGGAAAATAAATTTCCGTCTTCATCAGTATACAGTGCTTTTCTTTTAAAATACTCATCATTATCAATAAAATATACCTGCATTCTTTCTTTAGGAATGGATGCTACTTTAATAATTAAAGGCATATCCATATCATTGATAATCAGGTTCATACCTGAAAGTCGAATTACCTCATGCAATTGATGCCTACGTTCATTGATCACTCCAAAACGAGGCATAAAAATACGAATCTGCGCCCCCTTGTTATGCATCTCTCTTGATACTTCAAAAGCCATATTAGCTGTTTCATTTTCAGGTAAATACGGTACCACTTCTGAGGATACAAACAATATTCTCTTATCTTTCATAAATCTGGCTAAAATTAGGAATATGCAAAATTACAAAAATTTGACTAGAATTGAACTTAAAGTATTAAGTTTACGCGCTTTTAACGTGTAATTAACATCTTTTCATGCAGGTTTTTACGTCATCTAATTCAATTAATAATTATTTAGCGGTTCTAAGAAGCAAAAAGTCTATTGGTTTTGTGCCTACTATGGGTGCTTTACATGAGGGACACCTATCTTTAATTAAGATGGCGCAGCAACATAATGACCTAATTGTTGTCAGTATTTTTGTGAATCCAACGCAGTTTGATAATCAAGAAGATTTAGTGAAATATCCTCGAACTTTAAATGAAGATGTAGAGCTATTAAAAACTATTAATTGTGATTATGTTTTTGCCCCGTCAGCAGAAGAGATCTATCAAGATACTATTAAGTCACAAAAATTTAATTTTGATGGGCTTGAGTATGAAATGGAAGGTAAACACAGAAAAGGGCATTTTGATGGTGTTGGAACTATTGTAAAGCGTTTATTTGAAATCGTGCAGCCACAAAATGCTTATTTTGGAGAGAAAGATTTTCAACAATTACAGATTATTAAAAAACTTGTTGAGAAATATCAACTTCCGGTAGAAGTAATAGGTTGCCCTATTCATCGCGAAAAAGATGGTTTAGCTATGAGTTCTAGAAATACACGCCTTACTAAAAAGCATAGAAAAGCAGCTCCTTTTATCTACAAAATGCTTCAAGAATCTAAGAAAAAATTTAAAGTTATGTCAGTTTCAAAGCTTGAAAACTGGGTAAAGGAACAGTACGAAAATAATCCTGACTTAGAACTAGAATATTTTGAGATAGCCAATGCCAAAACATTAAAACCTGCTCAAAGAAAGTTAAAAAGGAATAAATACCGCGCTTTTGTTGCTGCTTATGCAGGAGATATTCGTTTGATAGACAACATCGCTTTAAATTAACTATTTTTGCTGGCGAAAATCCAGCATGTGAATTCAAAACTTAAAAAAACTCTTTTTTCTATAGTTCCCATTGCCATAGGTGTTGCTGTTATATGGTATTTTTTGGAACAATTAACACCTAAAGATAAGCATGCTATTTTGAATTCCTTTAAAACTGCCAATTATTGGTGGGTAGCTTTGTCATTATTTTTTGGAGTTTTAAGTCATTTATCCAGAGCTTATCGTTGGCAATTTTTGCTGAAACCTTTAGGATATCGGCCTAAATTTGCAAATAGTGTGATGACAGTTCTGGTGGCTTATTTAGTGAATATAGTTTTACCTCGTGCTGGAGAGTTTGCAAGAGGAACTGCTATTTCTAAGTATGAAAATATTCCATTTGAAAAGGCTATGGGAACCATTGTGGCGGAGCGTATCGCAGATGTTATTATGCTTCTTTTGATTATCTCTATTGCCTTTTTTGCACAGGCAGAGCTAATTGAAAGCTATTTATTTAAAAATGGTGGCTCAAAGAGTTTATTGACAATCCTTCTTATGCTTGTTGCAGTAATTTTTGGCTTTATTGGTTTTAAACTAATTCAGAAAGCCGAAAGCGGCTTCTTATTGAGAGTTAAAACTTTTTTTAATGGCTTAATTGAAGGAGCATTGAGTATATTAAAGATGAAGAATAAATGGGCGTTTATTTTTCATACTGTCTTTATTTGGGTAATGTACGTAGCCATGTTTTATGCATGTACTTTTGCGATTCCTGAGACCTCAGACTTATCATTCTCTGCGATTATTGTTGGTTTTGTAGTTGGAGGTTTGAGTATGGCACTAACCAATGGAGGATTGGGAACCTACCCTGTTTTTGTAGCTAGTGCATTGGCATTATATGGTGTAGCAGAAAATCCTGCCAATGCCTTTGGATGGATTATGTGGACTGCCCAAACTCTAATGGTAATTGTTTTTGGCGGTCTTTCTATGCTTTTTCTTCCTATTTACAATGGAAATCGTAATTCATGACAAAATTCTACAGTAACGGCAAATTGTTAATTACCGGGGAGTACGTAGTGCTTGACGAAGCCCAATCATTAGCCTTACCTACAAAAAAAGGACAGGCGTTAACCATTCAATCTATTGAAGAACCCAAATTGATTTGGGAAAGTTTTGATGAAAATGAACATCAATGGTTGCAAGTTGAGTTTGAGTTGCCAAAACTTAGGATTGTATCAGAAACTTTTGATTCAAAAGTAGAAGATGGAAGCGATTCATTGGCTTTAAAACTACAAGAAATCCTCTTGCAGGTAAAAAAACAAAACACTGACTTTCTTTCAAATGAAACTGGCTGGTATGTAGGTACCAATCTTGATTTTTCAAGAAATTGGGGCTTAGGCTCTTCATCAACCTTAGTGAATAATATAGCGCAATGGGCGCAAATAGATGCATTTAAGTTGCAATTTGACACCTTTGGGGGTAGTGCGTATGATATTGCGTGTGCTCAAAATAATACACCAATTGTGTATCAATTAAAAAATAAAAAACCGACTGTTCAGTCTGTTTTGTTTGATCCGAGTTTTAAGGATCAACTTTTTTTTGTACACCTTAATAGAAAACAAAATAGTAGGGAAGGAATTACACAATACCAAAAATTTAAGGGTAATAAATATGCGTTTGCAGATGAAATATCAAAATTGACAAATGAGATTTTGAAAACAGAAACATTAAAAGATTTCGACCCAATTCTGGCAGAACATGAACGAATTATTGCTTCAATAATTAGTCAAGAATCTATTCAACAGGTTTTATTTGCTGATTATTTCGGACAAACAAAAAGTTTAGGCGCTTGGGGAGGTGATTTTATTTTAGCAACAGGAAATGAAGATACGCCTGATTATTTCAAAAATAAGGGATTTCATACGGTAGTATCATATCAGGAAATGGTATTATGAGTAAAAATGTAATTATTATTGGTGGCGGTGCAGCTGGGTTTTTTACTGCCATTACTATAGCTGAAACCAATCCTGATCTACATGTAGTTATTCTAGAAAAGGGGAATAAAGTTCTACAAAAAGTAAAAATTTCAGGCGGTGGGCGGTGTAATATTACACATGCTTGTTTTGATCCTAAGGAATTGGTAGAATTCTATCCCAGAGGAAGAAAAGAGTTATTAGGTCCTTTTCATCAATTCATGACGAGTGATACCATGCAATGGTTTGAAGAAAGGAGTGTTCCGCTAAAAATAGAGGGAGATAACCGTGTCTTCCCCGTTTCAAATTCATCACAAACTATCATTGATTGCTTAACGAGTAGTGCTCAAAAGGCGGGAGTTGAATTAGTACTGAATCAAAATGCAAGGAGCATATCAAAACTTGGACAACAATTTACTGTGGTTACAGATTCACAGCAATATAAGGCAGACAAACTAGTGATAACATCAGGTAGCAGTCCAAAATTTTGGAAAACCTTGGCTAGTTTAGGTCATACTATCGTTCCACCAGTGCCTTCGCTATTTACATTTAAGATCAATGATTCAAGAATAAAAGAAATTCCTGGCGTATCCGTTCCAAATGCCAAAGTTCAATTGATTGGATCTGACTTTATCAGTTCAGGACCTTTATTAATTACTCATTGGGGAATTAGTGGACCAGCAGTATTGAAATTGTCAGCTTTTGGTGCTTTATTTCTAGCACAGAAAAATTATCAATACAATGTCTTGGTTAACTGGATTTCTCAATCTAGAAATGAGGTCTTAGAACGGTTAAAACATACAAAAGTGCAACTGGCTAAAAGTTTTGTTTCTCAAAAAAGTGTTTTTGAACAAATACCAAGACGATTATGGGAGAATTTAGTGGTCGCATCAGAAATTAATTTACATCAGCGATGGGCGGATTTAACTAATAGACAACTTGAACATCTTTCAAACCAGCTGACGCGCACAGTATTCAATGCCAATGGAAAGTCAACTTTTAAAGAAGAGTTTGTTACCGCTGGAGGGGTAGATTTAAAAGAGGTAAACTTCAAACGTTTTGAGAGTAAACTAAACAAAAACCTTTTTTTTGCTGGCGAAGTATTGAATATTGATGCTGTAACAGGTGGTTTTAATTTTCAGAATGCTTGGACGGGCGCCTATATTGCCGGAAAAGCAATTGCAGAATGACAGCACAATTTTTATTTTAGTGTTTTATGTAAATACGAAGCCAATACACCTCCTAAAACAGGTGATAGCATATACACTGTTAAAAAGCTAAATGAAACAGATGGAAAAGCTGCAGATTTCCACCCTCCAAAATAAGCAATGATCCTAGGTGAAAAATCACGAGCAGGATTAAACCCTCCTTGTGTAAATGGTGCGATTAAACAGATTAAAATGGTTACAGTTAGTCCAATTAAGAGTGGCGTTGCATTGTTAATTTGTGTTGATTTTTCCGTCAAACGAAAAATTACGAAGACTAAAATAAAAGTTCCCAATCCTTCCATAAAACAAGCCAATCTATGTGTAATAGTAAATTTATCGGCAAAACCGGGGTTTGGGAAATATTCACCAAACATCATTGCAGAGCGATAAGAAACTTCATTACCTCTAATGATATTATTTGCTTCTTCATAATTGATAATTGCATCATTAAAAATAAAGAATAACAACAAAGCTCCAAATAGACCTCCTAAAAATTGAGCAATCAAATAAAAAGGTAGTTTTTTGGTAGCAAGTTGCTTTGCAAATACCATGGCAATGCTCACGGCAGGATTCAAGTGTGCAGGGCATATATTTCTTACTGCAAAAATAGCCATAGATACGCCGAGACCAAAAATAAGAGCTACACCTAAAAGATTTAAAGCTCCAAAAACTACTGAAACTGCAACAGCACCACATCCAAAGAAAACTAATAAAAGGGTGCCTAAAAATTCGCCTAAATATTCTCTAAAAGAGATCAATGTATTATTTTTGAGAAAATATACTTCATCTCGGTTGCTATTTGTATGTTTCGCTCTTCATATTTTTCAGCTTTTTGAGGAGTGTCATCAAATGCTTTTGGATCTTCATATGTAATCGCAATTCGTTTCTCTACTCCAGGAATTAAAGGACAATTTTCATCAGCATGAGCGCAGGTCATTATTGCGGCGTAATCAGATGAGGGATTAAAAGGATTATCAAACGTCTTTGAAAAACCTATAACAGGGTATATACTCTCGCCAAAGTGAATAACATAAACTGGGTTTTCTCCTTGAGAAATTTTGTGTATCTCAAACCCTGAATTTTTTAAAGTTTCGGCTACCATGGGATACATTTCAGTGGCCTCCGTACCTCCTGAATAGCAAAAAACTCTTCTAACTCCGTAGTAACGAGACATTGTTTGCGCCCAAACCTGAGAAAAATGACTTCTTCGTGAGTTATGAGTGCATATAAAATTTAAGTGCACAAATTTCTTAAAGTCTACTTTGTTTTGAATATGATGAATTAATGGTTGTAGCACTTCTTTACGCTCATCACTAACGGCATTTATATCAAGTTCTGCTATTGTATCTTTTAGCTCATTGAACAGTCTATTTTTTTTCTTCATATTATTTTTTGCAATCTATATTTAAGTTTATTTTTAAATTAACAACATCCTGAATTAGGTGTACAACACCCTTCTGCTGCGTCAGCCAGTACCGTTTCAGGCACACCACAATTGTCTTTGGCTTTGCAATCTGTTTGAGGTACAAATAACTGAATTAGTACCTTATTTTCAGTTAACTCAAAGTTATGAATTTCTAGGTTAGCTTTATGGAAATTAGAATTACTATATTCAAATTTTAGAACCGCACTGCGGTCAATTTGATAAATTTTATCAACTTTTTCAAGAATAGAGAGCGCTTTTCCTGCTTCCATAAAATTTTGTTTCCCTATTTCCTTAGGACTTTCCCATAGTTGAACAATGGTTTCATTCCAGGCATCTGAACGGCCACCGCAGTCAACAGATTTGATCACTGTATTTTTTACCTCTGTTATGTGATAGTTAGCACCCACAAATTCACCTTCTCGGTATTCAAAAACTAATTCTTTTCCTTGATTTTCGCTTAATACGTTTAAAAATTCTTGTGTTTTCATAATTTTAATGTTTGTGTCATTTCGAGTGAAATTCTGCAAGAATTTAGTATCGAGAAATCTTATTTTCGATACAATTCCAAAAATTGAAATCACTCAAACTGATAATTTTATTTTAATCTATTCCTATTATTTTACTTCTTCTTTCTAGTAGCACATTATCATACCAAATGCCTTTGAGTTTTCCTACTTTTTCTCGGTGACCAATTTTCCGAAAAGCCATTTTTTCGTGTAATTTGATGCTTACTGTATTTTGAGGGAAAATGCCTGATTGTAAGGTCCAAAATCCGGATTGCTCGCTTTCGTGAATGAGTGTTTCAAGTAAGCTCGAACCTATTCCGTTGCCATTATAATTTGAGTCAACATATACACTTACTTCGGCTACACCACCATATACACATCTGCTGGAAACTGGTGAAAGCGCTGCCCAACCCACTAATTGATCATCCACCCATGCGGCTAGCCTGCAAGATTGGATATGTGAGTTATCCCAGTGCTCCCATGAAGGCACTTTTGTTTCAAAAGTGGCGATACCGGTTTCAATGCCTTGATGGTATATGTCAGCGACTTGTTGCCAGTCTTCAGGTTGTATGTATTTAATAATTACTTTCATTTTTAGATGTCATTGCGAAGTAAATCTTTGATTTACTGTGGCAATCTCATTAAAGAGATTCCCACGCTTCGCTCGGAATGACGATAACTTATCGTAATTTTACGATGATTTGTTTCAAATTTTTTTAACAGCATTGTATAGATTTAAAATCTTCTTTGAATAAGGTTTCAAAAAGCTCTTTGGCCTTTTGCCAATTTGCTTGATGGATACAATATTTAATTTTTGGCGGATTTACCTCACCTTCAATCAGCCCGGCATCTTTTAATTCTTTTAAATGTTGTGAAATGGTTGATTGTGCCAACGGCAATACATCTACCAGGTCACCGGTATAACAACAACTCTGATTACTCAAATGCTTTAAAATGACTAGACGTACCGGATGCCCTAAGGCCTTGGCATAACGAGCCAACTCTTTAGAGTCTTCTGAATATTCAATATGTTGTAATGATTTATTCATAGTTAATCGCAAATATACGATTAATATTTAAATTGACAATTTTTCTTCTAAAAAATTGCAAGGCTACTTTATTTGAAAATTAATAAATGGATAACAAGTATATTTGATTTAAGTTAAGAAATTAATCATTTATATAAAGTTTTTGACAGCACAAGTCAGCTGACAAGCTAATAAATAAGTGAATGTAAACAAGAAGTAGTATTATATGATTTACTTTCAACAACAAGCTCATCAAGATCTTAGGGATTATGTAAGATGCTACTGGAAGATTGAAAACAAGAATAAAGACTTTCAATATTACACTATATTTCCCGACGGATTTTTCGATTTATTGATTTGCTATCATAATGAGGATCTGGACAGTGTGTTTTTAACTGGTTTATGGGATCATAAAACCAATGTAGTTATCTCACCGGAAACTACCATATATGGAATACAGTTCAGATTGCTTGCCATTGAAAATATAATTCAAGAGAATATCAGCTCAATGCTCAATAAGATAAAGAGGTTGGAAAAATCTCATTTGAGACTTAATGAATTCAATAAAAATGTTGACGCAAATTTTTTTGAATTTCTGGACCGTTGCTTGTTATCTCGTATTGAAGAACACGACCCAATTGACCCAAGAAAATTGATTCTTTTAAAATCGATCGATCAAACAAAGGGAAATAAAACTGTTGCATATTATTCGGAAAAAGCCAATTGGTCAAAACGACAAATAAATCGATATTTTCAATCTAATTTTGGGCTTTCCTTAAAAGGTTATTGTAGTATTCGAAAAGGTGCCGCCACATATAGTCAGATAAAAAAAGGACAGTTATATCCTGAACAAGGTTATTTTGATCAACCACATTTCATAAAAGGAATAAAGAAAATAACAGGACTTACGCCAAAGGCATTACTGAAAAATGAAAACGACCGATTTTTACAATTTTCAATCATTAAGAATGAATAGATTGCGATTTTAAAAATCAAAATTTCATTCATATGATATTGCAAATTATTAAGTTAAAATCGGATTTACCAGAAGAAGAATTATTAAAAAGAGCAAGAGAAAGAGAATCAAACTTTAAATCTATCCCTGGCCTTTTGCAAAAATATTATGTAAAAACAAGTAACGAAGGAGAATATGGAGGGGTATATATCTGGGATTCTGCACAATCGCTACAAAGCTACCAATCATCTGATTTAGCCAAAAGTATACCATCTGCCTACGCTATTAATGAAACCCCAGATATAGAGATGATGGATATTATTTTTCGATTGAGAAACAAGTAGGCTTTTATATCAATCGATTTTTCATAAAAAAAAGAATGTAACTTAGAATAAATCAATGTTTTTATATTGTATTTAAAGCACATAAATCACTCCAAATATCAGACTATGACAAAAGCAGAAGCATCAAACACTGTATGAATGGCTTAGAAATCATCCAGATCAAAATTGGGTAAAAGGTCCTTATGGTAAGTGGAATACTGGTGAGCACATTGTTCATTTGATTCAAAGTGAAAGAGCTTTGAACAAGGTATTATGGCTACCGAAATTTTACTTGAAGTATAAGTTCGGAACTAATAATAGAGACAATCGAACTTATGAGCAGATCGTCAAAAAGTACCAAGCTAAATTAGCTGATAATCCTGGTGCAGTTGCCAATATATCCAGAGAAATGCCAACAATTACGCTCACAAATAAAACTTCTTATATCTCTAAATTGGATAAGGAAAAGGTAAAACTGATTAAAAAGTTCCAAAAATGGACCGAGCACGATTTAGATACATACCTGCTTCCTCACCCGCTTATGGGAAGAATGACAATTAGGGAAATAGTAATTTGGACGGCTTATCATACTGAGCATCATTACACTATTTTAAAATCAAGTTATTGAAGCCCATCGCAACCCCTAAAAATCAAAATCAATGTAGGCACTAGAAATTAATCTAAATTGTAAATACCATTACAGAGTAAGAGAAACATTAGCATGGATAAAGGAATAAAACTTATACGTAACAAGGACCTTTCAAAGTCTAAAACCTAGTTCAACCTTTTACTCAATCACCGTAAACTCCTTAATGGCTTGGTTAGGTTCAATAATAGTATAACCATCCCAAAAACTAGGGTCGTATTTAGCAATATAGGTAGGTAACACCTTATTATGTTCTTTAAATCCATCAAAAGTGCCGGAAGAAATAATATCAGTATCAAAAACAACCACTTCTTTTTTGTTTTTAAAGCCCATCAACATATCCATTTTCATAGACAGCTCATTTTGTTTGCGTCTTCCGCGTACATTTTTATTCTTTTCAATAATTTTAAGAGGTCTTTTTATACCAAACTGACTGCCATCTTCTTGCTCTAGGTATTTTAAGGAATACTGTTTTTGATCATCTTCTTTTGAGAAGATCATTTTTCCTTTCATTAGGTAAATTCTAAATGAAATGCCCAGTAACTTAAAACTCTTTACTGTTTTTACATTCTCATAATCAGCTCTGATTACAGCGAAGTCATTGATGTCAACGTACAAGGTACCTTGATAGTCTGCAGAACCTTTGGGTTTAAATGTTAATACATATACTGGGTTATTTCCTAAATATGTGATATCAGCTATTTCATAATTATAACGCCCAGATTTTCGTATAAAATTGATTTTGGTCTTGTCTTGAAAGAAAAGATCATCAAACATGGCTGCTAAGTTTCCTTTTTTGTACTTGGCAAAATTCTTTCGCTTCTCTATTTCTTTCTTCTTTTCTTCTTCAAATTTACTCTTCAGCGCATTACTATCTGTAGAATCAACCTTTTGCTCTTTAAACTCATCAGGATCAAGTTTCTGGCCGAAAATACCAGACTTTACCTTAAAGTAGGAGTCTGGTTTTACATTATTCTCTATGATCTCATTGAATCGTTTTTCAAGAGACATCAAACCTACCTGGTTCTTTTTGTCATACATCTCTGAAGCCTTCACCAAATCAATTTTTTGTTGCTCTTTGTCGTAATTACCATAAAGATCACATAAAATTTCTGTGTAATATGAATTCCTTCGCGGAATACTATTCATTGCACTATCTAAAAACTTTTTGTTTAACTCTTTTATGGTTGATTTCTTAAGTTTTAAATTGGTTCTCAATAAACTTTGATGATTCGATTCTCTAAAAAATAGTCGTTTTTTGGTTTGATCAAAACTGTAATTTTTATTAAGATTCTCTTTTACTTTTTTAATGATCTCTTCAGCGGTGTACTCTTTATTGGTCAAAATAACCTCACGAATCTCATTCACCTTAGGAACCATATAAATCACGCTATCCTTAAATTGATTTAAGGGTTTGGCAATGGTTTCAAAACCTATACAAGAAATTTGCAGGGTATCAGTGGGTTGTGCATTTTTTCTATAAATAATGGTAAAACGCCCTTCTTCATTACTAATGGTGCCTCGTTTATTAAAAATAATATTGGCATATGGGATAGGCTCCTTACTAATGGAATCAATAATTTTTGAGCTGATATCTTGCCCATATCCAGTAATAGAAAAGAAAAATAAGAGTGCTAAAGATAATTTAGCGGCGATTGAATTCATGCAGTTGAATTTAACAGTTCACGAAATAAAGAATTCTTATTAGTATAACCATAATTATAGCATTGTATTATGGTAATTTTATTCTTTTTTTAACTTTTAGGTTTTTGGTCAAGTTTTAGACGAATAAGAATCTGAAAAGTAACAAGGGGTTTTAACTAGCTACAGTTGCGCGATGTGGTTTCAAGGAGTCGCGAAGTATAAGCATATCTTTTTCATCAACTATCATAAAAGCTATAGTATGAAAATCAGAGATGATTTCAGAAGTAATCTGATGGGTTTGTGTTTGTTCAGTTTTGGCATATTCATTTAAATGAACAACATGATGCTCGGCTGTTTTCTGCGCATTTGGTCCTCGGAAATCCCAAATAAGTTTAATTTTTCTGTTCATAAAGCAAAAGTAGTGGTTGGTTTTTAATTTTTCCAGTTGAGCATCGTAATCGTATCTGTCATTTGTAG
Source organism: Maritimimonas sp. 2405UD52-3 (assembly GCF_056591715.1). Classification (NCBI taxonomy): domain Bacteria; kingdom Pseudomonadati; phylum Bacteroidota; class Flavobacteriia; order Flavobacteriales; family Flavobacteriaceae; genus Maritimimonas; species Maritimimonas sp. 2405UD52-3. The sequence goes on from NZ_JBWQOL010000001.1 coordinate 487,952, forward strand.
TATTACAAAGTTTGATAAAATACATTTGAAGATGCAGTTTTCTAATCTCAAAAATTCTGGAGTTCTCATTGCTATTTTAGGTATTGTGCTGTTTTCTGCAAAAGCAGTTATGGTAAAATTGGCATATCAGTACGAAGTCAGTTCACTTCATTTACTCTTGTTTCGTATGTTATTTTCTTTACCCTTTTATATCATAATTGCCATTTTTAGTAAGCCCTTATATCCAGATAAGATCAAAAATGCAGATTATGTTTGGGTATTTTTCTTTGGTTTCATTGGCTATTATTTAGCAAGTTACTTTGATTTTTTGGGTTTACAATATATTAAAGCGGGCCTTGAACGGATTATTTTATTTATATACCCAACATTGGTCATTATAATAGGAAGAATATTTCTGCGCACCACTGTAACTTCAAGACAAATTATTGCAATTGTTATTACGTATCTTGGGGTTCTGGTAACTTTTTGGGGAGAAATTCGGTTTGAACAGCAAGATTTATTGCTGGGAAGTTTTCTAATTTTTTTGAGTGCGCTGACCTACGCATCGTACATAGTGGGAAGCGGTTGGTTAATTCCAAAATTTGGTGTAACCATCTTTACGTCATATGCTATGATTGTTTCCTCACTTTGTGTGATTTTGCATTATTTGATTATCGATAGAGGTAACCTGATGAACTACTCATATGAAGTTTATGTGTTAGGAATACTAATGGCCATTTTATCAACTTTGGTTCCTTCTTTTCTGGTTTCTTTAGCGATTAAAAAATTGGGAGCTTCTAATTTTTCTATTATAGGGAGTATTGGGCCGATTTCAACAATTATTCTGGCCTATTTGTTTTTGGATGAGAGACTCACTTTTTTACAAATTGTGGGGTCGATTATCGTCATATTGGGTATTACATTTGTATCCTATAATAAATCTAAAAAAGTAGAAAAAACTTAATACCTAACAATTATCTTTGCCTTAAATCAATGATCACTTGGAAAGCAGCGAACTCATTTTCAAAAAAGATAGCACCAATAAAATTTTAGAAGACGGCAGCTTTACCTGGAAAGCGCCTAGTAATATTGCATTGGTAAAGTATTGGGGGAAACACGGTATGCAATTACCGAAGAATACCTCTATAAGTTTCACACTAGATGCCTGTCACACGATTACAACATTAGAGTTTACAAAGAATAATAGTGTTCCAAATGTTGGAGTTTTGGATAATCAAATCACAGGTGATGAGGACAATGAGCCCTTTCAACAAACACTTATTCAAAGAACTTTTAAAGTGGATATTTTTTTGGATGGTCAAAAAAAACCGGAGTTCTCTGAAAAAATAAATACTTTTTTGTTGAGAATCATTAAAATTGTTCCTTTTCTTAGTGATTATGATCTCATCATAAAAACCCACAATTCTTTTCCTCATAGCAGTGGTATTGCATCATCTGCTAGTGGTATGGCAGCATTAGCACTCTGCATTATGAGTATGGAAAAAGCATTGAACCCTGAAATGACAGATGAATTGTTTTATAAAAAAGCATCTCTTTTAGCACGGTTGGGCTCTGGTAGTGCAGCAAGGAGTATTAAAGGTAATTTGGTGGTTTGGGGTGAACACACGATAATTGAAGACAGTTCTGATTTATATGGTGTAGAATTCCCATATAAAGTGCATGAAAGTTTTAGAAATTTTCATGACACTATTTTATTGGTAGATAAAGGTGAAAAGCAAGTATCAAGTACGGTAGGTCATGGATTGATGCATGAACACCCATTTGCGGAAATACGTTTTGAACAGGCAAATGAAAATATTGAGAAGCTAAGTCAGGTATTACAGAGTGGTAGTCTAAAAGAGTTCATCAATATTGTTGAAAGTGAAGCATTGACCTTGCACGCTATGATGATGACCAGCAATCCATATTTTATTTTGATGAAGCCTAACACCCTTCAAATTATCAATAAAATTTGGGAGTTCAGGGCAAAAACAGGCTTACATGTTTGCTTTACGTTAGATGCGGGTGCTAATGTACATGTCCTTTTTCCTGAAAAAGAGAAAAAAGAGATCAATGATTTTATTGTGAATGAACTGGTTCAGTTTTGCCAAAACAGACACTATATATGTGATAGAGTGGGCGTTGGAGCAAAAAATTTAACCATTTGAAAACACCTAAATGTATATTTAAGCGTTATATTTGTATGTTTTTATTGATTAGACATATAAAAATCTATGAAGGGACCACTGTTTTATGCTAAAATACTGCTCTTTGGAGAGTATGGAATTATTAAAGATTCTAAAGGCTTAGCCATACCGTATAACTCTTATCAAGGAGCGCTAAAAACTTCTAATTCACCTAATGAAATTGCTAGAAAATCAAATGAGAATTTAGCGAAATTTCATCAATATTTAAGAGATTTAGACCAAAAGTTAGTGTTGTTCAGACACGATGATTTAGAACGAGACATCAATGCGGGAATGTATTTTGATTCAAGCATCCCACAAGGTTATGGTGTAGGAAGCTCAGGCGCCTTAGTAGCTGCCATTTATGATAAATATGCCGATAATAAAATAACGGTTCTTGAAAATTTAACCAGAGAAAAGTTATTAAAGCTTAAAGAAGTTTTCTCAGCTATGGAATCCTTTTTTCATGGAAAGAGCTCGGGACTGGATCCTCTTAATAGCTATTTAAGTATTCCAATTCTTATCAATTCAAAGGATAATTTAGAACCTACAGGTATTCCTTCACAAAAAGAGGGAAAAGGCGCCGTATTCTTGTTAGATTCTCAGCAAGTAGGTGAAACAGAGCCTATGGTAAATATCTTTATGAATAAAATGAAGAATGAAGGTTTTAGAAAGATGTTGAATGAAGATTTTGCAAAATATACAGATGCATGTATTGATGATTTTTTACATGGAAATGTAAAATCACTGCTTGGTAATGTAAAGCAGCTGTCTAAGGTAGTGTTAAAGAATTTCAAACCAATGATTCCTAAAGCTTTTCATACACTTTGGCAGCAAGGTATAGATACCAATGCGTACTACTTAAAATTATGTGGATCTGGTGGCGGCGGTTATATTTTAGGATTTACCCAAGATTATAAAAAAGCTCAAGAGTTACTAAAAGACTATAAGTTAGAGTTGGTATATAGATTTTAATCCTTTGGTATGGATAGTCTTAGTGCCAATAACAGCAATTCTAACTATTCTATTTTCTATAAATTTTTTAGTTTACTTTCTGTAGTTAGAGGATATAATGTTCTTATGGTTGCTATCGCTCAATATTTAGCCGCCATTTTCATTTTTTCTCCCAATAAATCACTGAAAGAAGTTCTTCTGAATATTGATCTTTTTTTAATTGTATTAGCTTCTGCCTGTGTAATTGCAGCAGGGTATATAATTAATAATTTTTATGACGCAGAAAAAGATCGAATCAATCGCCCTCAGAAAGCAAGAATTGACAGTATTGTCAATCAGAAAACCAAGCTGAATATTTATTTCTTTTTGAATTTTTGGGGCTTTACCTTAGGTTTTCTAGTTTCATGGAAAGCAGCTACTTTTTTTGGTATATATATCTTTTTGATCTGGTTTTATTCACATAAATTAAGTAAATACCCTTTAACTGGATTGATCTCAACAACTATTTTATCATTGTTGCCATTCTTTGTAGTCTTTGTGTATTACCGTAATTTTTCAAAAGTAATCTTTGTTCATGCCTTGTTCTTAGGAATAATTCTCTTGATTAAAGAGCTCATCAAGGAACTAGAAAATATTAAAGGTGATTTGCTACAGAATTATAAGACAGTGCCTGTTGTATATGGAGAAAATTTCACAAAAAAACTAATCAGCTTTTTAGCAGTTTTAATAGCATTACCTACCTATGTATTGTGGAAGTATCCTGAAATAGGGCATATGAAATATTATTTTTACTTCACAGGATTGACCTTGGTTTTAGTAACACTTATGCTATGGTTTGGTTCTTCTAAAAAGAACTATGTTTTTCTGCATAATATTATTAAGTTCATTCTCATTTTAGGAGTTTTTAGTTTGGTATTAATAGATACTTCTGTTATCATAAATCGTCTATTGTAATTATGGATCATCTTCTTAAGGTTGCATTAGCTCAGATTGCTCCGGTTTGGTTAAATAAAGCAGAGACTTTGGCAAAAGTTGAAGCAGCTATTCTAGAGGCTTCAAAAGAGAATTGCGAGCTGGTAGTTTTTGGAGAAGGACTTGTTCCAGGATATCCTTTTTGGTTAGCCTTAACAGGAGGTGCTGAATGGAACACGAAGATCAATAAAGAAATCCATGCACATTATGTGAGAAATGCCTTGACTATAGAAAATGGAGATTTAGATACTATTTGTGAGCTAGCTAAGACCTATAAAATTGCAGTGTACCTAGGCGTTATTGAAAGACCTTTAGATAGAGGTGGACATAGTATTTATGCTTCATTGGTGTATGTTAATGAACTGGGTGAAATAAAATCGGTTCATAGAAAATTGCAACCAACCTATGATGAGCGCCTTACTTGGTCGCTTGGTGATGGTCACGGTTTACAGACACATACATTAAAACAATTTACTGTTGGTGGATTGAACTGTTGGGAAAATTGGATGCCTTTACCTAGGGCTGCTCTCTATGGACAAGGTGAAAATCTGCATGTTGCTGTTTGGCCTGGCAGTGACCATAATACGAAAGATATTACGCGTTTTATTGCCAGAGAGTCCAGATCTTTTGTAATATCGGTTTCTAGTCTAATGCATAAAAACGACTTCCCTAGAGAAACCCCACATTTAGATGTAATTCTACAAGAATCACCTGAAATTTTAGCTAATGGGGGCAGTTGTATTGCAGGTCCTGATGGGGAGTGGATTCTAGAACCAAAACTTCATAAAGAAGGATTGATTATCGAAACGTTAAATTTTAATAGAGTTTTAGAAGAACGCCAAAACTTTGATCCTGTAGGTCATTATTCGCGCCCAGATGTGACCCAATTGAACGTGAATAGAGAACGGCAATCTACAATTTCAATAAAGGATTAATTCTCAAAATTCCATTGCACTTTTTTGAGGCCTGACCAATCACTATACAAGGGTATGCCAGCTTTAATATAGAGTAAATAAATATCATTATTTTGCATCGTCATCCCCCAAGTAGCTTGTGTGTCGTCAAATACTCCGTAAGATGCCTTTAAATTAGGCATGTTAGGATCAGAAACATCTAAAATTGAAAGATCACTTCTGCCTGTGCTAACGAATAAAAGGTTGTTTGTTTTATCAAAAACTTGCTGATTAGAATGCCCTGGGCTATTAAACCACAAATTTTCTAGTGTTTCGCAATTCCATGGGTTCCACCAACCTATCATTTCAGCATTTTCTTTATCCTCAATATTCCATATTTCAAATCCACAATAGTCAACTGCGATATAGGCCAGATTACCATCTATTATAATAGTATTATAAGCCTTTGGAGTATTTTGTTGATTGGTTTGATTGGCAAATTTTCCTATTTCTTCAGGGCTATCTTTTTGACTAACATCAATAATTCTTATACCTCCGGCGTCATTACATAAATATACCAAGTCTCCAACGACATCCATACCTCTGGCATTAGGTACTTGAGTTGGTGGTGGGTCATTAATAGGGAAATTTTGATCAGGTAAAAAATTTGAAAGTTCTTTTATTTCTTTTGGATTTGAAACATCAAAAATAAATAAGCCATGCTTCATTGCACCCAGATACGCATAATTGCCTTCAACATGTACAATAGCACTGCCTTCAATTACTTCCTCACTATCCCAAACATCCTCAATAATAGGATTTTCGGGGTCACTAACATTAATAATGGCTAGCCCGGCTTTAGAGTCTTCCCCAAAAAAATCACCTAAAGATAAATATAGATAATTGCCTTGCTGAAATATATTCATTGCATGAAGTGTTTTTAAGTCTCCTATTGAAACACTTGCAATTTGACTAGGTTGGTTATTTCCATTATCTCTAAATATTAGAAGTCCTCCTCCTTTGGCAGCAAGAAATAAGTAAGGCCTGTTTAATTGATCATAAACCATTCCTTGCGGTAGAAAGGAAGCAATTTCTGTTTCCCATTGAAATGTAAGAATGACTTCTTTGGTGTTTGTAGGAGGTGTAGAGTTGTCATCATCAGATGAACAAGCGATAAATAGTAGAATTATAAAAAGGCGTATTAGCTTCATAACTTTCCTTTAAAAGGTTTTAGTTTTAGGAACAGTTAGCATCCATAAATATATGAAATTACAATTTATCTGAATTATAACCCTTTAAAACAATATCTTTGCCGAAAATTTTAAAATGGCAACAAAAAAAAACTCGTCGAGAGGACGACACGCCAGCGGAACTTCTCGAAACTCGAATTCTCAAAAAAAATCATCATATACTAACAAAAAGAAACCTTTTAAAAAGGAAATAAGTGTTTCTAAAAAAAAGTTAGAAGACCCTACTGAAATTCGCTTAAATAAATATATTTCTAATTCTGGTATTTGTTCTAGAAGAGAGGCTGATACGTATATTAAAGCTGGTAGTGCTACAGTTAACGGTAAGGTAATTACCGAAATGGGGTATAAAGTAAAACCAACAGATGAGGTGCGGTTTGACGGCACATTGATCAATCCGGAAACCAAAAGGTATGTGCTATTGAACAAACCTAAAAATTATATTACTACCATGGATGATGAGCGCGGTAGAAATACAGTGATGGAATTAGTATCAAAGGCAACAAAAGAGCGTGTTTATCCTGTAGGTAGATTAGACCGACAAACTACTGGTTTATTATTGTTTACCAATGATGGAGAAATGGCAAAGAAGCTTACGCATCCAAAACATAATGTTAGAAAATTGTACCATGCATCATTAGATAAGAAATTGGCAATGAAAGATCTTCAAAAGATTTCTGAGAATTTTATGTTAGAAGGTAAAATGGTGTATGTAGATGCTATTTCATATGTTGAAAACCAATCTAAAACAGAAATTGGCATTGAAATTCACTCGGGTAGAAATAGAATAGTGCGCAAAATCTTTGAACATTTTGGCTATAAAGTTATAAAGTTAGATCGTGTTATTTTTGCAGGATTGACAAAAAAGAACTTACCAAGAGGTTATTGGCGTCATTTGACCGAACAAGAAGTAAATAATCTAAAAATGTTATAACCAAAAAACCCGAACTAATTGTTCGGGTTTTTTATGGTGGTGCCTCCAGGAATCGAACCAGGGACACAAGGATTTTCAGTCCTTTGCTCTACCAACTGAGCTAAGGCACCAGTTGCTCCCGATAGCTATCGGGATTGCGGATGCAAATATAAATCCATTTTTAAAATTGACAAAAGGAAATTTTATAAAAATTGCTTTCGTAAATTTATCACCTTTATGCGTACTATGAATCTAATTATAGATGTTGGTAATACAAGAACAAAGCTTGCTGTTTTTCAGGATGCTCAGTTATTAGAAATTGTAATTAGTTCTTATGAAGAAACCAATAAAAAGATCAAATCACTAATCAGGAAGTACAAAATTAGTAATGTGATTATTTCCTCGGTTGGTCATAAAGAGATTATAGATGAAAAATTATTTAAAAGTATAGAAAAGCTAATATCACTTGACTACACTACTAAAGTTCCTTTTAAAAACAGGTATAAAACACCAAAAACACTAGGTGTAGATAGAATTGCTTTGGTTTCGGCAGCAGCAAGTCAGTTTCCAGAGGATAATGTACTTATAATTGATGCCGGTACTTGTATCACCTATGATATTTTAAATAGAAGGAATGAATATTTAGGAGGAGCCATTTCTCCGGGAATCAAAATTAGATTTAAAGCATTGCATGATTATACAGCTAACCTTCCTTTGCTAGACATCGAAAAATTTTCCGTTATAGGAAAAAACACAAACGAATCCATACAGTCAGGTGTTTTGAACGGTATTGTGCTAGAAATAGAAGGTGCTATAAATCAATATATAGCTAAATACTCAACTTTAACAGTAGTTTTAACAGGAGGTGATACTAATTTCTTGGCTAGAAAGCTAAAAAGTGTCATATTTGCCAATCCAAATTTTTTGTTGGAAGGATTGAACAGTATTTTGACATACAATACAGACGGATGATTAAAAAGATTATAGGAGTTCTTTTTCTATTAACTTCCCTAAATAGCTTAGCACAAAGAAATAACATTTCACCATATTCTTTTTTTGGAATTGGAGAGGATACTGCTAGCAGAACAGTAGAAGAAATTGGTATGGGTCAGATAGGGGGATCCTTTATGAGTACTTATCAATTATCATTTACCAATCCTGCTGCTTTTTCCGCTTTACGCTTTACTACGTTTGCTATAGCCGGAGAAAACAGAGCTATTCAAGTAGATGATGGTATAAATAAAGATAATGCTTCTACGGCTTCATTTTCATACTTAGCTTTAGGATTTCCTATTAGCCCAAAAGGAGGTGTAGCATTTGGTTTACAACCTAGAACCACAGTAGGTTATTCGTTACTGCAAGAATTCATGGATGATGAAGGTAATTTAACCGAAACAAATTTATTTACTGGTGAGGGAGGTTCTAATAAAGTATTTTTAGGTTTTGGTCATATGATTGGCAAAAATTTCTCGGTTGGTGTTGAAGGTGCTTATACTTTTGGAAGTATAGAAAATAATATTTTGAATAGAAGGGATGGTGTGCCATTAGCTACCATTCAAAAAACAGATGCTGATATAACAGGAACAAGTGTGAAATTGGGAGCTCAGTATTATACAAAAGTTTCTGAAAAATTACGATTACGATCAGGGGTAGTGGTGGATCTATCGAATGAAATAGAGACAGATGGTAACCTATATAGATTTTCATTGGTAAATACCGGAGATGACCTTGTAAGCCCGAGAGATACGATTGTGAATGAATCTTTTACCAGAAAATTTAAAAATCCACTTCAGACTACGCTTAGTGTATCTATTGGAGAAGAGAATAAATGGTTTGCTGGGGTAGAATATGCCTTTCAAGATGCACTAGAATTAGAAGATGGATTGGCTGATAATAATGCTAATTTTAGTTATGTGAAGTCAAATAGAATTTCAATTGGTGGATTTTATACACCTAAGTTCAATTCTATCACAAGTTACTGGAAACGAATTACTTATAGAGCTGGATTTACGTATCAGCAATTAGGTTTGAGAGTTAATAATACAGATATTGATGACTTTGGCATATCTTTTGGTTTAGCTTTACCGATGGGTAAACAACTCTCCAGAATAAACTTAGGTTTTGAGTTGGGACAAAGAGGTGATACAACCAATGACTTAGTTAAAGAAAATTATTTTAACTTTAGGCTCGGTTTTTCATTTAGCGATAAATGGTTTAGAAAACGAAAATTAGATTAACAATAAACATAACCAAGATGAAGAGAAATGTTACAAATTTAGTGATGGCTATATTACTAATTGCCGGAGTTAGCTCGGCATTTGGACAAGCAAAGTACGGTGCTGAGCCCGAAAAATGTAAAACTAATTTGTCTATATTTTATGAATATGCAAAGGCAAAAAATTATGATCCTGCTTATGAACCATGGACATGGGTTGTTGAAAACTGTCCGAAAGGATCAAAAAATATCTATAAGTATGGTTTAAAAATAGCCGAAGATAGATATAGTAAAGCTGCAGGTGCTCAAAAACAGACTGAAAGCCAGCTAATAGATAAAGTATATGAAATGCGTATTGAGCATTTTCCAGATAATCTTGGTAAAGTATATAGTGACTGGGCAACATCTCTAGAAGAAAGAGGTGCATCAAAAGAAGATGTGTTTGCTAAATTAGAGAAAGCATTTAAAGAAGGGCCTCAAAGTATGAGTATCAAAAACCTGGCGAAGTACTTTCAAGAGGTGACTGATAGAAATAAAGATGGTAATACGCAGTTGGTGTTTGATACTTATGATGATGCACTAGACGCGGTGAATAAGAAGATTGAAACTCATACAAGATCAAAAGATAAATTAGAGAAGAAAGGTGAAGCTAATCTTACAAAAAAGGAAAAAAGAAAGCTTAAAAATGATGGCATAAACTTAAAAGGTTTAGGTCAGGTTGAAGGTGTGCTTGATCAAATTTTAGGTGAAGTAGCAACTTGTGACCGATTAATTCCACTATATAATAAAAATTATGAAGCGAATAAGTCAGACGCTAAATGGTTAAGAAGAGCAGCATCTAGATTGAATGCTAAAGAGTGTACTGAAGATCCTATTTATCCTAAGTTAGTAGAAGCATATGTTGCCGCAGAACCTTCTCCAGAAGCATATATTCTAATTGCAAGTATCTTAGAAGGAAGGGGTGATAAAACAAAAGCAACAGACTATAGAAAGAAAGCAGTTGATTTAGAAACAGATCCATACAAGAAGGCAAAATACTTATATAGAATTGGCCAAACATATAGAAGAAGAAGTCCTTCTACAGCTGTTAAATATGCTAGACAGGCACTTACGCATCAGCCAAGTATGGGCAAAGCATATTTATTAATTGCAAGCGCATATGCAGCAAGTGCTAACGGTTGTGGTACAGATGAGTTTAGCAAAAGAATGGTATATGTTGCTGCTAGAAACAAGGCAGCAATGGCAAAAAAGGTAGACCCAAGTTTAACCTCTAGAGCTAATAAGTATATCAAGAGTTACAATGCAAGTGCACCTAATAAAAAGTTAATCTTTACTTTAGGTAAAACTTCAGGAGCTTCGCACAGAGTAGGTTGTTGGATTGGTGAAACCGTGAAGATACCATAAACTTGGAATGTTAACTCTTTTTTTGAATACTATAAAATATAGTGCTGCTATTCTTTTAGCGGCACTATTTTTTTCTTGTGAAAACAACATTAAAGAGGTTCAAGATTTTTTAGCTGATAAAAACTTGCCCGTTGGTGTCGTCAAAAATGTAAATTTGGTACATACAGATTCCGGAAAGATCAAAACCAGGTTGATAACGCCATTATTGCATGATTTTAATAATAGAAAAGAACATCCCTATCAGGAATTTCCTGAAGGTGTTCAAATCACGTCTTATGATCAATTAGGTGACTCCGTAACACTTACTGCTAATTATTGCAGAACCTATGGTAAAACGGCTATCTCAGAAGTGAAAGACAATGTTATTGTGATCAATCATAAAGACCATACCAGATTATATACAGATCAGTTGTTTTGGGACCAGAATACACATTATATTTACACTGAAAAGGCTTTTAAATTAATTACCGCAACAGATACTATTAAAGGTAAAGGCTTTGAATCTAATGAAGATTTAACTAAAGTGGTGATGAAAGATATTAGTGGTACTATTTATGTAAATGAAAGTAATTAATCATGAACAAATTCTATAAATTTATTGAACTAGGTTATCTTGTTATTTCTGCAGTTTTTTTATACGAAGGAATATCTAGATTCAATACCGAAAGACAAAAGGCGTATATTTTTATTGCTTTTGCCATACTTGCCGTTTTCACATTTTTTTTCAAACGTAAATATAGAAGACGTTTTGAGCAAAGAAGAAAAGAACGGGAAGACAATCAAAATTAATTGTAATTTAGTTTGCTAACTGAATTATATGAAATGAAAAGAAAATTCTTCTTTACACTGTTTTTAACGTGTTCCTTTTTACTTTTTTCCCAAATTTTACCTTTAAAAGAGCGCTCTAAAATTGAAGATGAGGTCTTAAAAGATCGATTTGACAATCTACTTCCTGAGCTTATGGATAGATCAGGTATTGATATGTGGATTCTTATTTCAAGAGAGTACAATGAAGATCCTGTATTAAGAACCATGCTACCGTCTACTTGGTTGAACGCTAGAAGGCGAACTATTCTTGTCTTTTATAGAGATCAGCAGAAAGATAGTATTGAGAAATTGGCTGTTGCCAGATATAATGTAGGTGAGAATATTGTATCTGCATGGAAAAAGGAAGAAGAACCTGATCAATGGAGAGCTTTGTTTAAGATAATTGAAAAGCGAAATCCAAAAAAAATAGGTCTAAATCAATCAGAGTATTTTGGAATTGCTGATGGACTTGTTAAGACCGATTATGATTGGTTTGTTAAAGACCTTCCTCAAAGTTATAAGAACAAAATTGTTTCGGCTGAAAAGCTTGCTATTGCTTGGATAGAAACCAGAACAGAAAAAGAAATGAGGCTATTTGAGGAATTAACACAAATAACCAGAAATATTATTTATGAAGCGTTTTCAAATAAGGTTATAATTCCTGGAGAAACTACCACAGAAGATGTAGTTTGGTTTATGCGTCAAAAAGTAAATGATCTTGGATTAAAAACATGGTTTCACCCTACTGTAGATATCCAACAGAATAAAGAACAGTTAGGGAGTCATATAACATCATTTTCTAAGAGACCAGGAGAAAATATCATCCAAAAAGGAGATTTACTGCACTGTGATTTTGGGATAACCTATTTACGATTAAATACTGATTGCCAACAACATGCATATGTTTTAAATGATGATGAAACCAAAGTACCTGAATTTTTAGAAAAAGCTTTTAAAAAAGGTAATAGACTGCAAGATATTCTTACTTCCAATTTTATTGAAGGTAAAACAGGTAATGAAATTCTATTAAAGGCATTAAAAGAAGCTAAAAAGGAAGGCTTACGACCTTCTATTTATACGCATCCTTTAGGGTTGTATGGTCATTCTTCTGGGCCTACAATTGGTATGTGGGATGCCCAACATGGGGTTCCTGTAAATGGAGATTATCCGTTGTACAAAAATACAGCCTATGCCATTGAATTGAATACAACGGTATTTATTAAAGAATGGAATAGAGATGTTCGAATAATGCTGGAAGAACCTGGTTTTTTTGGTGAGCAAGGTTTCAGATATATTAATAAAAGACAGGAAGCTATCATTCCAATAGCATTAGAACCATAGAATTTTTATCTCATTAAAATTATTTTTTTGGAATTACAAGTTATCATCATTCTTATTTCAATACTGCTTTCCGCCTTTTTTTCAGGAATGGAAATAGCTTTTGTGTCCGCCAATAAGATGCATATAGAACTAGAGAAAAAAAGAGAAAATTTTCTTTCTAAAATTTTAAATAAGCTTACTGAAAACCCTTCAAAGTTCATTACTACAATGTTGGTTGGTAATAACATTGCATTGGTGGTTTATGGATATTTTATGGGTGAAATGTTAATGCGCTTTTTAGCACCATATATTTCTAGTGAGTTTTTAATGCTACTAGTACAAACCATTATTTCTACATTGATTATTCTAGTAGCAGCTGAGTTTATTCCTAAAGCAATTTATAGAATTTATTCAAATGAAGCTTTGAAATTTTTTGCATTACCTGCCTATCTTTTCTTTTTACTTTTTTATATAGTTTCTGAGTTTATCATTGCAATATCAGATTTTATACTAAAGGTATTTTTTAATACTAAAAGAGATGATACTGAACTTGCGTTTAGTAAAGCAGAATTGGGTAATTATATTTCTGAACAGTTAGAAACAACCAACGAAGAAGAAGTAGATACTGAAATTCAAATTTTTCAGAATGCCTTAGAGTTTCATAATGTTAAAGCTAGGGAAGCGATGATTCCCAGAACAGATATTTGTGCTATTGAAGTGCACGAAAGTATTAAGACGCTACAAGAATTATTTGTAGAGACTGGTTATTCAAAGATAATAGTCTACAGAGATTCTTTAGATGATGTTATTGGTTATGTTCATGTTTTTGATCTTTTTAAAAAACCTAAAAGCATTCGCTCCATCATTTTACCAATTATGTTTGTGCCTGAAACTAGGATGATCAATGATGTGATGAATGATCTTACCAAGCGCAGAAAAAGTATTGCAATAGTATTGGATGAATATGGAGGCACTTCGGGTTTAATAACCATAGAAGACATAGTAGAAGAATTGTTTGGTGAAATAGAGGATGAGCATGATAGCAATGAATTGAAAGAAGAGAAAATTAATGACAGAGAGTTTGTTTTTTCAGCAAGGCTAGAGGTTGATTATGTTAATGAAAATTATGATTTAGAGCTTCCTGAAGATGATGCCTATGAAACGTTAGGCGGACTTATAGTACATCATACCGAAAACATTCCTGAGAAAGAGGAAATTGTAGAAATAGAAAATTTTGAATTTACCATTCAAGAAGTATCTTCTTCTAAAATTGAAAATATATACCTAAAGGTTTTATTTAAAGAGGAATAGGTATATAAATCTACAAGTAATTTCCTTTCATTTATCCTTTTATTATTTAAGCGGATATTGTATTTTCGCACACTGAATTTTAAAAAAGAAAAGAAGAATGGCAATTTTAGGAAAGATTAGAGAGCGGTCTTTATTTTTAATAATCATTATAGCAATGGCATTATTTGCCTTTGTACTTACAGGTTTATTTGACGCTAACAGTCCACTTTTTAATAAGAATGTTAATGTAATTGGTGAGATTAATGGTGAATCAGTTAGTCGTGAAGAATTTGCCCAATTGGTTGAACAACAGCGAGCAAGAACAGGTAATAGAGGATCTCAGTTACAAAGCGTAAAAACTGCTTGGGATAATTTAGTACGAGAGAAAGTATATGAAACACAATTAAAAAAATCTGGAGTTATTGTAGGAGAAAAAGATGTTTGGGATGAAGTCATTAAACAGCCATTTATTCAGAACAGTCCTTTGTTTAAAAATGAAGCAGGCCTATTTGACGAAGAGAAATTAAAAGAATATATAGCTACTTTAAAAGATAATGCTGCAGAAGATGAGCAAGGAATGAATGCATGGTTAGGTTGGTTAAATTATGAACGAAATATTAAGGCTAATCTTAAATTAAATACCTATTCTAACCTTATCAAAGCCGGTCTTGGTGCTACACTAAAAGAAGGTGAACGTTATTATAAAGATCAAAATACAAAAATGGATATTCAATATGTGTATGTTCCATTTACTTCAATTTCTGATAGTCTAGTCAAAGTTTCTGATGATGAAATTAAGGATTATGTTCGTACTCACAAAGATGATTATGTTATAGAGCCTACCGTAAACTTAAGTTTTGTTAAGTTTGACGTAAAGGCTACAGAAGAAGATGAACAAATTATCAAAGATGATTTAGCAAAACTTATTGAAAACAGAGAAGAGTATAGCACAGCTGCAAAGAATAATGTAGAAGTAATTGGTTTAAAGAGCGCTTCAGATTATCAAGAATTTTTTAGAGACAATCAATCTGATACGCCTTATGATGATAAGTTTTTCACTAAGAATTTATTGACTAAAGCTTTAAGCGATACTATTGGCGGTTTGAAAATAGCAGATGTATTTGGTCCTTATAAGGATGGAGAATTTTTCAAACTGACGAAAGTGGCAGATATTAAAAAAATGCCTGATTCTGTAAAGGCTAGACATATCTTATTAGCTTTTGTTGGTTCAAGGAGTGCTGATGCGTCAACAACACAAACTGAGGAGCAGGCGAAAAAATCAGCTGATAGCATTTTAACTATTATAAAAGCTGATAATTCAAAATTTGCTGATATTGCAAAAAGCATTTCAGTAGATAAAGGTAGTGGTGCTAAAGGAGGTGATTTAGGTTGGTACCCGTATAATAGAATGGTGCCTGAATTTAGAGATTATACATTTGAAGGTCAAAAAGGTGATATAGGTATTGTTAAAACACAGTTTGGTTTTCATATTATTGAAATAGAAGACCAGAAGAATTTTCAAGACGCATATAGATTAGCTACTTTTTCTAGAAAAATAGAACCTTCAGAGAAAACGGAGAATGAAGTTTTTGAAAAGGCTGAAACCTTTGCATCTCAACTTTCTAATAATAATATGACTGAAGTTGCTAAAGAAAATAAATATACTATTCAACCGGTAAATAGTATTAAAGGCTTAGATGAGAAAGTGTCTTCTTTAGGTAATCAAAGACAAATTGTTACTTGGGCTTTTGACAATGCTACAAAAGAAGGAGAAATAAAAAGATTTGATACCGATAATGGTTATGCCGTGGTTCAATTAAATAAGAAAAACAAGAAAGGTTTAAGTATAGGAAGCGCTAAGTTTACTATCAAGAATATTTTAATGAATGAAAAGAAAGCTGATTTGATAGAAGCAAGAATGAACGGTGAATCTCTTCAAGATATCGCGAAGGAATTCAGTGTTTCAGTAAATAGTTCAAAAGCAGTTTCTTTAGGAAGCCCAACATTACCTGCTGTTGGTAGATCTCCAGAATTAGTTGGAGCTCTAAACCTAGCTAAGGAAAATGATATATTAAAGAATATTGTAGGAAAGAATGGGGTTTTTGCGGTGAAAATTGATAAAATTGAAAAACCAGCTGAAATAGATAATTTTAAAAGTTTTGCTTCTAATGTAGCTGTTAAAACACAAAATAAAAACTCTAAAGCTTATGATGTGTTAAAGAAGTTTGCTGATATTGAGGACAACAGAGCAAAATTTTATTAAAAAATTAAGATTAAAAATAAAATATGTTAAAGTTCGTTATTAAACACGATTTTATATATTTGCACTTGATATAATTAGAATTAAACTTAAAACAGAAACTATAAATTTAAATTATTTAAAATGAAACATTTGAAAAAAGTACTGTTCGTTTTAGCTTTTTTTACAGCTTTTGCAATACAAGCACAGGACGAAAATAACCCTTGGTCAATTGATGTAGGTATCAATGCTGTTGATACATACCCTACAAATCAACCCACTCAAGGTAAATGGTTTGATGAATTTTTCAATGTCAATGACCATTATAATATTATTCCTTCAATTTCTAGAATTAGAGTTGGTAGGTATTTAGGAGATGGTTTCTCTTTAGGTCTTGCTGGATCTATCAATAGAATAGAACAGTATGGAGACATTAATGTTGATGATTTAGCTTACTATGCTGGAGATTTAGATATTCGATACAATCTAAACAATCTTATCGGTAAGTCTAAATGGTTTGATCCTTACTTAAGTGTTGGGGGAGGATATACTTGGATTGATGATTTAGGTGTTGGAACATTTAACGGTGGTGCTGGTTTCAATGTTATGTTTACTGATTTCGTTGGCTTAAATATACAGTCAATGTATAAGCATTCTTTTGATGAAGATCGTACTGCTCCTCATTTTCAACATGCTTTGGGCGTTGTAATTAAATTTGGAGGTAAAGACACAGATAAAGATGGTATATACGATAAAGATGATGAATGCCCTGAAACATTTGGTTTAGAAGCATTCAACGGTTGTCCTGATACTGATGGCGATGGTATTAAAGATGGTGATGATGCTTGTCCTAATACAGCTGGTTTAGCTGCTTTAAATGGTTGTCCAGATGCTGATGGTGATGGTGTTGCTGATAAAGATGATCAGTGTCCAAACGAAGCTGGTACTGCTGCAAATAATGGTTGTCCGGATGCTGACGGAGATGGTGTATATGACAAAGACGATGAATGTAAAGATGTTGCTGGTCCTGCTGAGAACAAGGGTTGTCCTTGGCCAGATACTGATGGCGATGGCGTTCTTGATAAAGACGATAACTGTGTTAGCGAAGTTGGCCCTGCTTCTAATCAAGGTTGTCCTTTAGTAATTATTACTGAAGAAGCTAAAGCCAAGTTAGATGAGTTTGCAAAAGCTATTTATTTTAATAGTGGTAAGTCTTCATTCAGAACTGGTGTTGATGAGAAATTAGATTTGATTGCTGATATCATGAAAGAATTTAAAGATTCTAACTTTAGCGTTGAAGGTCATACCGATAGTGTTGGTTCTAAAGAATTGAACCAAGGTTTATCTGAAAAGAGAGCTAAAGCTGTTTTAGATTACTTAGTATCTAAAGGTATAGCTGCTAGCAGATTGACTTCAAAAGGTTTTGGTGAAGACAATCCAATTGCTTCTAATAGAACTAGAGCTGGTAGAGCTAAAAACAGAAGAACTGAAATCAATTTAGCTGAATAAGGTTAGATTAAAGAATAAACTAAAAGCCGCACAAATGTGCGGCTTTTTTTATGCGGTAATATTTGTATTTTCGTTTTATGCAAACTTTTATTGGAGATGTACTAGATGATTTATTAGCAAAGAGTTTGCCTCTTTCCGAATATACTTTTGTTCTTCCTAGTAAAAGAGCAGGTGTTTTCCTAAAGCAAGAAATAAAAACCAAAGTTAAGAGCATTTCCTTGCTCCCAGAAATTTTAAGCATTGAAGATTTTATTGAGGATCTATCTTCGCTTACATCTATTGATGCTACGAAACTCTTGTTTGAATTTTATTCTGTTTACATTAAATACACGTCAAAAGACAAATTAGATAGTTTTGATAATTTTTCTAAATGGGCGCGTATAGTCTTGCAAGATTTCAATGAAATAGATAGGCATAGAGTAGATGCGAATCATATTTTCAGTTATTTACAAGATATCAATAGGATAGAAAATTGGAATGTTGAAAAGCAAACAGAAATTACTGTAAGTTACCTTGCTTTTTTTGAAAAGCTTAATATCTATTACAATGTTCTTTATAATACGCTATTAAGCAAGAACATTGGTTATCAAGGAATGCTATATAGGGAAGCAGTTGAGAATATTGATTTTTTTATAGAAAACAATCAACATGCAAAATTGGTTTTTTTAGGGTTTAATGCCTTAAATACTTCTGAAGAAATACTTATAAAACAGCTGCTAGAAAATGACCTTGCTCTAATTTATTGGGATTGTGACACAACCTATTTTAATGATCATCAAGCATCTACTTTTTTAAATAGGTATAGAGAATCTTGGAAATACTTTGAAAAACAGTCGTTTAATTGGATTAAAGATCACTTTCAGGGGCACAAGAATATTCAAATTATTGGGTCTCCAAAGAATAACACACAATTAAAATATGTAGGGGAGATTCTCTCAAAACAAGCTGAGACAGATTTTCAAAATACGGCACTTGTATTGGCAGATGAGTCCTTATTATCTATAGCTTTGAACTCATTACCAAATGAGGTTGAAAATATAAATATTACCATGGGTTATGATCTAAAGAACATGGCCATAAGTAAACTCTTTCATTATATACTGAAACTTCATGTTAACGCTAAAAAAGGAAATCATTATTATAAAGAAGTACTTAGGATATTGAATCACTCTGCTATAAAAGGAACCTATAAAAGTGACTTTCTAATTGACAATATCATTAGAAATAATTATACATACGTTAGTAAAGAAACCTTACAAAAATTGGCAGGTAGCAATAAGCAAATCAAATCTTTATTGACCGTTTTTTCACCAATAGCATCCAATGAAGTTTCTCGCTTACTCATGATATGCTCCGATCTGTTAAATGAACTAAAAATAACTACTAATAATCATATTGAGAAAGAGTTTTTATTTAAAACACATACTATTTTTACTCAACTCGAGACCTTAAATAATGAGTATGGCTATATAAAAGATATAAAAACGTTATTTCAGCTTTACATACAATTGCTCCAAAATGAAAAGTTAGCATTCAAAGGTGAACCATTATCAGGGTTACAATTAATGGGAGTTTTAGAAACGCGTGTTTTAGATTTTGAAACCGTCATTTTAACATCAGTTAATGAGGGTATTTTACCAGCTGGTAGGTCAGAAAACTCATTTATTCCTTACGATGTAAAAAGAGAATTCAGATTAGCTACTTATCAAGAAAAAGATGCTATTTTCTCCTATCATTTTTATCGGTTGCTACAACGTGCCAAAAATATCTATCTACTGTATAATACTGAAAATGATCAATATGGTTCTGGCGAGAAAAGTAGATTTATCACACAACTTGAGGTTGAAAATCCTAATAACATAAAAAGTTATGTAATTAGCCCTAAGGTTAAACCTGCAAATATGTATTCTAAAGCTATTGAGAAGAATACTTCAGCTATACAAAAACTGAAAGAAGTGGCTAAAAAGGGATTCTCTCCAACAGCACTCACTTCATATATGTATAATCCAGTTGATTTCTATAAGCAGAAAGTCCTTCAGATAAAAGAAGTAGATGAACTGGAAGAAACTTTGGCTGTAAATACATTGGGAACAATAATTCATCAAACCCTGGAGATTCTTTATACTTCAGTAGTGGGCAAACTCTTGACGCAAGAGTTTATTCTTAAAATGAAATCGAGAGTTGATAAAGAGGTTAAAAAGAGATTTGAAGAAGAATATACAAACGGAGATATTTCAACAGGTAAGAATCTTATGATTTTTAATATTGCTAAACAATATGCTTATAATTTTTTAGACAAAGAACTTGAACTAATAAAGAAAGGGAATGAAATTAAAATCGTGGCTTTAGAACATAAGGTTGAAACGAATATCTTTATTGAAGAGTTAAATCTTAATGTTAAATTAAAAGGTGAAATTGATCGCATTGATCAACTTAATGGGTTGACCAGAATTATTGATTATAAAACTGGTAATGTACAGCAAAATAAAATGACTGTTGTAAACTGGGAAGATATTATAACTGATTACGACAAGTACAGTAAATCATTTCAAGTGCTAGTGTATTCATATTTATTATATAAAAGTGAACAAGTTGCGCAGCCAATAGAAGCAGGGGTGATATCTTTTAAAAATCTTAATAGCGGTTTTTTAAAATTTACAAAAAAGGACAAAGAAGGAAGAGGTGCAAAAAAAGATACCTTTATAAATCAAGATATACTGGAACAATTTGAAGTACAATTAAAGAAATTGATTGTAGAAATCTTTGATATGGAAGTACCTTTTCGAGAAAAACAAATAAGTAATGTATAAATGAAAATTATCAAGAACCATGCTATCCCTGGTAAGCACGAACGCCCCATTGTAGTTGATCTTTTTTTTAAAAAAGATGCAACAAAAAAACCAATTGTGATATTTGCTCATGGTTATAAAGGGTTTAAAGATTGGGGTTGTTGGAACTTGATAGCCCAGCAGTTCGCAGCTCAAGGATTCTTTTTCTTAAAGTTTAATTTCTCACATAATGGAGGTACTGTTGAACAACCCATAGACTTTTCTGATCTTGAGGCCTTTGCGGAAAACAGCTATACTAAAGAACTTGATGATTTAGATGCTGTTATTGATTGGATTTTACAAGAAAAGCAGTTTAAACAAGAACTAAGTAAAAATGAAATTATACTTATTGGCCATTCACGAGGAGGAGGTATTGTCACCATAAAAGCCTCAGAAGATAACAGAGTTACAAAAATAATCTCTTGGGCTGGTGTATGCGACTTCGGTAAAAGAACTGCAACCATTGGTGATTTAGCAGAATGGAAAAAAGAAGGGGTTAAGTACGTTATGAATGGAAGGACTAAACAACAAATGCCACATAATTACCAATTTTATGAAGATTTTATAGTGAATGAAGAACGCTTGAATATTGAAAGAGCTGCTAAAAAAATAAGAATACCTCATTTAATTATACATGGAGATGAAGATCCTTCCGTAAAATTTGATGAAGCGTTGTCTTTACATACTTGGAATCCTAAAAGTGATCTTATTACCATTAAAGGAGCCAATCATGTTTTTGGCGGAAAACACCCTTGGGATGAAAAAAGCTTGCCTAATAACCTGCAAGAAGTGGTAAATGAAACTATTGGGTTTTGCTACCTTTGAATTAATATTATAAAATGAAAAAGAATATTCTTTTTTAACTATTTGTTTTCTTTTGTTATTTACGTTGAGATTGTATTCGCATGAATTTTATCAAGGTGGACTTCTTGTATTCAGGCACTCTAAAATTAAAATTTGGGGTCAAGAAATAAGAAAAACTAATGAGGAATTATTTGAGTTGCCTGGCAGAAATATCTTTTCAGACATTTTTATTTATGACGTTGCTAAATATAACCGACCTGAATATAAAGGCAAAATAACAGATACTCGAGCAGGTCATTATAAAGTAGATGGTTTGTATTTACAAGGAATTTCAAAAATAAAAACTCAAATTATAAAAGGTAGACCGCAATCAACGGGTATTAGATTTCATAATTCAACAATAAAATGAAGAATTTAATTTCCATTACAATTTTATTTTTTTCATTAGTTAGTTTGGGTCAACAATCGATAAAAAAAGAACATTCTGTAACAGGTTCTAATAAATACGTTGATTTGTTAGAATTTACTCAATCAAGCAGATATGAAATGTATATTGGTGAAGCTTTAGAAATGCAGCAAGAAAGATATTCTAAAGATATAGAGTATGAATTGCTTCATTTTTTCCCAAAATCAACATTTGAAATAAAAAAGCCTAAAGGTAAAACTACAATTGATATTTCAAAAAATGTAGGTCAATTAAATAAAATTTTGGTTTTTGATGGTACCACTAAAACCTTAAAAAAAGCAATCGATTCTTTAAATGGTGAAGGCATTATTCATATTCAGGGAAATATAAAGATTGATTCTAATTTGGTGATTCCTTCAGAAATTATTTTAGAAACAGATAGAGCGATTTTATTAGAATCAAATACAACTTTGAATTTAACCGGAACTATTGTTTATCCAACTAAAGATTTTAAGGGCTTATCAGTATTTAAAAACGCCAATACTTCTGATTCTAATATTAAATTAATTGGAGGAGAAATAGATGGTTCTAAGGCTAAAAACATTGCATATGATGGGGTACAGTTTAGCAATGTGGATAACGCATACATAAAAAATACCTTTTGCAGAGATGTTCATACCACAGTAAGTAAAGATTCTGGTAATTTTCATTTGATCAACTGTACAAATTCTACTATTGAGAACGTTGAGTCGCACAATACATGGAAAATGGGTATTAAAATAGACTACGGAAATAATAATACTATTCTTGGTGGTTATTTTTCAGGCACACATGATTCAGGTGTAGGTGCCATAAATAGTCCTGGTTTAAAAGTTGATGGTGTATTTGTAGATAATTGTGGCACTAGCGATGCGTCAGGGGTAGCTATTAATTTGCAAGATGCAGAGTTTATAAACTCTATTGTTATCAATAGTTTGGGTTCAATTAATGGAAACGGTATAACTGTTGGTCATGAGGGATATTTTGCTTATAATTCAAGAGTGCAGCATAATCTTTTTATCAATAATGGTACAAAAGGAGTTTTTATTCAAGGTACTAACACTAGAAATATTTCAGTGGTTAACAATATTATTCTTGACAACGGTGTTAATTCAAAGCATCCAAATTCGGCTGGCGTAACTACTTATTTTGGAAACGATTATACCCTTATAGAAAATAATGAGATTATAGGAAATATTAGGGGTGTAAATATGACCAATACGTCTAATAATACTACAATAAAAAATAATAGAATTACTTCAAATATGTTGTATGGTGTAGATAGTGATGGTATGAATTCTAGACTTGAAAAGAATGTATTAGCTAATACTGTGAATATTTTTCATGATCAACAAGAATTCAATTTCACGGAAGCAAATAATACAAAAAAGGTTGCCCCATCAACTGTTGATTATTCGTATTTGTTATATGTTTCCTGGCTTACTAAATTGCAAAAGCGAGTATTATCAAATTACTTATCAGAAAAAAAAGAATAACCAAATTACATAACACTAATAATATTAACAGCTTTTGGTTAGAATGTTATTTTAAAGAACAAAATGTATAAGCACATTTTTTTATTAGTTGATTTCTTCTTCCTTTATTTCTGTTAGAGATGTTTCTCAGATACTATACTAGATAATTTTCTTTATCTAAGATTTTAAAATCGGCAATTCAAATATTTGAATAAATTAAAGTGGAGAAGATGGGACTCGAACCCACGACCTCTTGACTGCCAGTCAAGCGCTCTAGCCAGCTGAGCTACATCCCCAAAATAGGTGGGCTAAGATACATCTTTTAGCACCAACAGAGGTAGCCGGCTTTCAAAATTTGCTTTTTTAACGGCATCTTCTTGCCATAGCCTTGTAAAGAAACCTCTCTTTCTTCTAATAACACATAAAAGATCAGGATCAGTAATATGTAAATGCTCTAAAACACCTTGAAAAACGGTAGCATTTTCGCTAGTTTTAAACGTAGAAGCCATTGATTTTAAGTCGGCATTGATTTCTTTATCGGCTTCAGAACAGTCTGGTGTAATAATATGAATAAGATCTAATTCTACATTAGAGTATTTGTTCAAGATATTTTTAAGAGGGTTTAATGATGTATTTGATTGAACACTACAAACTTTCATAGCCATCAAAACCTTTGTAAAATCTTTATACCTATATTGAGAAGGAATAATCAATATTGGTATTGTAGTGTCTTTTACTAAACTACCTGGTACTTTTCCTAAAAATAGAGTTTCATCTTTTGAAAGTGGTTTGGCGGAGCAAATAATTAGATCAGCTTTAATATGTTGCGCTAAAGCTTCAATACTGTCAATAATTTTTCCTTTAACTGAGGCTGTGGCTATTTCAACATTCTTCTTGTCAACTTGATTGATAATCTCATTTAATTCATTGGTAGTATCCCCTTCTAAAATAGCATCAAGATTTTTTAGTGAACCCGAAATTCGTGTACTTTCATACACTTGAGCAACATATACTTTGGCACCAAAATTCTGAGCAAAATCTATTGCATATTGCAATGTGTTTGGACCGTTACCACTTGAACCTAAAGGAACTAATACATTTTTCATTGAACTAAAATTTTTATAAATATACGCCAATTAAACTTAAAAACCCTTACTAACGCTAGCAAGGGTTCTTTAATATTTGCTAATTAAAATAAATCTTTAGTACCTGTAATATTCTGGTTTATAGGGACCTTCAACAGTCACACCAATATATTCAGCTTGTTCTTGATTTAGTGTTTCTAATTCTACTCCAATCTTTTCTAAGTGTAATCTTGCTACTTTCTCGTCAAGATGCTTTGGTAGCATATATACTTGATTTTCATACTTATCAGAATTATTCCAAAGCTCTATTTGTGCTAATGTTTGATTGGTAAAAGAGTTACTCATCACAAAACTTGGATGACCAGTAGCACATCCAAGGTTTACTAAACGTCCTTCAGCAAGTACAATAACATCTTTTCCGTTAAGCGTATATTTATCAACTTGAGGCTTGATCTCTATTCTAGAACCTCCGTACTTATTGTTCAACCATGCCATATCAATCTCATTATCAAAGTGACCAATGTTACAAACAATGGTTTTGTCTTTCATAGCCTCAAAATGACGACCCACAACAATATCTTTATTACCAGTTGTAGTGATCACAATATCAGCTTTACCAACTACAGTATCTAATTTTTTTACTTCATAACCATCCATGGCCGCTTGTAACGCACAAATTGGGTCAATTTCAGTAACTGTAACAATAGCGCCTGCACCTCTAAAAGAAGCTGCTGTACCCTTGCCAACATCACCATAACCACAAACTACAACGCGTTTACCGGCTATCATAAGATCAGTAGCTCTCTTAATAGCATCTACCGCAGATTCTCTACAACCATACTTATTGTCAAACTTTGATTTAGTTACAGAGTCATTCACATTAATCGCTGGCATAGGCAAAGTTCCATTCTTAACACGGTCATATAAACGATGTACTCCAGTAGTTGTTTCTTCTGATAATCCTTTAATACCAGAAGCCAATTCAGGATATTTATCTAATACCATATTTGTTAGATCTCCACCATCGTCCAAGATCATATTCAATGGTTTTCTGTCTTCACCAAAGAATAAGGTTTGCTCAATACACCAATCAAACTCTTCCTCCGTCATTCCTTTCCAGGCATATACTGGAATATCAGCAGCAGCAATAGCAGCAGCAGCTTGATCTTGTGTAGAGAATATATTACAAGAACTCCAGGTAACATCTGCACCCAGCTCAATTAATGTTTCAATCAAAACGGCTGTTTGAATGGTCATATGCAGACATCCTGCAATGCGTGCACCTTTTAATGGTTGTTCATTTTTATACTCTTCACGTAATGACATTAAGCCTGGCATTTCAGCTTCAGCTAATTCTATCTCTTTTCTACCCCAATCAGCCAAAGAAAGATCTTTAACTTTAAAAGGAACATAAGTGGCAGTTTTTGTACTCATATTTGTATCTTTGTTTTACTCTAAATTCAGCGTACAAAGGTACGGAATAACTTTTTAATATGCCTCTTTATAAGACCATTGCAGTAAACAATACTACCAAAGTTTATATCTGGAAGATAGAAGAGTCACTGGAAGAACTTACTAAAGAAATTACACTCACAAAGCCTTGTCAAGATAGAGTAGATAATATGAAGTCTATTTTGCATAAAAGAGGGTTTATGAGTGTACGTCATTTACTGGCAGAAGCTGGTTATGTGGATGCCGATTTATACTATGATGCAATGGGGAAACCTCATTTAAAAGATGGTAACAGTATTTCAATTACACATTCTTTTAATTTTTCAGGCATCATTGTGAGTAGTTCAACAGATGTAGGTATAGATATTGAAAAGCAACGTGATAAAATAGTAAAAATAGCACATAAGTTTACCCCAATTAAAGAATATAGAACATTGGCTAATCATGATGCGTTGGTAAGAAAACTCACTATTGTTTGGGGTGCTAAAGAATCACTCTTTAAAATTTATGAAGAAGAAGGTTTAAGCTTTATAAAACATATAAATATCCATGATTTTTCTTTTGAAGACACAGAAACTACCGGAATTATAAGATTCAAAGGAAAGTCCTCTTCATATTTCATTGATTTTTTAGAATTTGAAGGCTTCACTTGTGTATATGCGCAACACTAGTTATGACCACAATTTATCAAAGTATTCTTGCTGCAAGTTTGGCTAATAAAAAATTATTGGCAGTTTTAATTGATCCTGAAAAAACGGTTTTAGAAAACCTACCGGACCTTTTAGCCAAAATAAATGCATCTACAGCTACGCATATTTTTGTAGGAGGAAGTACTGATGCATTGAAGCAAACGGAACAAGTGGTTAGTGCTATTAAGCAATTGACCCAATTACCTGTTTTACTGTTTCCGGGAGATTATACGCAGATAACCAATACTGCTGATGGTATTCTCTTTTTAAGCTTAATATCAGGGCGAAATCCTGAATATTTAATTGAGCAACAATTAAAATCGGTTCCGCTTTTAAAAGATAGCAGTTTAGAAATTATTCCTGTCGGATATCTTCTTATAAATGGAGGTACTAAAACGGCAGTTGAAAGTGTAAGTAAAACGCAGCCGATCTCTCAAAATAATGTAGAATTGATAGTTAGGACAGCTTTGGCAGGACAATATTCAGGCAAACAATTAATCTATTTAGAGGCTGGCTCAGGAGCAACGATTTCAGTTGACACGAGTATTATTACTACAGTAAAAAAAGAACTTCGTATTCCACTTATTGTAGGTGGTGGTATTAGAACCAAACAACAATTGGATAAAACTTATAAGGCTGGAGCGGATTTGGTAGTAATTGGTACAGCTTTTGAAGAGAATGAAAGCTTCTTTAATGAATTACAAAAATGAATGAACTTCTAGATTTTTTCATTGAGCCCTATAAGAATGCTGAAACGATAAATGTGTTTTTAGAATTTATTGCCGCTTTATTCGGAGTAATCAGTGTTTTTTACGCCAAAAAAGAGAATATTTTAGTGTACCCAACTGGTATTATCAGTACTGGACTTTATGTGTACTTACTATCTCAATGGGATCTCTATGGTGATTTGATTATTAATATTTACTACACTGCAATGAGTATATACGGCTGGTATATGTGGAGTAAAATAATTGACGATAAGAAACACCACATCCCAATTACTAGAATTCATAAAAATGATAAGCTAAAAACTTTCGGAATTTTTGCATTTACTTCAGTGTTTGTTATAATAGTCTATAGATATTATAATGTGATGCCTAATAACTTAGGATTTTCAGATAGCATTGATTATGCTATTGGAAATATGTTTTCAGGTAGTTTAGAAAACTTTAGAAAAATTACTCCTTTTCTTGACACATTTACTACCGGCATTTTTTTTGCAGCCATGTGGCTAATGGCTAATAAGAAAATTGAGCATTGGATATTCTGGATCGCGGGTAATATTGTTTCTATTCCGTTATATTTTGTAAAAGGATATGGATTTACGGGAATTCAATACACAATTTTCTTAATTTTAGCTATCCAAGGATATATAGCATGGAAAAAAAGCTTAAGCAGTCCCGAGGTGTCGGGACAAACATTATAAGAGTCGTTTTATTTGGCCCTGAATCTACAGGAAAGACAACACTTTCAAGGCAGCTGGCACGTTATTACAATACGGTATGGGTACCAGAATATGCGCGAGAGTACTTGCAAAACAAATGGAACAATGAGCGAAAAACCTGTGAGAATAAAGATCTTTTACCCATTGCAGAGGGGCAAATGCGACTTGAAAATGATTTAGTGAAGAAGGCAGACAAGGTGTTGATTTGCGATACCGATTTGCTGGAAACCAAAGTGTATTCAGAAGAATATTATGGAGGTTTTGTTGACCCTAAATTAGATGAAGCTGCTTTAAATAATACCTACGATCTATATTTTCTAACATACATAGATACACCTTGGGAAGAAGATGACCTTAGAGATCGCCCTGAACAACGTTTGGAAATGTTTCAGGCTTTTGAAGCAGCTTTAAAAAAATACAATCGCCCATATATTTTATTGAAAGGAGATAAAGAAACACGTTTGAATATAGCAACCAATGCTATTGATAAATTATTATTGGAGAGAGATGATCTCGATAGTTTTTCAGAAACATTAATTGATCTTGATCTTCATTTTTTACATCAGAATACTGATCATCAGCATATAAATCCTGAAAATGGATTTTAATGCCGTTAAAAAAGAATTTCAATTCAAAGCAACACGAAGTTCGGGTGCAGGTGGGCAACATGTCAATAAAGTAGCGTCAAAAATAGAACTGACTTTTGATATCCCTAACTCTTTTTCATTAAGTGAAGAACAAAAAGAATTACTATATAAAAACTTGGCAACCAAGCTGACTAAAGAAAAGGTGCTTATTTTATTTTGTGATGAAAGCAGAAGTCAACATAGAAATAAAGAGATTGTAACTGAAAGATTCTTGAAGTTGCTTAAAAACGGATTGAAAAGAGAAAAGAGTAGAAAAGCTACCAGACCTACCAGAGCCTCAGTAAAGAAACGTTTAGACAGTAAAAAGAAACAGTCAGACAAAAAGAGCAGTCGTAAAAAGCCAAACATTGATTGATCTATTGTAGTATATTTATAGGCAACAATCTATTTACAATGAAAACTGCCTTATCCGCCCTATTAATTTGCTTTACTTTATTCACTTTTGCTCAAAAGAAAGTATTAACTCATACTGATAAAGAGCTTTGGAGTACCATTCAAAATAAATCTATTTCTCCTAATGGAACATTTATTATGTACTCTTTAGAAAAAGGAGAAAAAGACAACTTTCTAAAAATAAAAAGACCGAATGCCTCATTAGTTTTTGAATATGCCAGAGGCCAAAAAGGTCAATTTTCATATGACTCAAAATTTGCTTTTTTTTCAATTAGGCCTTGGAAAGATAGTATCACTGAAATGAAACGTAGAAAAGTAAAGAAAACTAAACTGCCAAAAGATTCGCTTGGCATTTTTGATTTAACAAGTAAATCATTAACAAAGATTGCGAATGTAAAATCTTATAAAACTCCTGAAAAATGGTCAGGGTATTTGGCCTATCTTTTAGATGAGGTAAAACCAAAGAAGAAAGAAAAAAAGGACTCATCACAAGCAAAGGAAAAGAAAAAAAAGAAGATCAAAAAAGTTGGAAAGGAAAATGGTTACCATCTTGTTTTACATAGTCTTACTACTAAAAAACAAGATACCTTTAAATATGTTACCAATTTTTCCTTTGCTAAGGAAGGAAAACGTTTTGCATTTTCAACCACAGGTGAAAAAGACAAAGCTAAAGCTGGAGTTTATGTGATAAACCTGGATAAAGATGAGCTAAAACCAATATATACTACAGAAAAAGCCAAGTTCTATCAGTTAAATTTTAGTGATTCTGGTAAGAGTTTAGCTTTTGTAGTAGATACAGATACTACTAAAGTTCAAGTACGGCCTAATGAACTCTATTATTGGAAAGAAAATGATTCTCAAGCTCAAAAATTGATCGATAATACGTCTTCACCTAAAGGATATCGAGTTTCATCAGATGGTAAAACAAGTTTTTCGAAAGATGAATCGAGATTATATTTTGGTTTAGCTACACCTCCAATAGTAAAAGATACAACTCTTATCGATGATGAAATTGTAAATGTAGAAGTATGGACCTATGATGAACCTAGACTATATACGGTGCAAGAACTACAAGTAAAAAATGATAAAAAGAAATCATATCAGACAGTTGTTCACCTAAACTCAAATAAAAATTTAGTTCAACTCAGCAATAAAGAATATCCCAATATTAAATTAGCTGATGAAGGTAATGCCAATTATGCATTACTTGATAACCCTCGACCCCATCAACTCGAAAGTCAATGGGATGGTTTGTGGGCTAGAGAATATGCTATTGTGAATATTAAAAATGGTAATCGTAAAAAGATATTAGATAAAGTAGCTGGAAATGTAAATCTCAGTCCAAAAGGATCTTATGTTTACGGTTTTAATCGTATCGACTCAACTTGGTTCGTTTTCAACATTAATACCTCAAAATATCAAGCTTTAACTAAGGGAAAAGTCTTTTATAACGAGTTACATGATAGTCCAACACCGCCCTATCCTTATGGTATGGCTGGTTGGACAAAGGATGATAAGCATATTATCTTATATGATCGTTATGATCTGTTTAGATATGATCCTAATACTAGTGAAAGTACACGACTAACTAAAGGAAGAGAAAACAAAACAGTTTATAGATATTTAAATCTTGATGATGATGAACTTTTTCTAGACACCAATAAAAAGTGGTTGTTGTCAACTTTCAATGAGGATACAAAAGATGGTGGTTATTATCAATTTAATCCTAAAAATAATAAAGGAAAGCAGCTTTTAAAAAGTCCTAATCGATATTCAAGACCTGTAAAAGCAAAATTAAATGATGATCTTATTTTTACCAGAGAATCCTTCAAGGAGTTTCCCGATCTTTGGTATACAGACGTAGGTTTCAAAAACAAAGTAAAGATTAGTAATGCAAACCCTCAGCAAAAGGAGTACAATTGGGGCACCATTGAGCAAATAAAATGGACGTCTCTTGACGGTAAAGAGCTTACCGGAATGCTAGTAAAACCAGAGAATTTCGACCCAAATAAAAAATACCCGATGATTGTCAATTTTTACGAAAAAAGCTCGAACGGATTGCATAGACATCGTTCGCCTTCTTTCGGTAGATCAACTATTAATTACACATATTATGCAAGTAACGGATATATAATATTTAACCCAGATGTTTATTATCGAGAAGGATATCCTGGCGAAAGTGCTTATAATTGTGTCATTCCAGGTGTTACTTCACTAATAGAAAAAGGTTTTGTAGATAAGGATAATATTGGTGTTCAAGGGCATAGTTGGGGTGGTTATCAAATAGCTTATTTAGTAACCAAAACAGATATTTTTAAAGCAGCTGAAGCTGGGGCGCCAGTGCCAAATATGATTAGTGCTTATGGTGGTATTCGTTGGTGGACTGGATTGAGTCGCCAGTTTCAATATGAACATACACAAAGTAGAATTGGCGGTACACCTTGGGAATATCCTGCACGTTATATAGAGAATTCACCCATTTTTAATCTAGATAAAGTGAATACGCCTTTACTAATTATGCATAATGATGCTGATGGTCATGTGCCTTGGTATCAAGGAATAGAGCTTTTTGTAAGTCTACGAAGACTTGGAAAACCGTCATGGTTTTTAAACTATAATGACGAACCACATTGGCCTCTTAAATTTCAAAACCGAAAAGATTTTAACATTAGACTTTCACAATTTTTTGATCATTATTTAAAAGGCGCTCCTAAACCTGTTTGGATGCATCGTGGAGTTCCAGCTATTGAAAAAGGAATTAATCAAGGGTTAGAATTACTAGATAACAAAGAATAGTTATTGATTCATCTTTTCTAAAAATTCACCCATTTTTTGATGCACAATAGTCAGTGCTTTTAAAGGGCGTACCATTACTTTTAAAGATTGTAGTTTATCTTGTTTATTAAATGTAATGATATCTACACCTTCAACAATAATGCTGTCTATTTCGGTTTTAAATTCTAATATAGCTTCGTTTCCGTTTGAAATTTCATTTATATATTCGAAATCTTGATTAGCTATAATTTGCTCGGCAGCCATTAAATACATTTTCACAAAGAACTTACCTTTAATTGGTGTAAAAACTACAGGTGAATATAGTATGACATCATCGGCTAAAAAATCATCTAACAATGATACATCCCTTTCTTCTATAAACTGATGCCATATTTTTAACCCTTTTGATTGATTCATAATTTAAATATTTACTGATTTCTCACTTGCTTTGCAAGATACTTTCAATCAAAATTATATTTTGATTTCAGTAGTGTTAGAAATGATTTCAACTCATAACTTATAGTGGAATGTTTCCATGCTTGCGGTTTGGGCGATCAACTTTTTTACCCTCTAACATCGCAAATGCTTTAATTAATTTTCTGCGAGTTTCTTCAGGTAGAATAACCTCATCTATAAACCCTCTTTGTGCAGCACGGTATGGATTTGCAAATTTCTCGGCATATTCCGTTTCTTTTTCCGCTAGTTTTGCCTCGTGATCTTCTGCTTCGGCGATTTCTTTTTTAAAGATGATTTCACTAGCTCCTTTAGCACCCATTACGGCAATTTCTGCTGAAGGCCACGCAAAGTTCATATCAGCACCAATGTGCTTTGAGTTCATTACATCATAGGCACCACCATAAGCTTTTCTAGTTATCACGCTTACCCGTGGTACAGTGGCTTCACTCAAGGCATACAATAATTTTGCGCCGTTGGTAATAATTGCATTCCATTCTTGATCCGTTCCGGGTAAGAAACCAGGTACATCCACCAGCACTAACAGCGGAATATTAAAGCAATCGCAAAAACGGGTAAAGCGCGCTGCTTTTTTTGAACTATCTACATCTAAACATCCAGCCAAACTCATCGGTTGATTAGCTACAATACCAATACTTCTACCTGCCAGTCTAGAAAAACCAACTACTATGTTTTCAGCATAGTCCTTATGAATTTCAAAGAAAGAATCTGTATCTGTAATACCATGAATGACTGCTCGCATATCATAGGGTTTGTTTGCATTCTCTGGAACGATATCAGACAATTCTTCCTGATATTCTTCACCTAGATCATAGGATAATTGCTTAGCAGTTTCCTGATTATTTTGTGGCATAAAACTCAATAATGTCTTAATGTCTTCTAAGCATTGTATATCATTTTCTGAAGTTAAATGTGTAACTCCAGATTTTGTAGCATGTGTACTCGCGCCACCTAATTCTTCTGATGTTACTTCTTCATTAGTTACGGTCTTTACCACATTGGGTCCTGTGACAAACATATAACTAGAATTCTCTACCATAATGGTAAAATCTGTCATAGCAGGGGAGTATACAGCCCCACCTGCACATGGGCCCATAATAGCTGAAATTTGCGGTATCACTCCTGAAGCCTGTACATTTCTATAAAAAATATCTGCATAGCCTCCTAAAGAACGAACACCTTCTTGAATACGGGCACCACCTGAATCATTTAATCCAATTAATGGAGCACCTACTTTTACGGCCATATCCATAATTTTACAGATTTTTTCGGCATGCGTTTCTGATAATGAACCTCCAAATACCGTAAAGTCCTGGGCAAAAATATAGACCAGCCTTCCATCTATAGTCCCATAACCGGTTACCACACCATCACCATAAAATTGTTGTTTGTCCATGCCAAAATCGGTGGTGCGATGTGTTACTAAAATTCCTACTTCTTCAAAAGAACCTTCATCTAATAAATAGTCAACACGCTCTCTGGCTGTTAACTTTCCTTTTTGATGCTGGCGCTCAATTCTTTGCTCACCACCACCTAATTTTGCTTCAGCAAGTTTCTCTTGTAACTGATCTAGTTTAGACTTCACGAGTAGGTACTTTTAATATTTGTTGTTCCTTTAAATATGCTCTTAGAGCAAGTTTAGCGGCAATTTCAGCTTCTATTTTATAGGCTTCCTCTAACAGATCTTTTGAGTAATATTTTTGAACGAAATGCGTGTCAAAATTACCAGAGGTAAAGGCTTCATGTTCACAGACAAACTTTCCAAAAGGTAGTGTTGTTTCAATACCTTTTATTTTATAATTATCAATGGCTTTTTTCATGAATTCAATGGCTTCATTACGTGTTTTGCCGTAAGTAATAAGTTTTGAGATCATGGGGTCATAGTAAATAGGGACTTCCATTCCTTCTTTAAAACCATCATCTACCCTAATGTTCTCACCTTTTGGTGGATGATATACTTCTAAAGTTCCAATACTTGGTAGAAAATCATTCATAGGATCTTCTGCATAAACACGTAGCTCTAGTGCATGACCTGTAATATCTAAATCTTTTTGTGCAAAGGACAATTTCTCGCCTCTTGCAATTTTAATTTGCTCTTCAACAAGATCAATTCCTGTGATCATTTCAGTTACAGGATGTTCCACTTGTAAACGGGTATTCATTTCCAGAAAGTAAAAATTCTTATCCTCATCTAATAAGAATTCAACAGTACCTACACCCAGATAATCACATGCCTTAGCTACTTTTACAGCAGCTTCTCCCATTTTTTCACGGATTTCAGGGGTCAACACACTAGATGGAGCTTCTTCAACCACTTTTTGATGACGACGCTGAACGCTACATTCCCGCTCAAATAGGTGTACGGTGTTGCCATGACTATCCGCCAACACCTGAATTTCAATATGGCGGGGTGAACTAATATATTTCTCAATAAAAACAGAACCATCACCAAAAGCAGAAGTTGCTTCAGAAATTGCACGTTCCATTTGCTCAGTAATATCTACTTCTTTTTCTACAATACGCATTCCTTTTCCCCCGCCTCCTGCTGAAGCTTTTATTAAAATAGGAAATCCAATTTTCTTGGCAATTTTTTCTGCATAAGCAACATCAGTAACCGCTTCATCTATACCCGGTACCATGGGAATATCATAAGCTTTAACGGCTTCTTTAGCCGCTAGTTTACTTCCCATAATTTTAATGGCCTTTGATTTTGGACCAATAAAGGTAATACCAGCTTTTTCAACAGCTTTGGCAAAATCAACATTCTCGCTTAAAAAACCATACCCGGGATGTATACCTTCTACATCTAAAGATTTTGCAACATCAATAATTTTATCACCCAATAAATAGGATTGATTTGAAGGAGGAGGACCAATGCAAACAGCCTCATCAGCTAAATGGGCATGTGGAGCATTTCTATCAGCTTCAGAATAAATAGCAACTGTTTTAATTCCCATTTTTTTTGCAGTACGCATCACGCGTAATGCTATTTCTCCTCTATTTGCTACTAGTATTTTTTTCATATCATTCCATTTCAATTAATAGCGCATTTTTCTCAACTTTATCTCCAGACTTTACGGTAATTGCTTTCACTACACCATCTTTTGGTGCTACTAAGGTGTTTTCCATTTTCATAGCTTCCAAAACTAACATGCCATCACCTTCTTTAACTTCTTGCCCTTCTTTCACATCAACGGAAACAATTAGACCAGGCATAGGCGCTTTTACATCATTAGCCTTTTGTGTTGAAGATGCTTCCAATCCTAATTCAGAAATCAAAAGATCTAATTCATTAGAAATCTTTACCTCATACCTATTACCATTTACTTGAATGGTATATTTCTTTTGATAGAAATTAGATGTTGTAATAGTGGTATCAAAAGATTGATTGTTTCTTAAAATATGATAATTATTCTTGGTTGTTTCAATAAAATCTAGATTCTTAATTTCTTGCTCAGATACATTAAAATCATAAGATTCGTTGACTTTTACTTTGAAGGATTGACCCATGGAGTTTTAACAATTAGCATGGCTAAAATAATAATTTAAATGCGGCATTGCTAATTAAAAAAATGCTAGTAATTTTGCACTGTTCTCATAAAGGGGTGCCTATAACGGCTGAGATCATACCCATTGAACCTAGAACAGGTAATGCTGTTTAGGAAATGAAATGTCATTGCGAAGTAATTTAAAAAATTACTATGGCAATCTGTTTTTGATGAAGAGATTGCTTCGTCGTAAATGCCTCGTAATGACCAAAGTCAATTATTAACGACAAAGAATAATTACCTCTTTTTATTTGATTAACATTTTAATCGATGAAAAAATTATCATTATTCTTGGTATTGCTGACACTTTCAGTTAGTTTATATGCTCAAGATAAAAAGCAAGATTCAACAAAGGTTGAAAAGTTGGATGAAGTGGTTGTAAGAGCTGTAAGAGTAAAAGCTTCTTCACCAATTACCCATTCTAACCTAACAAAAAAGGAAATTACCAAGCGAAATCTAGGGCAAGATATTGCAACACAAATTAACTTCTTACCATCAGTGGTAACCACTTCTGATGCCGGGGCAGGTATTGGATATACTGGTTTTAGGGTTCGGGGAACGGCAAATCAAGGAATAAACGTTACTATTAACGGAATTCCATATAATGATGCAGAGAGTGCAACCAGTTTTTTTGTGAACTTACAAGATTTCACATCTTCTGTTGAAAATCTACAATTACAGAGAGGGGTAGGAACTTCCACCAATGGTCCTGGAGCTTTTGGTGCTAGTTTGAATATTTTGACTGATAATGTATCTGATGAAGGATACGCCAGTACTTCACATTCTTTCGGATCATTTAACACACGACGTCATAATGTAAAATTTAGCTCTGGATTGCTGAATGAACATTTTGAAATTTCAGGTAGACTTTCGCAGATTAAATCTGATGGTTATATAGATCGTGCTTCTTCAGATTTGAAGTCCTATTTTATCCAAGGTGCTTTTAAAAATGATAATACTTTGGTAAAAGCCATACACTTTGCAGGAAGTGAAGTAACATATCAGTCATGGTTTGGTATTGATGCTGCCACGCTGGAGAGTAATAGAACTTTTAATCCTGCAGGAGTTCGTTTTGATGAAAATGGTAATCCTGATGGATTTCATAACAATCAAGTTGATGATTACAAGCAAGATCACTACCAGTTGCATTGGACACAACGATATAATAATAGATGGAGTTCAAACATTAGCTTTAATTATACATATGGCCGTGGTTTTTTTGAAGAGTATGAAAATGATGATGATTTAAGTTTTTATGGATTATCTCCTATTACGATAGGTGGTGAAACCATTACAACTGCTGATATTATTCGTCGCAGATGGTTAGATAATGATTTTTATGTTTTATCAGCAAATGTTAATTACAAGGATGATCAATTTGATGTTATTACAGGATTATTTGGTAGTTCATATAAGGGTGATCATTTTGGGGAAGTCATATGGGCACGATTTGCCAGTGATTCGGAGTTAGGAGATCGTTATTATTTTGGAGTAGGAGAAAAGAACGAGTTTTCTGCTTTCGCAAAAGCGGACTACCGTCTGAACGATGAATGGCAGTTTTACCTTGATCTTCAAGGGCGTTTTATATCCTATGAAACAACCGGGCAAAATTCTGATGTAGCTGACTTTATTGTAGATAAGGATTATAGTTTTTTTAATCCTAAAGTGGGGGCTAGTTTTAGAATCAACAACAGAAATCAATTATATACATCTTTTGCTCGTGCGCATAGAGAACCTAATAGAACAGATTTTGAAAATGGCAATCCTAGACCAGAGCGTTTGGACGATATAGAGCTTGGTTGGCGTTATAATTCGGAAAAATTAAAGCTAAATATTAATGGTTTTTATATGGATTATAATGATCAGTTAGTGCTTACAGGTGCATTAGACAGATCAGGTGCACCCATTCGTGCTAATAGCGGAAGCAGTTATAGATTGGGTTTAGAAATAGATGCCAACCTAGCTATTACCCCTGAGTTAAATATGCAACCTAATGTGGCTTTAAGTACCAATGAGAACAGGGATTTCTTTTTTCAACGAGATGGTAAATTAGAAAATTTAGGAGATACTGATATCTCATTTTCGCCAAGTATTATTGCAGGAAATACGATTTCGTATAGGCCAGTTAAAAGATTGTCACTTGCTTTATTATCAAAGTATGTAGGAGAGCAATTTATGGGAAATATTGACAGTGATGTGTCAAAATTGGATGCATTCTTTGTGAATGATTTTAATGCAACCTACACCCTAAAAGGAATACCTGCTTTAGATAGTATTGAATTTTCATTGCTTGTCAACAATATTTTTGATCAAGAATATATTTCTAACGGATATTTTTTCACATTTAATGATGATTTTACAAATCCTGGAGAAATAAGAACTATTGAGGGCGCCGGTTTTTATCCTCAGGCAACCACTAATTTTCTAGCTGGAATTACACTAAAGTTTTAAAAGAAAGAAGCTGTCTAAAAAGATTTGGTTTTGTCATTTTGAGCGCAGTCGAAAAATCTCAATCATGTTATTGTTAGATGATTAAACTCTTAAAGATTCTTCATTTCATTCAGAATGACACTTTTTAGAGAGCTTCTTTTATTTTAATTTTGATTTTATTGTGTTAATACCGGTTACTAACCAAAGTGGACAAGTACTTGTTAAAATGGTTATAAGCATAACGATTGCAACTACATACAGTACATAATCCCAAGGACTTGAAACATAACCTTTGTAGGCGTCCCATGTGGCTACCAAGGCAACAATAAAACGTATGACTTTATCAATATTTCCTACATTTTTTTTCATGAAACTTTAATTATTATTTCTCAGTATTAAGATTTTCTTTTTTCCAAGCTGAAAACCCTCCTTTTAGATCATAAATTTGTGTAAAACCTTCTGCTGCCAGCTTTTTAGCTGCAGAACCGCTTCTACCTCCTGCCTTACAATACACATAAACAGGTTGAGATTTATCTAAAACACTCATTTTCTGAAGAAAATCATCATCATAAAAATTGATATTCTTAGCCCCTTTTATATAACCTTCAGCAAACTCTTTGGGCGTTCTAACATCAATTAATTGCACTTCTTTATTTTCAACTTTTTCTTTAAAATGAGCTGGCTCAATTTTTTTATTTATAGTTTCGACCTGAACTATCGTTTCAGTAGTTTGTTCTTCAACCGTTTCTTTCTTTTTACTTTCACATGAAAAAATAACACATAGAAAAGCAATGAAGGTTAGTTCTAAATTTTTCATTTTTTATAATTAAATTTTACTTCTTTGTTGCTCCCATCTTTTTGACCTATAAGAACGTATACATTCATTTCACGATCATTAACTTTCTCAAAAGTCATTCCATCAAAATAGGTGGCATTATCGGTAATTTTCACCAATGGAAAATCTACAGTTTCATCTTTGTTCTCCCAACCTTTTAAATCGCCATGAAAATGCTTGAGTTGTAAAATTAAAGATTCATTGACTTCTCTAATAATTTCTATTTCATAAAAGGAAACTTTACCATTATTGATCAACTTAAAAGTCGCCATCATAGAATCACCACTTGGTTGGCTCCAATTTTCTTCTACAATACCGCCAAAAGCTTTGCCTTTCCAGTTTCCTGAGATCCACGCCACATCAGCCAGTTTCGCTTTAGGAGAGTGGGCTAAGCTGTCTAAAGTCAAAATATTTTCACTTACATTGTTTTGTGAAAGTAAGTTGAGTGAGCATATTACTGCGAGAAGAAATATAAGTTGTTTCATGGTTTTATTTTAACAGACAAATTACTTGACCGTTGTTGGACAAACATAATCGGTTGTTTTAATGGCTGTTTTTTTTATGGCAGTATACCCGCCCGCAACGTCAACAACATTATGAAAACCTCTTGCTTTTAAAATTGAAGCGGCAATTACCGAGCGATACCCACCTGCACAATGCACATGAAAACGCTCTTGTGTTGGAAATTCCTTTATATGTTGATTGATAAAATCTAATGGTGTATTAGGAACTTTTTCAATATGTTCACTTTGATATTCACCTGGCTTTCTTACATCAAAAACGAGTGCATCTTTAGCCATTCTGGTTTCAAGTTCTTGCGCAGAAATAGATTCTAATGTGTCTATTTCTTTATTGGCTGACTTCCATGTTTGAATACCTCCGTTAAGATATCCTAAGGTATTATCAAACCCAACACGTGATAATCGGGTAACTGTTTCTTCCTCTTTTCCTTCAGGAGTTACCAATAAGATAGGCTGCTCTATGTCTTTAATCAGCGCTCCTACCCAAGGTGCAAAACTACCACCTAATCCTATAAAAATGGAGCGTGGAATAAAACCTTTAATATACTCATTATGATGGCGTACGTCTAGTACTAAAGCATCATGCTCATTAGCCAATTGTTCAAATTCCTCCGCATTTAAAGGTCTAGAACCTTTATCTAATACTTTGTCAATACTTTCATAACCTTCCTTATTCAATTTTACATTCAAAGGGAAGTACTGTGGAGGAGGTAACAAACCATCAGTTACTTCTTTTACAAACTCCTCTTTTGTCATATCAGCACGCAAGGCATAGTTTATTTTTTTCTGTTCGCCAATTGTACCAACTGTTTCTTTACTCATGTTTTTCCCACAAGCAGAACCTGCGCCATGTGCCGGGTATACAATAACATCATCAGCTAAAGTCATTATCTTTTTACGAAGGCTCTCATAGAGTAGACCAGCTAACTCTTCTTGTGTCATGTCAGCAGCTTTTTGGGCAAGATCAGGCCTTCCAACATCTCCTAAAAACAGAGTGTCACCGCTAAAAATGGCATGGTCTTTTCCGCTTTCATCTTTTAGTAAATAGGTGGTACTTTCCATGGTATGACCTGGAGTGTATATGGCGGTAATGGTAATTGCCCCTATTTGAAATATTTCACCATCTTTAGCGATATAAGAATCAAAAGTGGTTTGGGCAGTTGGTCCATACACAATCTTGGCTCCTGTTTTTTCAGCTAAGGTTACATGTCCGCTGACAAAATCAGCATGAAAATGTGTTTCAAAAATGTATTTGATTTTCGCCTTGTTCTTTTCAGCTCGCTTAATATATGGATCTACTTCTCGTAAAGGGTCAATAATAGCTACTTCACCATTACTTTCTATATAATAGGCTCCTTGTGCCAAGCAACCGGTATAAATCTGTTCAATATTCATCTTGTAGTTATTTGAAATGCAAAATTACGATCTAATTTGGGGTGATACACTGATTTCAGTCATAAAAAATAGTTAATCGATATACGATTGATGCACATATTTAGAATAATTTTTATTGACCTCATCACCATTTTTTAAGTAGGTGTCTACTGCTCTTTGTATACTCATAAAACAATTTTCAGCACCTATTTTATGTATTAACTTACTTTTTGCAAGTGCATCTCGAACAGGACCTTTAACACTGCTAATAAAAAGTTTAATCCCTTTTTCAGAGAATTTGTTTAAGACGTCATTTAAAGCAGTAATACCGGTACTGTCAATATTGTTAATAACTTCTGCATCAACAATAATTACTTTTAGTTGTTCACCTTTTGCTTTAGCAAATTCATTGATCTTATCCTTAAAATAACTGGCATTGGCAAAATATAAACGCGAGTCAAAGCGAACAATCAAAATTTCAGGATGTAATTCAACATCTTCAAAACGATTTTTATTTCTGTAAAAATGGGTTGTTCCAGGTACTTTACCTAAAATAGCCATATGAGGCATAGATGATTCAAAAATCACCACAAAAATGGATACTAAGACTCCAGTAATAATACCCTCTTTTACTCCAATAGTAAGTGTTATAATAAAGGTAACCAACATCATCAAGAAATCTTTTTTATTGGTCCGCCATAAAAATTTTATATCTTTTATATTGATAAGGCTAAAGACTGCAGTTATGATAATTGCAGCTAATATTGTCTTTGGAAGGTAATAGAAAACGGGTGTTAGAAACAATAGGGTAAAACCGATGAATAATGCCGAAAATGCACTAGACATGCTTGTTTTAGCACCTACCTCTTTATTGATAGCAGACCTTGAAAAACTTCCTGATGTGGTATACGAACTAAAAAGTGATCCTACTATGTTACTAGCTCCCAGGGCTATAAGCTCTTTATTGGCATTGAGTTTAGGAGTTTCATAATCTTCATCTAATGCTTTAGCGATGGAAATTGCCTGTAAAAAGCCTGTAAATGCCAGGGTTAATGCTAGTGGTAATAGTTTTAAAAATAGTTCATAATTCAATTCAGGGAGTTGAAAAGAAGGAAGCCCTTTAGGAATTGTTTTTACGATTTCAACACCTCCAAAATAATTATAAAAAAACTTCATTAGTAGTATACCTAATATAACAACCAGTAAGGGACCTGGTAAACGTTTGTTAATTCTTCTTAGCGTGTAGATTATCATAATGGCGATGCCTCCAATGAGAAAACTTTTAGCATGGATGGATGAAATATTCTGAAAAATATCGGCTACTAAGTTTTGAATTTGATTG
Organism: Maritimimonas sp. 2405UD52-3; assembly: GCF_056591715.1. Classification (NCBI taxonomy): domain Bacteria; kingdom Pseudomonadati; phylum Bacteroidota; class Flavobacteriia; order Flavobacteriales; family Flavobacteriaceae; genus Maritimimonas; species Maritimimonas sp. 2405UD52-3. The sequence goes on from NZ_JBWQOL010000001.1 coordinate 530,441, forward strand.
CTGCGTTCAACATTAATCTTGAGTAGTCCTTTGAACTGATTGAATCCAATGATCAGTGCCGCAGCAGTTACAAAACCGGTTAGAACTGGTTTTGATAAAAAATTGACTATAAAACCTAGTTTAAAACTTCCAACGATCACCTGAATGATCCCAACAATAAAGGTGAGGGCCAAAACCACAGGTATATAGTGTTCAGGTTCAACCGTCGAAATTGCTGAAATTCCTGCTGCAATAATAAGTGAGTCAATGGCGATAGGGCCAGTTGCCAACTGTCTAGATGTACCAAAAAAGGTATACATTATTTGCGGTATCAATGCTGTATATAAACCGTAAATAGGAGGTAAACCTGCAATGATAGCGTAGGCAATTCCTTGTGGAATGAGAATAATTCCAACGGTAAAACCTGCTAATAAGTCTCCTTTTAAATATGATGCTTTATAGTGAGGTAACCACTCTAGTATAGGAAAAATCCGTTTCAAAGAAATTCTTGGTTTCGTCTAACAAATGTAGTGGATTTTCATAACTTTGAATTATGCAGATACGCGTATTACTTTTTGGAATTATAAGAGATATTGTGGGAGGAAATGCCCTGGATTTATACCTTTCAAAGGGAATTACAGTTGAGAAGTTAAAGACGCAACTTGCTCTTAAATATACTGATTTAGCTAATTACAACTACACAGTGGCTATTAATGAAACGTATGCTGAAGATAACTCTGAGTTAAATGAAAATGATATTGTTGCATTGATTCCACCAGTGAGCGGGGGGTAGTTGTCTCGACGTCTTTCTTTTCTGAAAGAGAGAAGTTAATTATCCTCTTGGACGGACTTTAGGGGTGTCCTTAAATATTTCTTATCAATATAAAAGGTTCCAAAAGGAATAATAGAAGCTGCTAATACAATCCAAAAAGTCTTAGAATTCCATTTTAAATTATCTTTTATTAAATAAGCTAAAACAATATAAGCAACAAATAGGAGGCCATGAGGCATGCCTAATAATTTAACATAGCTTTCATCACCACCAATATACTTGACAGGTACAGCAATAAATAGTAGTAAAATGTAAGACAAACCTTCTAAAATGCTTACCGCTCTAAATGTATTCTTCATATACTTAAAAAGTCAGCTGCAAAAGTACAACCCGATTCGCTAACTTTGTCAAGAAATCTGTTAAAAATGGGTGGCAATACCTCAATAAGAATTACCTCTGAAAAATTGAATTTACAGGAATGTTATGATTTTGTTCAAGACACATCTTGTGGTGGTATTGCTTTATTTGTGGGAACCGTAAGAAATCAAACTCAGGATAAGGAAGTCACTTTACTGGATTTTTCTTCTTATGAGGCTATGGCCTTAAAAGAGATGCAAAAAATTGCTGATCTAGCACTAGCTGATTTTGATATTTTGAGAATTGCTATACATCATGCAGAAGGAACATTGCAAATTGGTGAGGTACCAGTGATTATTGCTGTATCTGCTCCTCATAGAAAAGCTGCATTTGCAGCGTGCCAATTTGCCATTGATACTTTAAAAGAAACCGTTCCTATCTGGAAAAAAGAACATTTTGTAGATGGTGAGGTATGGGTAAATGCTACACCTTAATTCTTAGTGTACAGTGAAAACTATTCTTAAAAATTTTGTTGTTGTAGTTTTATTAATCTCTCTTTCCTGTGGTAGGAAAGGTGATTCAAATTTGTTCACAGTAGAAAATACTATTACCAATCCAACATCAAAAGAAAGAGACTATAAAGTGAAAATAAATTATCTAAAATGCTATGCCGAAGAAAATAATTATAATCAAAAAATTGCTTTTATGATTGACTATTCTTTGCATAGTGGCAAGAATAGATTTTTTGTTGTTGATCTAAAGAAAGAAAGTATTCTTAAAAAAGGATTGGTATGTCATGGAAGTTGTAAAGACGATGCAAAAAATGGAGCTTTAGTAGAAAATTTCAGCAATAAAAATGAAAGCCTATGTACTTCTTTGGGAGTGGCTGTTGTAGGCAAGCGAGATTATAGTAGATGGGGAAAGAATTATAAGTACTGGCTTGATGGTTTGGGAGATTCGAACTCTAACATGCGAAAGCGTGTTGTTGTTTTACATGCTTGGGAACACGTGCCTGATGAGGAAGTCTATCCAAACTCTATCGCTTTGAGTTGGGGTTGCCCTACAGTCTCCATAAAATTTTTAGATGAACTTGATCTAATTTTAAAAGAGCATAAAAAGGTGCTTTTATATTCTTTTAAATAGTCTTTATACTATATCCATTTTCTTTAATAAAAAAGAAGCATTCATGTTTTGGCAAATACCTTCTTTTAGTTTGTAATCAAAATGAAGTTCATCATTCATGATTTCGGCATCAAAATAGTAGTTTTTTACTTGCGTAAATTCTTGTTCTATTTCGCACAAACTTAGGTCATGGGTTGCAATGATTCCAGTAGAGTTTGAAGCTACTAGTCTTTGTACAAACTTTTTAGAACCAATGGCTTTATCGGTACTGTTAGTGCCTTTTAAAATCTCGTCTAGAATAATAAAATAATTATCATTTTTTATTTTTTCTACAATCAATTTTAATCGTTTTAATTCTGAAAAGAAATAGGATTCATCATTGGCTAATGAATCTGAGGTGCGCATACTTGTGATTAATTTTATAGGTGAATATTCAAAAGAAGTTGCACAAACAGGAAGTCCGATATTAGCCATTAAAATTGCTAAGGAAACTGTACGCAAAAAAGTACTTTTTCCGGCCATATTGGCTCCGGTAATGATGTAGAATTGCTGGTTTTCAATTTTAAAATCGTTATCAATTCGCCTTTCCGTTTTTAATAAAGGATGCCTCAGTGTTTTCGCATTTATGGTATTAGAATCATTATGTACTATTGGAAAAATATATTTTGGATGATTAAAAGCAATGTTAGCCAATGAGTTTTGTGCATCAAAAAAAGCAATGACTTGAAACCAATTCTCAACCTTTTTACCATAACGCTTTATCCATTGTTCTATTTTGTACGCTATTTGTAAATCTCTTAGGAAAAATGCATTACCAAAAACAGCAATTAATAAATTATTGCGTTGATCTAAGGCATCTAGTAATTTTGAAAGTTCGGCAAAAATGACAGAAGCTTTTTTAACCTCCGTTTTTATATTGTTTTGCTCTTCTTGTAACAACTTTGCTTTAAAGTTTTCTGATTCAATTTGCTGCAATAACTTATGGTATTGACTAAAAGTGCTTTTGGCTTTGTCCGAATTTTGATAAATGGTATTTACTCTTTTAAAATAATATCCACTAATTCCGAAACCTATAAAAAATACAAATAGAAGTATGTTGATGTTTAGTATTTGAGCAATTGTTAGGGCAATTGTGAGCACTGAAATTATGGAAAAGGATAGTGTAAAGAATTGAATATTTTTTCTAAACACAGGCTTATAGGCATGAATCCAATCCAAAACAATTTGTGCTGAGCATTCTACTTTCACCAAACTGGCTACAGCTGAAAATTGTTGCCTCCATTTAGGTTTCGCCGCTAACTCTTTAATAGTTTCTTGTTTTAATACTATATCTGAAGTAGTATTTTCAGTTAATGTTTTAGCCAATACTATTTTGCCGTCATTAACTGTAGTACGATTGATATATTGAAAAAAAGAACCTTTGCCAAAGAGATCAATGTCATAACTATAAAAATGGGTAGTATCAATAAACTCGGCTCCTTCATCTAGGTTGGTATAATTTCCTGCTAGAACGTCAATTTCTGTTTGGTTAATTCTGATGAGTTGCTCTGTTATATCTCTCTTGTATTGTAAATTAGTATGGCGCAATAACAAATAGATGAAAACAGATACTCCTAACAAGGATGTTATTCCTATTAACATAAGATTTCCAAAAAAGAAGTAGAAACTGGAAACAATGAATATAAAAACTATTAGCCGAAGTGTACTTGAAACAGTTAACCGTTTTTTTAAAACATATAACTCGTTGTTGAATTTCTCTTTCTCAACAGTGTAAAATTCTTTTGGATTTTGCATTAGTAATTCGTAATTCCTCCTTTTAAGCTCAAGACGTTGAGGTCCGGATATTTCTCTTTAATTTTTTGGGTAGCTGTATAACTTGAAATACCACGATTGCAGATGATCACATATTTTTTTTGATTATCGATCCTTAAACTTCCAACATTTAGTTCTGATAAAGGTATTTTTAAATCAACCTCAAATGGTAAAGGTGTGTTTTCGTCTTCAATAACTGATATGATATCTAGATCTCTCACATTCGTTCGAGATGACAATTTTGATTTTAATTCGTCTGCGGAAATCAATAAGTTTTCATCTTGTGTTTCACATGCCTCATCAAAATAAGTGGTTGATTCAAAGATTTCAGCTATTTTTTCTTTGCTCACAGACTTCTTTAGTTTCATTTTAAACTGAGAATTGTCTAAACTATTATAGATCAATAGCTCATTTACCAAAGGTTTTCCGATGTCTGTTACCAATTTTAGTACTTCATTGGTCTGCATCAATCCAATGATTCCTACTATCGTATTTAGAGTACCTACTTCAGAACAATTGGGTACTTGCTGTTTAGACATTTCCGGAAAAGCATCCCTTAAGTTGGTGCCAAAGGTACCTTTTGAATCTCTTACATTAAAACTAGCAACGTATCCATCAAATTTATACAGTGATCCATAGATCAATGGTTTATCTTTCACCACACAGGCATCATTGAGTAAATATTTTATTGGTAAACTATCTGTACAATCTAGCACATAATGAACATTAGCAATTAAGTCAAAAACGTTGTTTTTCGAGATAGGATTTTTATACGTTTTAACTTCAACAAACGGTGAAATGGATTGGATGTGTTGTGCCAGAACTTCAACTTTTGGTTTCCCAATATCTTTGGTTTTATAGAATACTTGTCGATGTAAATTCGATTCAGAAACTATATCAAAATCAATTAAATGCAACTCACCGATACCACTGGCGGCTAAATACACAGCTGCAGCATTTCCAAGTCCACCACATCCAACTATAAGTACTTTGGTTTGCAATAATTTTTGCTGTCCTTCAGTACCGATTTCTTGTAAAGTTGTTTGACGTTTATACAGCTCTTCTTTGGTAATACCCTTCATTTAGTTTAAAACTTCTTTCCCTTTGACATTTAAATAAAACAATCCATCTTTTGTTGTGTAGTAATCCGATAACTTTTTGAGTTTATTGGAGTATTGTAAGTCTCCAAAACCATACACTGTTTCTTTACGTTGCCAGATGAGCAATCTTTTGACAATCTCTTCTTCTGTTAAAACCGCTGATCTAATAATTTCTAGAATTTTACAATCAATTTCATTGAATCCTCTTCCATTTTTAAAGCGCTTTAAATGCTGTTGCATTACAACTTCAAAATATTCTATTTTTTTACTTTGATTATAGTTAAAGGCTTTTATTTCTTCTTTGTTATTTCTTACATATACCTCCCAGGTATCTTTGGCAAATAGAAGATCATTCCTAGAAAGCTTGATCTTATTTTTATACAGTTCTACAAATTCTTCAGGTCTATAATCACCTAATGTTTTCCAATCATTTTTTGGATTTTCTTTACCAACACATACCAAGTAATACCAGACTGCCGATTTGTAGTGTTGCAATAAATAAGTGCATATAGCCATTAAATTTACTTGACAGAAAAGATCATACTCAAACCAAAGAACTACTTCATTGTACTCTGAAACATCTTGAAGTTGAACAAACTCCTTGATTGTTTTGTCAAAGTACTCAAGTCTTTCAACGTTATACTCATTTTGGAAAAATTGGTATCGAGCTTGCCAAAAAGCATCACTCCCTAAATCTTTAACAACATTTCCTTCACAAAACATTTCTCTGCAGATCGCAATATCGCCCTGTAAGCCACTTTCTTCCAGTTGATGCCTAGTGCTATCTCCATTGGCAATATGAAGTGTTCTAGGCATTGTTAAGTTCTTCTAAAGCTTTTTGATATTCTTCAGGTGTATTCACATTACGAATCAAATCATCATTTACTTCTACAATCTCAACATCAGAATTGATTAATGCTTTTCTAGGACATGAATAACCTTGCGCCAAATAATTTAGTAAAATAGGATAGGCTTTAGGTTCGTAAATGGTAACGATGGGTTCGACAAATTCTTTAGATTTTCCTTTTACTGCGGTAGCTACCTTTGAAGGATTTCTTCGTTTTAAAAGTTCTTTTATTAAATCATTATTTACAAATGGTAAATCGGTTGCCAATGCTAACCAAGCCTTATTTGGGTCTTTCATAAAAGCAGAGCATATGGCACCAAAAACTCCTAAATCAACAAATTTGTCTTGAATTACCTGGTAATCTGATATTTCTTGATTCTCTGCTAACGAAACGTAGGTGTTGAGTAAGTTGTTCTCTAACAATTCAACGGTATGTGCTAATTGTGGTTTACCATGATACTTAATCTGAGTTTTATCTTGCCCCATGCGTTTGCTTTTGCCACCTGCCAGGACCAATCCTTGAATTGGAGCAATAGTTTCCTGAATCAGACCATCAATATGTTCAGAGATGACATCAATTTCATCTATATGATATGATCTTAAGTTTTTAATTGTAGGATATTTTTCAATCAGAAAATCAAAATAGGTAGCGTCATCATTTAGTTTTACGATGAATTGAATCCTGTCTAATTGCTCCAATCGCTTTTTTACGGATGCTTCTTTTTCATTATCCAAAATGAGGATTTGCTTGGCGCCTTTATAATGATTGCCGTTGATGAAAAGTAAATCATATTTAGAGAAGCAAATCCGCTCATTATATTCATTTAAATCATGCTGCTTAGTTACAGCTATGCTTCCCGAATGATGTGCGATGAATTCATCTAAAATAGGAGCGCTAATTGTGCTAGCATGTGAAGCATCTAAATAACCAATTTTGGCCTTTTTATGTAATTTTTTGCTTATTTTTTGAACAAAATCAGTAATAATAGAGCATTTTGTACCTAAAATAGCAATTTCATTAGGGGCAAAGTTATCGTTAATTCTACGTTCTAATTTTGCGTGTTTATAGTGTTTTATATTATCCATTTTTAATATCTGATTTCCCGCCAGTCTTTTCTAATAATTTAACTTCCTTAATTATCATTTCTTGTGAAATAGATTTACACATATCATATATGGTTAGTGCAGTTACCGAAGCACCTGTTAAAGCTTCCATTTCTACCCCGGTCTTCCCTTCAATACTTACAGTACATAAAACCTCAATGGATTTTTCGTCTAGCACATTAATATCAATATGCACTCCATTTATGGGTATGGGATGACACATGGGTATCAAATCTGAAGTTTTTTTCACGGCCTGAATACCCGCAACAATAGCAGTTTGGAAAACAGGTCCTTTTTTAGTGGTTAGCTCATTAGCTTCAAACTTTGGAATAATTTTAGCGCCCAAATACATTTCTGCTCTTGCAACTGCTCTTCTTTTGGTAATTCCCTTATCACCAACATCAACCATCTTGGGCTGATTTTTATATGTTATGTGTGTAAAGTCACTCATTATCTAAAAGTTATTAATGGATATGCTTCGCCAGCTTTAAACTCCGTTTTATCCGCAGGTAGTTCTAAAAATCCATCTATATCTACCAAGTTAGCCAAATCTCCCGAACCATTTCCAATATATGGTTTTGCTATTTTTAAGCCTCCATCTCTATCAAGCTTTACTTGCAAAAAGTATGTAAGCTCTGGTTTAAATGAAAAATCATCTCCTAAAATGGCCTGCCCTTGATGATTGTAAGGTATTTCCATAGACTTTTTATACCAAGGATAGAAATATTTCAAACATCCTACAAATGTTGATACTGGATTTCCGGGAAATGCAAAAATGCTTACTTTTTTCACCTCTTTTCCACCATGTCTACTCATACTTAAAGGCACTTTGTGCCCGCCAAACCAGAATGGTTTTCCAGGACGTTGAGCCACTTTATGAAATAGTTTTTTTACCCCCAGCTCTTCTAAAACTTCGGGTAAGAAATCAAATTTCCCTTTACTTACAGCACCGCTAAACAATAAGACATCGTATTTAGTTAGATAAGTCGCAATTTTCTCTTTTAAAATAGCCTTATCATCTTGAATATGATCTGTTTTAGCTTCAATATTCAATTGCTGTAATAACGAAACTAAGGTATAAACATTACTTCTTCTAATTTGATGTGGCAAAGGAACTTCATCCGTGTCTACCAATTCATCTCCAGTAGAAATGATCATCACTTTTGGTTGTAGAGCAACTTTTACTCTTGACTTCCCCACCGTACTCAAAACTCCTATTTCAGCAGGAGAAATCAAGGAATTTTTTCTAATTAAGATATCACCTTGCCTTCTGTCTTTGCCTTTATGATGTATATTTTGATTCGCCACGATAGCGTCTATATTGATTGTTGCATTAGCATTATTAATGGTGATGTCTTCATAGCGAACAACGGTATCTGTATTTTTAGGAAGCGTAGCTCCAGTCATCACTTCAAGGCAGTTTTCTTTCTTTTCTAATATAAGTTTAGGACTTCCTGCAGCTTGAACACCTTCAATAGAAAAAGTGCGTTTTCCTTTTTTAAATGTGCTGTAGTTAATGGCAATGCCATCCATACTTACACGATCAAATGGAGGGAAATCGCGATCGGCAAGAATATCTTCTTTCAAGATTCTATTGTGAGCATCCAAAAAAGGGATTTCTTCAGTACCAAAATCTTGTGTGTTCTCAAGGATAATATGTAGTGCTTCTTTTGATGAGATCATTTAACGACACTTCTTGTTTCATTCGAAATAACAGAATTCAGTTTAACCACCAATGGTAGACATACTTTCTGATACCTTTTTATTTTTCTTTCTATTTGCTTCGGCTACAAATCCGTTTTTAGGCTTGTCTTTTACAATTGATAAAAACAGTCTTTTTAAATCTTCATTACTTGCTCCGTTACGAATGAAATCTCTAACATTAAAAACTCCTTCATCAAATAAGCAATTCTTAAACATGCCAGTTGCAGTGATACGAATGCGATTACAATCAGCACAAATGGTTCGAGTAAAGGCAGGAATGATTCCGAATATTCCTTTGTAACCTTGAACCTTAAAATTCTTAGATGTTGATGATTTTTCTGAGATTAAAGGTTCAGTATCTTTAAATTTAGATTGTACCTCATTTAAAATTCGTTGGTAGTTCCAAACTTCCTTGGTTTCACGTTGACCAATTCCATTAAAGGGCATTTCCTCAATAAATCGTACCGCTATATTCTTCTTTTTTGTTAGCTCTACGAAATCAATAATTTCGTGGGTGTTTACTCCTGATTGTACTACCATATTAAGCTTGAGATTCATAGAACTTTCCTCTAACAATTCCAATGTTTTATAAACATCTTGAAAAACATCCCGCCTTGTAATCGCTGCAAAATTTTCTCTATTTAAACTGTCTATGCTTAAGTTAATGGATCTGATATTAAGCTCTTCCAGTTTTTGAATATGATTGGCAATCAATGCTCCATTGGTAGTAATATTAATCTCATCTAACAGGTCATTGAATGAGAGCATTTCCAAAAATTTAATAAAATCCTTTCTTACAAAAGGCTCTCCACCGGTTAAACGAACTTTATTAACACCTAACTCACTTAATGCACGTGTAATACGGTACATTTCTTTAAAAGTAAGTAGTTCTTTTCTATCAACAATATCAATACCATGTGCAGGCATACAATATTTACAGCGTAGATTACACCTATCTGTTACTGCTAAGCGCAAATATGAAATTTGTCGTCCAAATGTGTCTATCAATGTACTCATACAGGAACCTGCAAGTTACAAAGAAAGGGTGGATTATAGTTGTTTGTTTAGGTAATTCAAGATGGAATTGGTAGCCCCAATATTACTTTTAACATAGTTTTTAGAGATAGTTCCTTTTTCTAAAAGCAATTGTTTGTTTTGATATAGTTCATTTAGCGTAGCATTGAATTCATGTTGATCATTAATTACAATACACCCTTCTTGTGCTACTAATTCAATGGCTTCATTAAATTTTTGATAATGTGGTCCAATTAGTATAGGCACACCATAGGTAGCGGGTTCTAAAATATTATGCAATCCTGTTTTAAATGCACCACCTACATACGCTACATCAGCATAACTATAAATTTTGGTGAGCAAGCCTATTGAATCTACAATTAGTACTTGAGTGTTAATTATATCTTCTTTATCTGTATCAGAAAAAAGACTAGTTTTCTTGTTAAAAGAGTTTTTCAATTTCTCAATTTCTTTAGTATTGATATTGTGAGGGGCAATGATAAATTTTTCGTTTACTGAAGTATGGTTGTTGATATAATCAATCAATAAAGTTTCTCCTTCATGCCAAGTACTTCCTGCTACCAGTAAATGTTTATCATTTTTAAATACTTCAATGGCTTGGATGGAATTATCCTGATTTAAAATATCATAAACTCGATCAAATCGTGTATCACCGCTTACAGTTACATTTTTAAAATTGATACTTTCTAGAAGTTCTTTAGAAGCCTCATTTTGAACAAAAAAATGATCAAACGTATTCAATGATTTACGCATCCAACTTCCATAACTTTTAAAAAAGGATTGATCTTTTCTGAAAATTCCAGAAATCAATAATGTTTTGATGTTTTTTTTCTTCAATTTCTTGAGTAAGTTGGGCCAAAACTCATATTTTATAAATACTGCAATTACTGGATTTACTATTTCAATAAACTTCTTGGCGTTTGTTTTTGTATCAAGAGGTAAGTAAGTTATTACATCCGCGAAAGCATAGTCCTTGCGAACTTCATAACCTGATGGAGAAAAAAAAGTAACTAAAATTTTGAGTTTTGAGTTTTGAGTTTTAAGCTTCTCAATAACTGGTCGTGCTTGTTCAAACTCCCCTAAAGAAGCGCAATGAAACCAGATTATGCTATCAGATTTAGAAATAGTTGACTGTAATTTTTGAAAAGTGTCTTTCCTTCCATCAACAAAAAGCCTAATCTTTTTATCAAAAAGAGCTATAATTTTCAATATTAAACTAGAGATCAATATTGCTATGTTATATAAAAAATACATACAGCAAGCTAAAATATAAATTTAGAGAATGAGCACTTAAATAATTCGTATTTTTGTGCGTTTACGTTTTAAAATTATACTATGAAAATTCCAATGGTTGACCTAAAAGGTCAGTATCAAAGAATAAAAGATCAGGTTGACAAAGCTGTAATTGATGTTATTGAATCTACTGCCTTTATCAATGGACCACAAGTAAAGTCTTTTCAGTCTAATCTTGAGAAATATTTAAATGTAAAGCACGTTATTCCATGTGCCAACGGTACTGATGCATTGCAGATAGCAATGATGGGACTTGTATTAGAACAAGGTGATGAGGTAATTACTGCAGATTTTACATTTGCGGCTACTGTTGAAACCATAGGCTTATTAAAACTGACTCCAGTTTTAGTGGATGTAGATCCAGATACTTTTAATATTGATATAAAGGCATTGGAAAAAGCAATTACACCAAGAACCAAAGCAATAATTCCGATACATTTATTTGGACAGGTAGCTGATATGGAAGCAATTATGGAGATTGCCAAAAAGTATAACTTATTTGTAATAGAAGATACAGCTCAGGCTATTGGTGCGAATTTTACATTTAAAGATGGTTCTAAGAAAAAGGCAGGTACCATTGGTCATGTAGGAACTACTTCTTTTTTTCCAAGTAAGAATTTAGGTTGTTACGGTGATGGAGGTGCTATTTTTACTAATGATGATGATCTAGCTCACATTATTCGAGGTATGGTGAACCACGGAATGTACAAGCGCTATTATCACGATGTAATTGGAGTAAATTCTAGATTGGATTCTATTCAAGCAGCCGTCTTAGATATTAAACTACCGTATTTAGACGATTATTGTAATGCCAGGAGAAAAGTTGCCAACTATTATAATAATGCCTTCGCAAAATCTGATAAATTGATTACTCCAAAATCAGGAAAATGTAATTCAGATACTTTTTGCGATGATTGTGATTGTCATGTATTTCATCAATATACCTTACGATTAAATGGAGTAGATAGAGCTGGTTTGCAAGAACACCTTAATGAGTATGGAATTGCAAATGCCATTTATTATCCGGTACCCTTACACAAACAAAAGGCCTATGCAGACGAACGTTATAATGAGGATGATTTTAAAATAACTAATGAACTCTCAGAGACTGTGATGTCTCTACCTATCCATACTGAATTTTCCGAAGAAGATTTGAAATATGTTACAGACAAAGTGTTGGAGTTTGTAAATAAGTAGTTGTTAGCTATGAAAAAGATTTTAGTGACAGGAGGGTTAGGATTTATTGGTTCTCATACTGTTGTTGAACTTCAAGAAGAAGGTTTTGAGGTGGTGATTATTGATGACCTTTCAAACTCATCCATAGATGTTTTAGATGGCATCACTGCAATAACAGGAAAAAAACCGCATTTTGAGAATTTAGATTTAAAGGATCAGATGTCAATTCAGACCTTTTTTAGTAAACATTCTGATATTATAGGTGTAATTCATTTTGCTGCTTCAAAAGCGGTGGGTGAAAGTGTAGAAAAACCCTTAAAATATTATCGTAATAATATTAATTCACTTGTATATCTTTTACAAGAGATGGAGAAAACTCAAGTTCATCATTTTATTTTTAGTTCCTCTTGTACCGTTTATGGCCAGGCTGATGAAATGCCTATTACCGAACAAGCTCCCTTTAAAAAAGTTGACTCACCTTATGCACATACAAAGCAGATTGGTGAAGAGGTGTTGCGATTCACAGCTAGTGCATCAGATATAAATGTCATTAGTTTGAGGTATTTTAACCCAATTGGAGCACATTCTTCGGCTAAAATTGGAGAATTACCAAATGGAGTTCCTCAAAATTTAGTGCCATATATAACTCAAACGGCAGCTGGTATTAGAGAAGAACTCAAAGTATTTGGTAGTGATTATGAAACACATGATGGAACCCCTATTAGAGATTATATTCATGTAGTTGATCTAGCGAAAGCCCATGTTGCATCTTTAAAAAGATTGCTTGAAGGAAAAGGTAAATCTGGTTATGAGATTTTTAATATTGGTACTGGTAGAGGAAATTCTGTATTTGATATTATACATACGTTTGAAAATACCACGGGAATAAAAATAAGCTATAAAGTTGTGCATAGGCGAGAAGGTGATGTAAAAGAATATTGTGCCGACACAACATATGCGAATAATGAATTAAAATGGAAAGCTGAATCTAGCTTGGAAGATGCATTGGTTTCAGCTTGGAAATGGCAACAAACATTGAATAGATAAAATGAAAAAAATACTAATTACAGGCGGTGCAGGATTTATAGGCTCACATGTGGTGAGACGTTTTGTAGCTAAACACCCTGAATATCAAATTCTCAACTTAGATGCATTAACCTACGCAGGAAATCTTGAAAATATAAAAGATATTAGCAATGCTTCTAATTATACTTTTATTAAAGGAAATATTAAAGATGCAGATTTTTTAAATGATCTTTTCAAAAAATATCAGTTTGATGGTGTTGTTCATTTAGCAGCTGAAAGTCATGTTGATCGTTCTATCAAAGACCCTAATGCTTTTATAGAAACCAATGTTGTTGGCACAGCCAATTTGATGAATGCTTTTAGAAATGCTTGTACTGATAATTTTGAAGGTAAACTATTCTATCATGTTTCAACAGATGAGGTTTATGGATCTTTGGGTGAAACAGGATTATTTACTGAAACCACTCCTTATGATCCTCAATCACCCTATGCGGCATCAAAAGCAGCCTCTGATCACATGGTAAGATCATATGGGAATACGTATAATATGCCTTTTATTATAAGCAACTGCTCTAATAATTATGGAGCTAATCATTTTCCTGAAAAACTGATTCCTTTATTTATAAATAATATTAAGAATAACAAATCACTGCCTGTCTATGGAGATGGTAAATATACTAGAGATTGGCTATATGTAGAAGACCATGCTAGAGCTATTGATTTGATATTCCATAAAGGTAAGGAAGGAGAAACATACAATATTGGGGGTTTTAATGAATGGACTAACCTAGATCTTATTCATTTATTATGTGAACAAATGGATAGAAAATTAGGTAGAGAAAATGGAAGTTCTGCACAATTGATTACTTATGTAAAAGATAGAGCAGGGCATGATCGTCGTTATGCCATTGATGCTTCTAAGTTAAATAAAGAATTAGGTTGGAAACCTTCAGTTACTTTTGAAGAAGGTTTATCAAAAACTATTGATTGGTATCTAGCAAATGAAGAATGGTTGAATAATGTTACTTCAGGTGCTTATCAAGAATACTATGAAAAAATGTACTCTTAATGTCACTCAAGCAGCGTTGTGTTAAAAAAGGGAAAAAGAGTAAAAACACACAACGCCACTTAAAATGACTTTTATAAATCAAACTTATAGGTAAGTCCGGCAAAAAATTGCAAGCCCTGTACTTCAAAGTTCGTATACTTTTCATAGTTGCTATTAAACACATTATTGACCTTCATGAATGCCGTTAACCGATCGGTAAATTTATACCCCCCTTTAAGGTTTAGATCAATATAATTACCAACGTTTAATAGTTTAGGGTCATTTGTAAGGTTGAGTGGTTCAGAAAATGTTAACTCATCCTTTCTTGAACCTATAAAGAACAAATCTGCTCCCGCATACCATTTATCTTGATTGTAATTGGCAAATGCCGTTGCTTTTAAGGTTGGTAACCCCCAAGCTTCTGCTTGAACATCTGTGCTGTAGTTAAAATAGTAAACGTTTCCTCCAAACTTTAACTGTTTAGAAAAGTCTACACTTACCTCTCCAAATGCATGTAATGTCTGAACTTCATCATATATAACTTGAAAAGAATTACCAGCTTCATAACCTTTGGTGACATTGGTAGTACCATCAGTTCTTAAAGGATTTAATTTAAACAGAGGTTTGCCTTTTTCATTCATATATCCTCCTTTAAAGTTATAACTAATGTTTGATGATAACTTTCCTTTTAATCCACCATAGGCGTCATATTGTCTATCAGTTCGTAGAACATTTAATGTAGGTGAAACAAATGGATTTTCATAAGCAAAACCTTTAAAAGAATTTTGTTCTAAGTCACCAACTACTCCGGCATACAAAGTCAATATTTGATCAATTAAAATATAAGAAGCTGTTATTTTAGGGTAAATAAAAGCCTTGCTTTCACTTACTCCAGAAGCAGCACTGTACACAATATTGGTCCCTAAACTAATAGTGAGATTATCTCTCAAAACCTCAAAATTGGGAGTTACCCCTAAATTAAAATAAGTATAGTTAATATCGAATTCTGTTTGTTCGTAGTTTTGAAAAAATTCACCTGCCAAAAATTCAATTCTTGCCTCCATATTAATATATTGACTACCAATGGGGAATTCAATTTTTGGTTTGATGTTGGCATAGATTTCTGTTGAGCCTTCATCATCCGTAAATCTATATAAATCTGCATTAGCTCCTTGAAAAAAGGAGTCATCATACGTAATTTTTCCGCCAATAAATGCATCGGTATAATTTAAAGATTCACTTATGCTGTTAATGACATCTTCAGAAAAATTTAATTCATTAGGTAGGCCATACCAATTAGACTGCTGATATCTAAATCCACCTGTGAGTTGCCAGTCAAAATCGCGTTCATCTTGTTTATAATACAAATCTAATTTGGCATCTAAAAAGTTATTATCTAAAGGGGTGTTGTCAATACCTCCATTAGATGAATGAAAATTTAAAAAACCTCCAAATTCATTATACCTATTACTGTTTCCATTGGCAAAAATCTCAAATTGTGGTGTGCCGAAGCTGCCAAAACCAGCGGAGATAAAATTCTCATAGATAGGTGCACTTGGATTCACTTTTAAGGCCTTAGGCTTTCCTTTCGCAGGCGTAAATGTAGATGCCACTGGAACTGAAAAAATAGTATATTGAATAGGTCTTTTTTTACTAATAGAAGCATCGTTTATTACAGGAGAAACCTTTATTTTAAAAGCATCTGATACAGTAGGTGAATAGGGTTTCACCACATTGATCACCTCGGTATCAAGTGTATCTTTATCTCTTTTTTGAGCAAAAGAAAAGGTAATGGTTAGGATACCTAGTAGTGTTAAAATATATTTTTTCATATTTGTTTTTTTATGATTCCTTCACCTAGTAATTACCAGGAGTAAGAATGACATGAAAAATTTTAGTTTCCGTCAGGGTTTACAGATTCATTTGTTTTTGCCTCTTCGGTTTTGATACGTTGTAATTCTGATTTTGCTTCATCCACTACATCTTCAAAATCACCAAAATTATTGATGACATTTTCAAGAATGTAAGTTGCCTGATAAGCATCCTTTAATTCATAAAAATTCTTAGCCATCACAATTAAGCCTTTTGCTCCATAATATTTATGAGCTGCATAATCTGATGCTAACTTTTGAACGATTGTATTTGAAACCTTATAATTACCTTCCTTATGTTTAAAATAGGCATCATAATACAATGATTCTGCTTTTAATGCACCAGTAGCGATTTTTCCAACTTCCTCATAGGCTTCTTGAGCTTTATATTCATTACCTGTTTTAATAGCTGAACGTGCTATAATAACTTTAGCATCAGACTTTACCCTATCTTCTAATTTAGGACGGGCCAATACTCTTTCAGCATATGCTACTGCATCTTCATACTGTTCTAACTCGTAATGTCCTTTCATTAAATTACTTTGAGCAAATGTTATGTTTTGCTGATAATCAGCTTGTTCTTCCAGTCGCTCTAAAACAGGCATGGCTTTTTTCCAACTTTGGTCACTCAAATAGACTTCTGCCAATCGTACTAAAGCCTGTTCTGTAAATTCATTACGTTCTTGATTTGTGATATAAATGTAGTAGGGCTCAGTCTGTTTTAACTGTTTTTCGGCATATAATGACTCTGCTAAATAAAAATTAGCTTGTAATGCATGAGCACCATTAGGAAACCGTTCAATATATTTTGTAAATGCTGTAATGGCCTTTTTTCTATTATTCTGTAGGTATTGTTTCTCTGCCGCTTCATACATATCATTGTCAAGATCATCATCAGAGACTTCTACAAAATCTACGCCTTTCACCCAATCAGCATATTCATCTACTCGTCCTAAATCAACATATACCTGACGCGCATTTGTTACAGCTTGTTTACCTTCGTCAGTATTAGGGAAATCACGAACAATGGTTTTATATTTAGCTAATGCTTCTTCGTTATTACCAGAGTTATAATGGATCAATCCTTGTTTCAATAGGGTTTTTGGCACATAGGAACTACGCTTATGATAGTTTAATAAGTTGTCATAAGCTTCTAGTGCTCTAGTATTTTCATCTGCTCTTACATAGGCATTTCCTAATTCATAATGGGCGTCATCACGATAACTTGATCGTCTATAGGAGCTCAAGAAATCAGTAAGATCGGTGATTTTATTGCTGTTTTTTCCCGTAAGGCCGTAGCTCATGGCACGTTGAAAATGCGCATAATCTTTGTCGGCGCCGTTTGCATTTATTACTTTATTATAAGAGTTAATGGCATTTTGATACTTACTTGAAACAAAATTCACATCACCTAAACGTAAATAACTATCATTCATTCTTGCGGTATCATTGGGGCTCTTATCTATAAAATCCTGAAAGTTTGAACCTGCTTTATTATAGTCTTTTAGTTTAAATAATGCATAAGCCTTATTGTAGTTTACCAGATTATTTTCAATCAACGTGTCTGGTTTTGACATGGATTCAAATTGCTGGAAACCAACCAACGCTTCATTAAAATTATTGAGGTTATAATCTGTTTCAGCTTTCCAGAAGGTACTTTGGGCAGTAATACCATTATCCCTTGGTTCATCAATAGCAATTTCAAAATGCTCTTTGGCATTATCTAACGAACCTTCATTATATAATTGAATTCCTCTATATAAAGCTACTTTTTGATAAACTTCTTTGCTGTCCGCATCCTTTTTATCCTTTAAGGCTTCTAAAGCTCCTTCAAAATCTTTAGAAGTGATATAGGCACTAATAAGTAATTGATTAATTTCTTCATTGGCTTCTGATTTAGGATATAAATCTATGTATTCTTGCAAGACATCAGGGACACTTTTATATGGATTCCCAATTTCATAGCTTAGCTTCGCATAATTTAACCAGGCATCTTTTTTAATGTCATTATTATAATCCATTTGAGATGCATTTCTAAATGCGTTTAAAGCCTCGGTTTTTTGATCACTTTTTAAATAACACTCAGCTAAATGATAGTAGGCATTCTGTGAAACAGCATTGTCACCACCTATGATCTTATTAAAATTGGCAATGGCATTTTCAAAATCATTTTGTTTATAGTAGGCATATCCCAATAAATAATAATCTGTGTTATTCCATCGTCTACGTTTTCCTTTATAATCTTTTAAATAAGGAATAGCTTCACTATAGTTGCCCAGATTAAAATAACTTTCGCCTATAATTTTTGAGATTTCAGAATGTTGATTTCTATCCGCTTTAGCGAGGAAAGGCTTGGCAACATCAATAGCTTCTTGAAACTTACCTGTCTTAAATTTAATATTGGCCATATAATAAGGTACGTCATCTCCTAGTTCAGAATTATCAGAAACTTCACTTAGGTACCTATTAGCATTATCATAATCATCTTCCTGATAGGCAATAAAACCATAGTAGTATTTAGCCTGAGATCCATACTCTTGTGAAGTCAGTAATTTTTGAAAGTACTCTTTTGATCTTTTATAACTTCTCACCGCAAAAAGACCGTAGGCATATTTAAAATTAAAATCTTCTTCCTGACCTATAGAAAGGTTTCGTGTCTCTACACGATTGTACCATTTGAGTGCATACGGATAGTTAGCATTTTTAAAATAATAATCACCTACTTCTAGAAATGCAGTATTTTGCTTACTACTCGTAGGATAACGTTCAACAAAATCACGCATTTGTTGATCTCCGTTTTGCTCACCTAGTTGTATTGCACAAAAAGCTGCATAATACACACAATTCGCTTTATACTCTGAGTCAGGTTCAAAATTATCTTTTAATTGATTGAACAACTGTTTGGCAGCAACAAAATCCCGATTGTGATATAAGGCAATCGCATGATTGTACTCTTTTAAGGAGTTGGTATAGATGTCGGATTTTTGAGCTAAGCTTGGAGTTGTTGATAAAACAATGAATAGTAGGATAAACCAGAGGGTGCTAAGCTTCATTTTGATATAGAATTAGTATAGCTGGCTAAAATTAACCATGCTTAAATTAAACAACGAATAATTGCACCGAAATTGTACAATTGTTAATTAATTATAACATTTTGTTAAGAAAATATGATTTTCTAGAGGAGGTATTAACATGAATCAGGCCAAAATGAGTTTACTCATTTAACAATTCATTCATAAATGTATTGAATTTTTCTACAAATTCTTCGTAATAGATTCCAGTTGCTGGTCCCGAAAAACCAGTATGGATTTTTCTAACATTACCCTTTTTATCAATAAATATGGTAGTAGGAAATGACAGAACATGATTTAACATGGGTAATGTTTTAGCTGCTGCTTCTTTATCATAAACGCCTGCAATAACATAATCATAACCTACATTGTATTTTTCTTTTACTTTTTCAACACGTTTTCTTGCATATTCAAAATCGTCTTTAGCTTCATAGGCAAGCCCGATGATTTCAACATCTTTGTCTTTATTTTTTTCAAACCAGTCAGCATAGAAAATAGTTTCATCCATACAATTAGGGCACCAGGTACCAAATATCTGGAGTAAAACTACTTTGTTTTTATACTTATTATCATTTAGTGAAACTGGTTTGCTATCTAGCCCTGGAAATGAAAACTCTATATTGTCATAACCTTCTTTGAGGTATGTTAATTTATCTGCATCAGTTAGCTTGGCATTTCCACTTTTAACACCTTTAAAAGTAGCTTTGTAGTCTTTACCTGAAAGAAATTCACCAAAAATAGAATCATTTTTGATGGAGGAATTAAATATAAATGCATGGTTTCCATCAAAAGTATATAGAGACATTGAATCTTTTTTGCTGACACCCTCTAGATATCTATAATCTCCTGTTTCAGTTAGAAAAGTACCTTTAATTATAGAGCCGGATTGTTTGAAGACACCTACGGCCGGAAAGTTAGTGCCATCCTCTTCTGTGAATGTTACCTGCCATTTACCATTAAAATTATCATTGCTTTTAGGCTTAATAAACCTCTTTGAATTGTCAAATTCTGCAGTGAAAGGAAGTCTATAGTTTTCTTTGTAGTTTTTGATATAAAGCCCATTTAATGTGGTGTCATTAATTTTTGCTCTTAGATCAATATCAAAAATGTGTAACTTGATAAAAACAGAATCATTTAGAACTTGAATTTCATCAAGATCTAAGGTTTCATCTTCACCATTGATTAAGGTAGCTTTGTATGAATTGCCATCTTTTAATACCTCAAAATTAAAGGGTAATTTTTCACCTTGCATATCTATCTCTGCTCGCCAAACACCCTGTTTAAGTTCAGAAGTATCAGGTTTTGCTTCTTCTTTGCAAGAGACAAATGCCAAAATAATTATTAAGAATGTAAGAAATTTGTTTACTGTTTTTTCCATTGTAATTGATGCACTTTAGAACTTACTTTTTGACCACTTTCTATTCCGCCAACTATGATGAGCATTGAGTCGTTTATTTTTGCAATTCCTCTCAAATCCATCGGTAATTTTTTTGAACGATCTTCTTTCCAGAGTCCATTTTCTAATGAAAGAATCCTATTAGAAGGTGCTACACCACCAGACCCATCGTACGCTTCTGGGCTATAATTATAGGTAATTTCACTACCACCAAACCATATAGGTTTATTGCCAATGATAGTTGAGGCCATTCTATAACCTACTATGGTGGAATCTGGTACCATAGTAGACCATGTAATTTCTGTGGGATTATCTTTATTAATAACACCTTTGCGTAATACATTTTGAATAGGATAATGCTTGCCCATCGAAGCACCTCCAAAATAATAAATGGTATCTCCAATTATAGTGCCCGAGGCACCAAATGACTTATAGATATGATTGTTGGGAGTAGAAGTACCTGTAGACCAGGCATTTTTTGCAGGATTATAAATCTGTACGTTAGGCATATTTTCTTTGTCAAACCATCCGGTTATAACATAGATAAGACTGTCCTTCCAAACAACTTGTACCTGATCATCTATAGGAATGGGAATTGGAGTACCATCTTCTAAATATTTGTCATTTATGATATCATATCTATGTACTTTGTTAGATGATTTTTCAGAGTGATCTTTAAAAACATGATAACCACCAATAATATAAATAGTATCTTTAATTCTACTAGCAGCGCTTGCTATTTTACCAAGAGTATCTGGCAAATCTGCTATTTGATGCCATTTATTTACCAAAACATCAAATTTATAAGCTCTTTTGTGTATACCTGTATATTCTTTTGTGCTGTCTAGTCCGCCAAAAGTAAAAACAAATGGTTTGTTATGAATGAAGCCTTCAATTACAGCATTGTTTGTTATAGACTCAGGAAGATTCTTTAGTGTTTGTGACTTAATAATTTCTCGTTGGTTCTTCTTAGAAAGTTTCTTTTCACAACTAAAGAAAAAAAAGAAAGATATAAAAATGATGAGGTATTTAAACATTCTTGAATTTAGGAAAATCAAAGATAGAGAAAAGTGACTTTAAGATATATTGAGTATTCACTTTTAAGGTTAAAATTTAAACATTAAGTTTGTCAAGCAAAATACTTATTTATGTCAAAACCTTTATTGCAACTTAAAAATGCCTCTATATTTCAAGAAGAGAATCTAGTGTTGTCAGATATTAGTGTAGAAATATTTGAGGGTGATTTTATGTACCTTATCGGGAAGACAGGTAGCGGTAAAAGTAGCTTAATGAAGACACTTTATGGTGATTTACCTCTAGTGAAAGGAGAAGGTTCAATTGTAGGTTTTGACTTAACGAAGCTTAAGGAAAAAGAGATTCCCTTTTTAAGACGTAAGTTAGGAATAGTTTTTCAAGACTTTAAATTGCTGAATGACAGAAACGTCCATGATAATTTGCAATTTGTTTTAAAAGCTACAGGTTGGAAAGATCAAGCTAAAATGGATACAAAGATCAATGAGGTTTTAGAAAAAGTAGGAATGAAAACCAAAGGCTTTAAAATGGCATTTCAACTTTCTGGTGGTGAACAGCAGCGTGTTGCTATTGCAAGAGCTTTGTTGAATGACCCTGAATTAATTCTAGCTGATGAGCCCACAGGTAATTTAGATCCTAAAACTTCAATTGAAGTGATGAGTGTTTTAGAAGAAATTAATAGAAGTGGAAAAACCATCTTAATGGCAACCCATGATTATGCACTTATCTTAAAATACCCTCATAAGACTATTAAATGTGAAGGAGAGAAAGTCTTTGAAGTGGTGTAAGTCATAAATTTGATTTTGAAAACTAATAAAAATGTACTCGTAGCAGTTAGCAATGATATCTCTACTGACCAAAGAGTTCATAAAGTTTCAAGTTATTTAGTAGAAAAAGGATTTAATGTTACTGTTTATGGGAGGGTACTTCCAGAGACGTTTAATGTTTACAGGAAATATGATGTCATTAGGAAGAAACATTTTTTTAATGTTAACTTCCTATTCTATGCAGAATATAACATTAGGCTTTTTTTATTTATTCTTTTTAAAAGAAAATACCGTTATATACTAGCCAATGATTTAGATACTTTGCCTGCATGTTTTCTGGGAAGTAGGATTAAAAAAAGTGATTTGGTATATGATAGCCATGAGTACTTTACTGAGGTGCCTGAACTACAAGATCGAAATTTTGTAAGACAGTTTTGGAAAACATTAGAGCGCTTTTTTTTACCAAGATTAAATAAAATGTTTACTGTTAGTTCTGGAATAGCTAAAGCATATAAAAATGAATATGGTATTCCAGTTGGAGTAATTAGAAATCTTCCATACAAAGATGATAAGAATGTACAAGATATTAGTTTTCCTACTAATAATAAGGTTATTCTTTATCAAGGCACTTTAACCGAAAAGAGAGGACTAAAACAAGCCATATTGGCCTTAAATTATATAGAAAATGTAGATTTAGTTATTATAGGATATGGAAAAGAAAAAAGAAATTTAGAAAAATTTTCAAAGGCGAAAAATTTAACTGAACGAGTTCACTTCTTGGGAAGAATACCTCATGATATATTATTTAATTATACTGAGAAAGCTGATTTAGGCTTACTTCTTGAGGAACCATCAGGTAAGAGTTTTGAATTCTCTTTACCTAATAAACTGTTTGATTATATACACGCAGAGTTGCCAATTTTAGCTTATCCATTAACTGAGATTAAGAATCTAATTAAGAAACATCAAATAGGGTTCTTTGTAAAGAGTCATGATCCTAAGCATATAGCGAAACGTATTTCAGAGGTTTTATCAGATAGCCAAAAGATGCTCAAAATTAAAGAAAATCAAAGAAAAATTAAACAGTTATTTTGTTGGGAAAATGAACAAGAAAAATTAGATTATTATTTTGATTAATGGGAGTTACAGTATCTATAATTATACCTACACATAACAATCTTGAAAGCTTAAAGCGTTGTATTTTAAGTATAGAAAAACAAGATTTTAATGACTATGAAGTGTGGATTATAGATAATGAATCAACCGATGGAACATTAGAATACCTAAGGGAATTAGAACTTCCTTTTAAATGGATCAGTAAAAGTGATAAGGGAATTTACGATGCAATGAACAAAGGGGTAGAAAATTCTAATGGAGATTGGCTTTTTTTTATGGGGGCAGATGATATATTCTACAATGCTAAAGTTTTAAATAGTGTTTTTAATCAATCTATTGAGGAAAATATAAAACTTTTATTAGGTAAGGTAGCTTACAATGTTAATAAAGGAACAAAAATAATGAGCCCTAAATGGTCATTTTTATTATGGTTTAAAAACACACTACCTCATCAGGGTATTTTTTATAAGTCTTCAGTTTTTTCTAAAAGAAAGTATTCTTTAATTTATAAAGTTTTGGGTGATTATCATTTGAATCTAATACTTTTTAAATTAAAAACGCCTATAAAATTATTAGATCAAGTAATTACTTTATGTGGAACAGAGGGTATATCTAGAGATAATAATTGGGATATTAAAAAGGAGGAAATAAAGCTTAAGAGGTCTTTAAGTAATGAATTTTTTCAACCATTTTTCTACTTCAATTCAATATTGAAATATTATTATAAGAAACTTATTAAAGTAAAAAATTAATCTAGTTTCTCAATCCAGATAAATCAAAAACAACACCAACACTAAAGAATATTAGCGTGTCATTAAATTTACTAGATCCATCAGTTTGATCAAGCCCGTCTACTTTATCAGAAAAGAAATACTGCCAACGAGCATCTGCAACCAAGTCAAATTTATTTAATTTATAGCGTGTGCCAGCACTGAAAGTAAAAGAAAAGGTATTATCTCGCTCAAGGAAATTACGATCTCGCCACTTTTCGGGAAGATTCGATATGTCTAAAGTCCCTTCAGGGGTATTTGTCAATTCAGGATCGAAACTATTATATTGCAAGCCAGCACTAACATAAGGTGCAAACTTGTCAGAAGTGTTGAACAATAGTCCATAATCCTCTAGATTCTTAAAGTAATATTCAAGTTGCATTCCAAAGTTAAATATCTTAGTTTTTCCTTTCATAGCTCGCAACTGTGAACCGATAGTATTATTTAATTCAATATATCTTCCCTTGTGCTCAAGGCTATTATTGAAATAGTAAGATATTTCAGTTCTTAATTTAAAATGATCAGAAAAAAAACTCGCACCATTTCTCCAGTTATAATTATTACCGTAAAAACTTAGATAATGCACTAAACCAATTCCGAAAGTTGTTGCATTACTACTTGGAAAGTGATGTCTTTCACCATAATCCGTTTGCATACTTAATGGACCTGCAACTACACCTATTTCATGACTCCAATCTAGCTGAGCAAAGGAATAAGATAGCGACAATAAAAGTGAAAATACGGTTAATTTCAGCTTTAATTTCATGTAAACCCTTTTTTTCGTTGCGCAATTTAAAAAAAAATACCATGCCAGCCTCTAAAAACCAGCCTAATCAGAACTAAAAGTAAAAAAAAATATTGTTTTTACATTGATTTTGAAAGTTCATCATCATTAGGTTCCCAAAAAAGGGCCTTAAAATCTACAATTTTATTATCTATTACCTTTATACCTTCATTTTCTAATAGCTGTTGCATTAAATTGGTACCTTGAAAGTGATGCTTACCAGTTAGAATACCATTTCTATTTACAACTCTATGCGCTGGAACTGATTCATCTCTTCCTGAAGCATTCATTGCCCAGCCCACCATTCTAGCTGATCTTGCGGCTCCTAAATATTTTGCTATGGCACCATAGGAAGTGACCCTTCCATAAGGTATCTTTCTTGCTACCGCATAAACCTTATCAAAAAAATTTGAATTATCATTTACCATAATAAATCTATTAATGAAACTGTAGCCACCAGTGAAGTTAATCCTCCTAAAAAATAGTTCAAATTTTTAGTTAACTTTTTTGCTTTTCTTTGAATCTTTAGGGCAGAAATGGCATACACATATAATAAAGAATAGGTTCCTAAAGCGGATCCAAGTACAAAAAGAAGTATGCTAGTAATGTTAAAGTCTAACCATCCTGCCATATTTAGGGCACTGCCAACACCACAATAAAATGGTATGGCAAACATATTTAAACTAGATAACGTCAACCCAATTGAAAAGCTACTTCCTTTTTTTAAAGTAACATCAGAGTTACTTTGCCTTTTTTCTATAAAAGCTTGTCTAAAAAAAAATAAAGACAATCCAAAAAAAATAATAATACCAGCAATTTTAATGTACCACTCAAAATCCATATTATTATGAATGTATTTGGCAAAAAAGATTGCTATAAAAGCTTGAATTAGAACTATTAATGAAACACCAATTGCAAATTTAATAGCTTCGCTTTTAGAACGTTCTAAACTAAACTTCGCGGTGGTCATATTCAGCATACTAGGTGGTGTTGTACCAATAAATGAAGTTGTAAAACCTAGAATAAATTGAATAATTAGTCCCATTTTAACTAATAATTTGTTCTAAATTTGACGTAGGTAATAGGCTTGCCTTGCTCTAAGAACTGCCTTTCATAAAATGTTTGTGTCAATATTGCCTCTTCTGGACTATGTGGATTATTGTAGATATCATGATGTGCATATATGATCTCATGATTTCCTTCCTGTAATAGTCCTAAAGTATAACCATGCAAGAACTCACTATCAGTTTTTAAATGCACAACTCCATTTTCACTCAAGATATGCTGATATTTTCTTAAGAAATCAAGATTTGTCAAACGATGCTTCATGCGCTTAAACTTAATTTGAGGATCTGGGAAAGTGATCCATATCTGACTTACTTCATTCTGCTTAAAACAATGATCTATTAACTCAATTTGCGTTCTTAAAAAAGCTACATTTTTTAAGTTTTCCTCTAATGCTGTTTTAGCGCCTCTCCAAAAACGAGCTCCTTTTATGTCAACACCAATATAATTGAATTGAGAGTTTTTTCTTGCTAAAGCGATGGTGTATTCACCCTTACCACATCCTAACTCTAGTATTATTGGATTGCTGTTCTCAAAAAAAGATGACCATTTTCCTTTTAATGAAAAGCTGCTTAAGACTTCCTCACGAGATGGTTGCAAAACATTAACAAAACTTTCGTTCTCACGAAAACGCTTCAATTTGTTTTTGCTGCCCAAAATGTGAAATTTGAAGAAAAATATTATATAGTATCGCCAGATCTCTTATGCTTGGACATTTCACCAAGCCAATAGAACATCGCAATAAAACCTATTAAAATTATGATTGTGTTTACAATGTTTGAGGCCCACCATCCTTTAGTAAAACGAAAAGCATCATATATAGCAAAAGCGTAATCTGTAAAAAAATTTCCTAAAGCTCTGAAAATATTGTTAGCAATCATATCTTGGTTATATTTACCCAGCAAAAGTATAAAATAAAGCAATGATTGCCAATTTTTTCAGTAAAACTAAACCCATTAATACATTAGTTATTGTTGCATTACTTTTTATTACTTTTCTTTTTTCTATAGCTGTTAACTTTACAGAAGAGTTCAATATTTATAAAGTAATAAGATATATAGGGAAATTAGCTCTGCTATTAATCACGCTTTTTCTTGTAAATTTTATTGTTAGAAAGAATAACCTTACTAAGGATAATTCCCATGCCTTGCTTCTTTTTGTTGTTTTGTTAGGGATGTTTCCTTTATCACTTATTAACACAAATATCATTGCATTAAATATAGTGCTTTTGCTAGCTTATAGAAGAATTTATAGTTTGCGCACGAAAAAGAGTACTAAAGAAAAATTATTTGACAGTGGCATGTGGATAGGAGTAGCCACTTTGATTTACCCTTGGAGCGCTTTGGTGTTATTATTAGTGTATGTAGCAACCTATTTGTTTGATAAACGGAGTTGGCAAAATGCTTTTATTCCTTTTGTTGGCCTTTTAACGCCAATATTTATCTATAGTGCTTATTCATTGCTTTTTGATAAAATGTATATTTTTTACGAGGTTATGTCTTTTGATTCTAGCTTTAATTTTGGTCAATTTAATTCGTTTAGATTGATTGTTCCACTGGCTTTGGTGTGTGCTTTGCTCTTATGGTCAATTTTTCCTACGAGTTACAAGATTTCTATTGTAAATAATGAATTCAAGAATTCCTGGTATTTATTGATATGTCATTTTTTTATACTATTACTTGTAGTTATTCCTTTTCCATTAAAAAATGGATCAGAGTTAATGTTACTTTTTTTTCCAATAGCAATCATCTTAGCAAATTATATTCAAATTATAGAAGAGAAAAGATTTAAAGAAGTTTTAATGTATAGTATGGTAACTGTAATGATAACTACTTACTTCTTATAATTTTTCTCCGTAGGCAAGATCTCCAGCATCACCCAAGCCAGGAATAATGTACCCTTTTGAGTTTAGCTCATTGTCAACAGCTGCAATCCATAAATGTGTATTTTCTGGAAATTTGTCTTTTGTATAATCAATGCCATCTTTTGAACCAATTGCAGAAACAATATGAATTTCTTTAGGAGTACCATATTTAAGTATACTATTATAAGCAGAAACTAGTGATTTTCCCGTTGCTAACATGGGGTCAATCAAAACAAATGTTTTGTTATTTATTGATGGTGAAGCAAAGTAATCTACTATAATTTCAATTTCACCTCTATTTTGTTTTCTATATGCTGAAATAAAGGCGCTTTCAGCTGTGTCAAAATAATTTAAGAGCCCATAATGTAAAGGTAAACCTGCTCTTAAAATTGAACATAAAACTATATTATTATATATTAGCTGTATCTCTGTTTTTCCTAAGGGAGTTTCAATAATAGTGGAATGATAATTCAATAATTTACTCATTTCATAACCAAGAATTTCTCCAATTCGTTCAATATTTTTTCTAAATCGCAAAGCGTCTTTTTGAATGCTTTTATTTCTAATTTCAGCTATAAATTTATTAAGAATAGAATTCGTGTTTTCTAAATTATGAACGGTCATTTTTTAGTGCAGATTTATTTGAATTATGATTGTGAAAAATTAGTAACGGTGGCAACAATAACATGTAAAAATATTGTATATTCACGATTCCAAAAATAATAATCAATTAAAAACAAAAATTAAATTATGGGATTATTTTCATTTATTAAAAATGCCGGGGCTAAGGTCTTTGGTATAGGTAAAACTGAAGAAGAGGAAGCAGCTGAAAATGCTGCAAAGGCTGCGGAATTGGCGGCAGCAAAAGCGGCGAAATTAGCGTCAGCTGTTGATGCCTTAGGTTTAAAAGTAGAAGGGTTAGACATTAAAGTTGATGGTGATCTTGCTACTGTTTATGGCGAAGCTGAAGACCAGGCAACACGTGAAAAAGTTGTATTAGTTGTTGGTAATACCGAGGGTATTGCTAGTGTAGATGACCAGATGACTACTGCGGTTCAAGAGCCTGAAGCTCAATTTCATACGGTAGTTAGCGGAGATACTTTAGGTAAAATAGCCAAAACTTATTATGGTAACGCTATGAAGTATCCTGTAATATTTGAAGCCAATAAACCTATGTTGACTGATCCTGATAAGATATATCCAGGTCAGGTATTGCGCATTCCTGCTTTAGAATCGTGATTTTTCAAACTTCTAACAAATAATAGAAAACCCCAACAATTAGTTGTTGGGGTTTTTATTTTTTCTATTTCCAATAGTCTGCCACCCAAGGAGCGGGAGCTACATAACGATACCATTTACCTCTACCGCCTTTAATAGCTTTATGAGGATTAATTTCCCCATGAAAAATGATGATTTTTGAACCTTCTGGTATTGAAGGTTTTTTCCAGAAAGCAAAAGGAATTCTAGAAACACAATCATATTTATAGCTAGGGCACCATTCTTTTGGCCAAAAATTAAGACTACCATGATCTTTAACAGATTGTGTTAAGTATTCCTGTTCATTTCTATGCTGCTTTCTTATGGAGTCAAAATTCTTAACAAAGTAATCAAATACATAAGGGTGCTTACCAATTTCAAAACGATATACAGATGAATTTCCTGTGGGCTTTAAATAATCTTTAATAATTAAGAAATCACCTTCAATTTCAAAGAATGCATCCATATTATCTACAATGACTACATCTAAATCTAAGAACAAAGCTGTGCCTTCTAACCCATATAAATCACCTTTGAGTGTAGTCAATTTTTTCCACATGCGTTCAGGTAAATCTCCTGGTATATCAACTTCTGGTATAGGGTAACAATCTACTTCATCTATAATACCTTTAGCATCGTCAGTAAAGCATACCATTTTAAAATCATGCGTCAAATTTCTTTTAACCATAGAGTGCAACCTATTGACATATTCAGGTCCATAAAGTGTACCCCATTTCATGCAGAAAATATATTTTTTTGACATGTGTTTTATATTTCCCGCAAAGGTAACAATAACTAACTATTAACTATTTTTTCCTGATGTTGAATTGATTCTTGGTGAATAGCCTTAAAAACTTTCTCTACAAAATCATTACTTAAGTTCTTCTCATTACCCAAGTCAACCACTTTCTTAATCACCTCTTGCCATCTACTTCGTTGTAAAATAGCAACGTTTCCATCCTTTTTTACTTTACCAATATCTTGTACTACATCCATACGATCTGATAAAAGATCTATCAACTGTTTGTCTAGCATACTTATTTCTTGACGAAGTTTTGTAAGTTTTGTTAATGCATCTTTCTCTTCAACTCTATCTTTTCTTACTCGTAAATCTTCAGTAATTTCTTTCAATCTGCTAGGTGTAATTTGTTGTTTGGAATCACTCCAGGCATTGTCAGGGTCAAAATGTGTTTCAATCATGAGTCCTTCAAATTTGAGATCTAACGCTTTTTGACAAACATCAAATATACCATCACGTTCTCCACAAATATGCGAAGGATCACAAATTATAGGAAGTGTAGGATATTTATTTTTTAAATCAATTGGAATTTGCCATTGAGGGATATTTCTATACTTGGTTTTCTTAAATGAAGAAAAGCCACGATGAATAGCTCCAAGGTTTTTGATACCAGCAGTATGCAAACGTTCAATAGCTCCCATCCACAAAGCTAAATCTGGATTTACAGGGTTCTTCACGAGAACTATTTTATCTGTACCTTGTAAAGCATCAGCTATTTCTTGAACAGCAAATGGATTTACCGTGGTTCTGGCGCCTATCCAGATAATATCCATATCAAAATCTAAAGCTAGTTTAGCGTGTTGCGCATTAGCCACTTCAGTAGTAACTAGCATACCTGTTTCTTGCTTTACTTTTGAAAGCCATGGCAAGGCTTTTGCACCGTTTCCTTCAAAATTACCAGGTCTTGTTCTGGGTTTCCATATACCCGCTCTAAAAACAGTTGCATCTGTTTCCTTTAATTGATGCCCAATTTTAAGCATTTGTTCTTCTGTTTCTGCACTACAAGGTCCTGCAATTACCAAAGGGTGTGATAATTGCATATCCTTTAACCAAATTGAAAAATCCGTTGATTCCATATATTGTTTATTTTTTTATTCCGTTTAATATGTTCTTTATTCTATTTGTTTCATTCATGACCTCAAATACTTCATGATTAGAGTTTAATTCTATTAATGCCTTAAAGGATTCTAAATTTTTAATATACTCATCTAGTGATTTTAGTATATACTCTTTATTCTGTAAGAAAATAGGTGTCCATGTTTTAGGGTTACTTTTAGCCAGTCTTACTGTAGATTCAAAACCACTACCGGCCATATTAAAAATATTTTTCTCATCTTTTTCTATTTCAAGTACCGTTTTACCCAACATAAATGCACTGATATGAGACAGATGAGACACATAAGCTATATGCATATCATGTTGCTTGGCTGATTCCATAAAAACATTTCGCATGTTCAGTTTTTCAAATAACCAAACTGTCTTTTCTATCATTTCAGTGCTACTGAACTCTTGCTCGCAGATAATATTTACTTTTTCCTTAAAGAGATCATAAATAGCAGCTTCAGGGCCTGAAAATTCTGTACCAGCAATAGGATGTGCAGCAACAAAATTTTTCCTGTTGGGATGATTTTTTACATCTTTACATACTTCATCTTTAGTAGAACCTACATCAAAAACTAAGGTGTTTTCACCTACTAAATCTAAAACTTGAAGTGTGATTTTTGGTATAATGTCAACTGGCACTGCTATAATAACAGTGTCTACTTCTTTTACAATATCAAGTGAGGCTTTTTCAAAGATGATCCCGAGATCTAGGGCTTTTTGAATGTGTTCAGGATTATCGTCTATACCGTAAATGGTCGCCCACGTAGACTTCTTTAGTTCTAATGCCAAAGAACCACCAATTAATCCAAGGCCAATAACGGCTACTTTCTCTATATTCATACGGCAATCCTTTTTAAAATTTCTTTTAGTTTCTTTTTAGAAATGCATAATGATAGACGAATGTATCCTTCACCATTAGATCCGAAAACGGTTCCTGGTGTCATAAAAACATTGTAATCATATAATAATTTATCTGCCAAAGCCTCTGCGGTAAAATCATGAGGGATTTTAGCCCAAACAAACAATCCTGCACTTTTTTTATCATAACTACAATCTAGCACATTGAAAATTTCAAATGCTATTTTCTTTCGTCTTGTATATATGGCATTCATATCTCCATACCAACTGTTATCAAGATTCAATGCTGCTATTGCACCTTGTTGTAATCCATAGAACATACCTGAGTCCATATTACTTTTTACTTGTAAAATAGAATGAATATTTTCGGCAGACCCTAGCACCATTCCTATTCGCCATCCTGCCATATTAAAAGTTTTACTCAGGGAGTTTAGTTCTAGTGCAACTTCTTTTGCTCCTTCTATTTGTAATATGCTTAAAGGATTTTTATTCAGAATAAAACTGTATGGGTTATCATTTACCAACAAAATATTATTCCGTTTAGCAAATTCTACTACATCCTTTAGTTGATTTATATCAGCCTTTGCTCCAGTTGGCATATGCGGATAGTTGATCCACATGAGTTTTACTTTTGATAAATTTCTTTTCGATAATGTATCAAGATCAGGAAACCAGCCGTTTGATTCTTTAAGGTCATAATAGTTAGGTATGGCTTCAACTAAACTGGTAACCGATGTATACGTAGGGTAACCGGGATTTGGTATCAATACTTCATCGCCTGGATTTAAAAATGCCATAGATATATGCATTATACCTTCTTTTGACCCCATTAAGGGTAAAATTTCTAGATTAAGGTCTAACTCTACATTATAATTTCTTTTATAAAAACCGGCTATTGCCTTTCTTAATTCAGGTAATCCCTGGTAACTTTGATAACCATGTATGTTTGATTCCTCTATTGATGATTTTAATATGTTTATTACCTTGCTAGGAGGGGGTAAGTCAGGACTGCCGATACCAGCATTGATAATTGGCTTACCTTGAGCAATAAGCTCACGAACTTCTCTTAATTTTTTAGAGAAGTAATATTCCTGAACATTATGTAATCTATTGGCCTTTGTTATCATAATTTTCTTTTGCCTCGCTTGTACTCGCCTAATACTTTTATACTATTCACTTTATTCTCTATATGCTCTAAGGCCCTCTGATAAGCAGTATAATCATCAAAAACTACATCAGCAAAAAAGGCATATAACCAAGGTTCATCAATAATAGGTAAAGATTGTAGTTTTGTCAATCCAATATTGTAACCCGCAAAAATATTAAGTACTTCAGTAAGACTACCTGTTTGATGCTTTGTTCTAAACTTTAGAGATGCCTTATTGATGTTTTCTTCCTTATTCAAATGGCCATTTCGTTTATTTAAAACAAAGAACCGAGTATAGTTATGTTCGCTGGTTTGTATTTTATCTGCAATTATATCTAATCTATAAATTTTAGCTGCTTTTTTGCTGGCTATAGCAGCAATACCTTTTAATTGTTTTTCTTGAATTTGTTGTGCTACTTCGGCTGTATCTGATGTCTCAACTAGCTTTATACGCGGATGTTTTCTAAAGAACTTTCTGCATTGTAATAAAGCCATTGGGTGTGACCATACTTCTTCAATATCATTTAGACCTTGCCCTTCTAGAGCCATCAAGTTGTGTTGAATGGGTAAATGCACTTCGCCATGAATTGCTAGATTAAATTCATCAATCAAGGCATAATTTGGTAAAATAGCACCAGCAAGCGTGTTTTCTATAGCCATAACTGCTCCATCCACCTGCTCACTATTTAAAAGTTCCGGTATTTCTACGAAAGACATACATTCTTTCATAGTTATATTTTTTCCAAAATAGTTACTGGCCACTTCATGATGAAATGAACCTTTAATTCCTTGTATGGCTATTTTTTTTGTTCCCATTCAGGCATAAAAAAAGTCCCGATTTCTCGAGACTCTATTGTGTGTTATAATTTTGTATCAGGAAACACTCATAAAGCCTCGCTTCATTTTAAAAAAATAAAAGAAGTAGAAATAAGCTTGCCAAGTGTTTGTTAATGTCATTCTCTAAATGATTGTTGGACAAATCTATACATTAAACTTTTAAAAACAAATTTTTTTAAAGGATAGTCTAATTTTTTTAGGATTTTTATTTTTTGATATATTTATGTTGATATATTTTTAATGGAATAACACCTTTAGTTTGAAATCCATAAGAATAGTAATATGATCGCTTCATGTTCAAGTAGGTTTTAAGGCTATTTTTAGGAATGATATTTGCTATCTTTACCGCACAACACACTTGAATGCAACTGAAAAAGTTTTCTCTACGCACGCGCATCTTTCTAGCAATGATCTTATTAGTAGTCATTGCTTCTGTTTTAATAGCACTTATTACCATTTATCAATATAAAGAGCAGGCAGATGATTATCATGAAGCGCGCTTAGAACGTAAAGAGAATACCATAATGTCTAGTCTTGATCTTGAATTACGCAGAAGAACAACCTATCCTGTTGAAGCCAAATATTTACATTTAATTTTTAAAGATAAGATTTACGATATCTCTGAAGTAAATCAATTAGATATTAATATTTATGATCTTAACGGCAAGTTATTGATCAGCTCTTCATCTAGTTTTTCAAAAGATACGGTCAATTATAGCATAACTCAAGATGTACTTAATGAAATTGCAGATGATCCTAATCATCGTGTGGTAAAAGAAGAAACAAAGAATGAAATTCCTTTTCAGGCATCTTACACATATATTAATGATAATAAGTTCAAACCTATAGGCATTTTGCATTTACCGTATTTACAGGACAATACATTTCAAGAAAAAGAACTGCGTGAATTCCTTTCTCGCTTAGCATTTGTTTACTTATTGATGCTTTTGATTGCTGTAGGTATTGCTTATTTTATATCTAGATATATTACGAAATCTATAAAAACTGTTAGTGAGAAAATCAATCAAACAGCACTTGATAAACGTAATGAGAAGATAATGTTAGAAGATGCCAGTTTAGAAATATACAATCTTGTAAGTGCTTATAATGATATGGTAGATCAACTAGGAGAAAGTGCTGTAAAATTAGCCAAAAGTGAGCGCGAACAAGCATGGCGAGAAATGGCGAAACAGGTGGCTCATGAAATCAAGAACCCATTAACTCCAATGCGTTTGTCTGTGCAGAGTTTTGAGCAACGCTTTGATGTTACAGACCCGAATATCAAGGAGAAATTGAATGAGTTTAGTAAATCGCTTATTCAACAAATTGATACTATGAGTTCCATTGCTTCGGCTTTTTCAAATTTTGCGGAGATGCCAAGGCAAAAAAGAGAGGAATTGAATGTTGTAGAGGTTGTAAAATTGGCACTAGATATTTTCAACGAGGAGTATATCCATTATTTTCATAAAGAAGAAAGTTTGATTGCTCAGTTGGATAAGACACAGCTGATAAGAATCGTTACAAACTTAGTGAAGAATGCCATTCAAGCGTTAGAAAATCAAGAAAACCCTAAAGTAGAAGTAAAAGTAAGTGATGATAATGGTAATGTGCGTATTACCATAGCTGATAATGGTAAAGGTATTCCAGAAGAAGATAAAAAGAAGATTTTTGAGCCTAAGTTTACCACAAAGTCTAGTGGTATGGGACTTGGCCTGCCCATGGTAAAAAATATTGTGGAAGCTTATAATGGAAATATTACTTTTACATCAGAAATAAATCGAGGAACCGTATTTACGGTAAGTATTCCTAAAAAATAAATCAATGAGTTATAACAATATTTTAGTTTCAAATACAGATGGAGTTACGAGCATTACAATTAATCGTCTATCAAAATTAAATGCTTTAAACAAAGAAACGATTCATGAGTTGCATAACGCTTTCGCGGAAGCGAATTCTGATAGTACTTGTAAGGTAATTATTATAACAGGTAGCGGTGAAAAAGCATTTGTTGCAGGTGCTGATATCTCTGAATTTTCGGATTTTGATGTTAGGCAAGCAAGTGAGTTAGCAAGAAAAGGACAGGAGTTATTATTTAATTTTATAGAGAATCTTTCTACACCTGTTATTGCTGCGGTAAATGGATTTGCTCTAGGTGGTGGATTAGAATTAGCAATGGCAGCACATTTTAGAATTGCTAGCGATAATGCAATGATGGGTTTACCTGAAGTAAGCCTAGGGGTCATACCCGGTTATGGAGGTACACAACGCTTAGCACAGTTAGTGGGTAAAGGAAGAGCTATGGAATTAATAATGACGGCCGGTATGATCCCCGCCAATGATGCATTGAATTATGGTTTAGTAAATCATGTCGTAACTCAGGAAGAGCTCTTGCCATTAGCAGAAAAGATAACTGGCAAAATTATGCGAAACTCTTCTACAGCAATTGCATCAGCCATAAAAGCGGTTAATGCGAATTATGTAGATGGAATTAATGGTTTTGATGTTGAAATTGAAGAATTTGGTAATTGTTTTGGAACCGAAGATTTTGAAGAAGGCACTACAGCCTTTTTAGAAAAACGTAAACCTAATTTTTCTTAAAGTTTTTTTTCAAAGATAATTTTAGTTTGACCTCTATCGTTTGTATAAACCTGTTTAATATCAAATCCGTTTTTAAGATTTAAGATCATCATGGGCTTAAAGTTATTCATTGACTTGGTTCTGATTTTTGAATACCCCTGTTGCTTCACCCAACCTTCTTGAAGATTTGCGAGTTTTTTGGCGATTCCTAGTTTTCTGTAGTCCCCTAAAATACCACCTACCCAGCTGTAAAAAGTTGTTTCGTTATAGTTATATCCTACTTTAAATCCAATAGGTTTTTGATCTTTAAAGGCAATGATGGCTAAAACATTTTCTTTTTCGTTTAGGCGTTGTCTAAAAAAATCAAGCTTGGCATCTTCAAAAATATCTTGATAAAGTTTAAGGAGAGTATCTTCAATTCACTTTCACTGGGATTTCCTTCAACCAGCTGAAAAGTAAAGTCGTCATTTTTTTCCGTTCCACTCATCATAAAATTGTTGAAGATATTGTTCCATAAATCGATGACGTTGTTCAGCAATTCTTCGCCCTGTAGTCGTATTCATTTTATCTTTTAGTAGTAATAATTTTTCGTAAAAGTGGTTGATGGTAGGCGCAGATGATTTTTTATATTCTTCTTTTGACATATTTAAATTAGGTTCAACCTCTGGGTTGAATAATTCTCGATTCTTAAATCCACCATAATTAAAAGCACGAGCAATACCTATGGCGCCAATGGCATCCAATCGATCAGCATCTTGAACGACCTCTAATTCTTTTGAAGTAAACTGATTTTCATCTACTAAAAGACTATTCTTAAATGAAATATTTTCAATGATCTTAACTACATGTTCTATTACTACACTATCAACATTTTGAGCTAGTAAAAAACGAGCTGCTTTTTTTGGCCCAATAGTTTCATCACCATCATGAAATTTAGCATCAGCAATATCATGTAACAATGCACCCAGAGCAATAATAAGCCTATCTACTTTTTCGCTTTTAGCAATTAATTTAGCATTATTGAATACTCTTTGTATATGAAACCAATCATGACCACCTTCCGCATTTTTAAGTGTATCCTTTACAAAAGTAATGGTACATTCTATAAGCTGTTCGTTATTCATGCCGCAAAATAAAAAATCCTTCTATAAGAAGGATTCATTTTTACAAAGAAGTTAATAGGTATTCAATTAAGAGCTATACATTTTCCTTTATCACAGTTTACAGCCGATGGAGGGTTTACTAAAGAACAGTCAGATATGATTCCATATCTAATATTATATACGTTTTGTAACCTGTTATATTCCTCTACTTTTGCAACCAATAAATCTTCATCTATAGAAGTGCTATAAACCAAATAAGACCAAGGTCCTCCGCAAGGTTTACTGCCAAACGCTATGAACTTGCATTCAGTATTTTCAGAACAACCTGATGACTCAACCAACTCAATAATCTCCTCTCCTAAATCTTCTATTATCTTTAAGTCAGAAGCTTGATCATCTGAAGAATCATCACTGGAACAGGCAAGAATTATGGTTAGAAAAAGAGCATAAAAAAATGACTTCATATCAATGAATATTTATCAATAGATATGAAATCACTTGAAACGTTGCGTAAAAAAACTTAGCAGAATTCTTGGTAGGCTTCGCTTAAGTTTTCAGCAATCATTTCTGCAGATCTTCCTTCAATATGATGACGTTCTAACATGTGTACCAATTCACCATCTTTAAATAAGGCCACGGCAGGAGATGATGGAGGAAAAGGTATCATATGTTCACGAGCCTTCTCTACTGCCTCTTTTTCCATGCCTGCAAAAACCGTGGTTAAATTATCAGGCTTTTTATCACCCTGTATAGATGCTATAGTTCCTGGTCTGGCAGTACCAGCTGCACACCCACAAACAGAATTAACCATAATTAAAGTTGTTCCTTTTTCTTTTAAAATATCTTCTACATCTTGAGGAGTATGTAACTCTTTAAAACCTGCTTCAACTAACTCCGCACGCATAGGCTTTACAATTTCTTCTGGATACATATTTTATTATTTTTTTAGTAACAAATTGTATTGCAAAGATACATATAATTATATTTGAGTTTTATAAGATATAATAGCATATATGGCAGATTTTGCAAAATGGTTAGGTGCAAGTTTAGGGTGGTCTTTTGGAGGACCAATTGGAGGTATTTTAGGATTTGTTCTTGGGAGTTTAATTGATGGTTTTTCTGATAAAGATGTAAAAGACTTCAGAAGACAAATACCTGAAGGAAATAGAAGAACAAGCAAAAGAGCGCGACCGCAAACTAAACCAGGTGATTTTGAAGTAAGTTTATTAGTACTGGCGGCAGTGATTATAAAAGCTGATGGCGATGTAAATAGGAGAGAGCTTGATTTTGTAAGAGATCAATTTCAAAATATGTATGGTTCGGCCAGGGCAAATCGAGCCTTTAGATTGTTTAGTGGTATTATTAAAAAGAATAATATTTCTACAAGACAAGTAAGTATTCAGATTCGCCAGCATATGGATCATGCTTCGCGTTTACAGTTACTACATTTTCTATTCGGTATCGCTAAAGCGGATGGAAATGTGAGTCAAGTTGAAATGGAAACGATCCATAGAATTGCAGGATATTTATATATAAACAGCCACGATTTTGAATCTATCAAGGCTATGTTTTATAATGCAGTTGATAGTGCTTATAAAATTTTGGAAATACAAAAATCGGCAACAGATGATGAAGTTAAAAAAGCATATAGAAAAATGGTAAAAAAATACCATCCTGATAAAGTAAAGCATTTGGGCGAAGAACATGTAAAAGGTGCTGAAGAGAAGTTTAGAAAAGTGCAGGAAGCTTATGAAAAAATTCAAAAAGAAAGAGGATTATAAGTACAAATCCAAACTTTTAGGTCCTTCCAATACCGTTTTTACAATCTTGTTTTGGTTTTCTTCATCAATACTATTATGCCATTTAACAAGTGAAATTTCTAAGTCTTTTATTTCTATACCTATAATTGATTTTGGGTGAACACAGCTACCATCATTAAAATAAGGTAAGTCTCCAGGTTCAGGAAAACGAGGTCTATGCGTGTGACCAGCTATGACCATTTGATTGTTATTCGAAAGCATCCAATCTTTTAGTCTGCGTTCAACTTTTATAAGGTTTTTATAATTTTTTGCTGGGCTAGTAGGGTCTTTTACATTAAACCATTTTTGTAAAGGCATCCAGAAATAGCGTACAAAAAAGCGACTGAACTTCCAGAATTTATAATTAAACCAATCTGCTTGGTGACCATGAATGAGTAAGATGGTTTTACCTGTATTTTCTATTTCTAGTAAAATACTTTCGTAATAATGCAAATTAAAAAGCCGTTGTTTTTCTTTTAGTTCCTTTGGATTAATAATGTTGTATACCATTTTTTCAACTACCAAAGGGTCTCTAAAGATCATATCATGATTTCCCCAAATCATATAAGCTCGGTCTTCCAAATGAAATTGTCGTAGAAGTTCAAGTGAATCCTTATAAGCATTGTAAATAGGTTCGAATGAATCATTTTCCCATAATTCTACGCCATCACCCAATTCAAAGTAGGTATAACCATCATCATAATAGGTTCTTAAAGCATAATCATAGATTTGCATATTGTGTGCAAAATCATCTGCATAACTATTATCACCTCTATGCAGATCACTAAAGAAAATCAGTTTTGAATCACAATCAATGGTGATTTTTTTGGCATGCTGTAAGGCGTTGTCAAGAATGGAGTTCATATAGCCAAGAAACTACGCACTAATTTACTTTATTTTTACCACCCAAATATCTTTGCCACCTTTATTTGTAGTAATGTCTTTATCAGAGCTTTCGGTTTCTCCTACAACAACGATTTTACCATCAAAAGTTTCTGTAACACCATAGGCAAAATCTAAACCAGATCCGCCAAATGATTTTTCAAATAAAAGTTTACCACTAGTATCAATTTTTATTACCCAAAAATCATTTTCACCATTATTGTTAGTTAAATCACCATCACTACTTTTGGAGTGTCCTGCAATTATATAAGAGCTAAAAATGTTATTGCTTTTACTGATTGCGAAAGCACTATCAAAACCTGAACCGCCAAACGACTTTTCCCAAAGTAATTCTCCATTGTCATTAATTTTTAATATCCAAACGTCCGCACCACCTTTTGGGTTGGATACCAAACCATCATCACTTATTGCAGTACTTGCTATTATGTAATTACCATCATTAGTGGCTATAGCAGCGTATCCATCATCTATGCCTGAGCCCCCAAAAGATTTTTCCCACAACATAGTACCATTAGTATCCATTTTGATTACCCAAACATCGTAGCTACCATTGGTATTACTAATATCAAAATCATTACTTTCTGATGAACCTACCAGCATAAAATTACCATCATGCGCTTGTAAAACTTTATAGATCCTATCATTATTTGAGCCGCCATAATAACGGCGCCATTGTAAGTTACCATTTGAATCAAGCTTTTGCGCCCAAAACTCCCCCACGCCATGTTTAGTGGTAATTGTTTCATTTCCTAGTCCACCGGAAGCTGTTACATCTAAGTACCCACCTATAAAATATCCTCCATCATTGGTTTGAAACAATGAATGACTATGGTCATGGCCAGAAAAACCAAAAGATTTTTCCCATTGAATACTTCCTTGAGCGTTTAATTTTACCAACCAATGATCATGAAATCCTTGATTTTGAGATCCATCACCATCTGAGCTCATACTAGGGCCGGTAATAGCATAACCCCCATCTGATGTTTGAATGATGGCACGCCCTTTGTCATCACCACTTCCTCCATAGGTTTTTTGCCATTCAACAGTGCCATCTTTATCTAATTTCAATACCCAAAAATCATTTTCAGCTAAATCTTTATCGGTAACATCCCCATCAATACTATTTGTGTATCCAATAATGGCATAGCCGCCATCTGATGTTTCTATTACCCCTCTAGCTATATCATCACCACTACCGCCAAATGTTTTTTGCCATTCTATTTCTCCTGCTAAAGTAATTCGGTCAGTAACTGATTCATCGGTATTACAACTTATAAAAGTTAAATAAAGAATAGCGCAAATTTTTACTTGCAATTTCACCTAGCTACTTTTTTTGATGATGAATAAACCCCTATCGGTATCACTGACTACAATATTGCCACTTTCAAAATATGGATATACGCTCCAAACACCATCAAAAGCAGTATTGTCATTTTCTGGATATGTATCAAAAAATCCGACTTCTGTTAAATTGCCATTAGAAATATCTGATAAATCAATAACACGAATACCTGCCGTATAATTAGCCAAATAAAATAAATTACCATTGACATAGCCATTATGGTCAATGGCTGATGTTGGGCCTAAATAAGTAGATTTAAGAGAAGGGTTCTCTAAATCAGAAAAATCAAAAATTAGTGTACGCGAATTGAAGCCAAAACCAGTTTCATCTAACTCATCACCTAATAAAAAATAGCGATGATCTTCAGTAAACCACCCTTGATGCGTGTAACCAGGATTACTATAAGATATTTGTGAAATACTTTTAGGATTTGCTTTATCTGTAATGTCTACAATAACAACCTCATTAACCCCACCTTGTTCACCATTGCTACCTATGAGAATTTCTTTACCAACATAATCAGTGTCAGGACCATTATAAATTACCACTTGCGCGTCATGACTATATTGATCCATACCATAGCCTCCTTCGCTGAGAGGATTCTTTGGATCTTTAATATTAATGAATAAAGGCCCTCCATTAAACTGAGTAGTACCCACAGGATAGGCATAACCTGAAGTTTCATTAATTACTATATTATGAGCATTGCCAAAATCATTAAAATCTTTATCTGAAGTAAAAGTTTCCGGTGGATTTGTTACATTTCTTAATCTGGTTAAATCAAAAACCTGCATACCATGATTAGGTGCTTCGCTCACTATAAAAGCGTGGTCTTTGTAAACTTTAATATCTCGCCATTGACTAAATAAGGTTGCCGTTGGTAACTTTCCTAAATATATTGCTTCATTAGTATTTGTTATGTCTATAAAAGCAGTTCCATCA
The DNA here is from genome assembly GCF_056591715.1 of Maritimimonas sp. 2405UD52-3. Lineage (NCBI taxonomy): Bacteria > Pseudomonadati > Bacteroidota > Flavobacteriia > Flavobacteriales > Flavobacteriaceae > Maritimimonas > Maritimimonas sp. 2405UD52-3. The sequence continues at coordinate 573,220 of NZ_JBWQOL010000001.1, forward strand.
TCTAAACCCATTAAAGCATATTCTTTTCCGGTTGCGGAATCTGTCCAACCCCAAGAGTCATTTCCGGAAGATGAGCCAAAAAATTCTAATGGAATATTTAATAATAAGTCATAATCATTACAAGAAAATCCTCCTGCTATTCCAGAAGAGCATTCTTCAGTTGAAGAATTGAAAATAGCATCACAAGCATCACCCATTCCATCTCCGTCAGAATCTGCTTGTGTTGCATTTGAAATGTTTATACAATTGTCATTAATATCATTGAATCCATCAGAATCTGCATCTACTAGAGCTGGTTGAGGGTTACTGTCATCTGAAGATGAACATGAATAAAATAAAGTCAAGAATATGATAATTAATAATAAAAAAGATTTTCTTTTAATCATTTGTGTTTGCTTAAAGTTTAAAAACATCAAAAATCATGCTGAATTCTTATGAAATGACGATTTTTGCAGATCAAACAAATGTAAGGATTTCTAAGAGTAAAACTAAAAGCATGTTAGAAGACAAAAATCAAAATAGTACCTCATTATCAGATTTAGGTGAATTTGGATTAATAAAACATTTAACTGATGCCATAGAAATAAAGCAAAAGTCTTCTGTTAAAGGAGTAGGAGATGATGCTGCTGTTTTGAAATTTGATAAGCAGGTTTTAGTCACGACAGATTTGTTAGTTGAAGGTGTTCATTTTGATCTATCATATATGCCTTTAAAACATCTAGGGTATAAGGCTGTAATGGTTAATTTATCTGATGTATATGCTATGAACGGAAGTGCCACTCAGATTACAGTTTCATTAGCTCTTTCAAACAGATTTCCTTTAGAGGCAGTTGAAGAGTTATATGCTGGTATTCATTTGGCATGTAAAACGTATGGGATTGATTTAGTTGGAGGTGATACTACATCATCAACAAAAGGATTATTAGTAAGTATTACCGCGATTGGTGAAGCCAATAAAGAAGATATAGTTTATAGAAGTGGAGCTAAACCTAATGATCTCATTGTGGTTACGGGTGATTTAGGTGCCGCCTATTTAGGATTACAAGTACTGGAGCGTGAAAAGCAAGTTTTTCAGGCCAATCCAAATGCACAACCAGAATTGGATAATTACACGTATTTAGTAGAACGTCAATTGAAGCCGGAAGCTAGAAAAGATATCATCAAGATACTAAAGGATTTAGATGTAAAACCTACTGCTATGATTGATATTTCTGATGGTTTATCATCAGAAATTATTCATATATGTCAACAAAGTAAGGTAGGCTGTAATTTGTATGAGGATAAATTACCATTAGATCCTCAGGTAATTTCTACTTGTGAAGAGTTTAATATAGACTCTACCATGGTTGCATTAAGTGGAGGCGAAGATTATGAGTTACTATTTACGATCTCTTTAGATGATTTTGACAAGATCAAGGCCAATCCTAACCTTACAGTTATTGGTCATATTACTGATAAGAATGAGGGAATGAGTCTAACTACTCGTGCCAATCAAAAAGTTGAATTAACAGCACAAGGTTGGAATGCATTGTTAAAAAACAGTTAATTCACCTTATTTATAACTACTTGCTTTGTCAAAATTCTAATTTTGAGGCATTAATATCAAACCTTTATGATTAGAATTATACTTTCATTGTTGACTTTGCTACTATCATTTTTGGTATCCGCTCAAAAACTAGCAAGACCTTTTTTGCCAGAAGTTTTTGAAAATTATCCTAATGTTCGTGATTTTACGATGTCACCAGATGGTAGCGAAATCTACTTTACTGTTGATGACTTAAAAAGTAGAATTGCCCTTATTTCTTTTGTAAAGAAGACTCAAGATGGATGGACAAAGCCACAATCCGTTTCTTTTACTGGAAAGTATCGTGATTTAGAAGCGGCATTTTCAGCTGATGGTAAGCGTTTATATTTTGTTTCTAACCGCCCAATTCATAAAGACTCCATAAAACCTAAAGATTATGATATTTGGTATGTAGATAGAACTAATCAAGGTTGGTCTGAGCCAAAAAATATTGGTGCTCCTATTAATACCCAAGCTCATGAATTCTATCCTTCGTTAACTAAAAATGAAGACATTTATTTTACTGCAGAGAGCGAAGGGGCAGTTGGCAGAGAAGATATTTTTGTAAGTAGGTTAAAGGATGGCAACTATCAAGAACCTGTTTCATTAAAAGGGGATTTAAATACCAAATACTTTGAGTTTAATGCTTTTGTAGCTCCTGACGAAAGCTATATTATTTTTAGTGGGCAACGACCCAAAGAAGGAAAAGGCAGGGGAGAATTGTATATCAGCTATAACGAAAATGGCAGTTGGTCTGAAGGAAAGTTGTTGGAAAAAATCAATTCTGAATACCTAGATTTTTGCCCATATGTTGATCAAAAAACAGGTAAATTGTATTTTACTAGCCAAAAGACTGATGTACAAAGAAGTTATAAAGAACCTCAAAATCTTAAGACTTTTTTGAAAATGTATGCACAATCTTCTAAAGGACTAAATAGAATTTATTCCATTGATTTCAAAGAGGTGATTAAGGATTGAGCACGAATAATTATAATGTGAATTTATTTAGGATACTATTAATTACTGTTAGTCTAATTTCATGTCAAACGGAATATGACAAAACTTCTGAGGCAGAATTCAAGAGGTTAATGAATAATGTTGCAAAAGGCTGGTCAATTCAAGATACTGATTTAGCATTGAGTAGTTTTGACCAAGATGCCATCTATATGGAACCTCCCAATCTTCAGTATTACAGAGGGCATAAACAGCTTCATCCCTATTTTGATGAGCTGGATTCAACATATAACATGAAATTTCATAATCTATGGTTTAATGAAGCTGCTCAGTCAGGAGTAGGTGAATTTACCTTTAGTTATGGAAAAGATACCTCTGATGTAGGAGTGGTAGTTGCTGAAATAAAAAATGGGAAGATAGTATTCTGGAGAGAGTATTTAAAAAAGGGACCAACCGACTTCAAGGAATTCCTTAAGGTAGAAGATAAAGATTGGCAATGGCACATTGGTAATTATCCTGAACCTAAAGACACTTTGAATTAATAGATTTTACTTTTTAGAAATCAATTCGTCAATAAGATTAGTGAGCTCTTCTCCATGTAAGTTTTTTGCTAAAATCGTACCTTTTTTATCAATTAAAAAATTGTCTGGTAAAGCTGTAACTGCATAGTCATAAGCTGCCGGTGTTTTAAAACGCTCAAGAGTAGAAACGTTAGCCCAAGTACGCTTGTCTTTTTCTAAAGCTGCCAGCCATTTGTCGCGTTTATCATCAAGAGAAACGCCATAAATATCAAATTGTGCCCTGGTATAGGTGTTCATGAGCTCATTCAACTTTGGTGCTTCTCGTCTACAAGGTCCACACCAGCTTGCCCAAAAGTCAATTAAAATATAGTCTGATTTTATAGATGATAAAGTAATCACGTCTCCGACTGGGCCTGGCATTTCAATGGGCGCTACAGTTCCACCGATAGCCGTTTGCTGTAACCGGGTTACTTTTTCACGAATCTTTTTCGTGATAGTCAAATCAGGATGTTCAGTTTCAAATTTAGTAACCAGCGAGTCAAAATTTGCCAATTGATGCGCACCTTTCCAGCGAATTGAGGTAGCATATAAACCCAACGTTGAGTTTATATTTTTTTGAATATAAGCTACCAACTCATCTAAATGTTTGTCATAATTAGTAAGTTCTAATGTGCTTAATTCGGTAATCTTTTTGTGATCAGGATTTTCAACTTTCTTCAGTGCTTTGATTTCTCTGCGCACTGATTTTACCAACCGATCTAATGATTCAGCTCTAAAAGCTTCATACCCCAATAATTCTTCAGTGTCTTTTGAGCCTAATCCTGTTGCTTTAAAATCATCCGTGTCATAACCGGTAATATTTAACTGCACATGCTGATCTTTATTTAGGGCAATGTCAATTTTCTTTTTATTCGGGAAGTTTAGTGAATACAAATAAGGTTCATCGGTAAAAGAAAATTCAAAATTACCTTGTTGATCTATAGTCAAAGTATCGATGGTTTCTGCAATCTTACGTTCTATATCAGTTTCTTTTTTTAGAATAATGTACTCAATCGTAGAAGGACTTAATGTCCCAGAAATACTAAATGAAGGGTTTTCCTTTTTTGCACAAGCAATAATTAAGATAGAGACAAGAGATAGAAAAGCTATTTTTTTAAACATAGGTTATGGTGTATAGGCTGACTAGTCGCTAAAAGTAAAACTTAATTACATATAAGTTGTTAAAAGTCTTTTAAAGCTTAACTACATTTTTTAATAAACCATTGCAGTTCAAAAAGGCATTCTTCATAATTTTCTATATGACTCATATGTCCATCAGTAAATTCAACAAGGTCAACTTCTGTACCTTTTACCTGATCGAGTAGTGAATCATAGTCTAGTACAGGGTCTTTTTTGCCAAGAATCAATAACTTTTTGTAAGGAGAAAAATGTAATAGCATATCTCTATGATCTCTGATCTTCATACCTTCTAAGGCTGCAACTATACCTTGTGCAGGTGTCTTTAGAGCCTCTTTTTTTAGCTCCTTGATTTCATTAGAAAAAAGGGCGCGATTTTTAGGTCTAAATAGATTAGGAATGGACATTCGTACAAAAGCCTTATGATTTTGTTTTACCACTTTAATCGCGCGATCTCTATTCTTTTTCTTTTCTAAGCTGTCAGCTTTGGCTGTAGAATTTAACAAACAGAGACCTTTTAAAGCATCAGGATGTTGCTCCGCGTAAGCAAGTGTTACATAGCCACCCATAGAATGGCCAATCATTACAGAACGTCTGATTTTTAAATAATCTAGAACAGCTTCAACAGCTTCTGCCATTTGTTCCATGGTATGTATATAACCTAAACATCCTGTTTGACCATGACCTAACAGGTCAATACAGATCACACGGTTTTTCATACTTAGCTGGGTAGCTATCGCCCTCCACATAGATGAATTTTCTAAAAATCCATGTAATAAAACAACTGTTTGTCCTTTACCTTGATCAGTATAAAATATATTAATGCCTTTATGTACTATGGTCATTTTGTCTATATTGGTGCAAACAAAAATAATGAACAAAACTAAAGAAATTTGGATGACTGGATTTGCCTTATTCTCCTTGTTTTTTGGAGCGGGCAATCTTATTTTACCACCTTTTTTAGGCTTTAAAGCCAGTAGTGACTGGCTATGGGTAGCTTTGGGTTTTGCCATCACGGCGGTGGTAATTCCTATATTGGGTATTTTGGCGCATGCGCGGTTACAAGGCACTATGTATGATTTTGGTAAAAAGGTATCTCCTGTATTTAGCCTTGTTTATTGTTTGATAGTTTATGCTATTTCAGTAGCCTTACCTGCTCCCAGAACGGCTTCGGTAACACACGAAATGGCAATTGCTCCTTTTTTTGGTACTAGTGGGCTATTGACCAGCAGTATTTACTTTGTATTGGTATTTTTATTTGTGATGAATCGCTCTAAAGTGTTGAGCATTATCGGAAAGTACCTGACGCCACTCATTGGTATTATCCTGCTAAGTATTATTGCGATTGCCTTGGGTTCTACCACACCATTACAAAACCCTTCTGTGTTTGAAGCACCACTGGTAGATGGTTTGCTAGAAGGCTATCAGACATTTGATGCCATTGGTGCTGTGGTTGTGGGTGGAGTAATTATTATTTCATTACGCTTACGTGGTCATGACTCATTTGAAGTAAAAAAAGAGCTGATCACTAAATCTGGTTTTATTGCAGGAGCCGGATTGTTTATTATTTATAGTGGTATGATTTTAAGTGGTTCGTTGTTCAATCTATCTTTTGAGACGGAAACCACACGTACGGAAGTATTGGCAGGCTTAAGCACTATTACTTTAGGTAATTTTGGAACAGCTTTTTTAAGTGTGTTGGTTGCCTTGGCATGTTTTACTACTGCAGTGGGGATTATTACTGGAACGTCAGATTATTTTAAAGGTTTGTTTAAAGAATCTCAATTGGCTTATACCATTACGGCGGTGTTGGCCTGTATTATAGGTGTTGTGGTTGGACAATTTGATGTGCATTATATTATTGATATAGCCTTACCGGTATTAATGTTTATTTACCCAATTACCATAGTGCTGATCTTGCTGAATGTTGTACCCTCAACCTATACTTCACCATTAGTATTTAAGATAGTAGTTGCCGTAACGTTTTTGTTTAGCATACCTGACTTTTTAAAGTTTTTGATACCGCCTGAAAACTTAAACAGTGTGCAAAGTTTAATACCGTTTTCTCAATATAGTTTAGGGTGGGTGTTGCCAGCTTTAATAGCCTTTGTTTTGGTGAACGTATTAGAAAAAAATAACCATTAATTTTGTATTGCGCTTATCGGTCTCGCATAACCTTCAGTTACGGGTTAAATTAGTGATTATTTTCGGTTTTGCACTGACCTTAGCAATTCCGAGTGCATTCGTGAGCCTGTCCTGAGCGAAGTCGAAGGGTAGTCAAATCCGCCGTTATTGTGGTTATACATTGTTGGCAAACGTTTTTTATTTTAATGACCTGTAACTGTTATTAACCTACGTCGTTATTAGGTCAAAATATAATAATGTCATGCTAATTGTATTCACAAAACCATGAGTGAAAATATTTAGCCATAAGTTTCTTTTATTAACCACGAATATAATTCCTAACATTAGTCCGATAAGCCCTGTAAGTATTTGTCCAGTAGGCCCTTGATACGTATGCAAATATCCAAATATAACGGAAGAAATAACAATCCCAACTATTGCTCCTTTTTTAGCAGTTAGATGATCAATAAACTTAGAAATAATAAAGCCGCGGAATATGGTTTCCTCAATTAAGCCTCCAACAACCCAGCCTAATACTAAGCTTAAAATTAAAAGATTAATATTGTTCTTTAATTGTTTAAACATTCCTAAATCAAGTTCATGACCAGTGATTAATTGTATTTGTGGTAAAAGAACAAAATAGCTCAGTAGTACAATTCCAATTGCTAATAAAAAGGAAAAACCAATCGTTTTGATTAAATTTTTAGGTTTTGAAAATCCTAATTCAACATTAATGCCTTTTTTCTTGTGTGAGTATACTAATATTAGAAAAAATGGTAATAAAAAATTCAAATAAGGAATTTTTATAAACAATAGTATAGCTAAGATTAGTATAAGTGCTAGGAAATCGTAAATAGTTGTTCGTTTCATAAAATAATTTTTTCAAATTTATTTGTTATGAACAACTGTAAACTACTTAAAAATAACAAAATTACTGAATGGTATATTTTTTTTGCCTGAGTTGCAACTTAGTCAAACCATTTTCTAAAATAGGGTGCTCTATGTCGGCTTACAGTGACAGGGATTTCCGATTTCTGATTTTTGAGTTGTACCTCAATAGTATTATTTTTTACGCTTTTTACTACATCAATTGCTTCTTTATTGAGTATAAATTGACGATTAATTCTAAAAAAATCATTTGAAAGTATTTCTTCAAGTTCTTTCAAATTAAAATTTGTGATAATACCTTCCCCTGATTTAAGATGAGCCGTAACTATTTTATTTTTAGAGCTAAAATGAGATAAGTCATTTAGATTGACTTTATAAATTTTGGTGCCTGATTTAATATTAATAGAGTTCTGTTCAACTAACTTTGTCCATATGAGAAATAAGGATTTACCGTATATTAAGGTTACCCAAAGTGTTAAATTTACTAATGTTAGCAAAAAACCTATTACGATATAGTATAAACTGCCATTTTCTTTAGCTAAGACAACATATAATGCCACACAACTTATAAGAGTAGTTGTTAAAAATTTCTTAACTCTCTCTTTTGGGTTAGATTTGTTTTTCTTAAATAAGTATTGATAATACCATTCTACAAAAATTACAACTAGCGTACTAGGTAAGTAAGCTATTATAATCTTACTTAAAGGAAATTGATAATTAATTGAAAGAGGAAAATTATTATAATCGACCAGATGATAAATAACTATAGTATATAGTAGTAATAATAGTAAAAGTGTTAAATATCTTTTCAATTTGTACTAATATGTTTGCCAACAATTAAGCTAAGTGAAGTTTTAATTCCGTTTAGCGACCGATAAGCGAAGTTCTATGATTTTTTTTTAAGAAGCAAACTAAATTATGAAGTAAAAGCATTACGAATCCTTTTTTCTAGAATGTAGTCTCATAAAAACAAAAGAAGCAACCAACCCTACAAAAGAAAAAATGACCAGCGTAATAAATACATGTTGATGACCGGTTCTTCCTGGTGAATTATCTAGCATATATCCCATTAATGGCCCGGCAAAGATATCGGGAGCATACCCCACTACTGAGATGACACCCACAGCTGTACCTGTTAAGGCTAAGGGTATATTCCCCTCTTCTAACACAGCAAAATACAATACACGTGCTGCATATACACCTAAGGCTACTAAAAATACGGAGAGTAAGAAAAAGACATCCATAGAAGGGTCAATTAAATCTGTAGCAAATAATAAAGCTCCGACAATTGCCACTCCAAAACCTGCTACTAAATAAATAGATGCTTTTGAACGGTCAGCTAAAAAGCCTACCAAAACGCCAACTATTGGTCGTATAAACAATAAATAAGTACCTGTTTTGGCAGCATCTACTTCATTATAAAGCATTACTTCTTTTGCATATAATGAAAACACATCGGTAAATTTATAACCCACATAAGCACAAAGAATAATGACCATTAAGAGCCAGACGGCTGGCAATTTTAAAACAGCCTTTACATTAGCTATTGAGATAGTTTTTACCTGGTATTGCGTAGCGTCCTTTTGAGGAAGTTTTAAAAAGAAAAAGGTCAACACGCCCACAACAGCAACTAAAATTGAAGAAATAAAAATAACGCGAATAAAAGCTTCATTGCTTTGCGCTCCAGTTGCCACAGCATCAGCTGAAGGAATAAAAACGGAAAAGATAACAACACCTAAAGTGCCAAAAAGTGCTCCTACAAGTCCACGACCCCCATCTAAAAATCCAAAAGCTTTTCCTTGTGAACTGACGCCTCCCCAAATACGTGTGGCTTTGATCATAGCTGCCCAAAACAAAAAGATGGTGGTAAAACCCCAATAACCATAGAGTACTTTAAGCATAAAGAGATCAGGAATAGTAGTCATATAGAACCCTCCTAGAGCCGTTAACCAGAGCGCCACCGCCATCAAACTATTGGGTTTGAATTTATCAGCTATAATACCTCCAAAAAAATAGGAGATAAACGCCACAATTCCATATACTGAAAAGCAAAGGCCCAACTCGAAGTTGGTAACCTCAAAAGTTGTTAAAAAAGTAGGTCTAAAGATACGCGCCAAGACAAATGGCAACACAAAAACAGCCTCTCCTGCCAAGATGAGCAGAAGGATAAATGTATATCTTGAAAATGTAGTTTGCTTGATGATTTTTATGAATTGAAAATGCAATTTAAAAGATTACTTTTATACTTGCTGTTAAATCTTAAAACTTTTACGACTAAAGCTCCAAAATTAAACTCACATGGCGGTTCAAGATGTACAAACGTATTCTTATAAAGACATTTTCTCATTGAGCGTAGTTGATTTTGAAGAAGCTTGTGTGGTAAATCAACCGGAGCAAGTGAACTCGTATAGAATTTTTTGGATCAAAGAAGGAAGAGGTTCCTATAGTATTGATTTCAATTCATATGAGTTTGATGGTGAAGTATTGTTTTTTTTATCACCTGGTCAGGTATTTTCAGTAAGTTCAGAAAAAATAAAAGAAGCGTATCAGATTTCTTTTGTGAGGGATTTTTATTGCATACAAACCCATGACAAAGAAGTATCCTGTAATGGAGTACTATTTAATAATATTTACGAATCTCCTTTTGTAAAACCCAATAGAGGGGAAAGTAAAAAGTTAAATAGCATACTTACAAATCTAATTGAAGAATTTCAATTAGAGGATACTGCACAGTATGATATGTTACAAGCTTATCTAAAACAATTTATTGTGCATGCCGTACGTATTAAAAAAGAGCGAGATGTATTAAAAGATGCTACCGAAACAAAGCTTTTTAAAGATTTTAGTGTGTTGGTAGACCTTAACTTTAAAGCAGAGCATTCCGTAACATATTATGCAGAACGTTTAGGACTTTCTCCTAAATCATTGACGAAGCATTTTCAAAAAATAGGAGCACAGACACCAAGTGACTTTATTAAGAATAGGGTTATTCTTGAAACCAAACGTAAATTGCTCTATTCAGATGATTCTGTAAAGCAGATTGCCTATGATTTAGGGTTTAATGACCCGGCTTATTTCACACGATTCTTCACAAAAGCGGTTAATAAATCACCGCTACAGTTCAAAAAAGAGTTGAAAAACTAAGGATGTCCAACCCTTAGGAACTTTTGTCCATTTTCTTGCCTTAGTATCCATCGCATCTTTGTATCAGAATTAAAAAACAATAGTTCTTGATGTAAATCAAGATTTCATATTAACTGTCATTCCTGCGAAAGTAGGAATCTAAAACAAAGAATTATGGATATACAATTAGATCAAAAAGACTTTCAAACAACAATTGAAAATAATAAGAATGTCCTTATCGATTTTTATGCAGATTGGTGTGGACCATGTCAAACCTTACTACCAACAGTTCACAAGTTGGCAGAAGAGTTTGAAGGAGATGTAATCATTAAGAAGGTAAATGTGGATCAGAATCAGGAATTAGCGACGGCTTTAGGAGTTAGAAGCATTCCCACCTTAGTACAAATAACTGATAGTAAAGAAGTAGGTCGCATAGTAGGCTTAGTTTCAGAAAATGATCTAAGAAATAAGATTAATGAACAAAAATCGGCTTAAGTATGAAGAATTATAAACAATGCCCGAACTGCTGGGGATATCAAGAATATGAGAATAGCAGTTGTCAACAACAAGTAAATAATAAATAATAGTAATAATCATTTTAAAAATTTAGAAATAATGAGCACAAGAATTGAAACATTAAACCCAGAAACAACTACAGGTGAATCAAAAGAATTGTTTAACGCAGTTAATAAAAAATTAGGTTTTATACCTAATCTTATTAAAGTATTTGGTAATTCACCTGCAACGTTGAAAGCCTATTTATCATTAGGAGAAATAACTGGAAGTGGTAATTTTAATGCAAAATTTAGAGAGCAGTTAGCTTTAGCTATAGCAGAAGAGAATAGTTGTAATTATTGTTTATCTGCACATACTGCAATTGGTAAAATGAGTGGCTTAACAGATGAACAAACTGAGCAAAACCGGCAGGGCATCTCTGATGACGCTAAGACACAGGCGGGATTAAAATTTGCGCAGCTGGTTACTAAAAATAAAGGTGTAGTGAGTAATGAAGAATTACAAGCCGTTAAAAACGCAGGCTATACAGATGGTGATGTATTAGAAATTGTATTAAACGTAGTTTCGAATACACTAACGAACTATGTAAATCACATTGCAGAAACAGAAGTTGATTTTCCTAAAGTAGAAGCTGGAAGATTTGCTGTTACGCAATAAACTATAAATCATGAGTGCCATTAATTTGGCACTCAATTAAAAAATTTAGAAATCATGGAAAATCAAATCAAAGAAGGACTTAAAGATTTAAAACAACTATTAGGAAAAGGGCAGTTTTTGGAAGCTATGCATAAATACTTAGCTGATGATGTTGTATTACAAGAGGCAAATAATGAACCTAAAGTAGGTAAAGACGTTTGTATTAGAGCTGAAGAAGAGTTACTGGCTGATGTAACAGAGTTTATAAGATATGATGTTAAAAATGAATCTGTATCAGGAGATGTTTCTTATTACGAAGCAAGTATGGAGTTTAAAACAAAAGATGGCCAACATCATAAATTTGAACAAGTAAATAGAACGCAATGGAAAGATGGTAAGATTATTAATGAGCGTTACTATCATGCTTAAATAATTTGAGATTGTATATTGAGGTTAAAAGTGAGCTTTGGCTCACTTTTTTAGTTTACCATTTTCTTAACAAAGGCGGGTTGCAAAATTGTGTAACTTTGACTAAAATCAATAAAATGAAAACACTAACAATCCTTTTTACATTACTATTTACGCTTCAATTAATTGCTCAAGATAAAGAGCAAGAAATGAAAGATGTTACTCAAGCAGCTTATAACTATATAGATACTTTTTATAAAGCCGATACCACATTAGCGTATAAAAGCGTACACAAGGATGTGCGAAAAGTAGGTTGGTGGTTTGATAAGAAAAAGAATACATATAGCGATAATCTAGAAATGCCTTTTGATAAACTTGTTGCCTTGGCAAAAAAATGGAATGTAAAAGGCGATAGAGTGAAATCGGATAGCCCTAAAAAGGTTAAAGTACTAGAAATATCAGATAAAATTGCAGTTGTAAAAGTAACTGCTGAGTGGGGTATAGATTACTTGAACATGGTAAAAACAGATGATGGCTGGAAAAGTATTAATATCGTTTGGCAATCAAAACCAAAGTTTTCTTTGAATGATTAATTGACTCCTGCCAATTCTCTCGCCCAGTTTACAATAATCATACTAATATCATCTTCCCATTTGCCGGATTTTCCTTCAAAAGAATTTTTAGGTGATTCATGTATGGTATTCCAATGGTCCAATCCAGGATATTCATGTAAAATATGATCTGTATGTCCATTTTTTTTGAGAACATCTAGTATCATTTTATTGTCAAATGATGACATGATCCAATCATTTTCACCTCGCATAATTCGCACAGGAACTTTTATTTTTTCCCATTCTCCAACAAGGTTATAATCCTGTAATTGCTGGTAGTATTTCATAGGTCGCCCATACATGTGCTGTCCACTATGATAATTGAACTCTGATAAAGCGGGATATTCATTTACAATCTCTTGATACGATTTTTTTTGAATGAGCATGCCGTAATATAAAGGAATATAATATTTGTTCATTTTCTCAACAATTTCAGATTCAGTATTTCCACTCATTTCACGAATTCTACGTTCAATCTCCAGCATATGTTCAAACCAAGTCTTAAAAAAAGTACCATCTGAGATTATTCCGGCAAGATTAAATTCATTAGCAAGCATAGGTGCTAAAGCACTACCCATACTGGATCCATAAACAATAATTTTTGAAGTATCAACATAGGGTTTTGATTTCAGATACTTGATGGCAGCCTTAAATCCGGAAATATCAGTATGAAAATCACTTTTGGAACAATCGCCGTCACTGTCTCCTACACCAGGTTTTTCTATACGCATGACGACCATGTCTGTTTTTTGTACTAAATCCCTAATGACTCTTGCCCAGTTGCTTTTGGCGTTTGGGGTGAGCTCAATACTAGAACAACTTAAACCACCAATCAAAATAACGGCAGGCTGTTTACCTTTCTTTTTTGGTTTTGTTATAATAACCCGTTGTGTGATGCCATAAGAACTGGTTACTTCTTCATAATAAGTTTCTAAATCTTTATGATTTTCTTTAGGTATAGCTTTTAATTGTACATTTTTTTGAATTAAATCAGAACCTCTCAATGCTTCAATTTGAATTGGATTCGCAGCTCTGAGTCCATAAGTGATTTCAGTCCAGATTTCATCATCTTTTACTAGAATGCCGTCTACTTTTATGATAATGTCATTAACAGATAACCCTGATTTTTCCAAGGGACTCCCTTTTTCAATTGAAATAATTTTTGCACCAGGTGTATTATTTTTAGGACTGCTGATTCTGGCTTCCCATGAGGCTCTCCTTTCTAATTTTTGGGAAAATCCAACATTAAATAAAAAATAAAACAGAAGAAATAAAAAGATTGTTTTTAAAGAGATGTGTAGCATAATTCTTAGTTCTTTTTTAAGATTTCTTTAAAATTAGAATCATTATTTTTACCTAAATCATAAATTATACAAAGGGCCTTGATTATTATACAAAAGAGCGTATTCAAATGATTTGATTTAAATAAAATTGTGCATGTTTTCAGATCGGTTTTACATCTTCAATTCAAGAATAGCCATCCATATACTTTTTTGGGTAATTTATTATCTTTTTTTTAGTTTTATTTGGGCTACAAATCAAGGAGGTTTAAAAGCATCTTTTTTTCTTGAGTTCATTTTACTTCCTATTCGTATAACGGCGGTATATGTAACAATTTATTATTTGCTCCCTAAATTTTTAATTGAAAAGAAGTATTTAAAATTTCTCCTTGGTTATGCTATTTTGATTTTAATTGCTGCAGTTTTACAGCGTATTTTTATTCATTTCTTTTATGAAGATTTGTTGCAAAAAGTTACTACTCAAGAACTGTTTAGTTTCAAGATGTTATTGAGGGCTACGGTTCTAATAAATACAACCGTATTTTTAGTATTAAGCCTTAAAATATTTCAGTTGTTTCTTGTTGAAAAGGAGAAAAACGAAACGAAATTATCAAATTACTTAGAAATTAAGGCCGATAGAAGAATGCACCGTGTAAAAATGAATGAAATATTATATGTTGAAGGTCAAGGTAATTATACTACCTATCACTTAAAAGATAGTTCAAAGATAACAGCCTACGGATCTATTAAAAAGGCGTTACAGAGTTTACCAGAAAATTTTATAAGGATACATAAGTCATATATAGTTAATAAGAATCAAATCAGATCATTTGATGCAAATACTGTTGAGGTAATGAATCAATTAATACCTAGAGGTAAAAGTATTCAGGATGATATTTTACTAAAGAATTAAAACCTTCTATGACCGATTCATCAATTCTTCAATCTCTTCAGCTTCAATTGGAATATTTTGCATCAAGTTAAAAGGTTCACCTTTTGGCTGAATAATAACATCATCTTCTAAGCGAATACCAAAACCTTCATCTGGAATATAGATACCCGGTTCTACTGTAAAGACCATATTAGCTTTCATAGGCTCTGTAAGAATACCATAATCATGTGTGTCTAAACCAATATGATGTGAAGTACCATGCATAAAATATTTTTTATAAGCTGGCCAGTCTTTATTTTCGTTTTTCACGTCCGCTTTATCTAATAAACCTATTCCTAATAATTCAGAAGTCATAATCTTCCCAACTTCTACATGATAATCTGCCCAATCTGTGCCTGGTATAAGCATTTTTGTGGCCTCGTTCTTTACTCTTAGCACGGCATTATAAACTTCACGTTGGCGCTTGGTGAATTTGCCTGAAGCGGGAATGGTACGCGTCATATCACTACTGTAGTTGGCATATTCTGCTCCAACATCCATTAAGATGAGGTCACCGGGTTTGCATTCTTGATTGTTTTCAATATAGTGTAATACATTGGCATTATTTCCTGATGCTACGATTGGTGTATAGGCAAACCCTTTAGAGCGATTTCTCAAGAATTCATGCATATACTCAGCTTCAATTTCATATTCCATGACGCCTGGTTTGGTAAAATTGAGCACACGTCTGAATCCTTTTTCAGTAATATTACAGGCTTTTTGCATGAGATCAATTTCTATCTGATCTTTGACAGAACGCAAGCGTTGTAAAATAGGATTGCTCTTTGCAACCGAATGTGCGGGGTACTTTTCTTTTAACCATTTAGTATAACGATCTTCACGAGTCTCAGTTACTACAGAAGCTCTATAATGTTCATTGGTGTTAATATAAACCGTATTACACTGGGTCATTAATTCAAACATGATCTTTTCCATGTCTTGCAACCAATACACGGTTTTAATGCCACTAGTTTCAAATGCTTTTTCTTTGGTCAGCTTTTCACCCTCCCAAACAGCAATATGTTCATTGGTTTCTCGTAAGAATAAAACTTCGCGGTGTTTTTCTTTTGGACAATCAGGGAATAAAACCAGAATACTTTCCTCTTGATCAACACCGCTCAAATAAAAGATATCACGATGTTGCTGAAAAGGCATGGTACTGTCAGCACTTATAGGGTAGATATCATTAGAATTGAATACAGCTAAGCTATTGGGCTTCATTTGTGCCATAAAGTTCTTTCGATTTTTTATAAAGAGTTTGCTGTCTATTGGAAGGTATTTCATACTATATAAAATTTGAATCATTCAAAAATAATGAAAGAAAAACGGAATGATTCAGCCAAATGGCACTATTTTATTTCATGGCGAATTCTACTCATATGTCTATTTGATATCCCTAAAAAAGATGACAAATAATGAAGTGGAACTTCTTGTAATAGTTTAGGTTCGTTTACCAATATTTTTTTATACCGTTCTTCGGGACTCAAAGTCAATAAATCAATGCGGTAATCATCAATCAAAAAAATCTGATTTTCAATAAGGTTATAATAAAATGTATAGAATACCCCATTATGCTTTAAAAGATGGTTAAAAGTACTTAAATCTACTACTAGTAAGTGGCAATGACTTAATGCTTTAATATGTTTTCGTGAAGGAATTTGATGTAAAAAACTTTTTAAAGCAGAAGTACATGAATTTTTTAAAGCTAAGTAAGTAGTTTTTTCCTCACCTGAAATGGTAATAGCGTGCTGTAAAATACCTTGTTGTAAATAACAGAAATATTTGCAAATAGAGCCTTCCTGAACAAGTAAGTCATCCTTTTTAAGTTCTAAGACTTGAAAAGAATCAATGATTTGTGAAATTTCAGACTGTAATGATTTGTCCTTTATAATTTTGGAAAGATAGGTTTCAAAATTATCTTTCATAGTAGTTTTTCTTAAGTGAATAATCTAATATATGAAATAAAAAAAGCACTCGTTTACGAGTGCTTTGATAATTTTTGGAATTAGCTAGATTATTTGTTCATAGCATTTTTAATCATACCTACTATGGCCATGATAACACCACCACCAACACCACCACCAGCAATACTTCCAATGATTCCTCCTAAATCCATTTCGCCACCACCTACATCTAGACCTAACATTCCTAAGAGTTGCCCTCCAAGTCCACCTCCAAGAATTCCTAAAACAGAATTCCATAAAGTACCCATAGAGAATTTTTTCATGAGAGATCCAGCCAGGTTACCACCTGCGGCACCACTGACTAATTGTACGATTAATGGGAGTAAATTTTCCATAAAGAATAAAATTTTTCGGTTAACTTGTTATAAATTAACGAAATAAATATGGATATAACAATTATACTTCCTTTTAATTAATAAAAATTTATTCTAAAGAATGATTCAATAAAGTTCATTAATTTCGTTAAATGAGCCTTAAAGTAATCCTCCTTTTGATTGTCATAACTATAATGACAGGCTGTTCATCAGCGCTAAAGACTTCATATAAAAAACTATCAAGACCAGAAAAAAAATGGGTAATTTTTCATGTATTTAAGGCAAAACGGGCTTATCAAATTTCTAAGGAGGCCGAAAGCGTTAAAGATTCTATTGGTAAAATTGGAATTGTTGGAAATGACAATAACGCAGGACAACTAGATGCTTTTAAGCATAGTTACTGGATGGCAAGACTCACACAAGGTATTGGAAAACGAGCTGCATTGAGCCTCGGAAAAGCGCATGAAAAAGGAAACTATCAAAGCTTTAAAAAACGACAATTAGAAGATGGATTTTTACCAGATAAACCATCCACTGAAATGGATTTATATAACAATCGCATTGGAATTTCCATAGGCAAAAGATTCAATAACCTTTTAAAAAGTGAGCTAATAGAAATGGTTATTGACTCTGTAAAAGAAGGTAAAATGAGAATCTTATTAAAAGATGAAAATGATCATTTTTTAGATTGTACTCAAAAAAGGATACCACCTGACTCCTTAAAAATTAAGTGGAATACAAAGAAGTGTTTAGTGCCATCCAATCGAATGTCATTGTGAAGCAAGTTTTAATTTTCTGTAGCAATCTCTTTATTAAGAACAGATTACTTTGTCGTTTTTCCTCCTCGCAATGACCTTATTCTTCCTTCAACTCCTTATAATTTTTGAACAAGGTTAAGTTTAAATCTTCAATCTGTTTTCTATACTTTGACCAATCATTTTTATAAAATTCATTAATTGGTTTCATAGCTGCATCTACTTTTTCATTAGCATTTTTCATCGCATCTTTTTCTGTTTTTCCGGGCATTTTTAAAAGCGACCACACGTAGCGTCTTGCTGTTCGAATAAATAGCATAGGTGTGGGTTCCGGATTGCGAGTAATACCTTGTCGTTTATCTTCTTTACCAATCATACCGTCTATTAACTTACCAATAGATTTTGTGATGGAATCTGTTGCTTTGATTGCATCCTTGTATTGATCTCCTTTCTGTTTTTTTAATTGTATTTTATAGGAGCTTGCAATCTTTTTTGATTCTTTTAACTGTTCTACTGCTTTTCCTGCTAAGGCTGTTTTTTTCTCAAGGTCTTTTAACAAATCATATTTAGCTTTTAAAGTAATTATTGGCATATCAACTCTAGGGTCATAGGTAACAGAAATAGCCGTAGAATCTTTGGCTTTCCCAAAGTGAACCACTACTTTATAGGTGCCTGGTAATACGGTTACACCACGTGGTTCAGGAGCATTCTTTTTGACTACTTTTCGCGATGGACCTTGTACACCTTTCTCACTCAAACCCCAATACATACGGTGAATTCCATCCTCTTTTGGCGCTTTTTGTTTTAAAGTACGAATGAGTTCATTATTAACATCATAGATTTTTACAATTAGTGAATCACCTTTCTGTGCTGTTGATTTTTTTTCATCTTTTTCGTCCATATCCTTTTGTTCAGACTTAGTTTTTTTGATAGCATAACTAATCATCGCTCCGCGTTTACGGTTTTCACCATTGAACATAGCATTACCACCAAATCGTGTTCCTAGAGGTTGTTGAATCTGATTGATATAAGCTTTAGGTGCATCAAAAACTTTTAGGGTTTTGCTGAGCTCACTAGTGCCATTTTTGGCTAATGTTCTTAAAGGACGAATATCATCAAGCACATAAAATGAACGACCAAAAGTACCGATAACCAAATCGTGTTCACGAGGATGTATGCCTAAATCCATGGTAGGTACTGACGGATAACCTTCTGTCCATTTCGTCCAATTCTCACCTTCATCAATTGAGAAATATAATCCGTTTTCTGTTCCTAAAAACAATAGATTTTTTTCAACGGGATCTTGAATTAATGAAAGCGAATACCCAAATGTCTCGTCTTTTTTATCCAAGAGGCTTTCCCAAGATTTTCCATAATCTCTGGTTCTAAATAAGTAAGGTTTGAAATCAAAATTTCTATAGTTGTTTACTACGGCATAGGCTTCACCTGCATTAAAAGGTGATGCTTTAATTTGTGCTATCCAACTTCCTTTTGGAAATGTTTTATTTTTTGGTGTTACATTGACCCAAGTATTTCCACCGTCACGAGTCAGTTGAATCAAACCATCATCTGTGCCTACCCATAATAGTCCTTTTTCAAGCTCTGTTGGTGTAATGGCCAAAATAGTTGTATGGTTTTCGGCACCTGTTGCATCCATAGTCATACCACCACTTTCATGTTGTTTTTGTTTTGATTTGTCATTAGTTGTCAGATCAGGTGAAATGATTTCCCATTCATGTCCTTTATTTGATGATTTGTGCACAAACTGACTCCCAAAATAAATGGTTTCATTATCGTGAGGATCTAAGGCAATGGCTGAATTCCAGTTGAAACGCAATTTCACTTCTGGATCTGGATGCGTAGGGCGCACAATTTTTCCATTACCTGTTTCACGATCATAACGTACCACAAATCCTTGTTGTGACATGCTATAACCATAACGTGAATCTTTAGGGTCTGGTACTACATCAAAACCATCACCAAAGGAGATCTCTTGCCAATAAGCATTTCTAATTCCTTGTGCTTTTAGAACATACGCAGGGCCCGCCCAAGAACCATTGTCTTGCATGCCTCCGTAAAGATTGTATGGGTATTCCATATCATAGGCAATATGATAGAACTGCCCTACGGGTAAGTTTTCAATAAAACGCCATGTTTTTCCTCGGTCTTTGGTAATGTTTAGTCCACCATCATTACCATCAATCATGAAATTCGGATTCTGAGGGTGAATCCACCAAGCATGATGGTCAGGATGCACGCCCACATTTGTATTATATGCAGGCATTAATCTTTTGAATGATTTGCCACCATCTTCACTTACATTAACATAAGTAAATACACTGTATAGCCTGTTTTCATTTATTGGGTCTACAAAAATATCTGAGTAATAAAATGGCCTATTGCCAATGCCCGGTTTATCATTGACTTTTTTCCAAGTATTACCGCCATCCTCTGATTTATAAAGCGCATTTTTTTTAGCCTCAATTAAAGCATATATAATATTTGGGCTACTTGGTGCGATACCTATACCAATTCTCCCTAAATTCCCTTTTGGTAATCCGTCTTCATTAGTTTTTTTAGTCCAGTTTTCACCACCATCGTAGGTAATATATAATCCAGAACCTTCTCCACCAGAATTGAATGTCCATGGTTTACGTCTGTGCTCCCACATAGCAGCTATTAGTTTGTTGGGATTGCTTGGATCTACTACCAGGTCGGCAGCACCAGTTTTGTTATTTATGAATAGTATTTTATTCCATGTCTTTCCACCATCAGTAGTTTTAAACACTCCACGTTCAGGGTGTTCTCCCCATGGCGAACCTATAACTCCAACATATACCGTATTAGGATTATCACGATCTATAATAATCCTATGGATATTCCGTGTTTTTTTAAGCCCCATCGACTTCCAAGTCTGACCACCATCCAAGCTTTTATAAATTCCGTAACCACCATTTAATGAATTACGTGGATTTCCTTCACCGGTACCAACCCAAATAACATCAGGATTACTCTGCTGAATAGCAATGGATCCAATTCCCTGTAAAGGCTGTTCATCAAAAATAGGTTTCCAGTCAATACCACCACTTTCAGATTTCCACACACCACCAGACGCAGCACCAACATAGATAATATCAGGGTTGTCATGAACCACATCTACTGAGGTAATACGACCACTCATACCGGCCGGACCAATGGCACGTGGCTTCATACCTTTTAATTTTTTAATATCTATTTGTTGTGCAAATAAGGTGGAACCGATAAGCGCGAAAAGGAAAAATATTTTTTTCATTGTTGAAGGTTGGTTAAAAGAGCAACCAAGGTAATTTGATTTTTATTGAAAACCAATTTTTTAACAAGAGCGTAACATGAGTTACACTTCTTAGACTCATAGATCAGAGATACATTTTTAGTATATTGCAGTTTCTTTAATGAACCTTTTGGTTTACAAATTCATGTATAAAATCTTAGCCAAATATTTTCTTGCCCTTTTTTTTCTTTTTGTATCTTTTTTAAGTTTTAGCCAGGCTGAAATTCCACCAAAACCATCTAAAGCAACAAGTGTTTATGATGGTGCTAAACTATTGAATGGCTACGAGGCGCAAGCGCTGGAAAAAAAATTGATTAGTTATGCAGATTCTACCTCTACGCAAATAGTTGTTGTTACTATTTATTCTCTTAACGGTGAGAATATAGCATTATATGCTACGAAATGGGCGCATGATTGGGGTATTGGTCAGGCTGATAAAGACAATGGTATTCTGGTATTAGTAGCAAAAGATGATAGAAAATTATGGATTACAACAGGCTACGGTGTAGAACATTTACTGACTGATAATCTGTCTAAACGAATTGTCACCAATATCATTACACCTGAATTCAAAAAAGGGAATTTTTATGGAGGACTAGATCGTGGCACATCTGCTATTATGCAGATTATGAATGGAGAGTACCAAGAAGCCAGAGACTTTAGCAATGAGAGCGGAGGAATCCCCATATTTTTTATTATTCTTTTCTTTATTATTCTATTGATTATTTTGTCAAATAGAAATCGTAGAGGTAGAGGAGGTGGACGTAGGTATTATAATGATGATAGAGCAACCAGATCAATATTAGAAGCTATTATTTTGAGTAAATCAGGCCGAGGTGGATTTGGCGGCGGCGGCGGTTTCGGTGGAAGTTCTGGAGGTGGCTTTGGTGGAGGCTTCGGGGGGGGAGGATTTGGAGGCGGTGGAGCCGGTGGCAGCTGGTAATGCTAAAGAAGAGTTTGATTGTTTTCTAAAAAAAAATATTAAGTATTACTACAGTCAAGAATCCTGTAAGGGCCAGAATACCAGTCATTGCTGTCCATGTTTTAAAAGTCTGTTTTTCCGTGATCCCCAAATATTGACTTACTAACCAGAAACCACTGTCATTAACATGAGATAAAGCCGTGGCTCCGGCGGCTATGCAAATAACAATAGATGCCAAATCAAAATTAGTATAGGTTCCTTCAGATAAAATTGGAGCTATTAAACCTGCAGCTGTTATCATAGCTACAGTAGCTGACCCTTGAATAACACGAATTAATAGTGCTACTATAAAAGCAAAGAGCAATACCGGAAAACCAATATCAGCTAATGATTCGGCAATCATTTTCCCGGCGCCAGTGTTTACTAAAAATTGTTTAAAAACACCTCCTGCACCTGTAATAAGAATAATCATACCCGCTGGGCCCATAGATTTGGCAGTAATTTTTAAGAGTTGTTCCTTTGAGAACCCTTGACGTATACCAAGCACATACCAAGCAATCATATTCGCAATGATCAATGCAGAAAAAGGATGGCCTAATAATGCAATTGTATTTCTTACCGATAGGTTTGCGATCGGTAAAAGGCCACTAGTCATAAATGTATTTACCAATATTAAAAATATGGGTATGGCAATTATAGATAGAATGACTCCAATTTTAGGG
This sequence comes from Maritimimonas sp. 2405UD52-3, assembly GCF_056591715.1. Lineage (NCBI taxonomy): Bacteria > Pseudomonadati > Bacteroidota > Flavobacteriia > Flavobacteriales > Flavobacteriaceae > Maritimimonas > Maritimimonas sp. 2405UD52-3. The sequence continues at coordinate 595,939 of NZ_JBWQOL010000001.1, forward strand.
GGATTGGTGTTATTGATTTCTTCCTTTACCATGGTATCTAAAAAAGGAACATCTACGTAAATTTTCTTGCTAATAAATCTTCCATAAAAAATACCACCAACAAGTGCTGTTGGAAAACCTACAATGGCCCCTATTAAAATAACCCACCCTAGATCAGCGCCAATAATATCAGCAACGGCTATAGGTCCCGGAGTAGGAGGAATAAAAGCATGTGTAACCGCCAGACCAGCTAATAAAGGTAAGGCATAAAGAAGTAGTGATTTTTTAGTGCTCTTTTGCAGTGCATAAATAATGGGAACTAATAAAATAAAGGCCACTTCAAAAAATACAGGAATTGCTATTATGAACCCGGCAAAAACCATGGCATAAGGTGCTTTTTTAATACCGAACTTTTCTACTAAAAAATTAGCAATGATTTTAGCACCACCCGACTGTTCTAATATAGCCCCAAACATAGCACCTAACCCAATAACCGTAGCTACAAAACCTAAGGTACTCGCCATTCCTTCTTTAACAGTATCCATAATACTGGTTGGATTCATTCCGGCAATTAGACCAACTAAGATGCTTGAAATGAGCAGAGAAATAAAAGCATGTAGTTTAAATCTAAGTATTAAAAAAAGAAGTACGGCTATACCTATTATGACCGCTAAGATTAGCTTATATTCAATCATTTAGTTGATTTTTTCCAGTTGGTATGATACCATTTTTCTATTGAGTCATCTGTTCTTTGATAAGTATGTGCACCAAAATAATCGCGCTGTGCCTGAATTAAATTGGCGGGTGAATTGGCAGTTTTAAAAGCGTTAAAATAATTTAAAGCGTCGCTTAAACATGGAATTGCAATATCATGCTTTAAACATTCAATAACTAATTGTTTTGTATCTGAAAAATAGTTTTTTAATTGCTTCTTTATTGAAGAGTTTAGTGTTAAATTATCGCTACTTTCAAGGTACTTCACAAAATTTTCCATTAGGCATGATCGTATAATACAACCATTGGTCCAAATACGCGCAATTTCACTTAAGTTTAAATTCCAGTTATAAGTTTTTGAAGCTTGATCAATTAGTTGAAATCCTTGAATATGGTTGATCAAACTTGCAAATTGATAGGCTGAAAATAGAACTTCCTCTTCAACAGAAAAAGAGTCGGAAATTGTAGTTTTATAACTGTTGTTGATTTCTTGACGCAGCTCTTTAAATGATGAAATATATCGCGCAAAAAGAGCTGAAGCAATGAGCGTATTTGGTATTCCCAATTTCGTAGCTGAGATAGTACTCCAATTCCCGGTTCCTTTATTGCCTGACTTATCTACTATTTTATTTAACAACCAATCATCACCTTCTTTTGTTTTGAGAATGTCAATTGTGATTTCTAACAAATAACTATTTGCATTTTCTCGCCAGGTTGAAAGGACTTCGGCAATTTCATCAGGATTCTTACCTGTATTTTTTAGTATTGCATATACTTCAGCAAGTAACTGCATTTCAACATACTCGATGCCGTTATGAACCATTTTTATAAAATGTCCACTTCCATCAGGACCAATAAAAGTACAGCATGGGTTTCCCAAAGTATCTTTAGCAGAAATACTCTCTAAGTAAGGTCTCACTAATTTATAAGCCTCTTTAGTTCCTGATGGCATAATGGAAGGACCTGTTAAAGCACCTTCTTCGCCACCTGAAATACCTGTACCAATGAAATGAATGCCTTGACCTTTAAGAAATTCAATTCTTTTATTAGAATCTTCATAATGAGAGTTTCCTCCGTCAATTAATACATCATTATTAGATAAATATGGAAGTAATTGTTCTAATAGAACATCAACCGTTTTTCCTGCTGGAACCATCAATAAGATCTTTCGTGGTAATTGAAGTGAATCTATAAATTCTTCAAGGTTATCAAAAGGTAACGCTTCTGAAAGTTCATCATATTCCTTGGTTGTATTTTCAGCTATCTTTTCTTCAATTCCTTTTACATGTCTATTGTAAATTGAAATAGTAAAACCATTAGATGCTAAATTTCTGGCTAAGCTTTTCCCCATGATTCCTAGACCTAAAACGCCAATTTCAGATTTATTTGAAAGTTGATCTTTAATAAAGTCAATAATTTTTTGAGGAGATTCTGAAATATCAGCACTTATGGTGTCAATAGGTTGTTCCAAAGTATCAAATTGTGACTGTAATAATGAAGGAGGCATAAAATGATGACGTTCATTTAATCGTTGGTTAATAAGATCAAAATTTCCTTTAAGGTGAATCCATTTCACCTTTGACTCAATATCTTTTTCCAAAAGAGTTCGATAGCTTTTTTTTAAAGCAGAGCAAGCAATGATACAAGAGTTATTTTTAAGGTGTTCTTTTGTCAAAGCATTAAGTGTGGTGAGCCAGGGTAGTCTATCAGCATCATTTAAAGCTTCGCCACTTTCCATTTTCATAATATTCTCCATAGGATGGTAATCATCACCATCAAAAAATGGGATTCTCAATTCTTCGGCTAGGAGTTTACCTATAGTTGACTTTCCTACTCCGGAAACGCCCATGATGAAAATGGCAAGAGGTCTTTTAAAGTTCATTTTGTAAATGAAAGCCTTAAAGATAAAAATTTAAAAATGTTTAGAATTCACACAAAGTATTATTTTTTTCTGAAATAGATGACGATGGGTACACCATTGAAATTAAAGTGTTCACGTAGTTTATTTTCAATAAATCGTTTGTATGAATCTTTTACATATTGGGGTAGGTTTGCAAAAAATGCAAATTGTGGTGTGGGGGTTGGTAATTGCGTGCAGAATTTTATTTTGATGTATTTACCTTTAGAAGAAGGTGGAGGATTTTGTTTGATGATCTCTAACATAGTATCATTTAATTTACTTGTAGAGATTCTGTTCGTTCTATTTTTATGAACTTCAACAGCAGTTTCAATGGCTTTAAAAATGCGCTGTTTTGTTAATGCAGAGATAAATAGGATGGGTACATCAGTAAAGGGTGCTATTTCTTTTCTGATCTTTGCTTCAAAGTCTTTGGCAGTGTGATTGTCTTTCTCTACTAAATCCCATTTATTAACCAGAATAACAACACCCTTCTTATTTTTTTCGGCTAACCAAAAGATATTTTGATCTTGCCCTTCAAACCCACGAGTAGCATCTAATACCAAAATAGCCACATCGCAATATTCTATGGCACGTACTGAGCGCATTACAGAATAGAACTCTAAATCTTCTTTTACTTTAGATTTGCGCCGGATTCCAGCAGTATCTACCAAATTAAATTCAAATCCAAAACGGTTGTATTTGGTGTCAATTGCATCACGGGTAGTACCAGCGATGTCAGTTACTATGTAACGATCCTCACCAATTAAGGCATTGATGAATGAAGACTTTCCTGCATTGGGTCTACCTACAACTGCAAATCGAGGAAGGTCATCTTGAATTTCATCTTCTTTTTCAGGCAAAGCTTCAACTAAGGCATCTAGCAATTCACCTGTACCACTTCCGTTGATACTGGCAATAGTATAATATTCACCTAACCCCAAAGAATAGAATTCCACCGCATCATCATTGCGCTTGCTATTATCTACTTTATTGATTGCTAAAAAAACGGGTTTGTCTACTTTTCTGAGGAGGTTTGCCACATCTTCATCCATTCCAGTAACTCCTGCTTCTACATCCACCATAAAAATAATAGCATCGGCTTCATCTATAGCGAGCTCCACTTGTTTGTCAATTTCGGCTTCAAAAATATCTTCTGAACCTCGTACATAACCACCAGTGTCAATAAGTGTAAACTCTTTGCCATTCCATTCAGATTTACCATAATGACGATCACGCGTAACACCACTTACGGCGTCAACAATTGCTTCACGACGCTGAATCAATCGGTTAAAAAAGGTGGACTTACCTACATTAGGTCTTCCTACTATGGCAACGATGTTTCCCATGAAAATTTATTACAGGCTGCAAAGATAACGCATTAACAAGATTATTTATACATTTAATCTGCCGAATAAGATTGAGTATTATGGATTCTTCATTTGAAAGTAAACTAAATAGAATTGTGCTAAAACCACGATTTTCATTTTCTCATAATGAAGAAAAAGAAGATGTGCTAAATAGATTTAAGCAGGCATTTGATAAAGGTGAAAGTGATTTAAGAGGAAAGGTGGTTGGAGATCATATAGTTATTGATGTATCTAAAACTGATGAACATTTATGGTCACCACAATTACAGTTAGAAGTGGAAGAACAGAAAGATAAAACCTCTACCATAAAAGGTTTGTTTGGCCCTAAGCCACAATTGTGGACACTCTTTATGTTTATTCATTTTGGTGTTGCACTGGCCTTTGCAATTTTTATTACTATGCTCTATACAGATTGGAGCTTAGAGAAAGACTATTCTTTATCACTAACACTTACAATTGCCATGCCTATATTATGGATACTATTTTATCTTTTTGGAAGATGGGGTAAAAAGAAAGGGCATGTCCAAATGGTAGAATTAGATGATTTTATGAGGGAGATATTGAGTAATTAAGCTTTATTTTCTTACTAGTTCAAATTCTGCGGGCTGATATGGAATTACGATTTTTGTAGTAACTCCAAATTCTGAGTTATAAATGTCAAATTTAAAATCATCTTTATATAAAGTTTTTAAACGCTCAATGGTGTTTAATATTCCCATACCATTTTTTTTAACTGAACTAGAAGGTTTTACTAATTTTTTACCGTTATTTTCTACAATAAATATTATTTTCTTTTTTTTCTTTAAAACTTTTATTGAAACCTCAAGTTTTATATTTTCTTTTGAGTATCCATGCTTAATGGAATTTTCCACAATTGGCTGTAAAAGCATACTAGGCACCAAAACATTTTCTAGGTTTGACTGAACACTAATATCAATTTTTAAATCATCGGAAAACCGAGTTTTCTTAATTCTTAGATATTTTTTGAGGAATGCTACTTCATCTTGCAATTCAATTAAATTCTCATCCTTAAGGTCAATAATTTCTCTTAAAAGGTCACTTAAATCAACTAACATTTCTTGAGATTTATTTTTATCAATATTAATTAAAGCATGGATTCCATTAAGAGTATTAAATAAAAAATGTGGTTGCAATTGAGATTTTAATGCACTCATCTTAACATTACTCAGCTGATTTTCTAGCTGTAATTTTTGAGTTTCAAATTGCATTTTTTCATTAAAGTAATAATAGGCATAAATGACACTTACTAAAGATAAATAGACTAAAAAATTTAAATCAAGTACGGAGAAATATCTTGTTAAATTAAAATCAAAGCTAATTGAATTTAATTTAACAGTCCCAATTAAAATGCCAGTTATTGTCGATAACGCAAAAACAAAAATTCCAATAAAGAAAGATAGAAAGAAATGAATCAGCATGATATAAGACCATCGAATCTTTTTAGAAATCATAAGTTTAGTTGAGATTGCAATTAATGTTATAAATGCCATCACATAAATCCAGTCATATACATGTGCATTAATAATTAGTTTATCCCAATTCCAGTTTTGAAATCTATATCCATTTATTTTTAAGTAACAATTTTTACAGAAGGAGATTAAAGATATTAAAGCATAAACAAGACCAAGAATTTTCAACAATTTGAAATCTAAATACTTTTTCATTTTAGATACCCATTTTATTTAGAAAGTCTTTTTTATAACTTTTACTTATTCTAAATTGCTCATTATCATTCATTTTCACATCTAATTCACCATAATTTGAGCTAATCACTTCATTTACTTCTTTGATATTTATAATAGTTGACCTATGAATTCTAATAAAATTATTTGGATTTAACCCTTCGATAAGATTGCGTAGGGGTTCACGCAGCAAATGTTTTTTACTATTAGTATAAATTTCAGCATAGTAGCCTGAAGCTAGTATATATTTAATATGTTTAGTATCAATAAATGAAACTTTATTACCTAGTTTAATTGGTAATCTTTCACTATTTGGTTCATTTCTTTCTTTAGGATTTCTAATAAAATCCATTAGTTCTTTCAATTTATTTTCAAAACTATAAGAATGTTTCTTTTTTATTATTTCAATAGCCTTATTAGTTGATGAATAGAAACGATCATCTTTATATGGTTTTAATAAGTAATCAAAAGCAAAAAAATCAAAAGCTTTTAGTGCATACTCATCAAAGGCTGTAACAAATATTATAACTGGTTTTTCCTTTACAGAAATTTTTTCTAAAACATTAAACCCAGTCATATCTTTCATTTGAATATCGAGAAATATTAATTGTGGATTAACAGAATTAATTGTTGATACAGCTTGTTTCCCATTTTGGCATTCATCGATAACATCAATTTCATGCACTTCTTGCAACAAATTTTTTATCCGCTGTCTTGCTAAAGATTCATCATCAATTATTAGTGTTGAAATTTTCATAACATTCTAAAGCAGTTTATTAAAGATTTGAAATATCGTTATTTTCAAATGAAACTTATTTTGAGTGTTAAATATTTAAATCAAAATTTTAACATTTTAATTCAATATAAATATATTTCAATTCAAAAAAATACATTTTTAGTTCTTTATATTCTAATTCTTTAAAACTTTTTGTTTTTAAAAGAGTAGGATAGTTAATGATATGTCTAAAATGAATTTTTAATATCAAAAATTAATGTTTTTACATCATGAAAAAAGCAAGTCGCTTCACACTTAAATAATTGACCTTAAAAGCTTGATACTTTAGCTCCATACTATAAACTAATTTAAATATTTATTTATGAAGCGAATAAGTGCAACTATAACGATTCTAATGGTTTTCATGTCATTTTTTGAATCGTTTGCGCAGGAAAAAGCTATCAGGGGTATTGTTACAGATAATTCCGGTCCTTTACCTGGGGTCAGTATTGTGATTAAAGGAACTACTTCTGGAACTGAAACAAATTTTGACGGTAAGTATTCTATTATTGCTAACGAAGGTGATATACTGGTGTTTAGTTTTGTCGGAATGACTACTCAGGAACAGGTCGTAGGGTCATCTAATACAATTAATGTTGTTTTAGAATCTGGCAATGTACTTGATGAAGTGGTTGTAACGGCCCAGGGTATTAAAAGAGCGAAAAAATCTTTAGGATATGCCGTGACCGAAGTGAAATCAGATCAACTTGAGCAAAGAGCAGAGGGGGATGTCGCTCGGGTGTTAAATGGTAAATCAGCTGGTGTACAGATAATACAGCAAAGTGGGCTTTCAGGTTCAGGTACGAATATTGTAATTAGAGGGCAAAATTCTTTTAGCTCTAGTAATCAGGCATTATTTATTGTTGATGGTGTGCCATTTAGTACAGATACTAACTCTGCTGGTAGAGGTGGTGACAGACAAGATTTCATTAATGGTAATAATGGCTCAAGTAGATTTTTAGACCTTGACCCAAATTCAATTGAAAGCGTTAGTGTATTGAAGGGGTTAGCCGCTGCAACATTATATGGGTCTGCAGGTAGAAATGGGGTCATTTTAATTACTACCAAAGCTGGGGCATCTGGTAATGTGAAGAAGAAGACCGAAATTACCATAACTTCTTCTTTTTTCTTTAATGAAATAGCATCTTTACCAGATTATCAAGACGAATATGGTAATGGGTTTGATCAGAATTTCGGATGGTTTTTTAGCAACTGGGGGCCGGCATTTCGAGAAGAGGGTGCTGCAGGTTGGGGTAATCAAGATGCTATTAACGGTGTTGATTCAGGTACTCCTGGGTTTCTTCAGCATCCTTTTTCTACAGCAAATGCCTCAACAGGTATTCCTGCAGCTTTTCCTGAATTTGCGAATGAATTGTATGAGTGGCGGCCCTATAATAGTGTTGAAGATTTTTTTAATACGGGTACAGCTGCAAACGTTTCCTTCAATATTCGTGGTGCTTCGAATGATGGTAATGTATCTTATAATGTAAATTATGGTTATCTAGACGATCAAGGTTTTACACCTAATAATAAGTTAAGAAGAAATACATTGGGCATTGGTGGGCGTGCTAAATTATCAAATAAGTTCACTGTTAGTGGTACTTTAAATTTTGCACTCACCGATTTTGTGTCACCTCCCGTAGCCCTAAGTCAAGGGGATGGTTCAACAGGAACAGGGTCTTCAATTTTTGGACATCTTTGGTTTACTCCGCGTAGCGTAGATGTTTTAGGTTTACCTTTTCAAAACCCATTAACTGGTCAAAGTGTTTACTATCGTCAAAATAATAGTATTCAACATCCATTGTGGACATTAAATAATGCAGAGTCAAGCCAAGAAACAAATCGTGTATTTGGCAATGTTGCATTACAGTATGAGTTAAGTGATAAACTGAATTTATTATATAGGGCTGGAGTTGATGTATATAATGAGAATAATACAAACTTCCAGAATAGAGGGGGTATTACAGGTTTTGTGAGGTCAGATTCTGGATTTTATGAGACTTGGAATAATAAGAATACCATTTGGGATCACAACTTGACTCTTACAGGAAATTATGAGATAATTGATAATATCGGTGTAACTTTCAATTTAGGAGCAACAACTAGAAGAGAAGTGTTTGATCAGAATGGTGTTGCTAGCGATGGTCAACAAGTGTTTGGAGTATTACGCCACTTCAATTTTGCAAATCAAAACGAAATTCAATCTTTCTTTGAAAGAAATATTGTGGGTTTATATGCACAGGCTGAATTGGACCTCAAAAATTATTTATTCTTAACATTATCGGGAAGAAATGATTGGGTGTCTAATTTTTCAAAAGATAATCGATCTATCTTCTATCCAAGTGCAAGTATTTCATTTATACCTACGCAAGCTCTAGAAGGACTTAGAAGTGAAAATGTAAACTATATCAAATTAAGAGCAGGTTATGGCACCTCAGCAAATTTTGGTGATCTCGGATTCCCAATAGCAAATACATTATTCTTAGATACTCAAGATAGCCAAGATAGCTCTACCTCAAATGTGGTATCTAATACAACAGGTTCAATTTTGGGTAATCCGGATTTAAAACCAGAATTACTCACTGAAATTGAAGCGGGTATTGAGGCGAGATTATGGAAAAATAAAATAACCTTAGATCTTTCAGCTTATTTAAGATCTACAGAAGATTTAATAATTAATAGACCTTTAGACCCGGCTACAGGATTCTCTTCAATTAGAACTAATATTGGAGAAACAGAGACTAAAGGCTTAGAAATTGATTTAGGTATTAATTGGATTAAAAGCAATAATAATAGTCTAAATTGGAATACTAATATAAACTTTACAACTTACAAATCTGAAGTAATAGATCTTGGTTTAGATACAGATTTGGTAGTATATTCTGGTTTCAGTAATCTTGGTAATGCAGCTATTGAAGGTGAACCGTTAGGTGTAATCTTTGGAGGTCAAATTCAAAGAGATACCAACGGAAATCCTGTGATTGGATCAGATGGATTTTATGTTCAGGACCCTAATGATGGTATTATTGGTGATCCCAATCCGGATTGGGTAATGAATGTTAGGAACACTATTTCTTACAAAAATTTCACACTAGGTTTTCAATGGAATTATACACAAGGCGGTGACATATACTCTTCAACAATTGCTACACTCTTAGGTAGAGGATTAGCACAAGAAACTGTTGATAGAGAAAACACTTACATCATTCCCGGGGTAGATGTAAATGGCAACCCTAATACGGTACAAATAAACAACTCAGACTTTTATTTTAGTAATGTTTTGAACGGCCCAAGTGAATTACAAGTTTATGATGCTACTGTAATACGCTTACAAGAAGCTTCACTTTCTTATAAGATGCCTAATAAGTTTTTAGATAGAACTCCTTTTGGTTCTTTAACGTTTACAATTTCGGGAAACAATTTATGGTTTGACGCAATCAATACTCCAAAAAGCCCAAATTTTGACCCTAATACTTCAGGCACCGGAGTAGGTAATGGTTTTGGCTTTGATTTTATAAATGGACCTAGTTCCAGAAGATATGGTATGAGCGTAAAGGCAACATTTTAACGAAAAAATAAAAGAACAATGAAAAATATAAATAAATATATTACATCAATTGTATTTGGGTTTGCTTTGGTATTTTCATCTTGTGAGACTACTGAGTTAGATCTTACTGAGAACCCAAACTTTTTAACTCCAAATCAGGCCAACGTTGACTTCTTTTTAAATTCTATTCAAGAAGATTTTGTAAGACAATTAGAGGGTGATGCAGATTTTGATAATAGTGATAATTGGGAAAGTGGTGGTAGAACAAATGGTGATGGCTTATCCTTATTTGGTATGCAACTAACAAGGTTAGTTACATTAAGAGCAAGTAAGCAATATAGTACTAATTATCAAGGTAGTGATAGTGACGACGAATGGACTAATGTATATTTAGGTGTACTCAGTGATATTAGATCTATGATTCCCCTAGCTGAAGCTGCTGATCAAACACACCATATTGGAATTGCACAATTTATCGAGGCTTATTTGATTACAGCAATGGTAGATTTTTACGGAGATATTCCATATACAGAAGCTACTTTTGGAGGGGAGAACCTAAATCCTAAATTAGATGATGGAGCATCAATTTATGATGCAGCTTTGACTTTATTAGATGTAGCTATAGCAAATTTTGAAACTACACCTGTTACAGAACCGGCAGTCGATTTTTTCTATGGTAACGATTATGATAAATGGATAAATGCAGCCAATACGTTAAAGATGCGTTTATACAATCAAAGAAGGTTGGTAGATCCAATGGCAATAACAAGTATTCAAGTAATTTTAGATTCGGGCAATTATATTCAAGACTCAGCAGATGATTTTGAATACAAATGGCCTGCAAGTAGTCCATCAGCACCAGATACAAGACACCCTCGTTATGGTATTAATTATCTAACTACTGGTGCTACTGATTATATGGCTAATTGGTTAATGAATTTGATGGATACAACTGACGATCCTAGAATTCGATATTATTTCTACAGGCAAAATGCTGCAACCCCAGGAGCTGAGGCGGCCCCTGATGAAGAAACACTACAATGTTCTTTACAGACACCACCTCAACACTATATAGATGGAGGGTTTACATTTTGTTGGTTGTCAAACGGATATTGGGGAAGAGACCATCATGATGATGATGGTACTCCACCTGACGGGCTATTAAGGACAACATTCGGTGTGTATCCCGCCGGTGGTAAATTTGATGATGATTCCTTTGCAGGTATAACTGTAGGAGCCGGCGGCGCTGGCGCTGGTATCACGCCTATCTTAACTGCTGCTTGGGTAGATTTTATGCAAGCTGAATTAGCAATGGTGGCTGGAAATACAGCCGACGCTAAAGATTTTATGATTGCAGGTATTACCAAACAAATTGCAAAGGTACAAACGTTTGCAGCTGTAGATTCTGGTGCTGATCTTTCATTTGAACCATCGACGGATGATGTTACTACCTATTTAAATGGAGTTGATGCTGCCTTTGACGCTGCTAATGATACTGGTAAATGGGATATCTTAGGAGAGCAACTATTCATTACCGCATACGCCAATGGTGTTGAGTCTTATAATTTCTATAGAAGAACTGGGTTTCCAACAACATTACAGCCTAGTTTAGACCCAAATCCTGGCGTTTTTATCCGTTCTCTTTTTTATCCTTCGAACGCGGTAAATACTAATTCCAATATTACACAAAAACCTGATCAAACTGTTCCTGTGTTTTGGGATACGAACCCCAGTGCTCCGGTAGCTAATTAATAAATCAAATTAAGAATCATGAAAAAAATTAAATTTTTATTTTTACTTGTTATCAGCTGCTTGACGATCTCTTCATGTAGTGAAGATGATAAAACTATTTCGCTCCTTCTTGACAACGTTGATAGAGGTGTTATTTTAAGAACTGTATTGACTGAAAATACAAATACGAGCTTTAATTTATTTGATACTTCATCATTGTGGTTTGTGACTGTTGAAGCTCAAGGCCCTCAAAATGAAAACCTTGTTTCTGAAGTTCGAATTTTCGCCCAATTTAATGATCTGACTGTTGAAGATGATGCCGTTGATTATTCAACGAATGAAGTAGGACCCGTAAAGACAGTGCCTGCTAGTGGTTTTTCAGAGATTGGGCCAAATGGTTTTCCTAGTGCTAATCTAACTATGAGTTTTGCTGATGCCTTAAGTTTTACTGAAGTAGACATAGATAATTTAGATGGGGGAGATACGTTTACGTTTAGGATAGAATTAGTGTTAACCGATGGTCGAATCTTTACAAATGATGCTTCAGGTACTGTAACCGGAGGTTCTTTTTTTAGTTCACCATTTAGTTACACATCGAGTGTACTTTGTTTTCCACCGCCACCAACAGGAGATTGGGTAATAGACTTGAGGGATAGTTTTGGCGATGGTTGGAATGGAGGATTCATTACGGTGACGATTGACGGAGTAAGTACTGATTATACCTTAGATGGTGGGTCTAGTGGCTCGCAGATAGTAAATGTGCCAGATGGCACAGAATCTTTGGAATTCACTTATACAGCAGGTGGATTTAATGAAGAAGTGTCATTTACAATTACCGCCCCAAGTGGTAACCTAGTTGGAGAAGAATCAGCACCAGCTAATGGTGTGATCGGTCTGAATCTTTGCAACGAGTAAAATTGAAGTAATTTTCATGTTTACTAGAAGCCAGAATAATAATTCTGGCTTTTTTTATATATAAAGAAATTGCTTGATTCTATTTATTGAATAGGTTAATGCATTTTTTAATTCATTCAAATCATACTATATGTTCTTCAAATCATTTAAGAAAATCTTAAGGCATTATCACTGGTTATAAAATATTTTTAACCAAACGCAAAAATTTTACTTATGAGAACTGCAAAATATATGATGGCATTTTTTTTTCTAACAGCTCTTTTCTTGAATTTTAGCTCAGATAAAAGCATCTATGAAATTGATAAAGGACATACTTTTATTCAATTTGGGGTAGAACGCTTTATGGTTGGTGAAGTAATAGGTCAGTTTAAAGAATTCGAAGGAGATATTATCATGAATAGAAACGATATCTCTTCTTTAAAAGTGGACATGATCATCAAAGCGAAAAGCCTGGATACAGGTCATAGATTAAGAGATAGTCATTTAAATGATAAAATTTGGTTAGATACAGAGGCATACCCCGATATCAAATTTAAATCTACCAAGGTGTCGAAGAATCGTGAGAAATTTATCATGGAAGGAGAGCTCACCATTCGTGGAATAACGAATGAGGTATCATTTCCAATAATTGTTATGGGGCCTTTTCAAGATCCAACAAAAAATACTACTATCGGTATTAAAGCTGACTTTACAATAGATAGAACCGATTATGGAATAAAATTTAATAAGATCATGGATAACGGATCGCTCTTTATAGGAAAGGATGTCAATATTAAAATAAGAGCATTAGCCGGTATTCAAAAATAACTTTCATGAGAAATTCTATTATTCTATTTCTTTTATTGCCAGTATTTACCGTTGCACAATCAACTTCGGATGCTATAATAGCGTCGTATGTCAATAAAATTGGCGGTAGAGACAATTGGACCAAGATTCGTTCATTTATGCTAGATATGACGGGTACATCAGGTTCAAGAAGTGCGAAGGTGCAGCACTATATGTTGAAACCAGATAAGTATAGAATTGTATTCAACTTTCCAAATATGAAAAGAAGTTTAATCTACAATGGTAATAGTGGCAGTATTTTAGAGAATGAAATTGTAAGGTCAATGCCTAAGGATATGCAGGTTGAAATGAGAGAAGAACCAGATTTTTACGACGAACTTATTTTTTATAAGGAAAAAAATTATCAATTAGAGCAACTAAATGATACCCTAATAAGCGAAAAACCATATTGGAAATTCGCCTTAAAAAAATCACAAAAAGATGTGCAATGGTATTATATAAACAAGGCAAGCAACCTGCTTGAAATTATTGAGGAGTATTCTAAGGAGAAGAAACATGAAGGAACATTATTCAAGAGTATTCTAGGGTCATACCAAAAGGTAAATAATGTGCTATTTCCAATGAAACTTGACCTTTACAAAAACAATGCTTTATGGATCCAATATACTATAGAGAAAGTACATCTAAATCCTGAGCTTTCGAATAAAGATTTTATTGTTGATACTCTAGCAATTAATCAAAAACGAAAAGTTATAAAAAAAATACTTGGCGTCTGGAAAGGAACCGGAACCCTAATGAAAAATAAAGCCCAGTTTTCAATGCAGTGGGAAAAAGTCTTAGATGGTAAATTCTTGAAAATGAACTTTCAAAATAGATTTAAAGATAGAAATGGGAAAGAACAGCTAATGAATGCTCATGGATACTATGATCTAAGAATAAGTAAAGGCTATTGGTTTGATTCTCGTGGTATCATGTTACCCCTAAAATTGGTATTAGAAGAAAATACCATGACCGTCTTTTGGGGTAATGAAAAATTAGAACAGGGTAAGACAGTCTATACGCTAAATAATGAAAATTTTACTGTAGAAGATTTTGTATTAAGAAATGGACAATATTCCAAATTCGGAGATGCAAATTATATTAAAGCAGAATAATGTGAGAATTGAAAATAGAGAATTATGCAATATAATGTTAATAGTTCATCTGAGTATTTTGATACATTAAAAAAGGATTGGCGTAAGATAAAACTTACTGAAGTTAGAGAGATTATAAAAAAAATAGCCCCTTACTTAAAGGAAGGAATTGAATATAAGATGCTCTCTTATTCAGATGGAGATAAAAGTGTTTTTCATCTTAATGCGCAGCAAGATTATGTGAGTCTATATGTTGGAAACATAAACAAAGTCCAAAACGCCAGAGAATTACTCCATAATTTCAATTTAGGTAAAGGATGTATTAGAATTAAAAAGACGGCAAATATATCAGAGAGTGGCTTAGAAGAATTTATTAAACGTACAGTTGAGTTATGGGAAAATGGGGGAAACACGGAATGTTAAGAAAATGTATAGATTTAAGTTTCTAATTGCATTTATTGGTCTGTTTACTAGTTGTTTACATTATGCTCAAAATGAGAACAATGTTCAATTAATAACGAACAATACGTTTGAAGATAGATATGCTAGCTATTCACAAAACAATGATCAAATTATTTTTGAGTCGAAAAGAGAAAATGGTTGGCAAGTATATACTATGAATCAAGATGGCAGCAATGTAAAGCAAATCACCAATAACGAATATGAAAATAGAAGACCTACATGTCACCCTAGTGGCAATAAGATTATTTATGAGTCCAATAGAAAAAAAAGAATAGAATTATTTGAGTTCAACTTATTAACAAATAAAGAAAAGAAAGTGGTAATGCCTTTTAAAAATGGAGATTTAATTTTTGCTAAATATGCTCCTAATGGAGAATATCTTGTTTTTAATAGAAGGCTGTCTGGTGAAAATGCTGACTTGTATATTTACTCATTCTTAAATAAAAAACTCACGAGACTCACAGATTTTAATAAAAGAACTTTTTACCCTAATTGGTCTAGGGATAACCGAAATATTGTTTTTCATTCTCGGTTCGAAACGCAGAATAAAACAGATGAAATTTACAAAATTGATACTAAAACTTCTGAAATCGTAAGGTTAACCAATGGGTCTAAGCATAGTTTTTGCCCTTCATTTTCAAATGATGGCACTCACATTGCTTATGTAAGATCGATGAGTAAAACGAGACCTGAGCTGTATATAATGAATGCTGATGGAAGTAAAAATTGGCGCGTTACAAAGAACGAATTTGGTGATACGTTACCAAGTTGGTCATATGATGATAACACTTTGATATTTACCTGTTTTCGAAATGGAAACTATGAGATCTGTAAAATTGAAAACATCAACAAAAAAGAATAAAATTAAAAAATGTATTGGCCAATTATTATTGAAAAATGGACTGTCTAAGATTATGGGAGTCATCCTAGTCTTTTTCTTGGCATTTATAATTATTAGGATTTTTACTTCATAAAATTACATGTGCTGTTAATTTTCACCAAAACTTTGTTTTCAGAGTGAGGTTATTTGAATTAATTAACCTTATCGTGGCTTTTTTATTTTTAGGACAAAATATTGAAGATAAGAACCACTAAAAAAGAATTTAAACCAATGGAAAGAAGGAATTTTTTAAAATTAACCTCTTTAACGACCGGAAGTTTAGTAATTGGGTTGAATATTTCTTGTAATAGTAGTAAAACTAAAAAAATTGGTATCCAAATAAAATTTAACAGGTACTTAAGTATAGATACCAATAGCTTTGTTGAAATATTAAATCCAGTACCTGAAATAGAGCAAGGAGTTCTAACATCTCTACCGATGTTAGTTGCAGAAGAATTAGAAGTTGATTGGAAAAAAATTAGAGTAAAACAAGCCAAAGGTGGAGTAAACTATGAAGGGAGAAATCAACGTGCTGCCGGCAGTAATAGCGTAAAACGATTCTGGATTCCAATGAGAACAGCAAAGGCCTATGAGAGAGGTGTTGTTCAAGAGATATCTTAGTTATACCAAGAGATTAGCCGATAAAGATGTGCTATTATTTGTTTCTACCGATACTGGTCTTGAGACCATGGATCCAGGAGAAGCCATACACCGAGAGATGCAATTGCTTAGTGAAGCTGGCTTCAATAATTTAAAAATTATGCAATGTGTTACGATTAATCCCATCAAATATTTTGAAAATAAGAAAAGAGAGGATCCTTATGCCATTGGAAGAAAAGCAAATCTAATAGTTTTAAATAGTAATCCCTTAGAAAAAATTGGCAACACCGAAGATATAAATGGTGTGATTAATAATGGAATATTTCGACCTCAATAAATTGATATTAACATAATTTTCATTCGCCAATAATATAATACATCTCAATTCAAATTATTGGCCATCTACTTCTAAATAAGTGCCGTTGCTTTTAAACCTCAATACTTTAGCGCGATAACTAATTTAAATATTCTATAAATGAAATGTAAAAGTTACTTTTTATGTTTCTTTCTTTTCATGTTGACAATTTTTACGTTACATGCTCAAGAAAGGACAATTACGGGTACGGTTTCAGATGAAACAGGACCATTGCCAGGCGTTAGTATTCTTATTAAAGGAACAAATACTGGTACGGAAACCGATTTTGACGGCAAATATTCTATTAAAACTAACACTGGAGATGTTTTGGTGTTTAGCTTTGTTGGTATGGCGACTCAGGAAAAAGTCATCGGTTCAGCTAATGTAATAAATGTTGTATTACAAGCTAACAATTTACTTGAAGAAGTTGTAGTTGTGGCTTATGGTACTCAGAAAAAGGAAGAAATAACAGGTTCTGTTACAACTCTAAAAACAGAACAACTTTCTGAGATTCCTTCGGCCTCTGTTGTTCAAGGGCTTGTTGGTCAGGTGTCTGGAGTTCAAATAATAAATCAATCAGGTGCACCTGGAGCAGATCCTTCGGTTAGGTTTAGAGGAATTGGTTCTATAAACTCATCTAACGCACCTTTATATGTTGTTGATGGTGTAGTTTTTAATGGTAATTTAAACTCGATTAACCCCCAAGATATTGAGTCTTTAACTTTTTTAAAAGATGCCTCTGCCAATGCACTTTATGGTAGTAGAGGTGCGAATGGTGTTATAATAATTACTACAAAAAAGGGTGCTACCGATAAATTGGAGGTAACTATAGATTCCAAATTTGGTTTCAATACTAGGGCTGTGCCAGAATACAATATTATAACAGGTGCAGCAGAATATTATGAAGCCGTGTTTGAAAGAGTGAGAATTGGCCTAATAGATACAGGTTCAACTCCTGCCGACGCAGCCCAACAGGCCGCAACGGGCTTAATTACTGGTGGACCGTTGGCAATAGGATATAATAGTTACGATATTCCGGATGCTCAGTTGATAGATCCAAATACTGGACTAATTAACTCTAACGCAAATTTGTTATACCAAGATAGTTGGATTGACGAGTCGTATAGAACTGGTTTTAGAAGAGAGAATTATGTAAGTCTTAGATACCAGAATGATCTTTTGAGTACGTTTTTCTCTTTAGGAAACTTAAGTGATGAGAGTATAATAATTAATTCGGGGTTTGAAAGAACAACAGCAAGACTTACTTCAGATTTTAGACCAACTAAATGGCTAAAGATAGGAGGGAGTATAAATTATGCTCATACCCTATCAGATGACCCTTTAAATAGATTTGGTTCTAATAGTGTCAGTAATATTGCAGGTTGGGCGAGAGGTACGGCTCCAGTTTATCCAGTTTTTAGCAGGGATGCTCAAGGCAATATTATAAGAGATAACAATGGCAATGCAATTTTTGATTTTGGAACGGGTGCATTCGGCGCAATTGGTGTCAGACCAGCATTCACATCCAATTCAAATCCGGTTGCCACAAGTCTTTTAGATATTGATGATAATATATCAGATAACCTAAGTGGTAGGTTGAATGCCTCAATTAAATTCTTAAAAGATTTTGAGTTTACCTATAATTTATCCGTAGATGTCACTAATGCGAATATAACCCAGTTTGCAACACCTATTGGTGGTGATGCAGCTCAATTTAATGGTAGAATTACAACGCGTTCTAATAGAGGTATAACCATAGCGCATCAGCAATTATTAAATTGGAATAAAGATTTTGGAAAGCATAGTATTTCTGTTTTGCTTGGTCATGAAAGTAATGATTACCATTTTAGATTATTAGCGGGTCAGGTTACTGAAACTGTTATTGATGGTTTGGCCGTTCTAGATAATGGTGTGAATAATCAGTTTTTAACAGGCTATGAAAAAGATTACACAGTTGAAGGGTACTTATCTAGGTTGACATACAATTATGATGATAAATACTTTTTTAATGCCAGTTTTAGAAGAGATGGCTCCTCAGTGTTTCATCCAGATAATAGATGGGGTAATTTTTATGGCTTAGGTGCCGCCTGGTCATTAAATAAAGAAAATTTCTTCAATGTTCCTTGGATAAACAACTTAAGACTGAAGGCAAGTATTGGGCAACAGGGTAATGATGCTATTTTATATGAGGACAATAGGATTATAGTAGGAGATCTTGATAATAGGAATTACTATGCATATACCGATCAGTTTGATATTGTAAACGCTGGAAATAATGTGCCTGGTATTACATTCTTTCAATTGGGTAATCAAGACCTTGTCTGGGAAACTTCAACTAATATTAATGCTGGTTTTGAAATTAGTCTATTCAATAATAGAGTTTCTTTAAATGCTGAATATTTTAAAAGAGAGGTTGAAGACTTACTATTTTTTAATCCCTTGGCACAATCTGATGGTGTAGGAACAAAACCAGAAAATGTTGGAGATATGGAAAATAGAGGTTTTGAGATAGAATTAGGAGGAGATATTATTAGAAGTAATGATTTTGTTTGGTCAATGAATATAAATGCAACACATTATAAGAATGAAATTACTAAACTACCTGAACCATTTATTGATGATGGGCGCTTTAGATTGCAAGAGGGTAAGTCAAGATTCGATTACTTTTTAAGAGAATTTGCTGGTATAGACGAAACAAATGGTGACGGTTTGTGGTATATAGACGTGTTGGATGCTAATGGTAATCCAACCGGAGAAAGACAGACAACAAATAATCGAGTAAATGCAACGGAATATTTTATTGGAAAATCAGCAATACCAGATTTATATGGTGGTGTTACAACTAATTTTTCCTATAAGAATATCTCCTTAGGAGTTAATTTAGCTTATCAAATAGGAGGTTATGGATACGACGGTATTTATCAAAACTTATTGGGGACTACTTCGGCTGGAAATAATTTTCATAGAGATGTTTTTAATTCTTGGACTCCTGAAAACACAACTGCATCAATACCAAGACTTGATGCAACAGACGTTAATCAGGCAGGCACATCTTCTTTCTTTTTAGTAGATGCGACTTATTTGAATTTACAGAATGTTACTCTATCATATTCATTCAGTAAAAAAGTGACAGATAAATTTGGTTTGGCTTCTGCAAGAATTTATGCCACAGGTAGTAATCTTTATTTATGGAGCAAAGCTAGACAAGGATATGATCCTCGTTTAAGTGTAACGGGTAATGCCTTGAATGAATTTGGTTTATCTCGAACTACATCACTTGGTTTAACAATTAATTTTTAAAGTTATGACAAAATATAAATGTTTTATTTTATCTGCCCTTATAGGAGTTTTCGCCTTATCCAGTTGTGAGCAAGATTTTCTTGATACTGAACCGGCAAGATCTATTTCGGCTGAGCAAGTTGCTGCAACGCCTGCAGCTACATTGGCCATTGTAAATGGTATTTATGCAAATTTAAGATCTACAGGAATTGGTAACCCCGCTCGCGTAGATATTGATTATGGTCAAAAAGGTATTATGGCTATTGTAGATATGCTAGGTCAAGATGTTATTTTAAACAATTTTAATTGGTACATTTTTATTTATAATTATAACGGAAGACAGCAAACAAGTAGTAGAACTAATATCATATGGAATACTTATTATTCAGCTATAGCAGATGCTAATAGTGTTATAAATGCTCTAGAACCAATAGAAACTAGAACTGCTGAGCAAGATGCGCTTTTGGGGCAAGCATTAGCTATTAAGAGCTTTTCATTATTTAATTTGGTGAGGGTATATTCTCATACGTATATTGGTAATGAAAGTGACCCTGGTGTACCTATTCCAGACAGGATAGATTTAGAGGGAAAACCTAGAGGCACAATACAAGATGTATATGATCAAATAATCCCGGATTTAGAGGAAGCAGCAGTTCTATTAGATGGATTTACAAGAGATAGCAAACAACAAATAGATAAAAGTGTTGTAAATGGATTTTTAGCGAAAGTGTATCTGGAAACTGGTAATTGGCAACTTGCTGCCAATAATGCTGCTGAAGCTCGAGCTTCATATGGTCTTATGTCTGGTGATTCTTGGGCTACTGATGGTTTTGATAACATAAATAACACTGAATGGATGTGGGGAGCGGATATAGATAATCAATCATCGTCAGTATTTATCTCATTTTTTTCTCATTTTGATAGCACCGCAGGGGGATATGGGGGACTGTTTGGAGGTTATAAACTTATAGATGCAAGATTATATGCTCAAATTCCCGATAGTGATTTAAGAAAAGCTGCATGGGTAGATCCTAGTAATAATACAACAAATTTTCCGAGCTATACGAATTTAAAGTTTATCGATGAAAGTGGAGCTTTTGAAGGAGATTATTCATATATGAGGTCCGCTGAAATGTATCTTATTGAAGCTGAGGCGAAGGCTAGATTAGGTGATGGTACAGCTGCTGATGTACTTTTCGAATTAGTTAGTAATAGAGATCCAGGTTATGTTAGATCTTCAAATACAGGTAATGATTTGGTTGAAGAAATATATTTGCAAAGAAGAATTGAATTATGGGGTGAAGGTGTTTCATGGTTCGATCTTAAACGATTGAAAAAGCCGCTAGATAGAACAGGTGCTGGAAGTAATCATATGAGTTTTGGGCTTGTAGATATTGCAGTTGAAGGTGACTTCTTTAGGATGCAAATACCAGAAGGCGAACTAAATTCCAACCCAAACATAAACGTCACTGATCAAAACCCTTAAAACATGAGATTTGTTCTTTTAAATCAAAAAAAGACCAGTTTGAATCTTTGTCTAATTTGTGTAGGGTTTATTAATATACTTTAGCACTGTAATTACACTGACTTTGTTTTCAGGGTATGATTATTTGAATTAAAATTACCTTAAAGTGTATGTAATTATTTTGAATTAATTAGAAAAGCCAGAGTGTCCACTACTCTGGCTTTTTATTTTAAGTAGGTTTTCATCTCCTGCTGCAATTCCAATGCTTTTTCTTGAGCCTTTTCGGCAAAATCTTTCTGGTTAGAAGCATAAATGATTCCTCTAGAAGAATTGACCAACAATCCTATATCTTCATTTAGACCATATTTGCAAACATCCTCCAGCTTACCCCCTTGAGCACCAACACCAGGCACTAATAAAAAATGATCAGGAATAATTTTGCGGATTTCAGCAAAATACTCGGGTCGTGTGGCACCAACTACATACATCAATTGATGAGCATTTTTCCATTCAAGCGATTTTTTTAACACCTTTTTATACAACTCTTCATTTTCTATATTGAGAGTTTGAAAATCGAGCCCTCCAACATTTGAAGTAAGTCCTAACATAATGGTAAACTTATCTTTAAATTCTAAGAAAGGCTCAACGGAATCACTTCCCATATATGGAGCAACAGTAATCGAATCAAAATTTAAATCTTCAAAAAAAGCTTTTGCATACCTTGTAGATGTATTGCCAATATCGCCTCGCTTGGCATCGGCTATAGTAAAAATTTCAGGATACTTTTCATTCAAATGATCAATCGTTTTTTGCAGTGCTTGCCATCCCTTAATTCCATAAGCTTCATAAAACGCAGTATTAGGTTTGTAAGCAACAGCTAAATGATGAGTAGCATCTATGATTTGCTTATTGAATTCAAAGATTGGGTCTTCTAAATCAAGTAAGTGAGAAGGAATTTTTTCTAGATCAACATCCAATCCTATGCATAAAAATGATTGTTTTTTTCTGATCTGGTCTACAAGTTCTCGCTTGGTCATTGCATGAAATAAGGTTGCCCAAAGGTAAGTAATTTGTCACATTGAGCGCAGTCGAAATGTCTTAAAAACGCTTTTTTTGAATCCAAATGATTCGAGTATATTTGATCTTCAAAGACTTGCCGTTGTTCAACTATTTTTTAAACAAATCATTTTATGGAATTCTTACTCTTCTGGGGTCTGTTACGGTAATTTTTTTTCTACTGAATAAGACTCCTGGTGATTCAGCGCAAATGATGTTAGATCAAAGAGAGAATAAAGAAACTTTAGAAAATATTAAAAAGAAATATGGCTTTGACCAACCAATATTTACGCAGTATTTATACTATCTGAATGATCTTTCACCTATGTCTTTGCATTCAAATAATCAGGAAGATTATACCTTTTTAAATCCAACTAAATATAGTTTTATAAAGCTATTCTCAATGGCCGATAAAACTGTAGCGCTTAAATGGCCCTACTTGCGCGAATCGTTTCAGAAAAATGGAAAAAGCGTAGCTTCAGTTATCGGTGAAACACTTCCTAATACATTTGTGTTGGCAGTTTCTGCTATTACGATTGCCATCCTCATTGGAGTTATTTTTGGGGTGTTATCAGCTATTTTTAAAGACACTTTTTTTGATCGATTTATATCGGTTATTAGCACTCTTGGTATGAGTGTACCATCCTTTTTTTCTGCCATTATTTTTGCTTGGCTTTTCGGATTCGTTCTGCATAAGTATACCAATTTAAACATGACGGGAAGCTTGTATGAAGTTGATGATTTTGGTGAAGGGAAATACATTGTTTGGAAAAATTTACTATTACCTGCCATCGTTTTAGGTATTCGACCATTAGCTGTTGTTATTCAGCTGATGCGAAACTCACTGTTAGAAGTAATGAGTCAAGATTATATTCGTACCGCAAAGGCCAAAGGATTGAATATGTATAAAATTATTAGAAAACATGCCTTAAAAAATGCATTGAACCCTGTGATTACTGCTATTTCCGGATGGTTTGCTTCTATGTTGGCAGGAGCCGTATTCGTTGAATATATTTTTAATTGGAATGGATTGGGTAAGGAAATAATTGATGCTTTAAATTTTAAAGATTATCCTGTTGTGCTGGGAGCATCAATTGTTATAGCCGCTATGTTTATTATTATCAATATTTTTGTGGATATCATTTACGGATGGTTAGACCCTAGAGTGAAACTTAAATAACAACAAACCAAAACTTTATAACATGAGACAAAAAATTGTTGCAGGTAACTGGAAAATGAATTTAACTAAAGATGCATCATTAACTTTAGTAAACGGAATAAGTAATAACTTAACTAATCTTCCACGAGATACTCGAGTGATTGTCGCTCCTCCATTTGTAAATATTCCATATGTGCAAGATGCGCCGACTAGAAATGTAAAGGTTGAGGTGGCAGCACAAAACATGCATTTTGCTGAAAATGGTGCTTATACCGGTGAGGTAGCAGCAGATATGCTGCAGAGTATTGGATTGAATGTAGTTATTTTAGGACACTCTGAACGCCGTGAATACTTTGATGAAGATGCACACTTATTGACCAAAAAAGTAGAACAAGCCTTAGAGCATAAAATGGAAGTCATTTTTTGTTTTGGCGAAAAGTTAGAAGATCGTCAGTCTAATAATCACTTTGATGTAGTAAAAGGCCAATTAAAAGATTCGTTATTTCATTTAAACGCTGTTGATTGGGATAAGATCATACTTGCTTATGAGCCCGTTTGGGCTATTGGTACAGGTGAAACAGCCACCCCAGAGCAAGCACAGGAAATGCACGCCTTTATAAGAAATTTAATTGAAGAGCAGTATGATGATGAAGTAGCCGATAGGGTTTCAATTTTATACGGAGGAAGTGTAAAGCCAGCAAACGCTAAAGAGATTTTCTCTAAACCGGATGTTGATGGTGGTTTGATTGGTGGTGCTTCATTAAAAGCTGAAGATTTCTTGGCGATTATTAATTCAATATAGTTTTAAAAAAATGTGAGGATTCATAATGTAAATTCTCACAATTCAATCAATACTAAAACGTCTAAGGGTATTCCCTGAATTTTAAAGTTCAGTGAATGCCCTTATTTTTTTTAGATAACCGAGTGTAGCTTGCAACTATAAACTTTAAAATCTAATAAAATGAAAAAGTTAAGTAAGTGTTTAAGTGTATTAATGGTTGTTCTTTTTATGTCAGGCTGTAGCAGTGATGATAACAACAGGCTAGATGACGCACCGCCAAGTTTAACAAGACAGCAGCTTAATGGATATTGGAAAGTGACCTATTTTAAAAATCAAGTTGAAAAAACTTCCGATTACAACGGTTATATATTTTATTTTGATCAAGAAGATGATATAAAAGTTGATGCAGATGAAATTAGATCTAGTGCTAGTGGTCAATGGAACCTTTTTCAAGATCAAATTGGTAATAAAGAATATACAATTGTAGATACGGACTTTGATCTAGACAATATTCCTAATTATGAAGTTATGGATAGATTAAAAGATTTAGTAGAACAATGGATTGTAAAAAAGGTATTAAATAATGCTACAAAAATTGAACTAGAAGAGAGAATTAGTAATAATCCACCAGAAATTTTGTACTTAGAGAAGCTCGAACTTTAAGGCTAGAATGATTATATTTACTTAAAAGTCAATTGCTTTGATAAAGGCATTATTAAATATAATCTGTTTACTCAGTTTTATTTATAGTTTTTCGCAAGACTCACTTCTTGTTAAAAAATTGCTTGACAAAGCTTATAGGTTAGAATCCGAAAATCCCAAAAAAGCACTTGAAGTATATAGAAAAGCTTACAAGGTAAGTACGGATATCAATTATTCTGTGGGAGCATTTAAATCAACAATGTATAGCGGAATTGTTAAAAGCGATTTAGCTGAATATGATTCTGCTTTATTTTATTATAAAAAAGCACTTCCATTAAGTGAAAAAACAAATAATCCCAGAGATAGAGCTATTACAAATGTTAATATTGGTAATGCATTTCAATTTAAGGGAGAACTAGACAGTGTACCTTATTATTACTTAAGCGCCATCAAGAGCTTTGAGCTAAATAAGGATAATCTCAGTATTTCAAATACTTATATAAATTTGGCTACATTATTTGAAACACTCAACCAAAATGATAAACAGATAAAATATTTAAAAACGGCCATTTCTATTTTACCAAAAGAAAATTCTGAACTTTTAGGTATTAGTTATGGAAATTTAGGTAGCGCATATTTAGATCAACAAAATAAGAAATTAGCATATAAGTACTTTAACCTTTCTGATAGTATTTCAAAAATTGGAACCTATCCAAGATTAAATTTTTTTAATGAAAGAAATTTAGGGGAATATTATTTTTATAAAAAATCCTACAAGGAGGCGATTGCATACTATGAAAAAGCTATAGAAGCTGGTAAGAATATTAATGATGAATATTATAAAAATGACTTATTATTAAATTTAGGGCTTTCTTATAATGAACTAAATAACTTTTTAAAGGCAAAGTATTATTTGAGTCAAGCATTAGATATGGGAGTGAAATCAGATGTGCTTGACATGCAGCAAAAAGCATCTTTAAATTTATATAAAATCCATCAATCTAAAGGTGATTACAAAAATGCCCTTAATTATTATAAAACGTATTCCAAATTAACGGATTCTTTATTTGATGCAGATAAAGTTAAAGTTATTAATGAGTTAGAAAGTAAATATCAATCAGAAAAGAAAGATAAAGAATTAGCAGAACAAAAATTAACATTAGAAAAACAAGGATCAGAACTTCAAAAAAAGAAAACACAATATAGTTATATGACTGGAGCTGTGCTAGTGTTATTTATAAGTTCGATTTTACTTTGGTTTTTATACCAACAGCGTCAAAAACGCAAAAATCAAGAAATAGTAACCTTAAAAAGAGAACAGCAAGTAAAGACACTTGAATCACTAATGGAAGGAGAAGAGAAAGAGCGCTTGCGCATTGCGAAAGAATTACATGATGGCGTAAATGTAGACTTGTCAGCTATAAAATATAAACTCACTTCGTTACTAGAGAAAAATAATAAAGTCATTAATGAAGTGGTCACTATGATCGATAAATCTTGTGAGCAAGTACGTGCCATTTCACATAATTTAGTTCCTC
This sequence comes from Maritimimonas sp. 2405UD52-3, assembly GCF_056591715.1. Classification (NCBI taxonomy): domain Bacteria; kingdom Pseudomonadati; phylum Bacteroidota; class Flavobacteriia; order Flavobacteriales; family Flavobacteriaceae; genus Maritimimonas; species Maritimimonas sp. 2405UD52-3. The sequence goes on from NZ_JBWQOL010000001.1 coordinate 622,706, forward strand.
CGGCATTAAAAAATTTTAGTTTGGTTGAGGCATTAAAAGATTACTGTAGTACAGCAAACACAATTCATCCTTTAGAAGTATCTTTTCAACATGTGGGCGACTCAATTTCAATTTCTAAAAAAGCCGAGGCTACTATTTTTAGAATTATACAAGAATTAGTGAATAATAGCCTAAAGCACGCTGAAGCATCTGAAATAGATGTTCAAATAAGTAATAGAGCTGGTATAATTCAAATTACGGTTGAAGACAATGGTAAAGGGTTTAAAAAAGATGAGGTCATTAGTAATGGGATAGGGTTAAAAAATATTCAATCTAGAATAGAATATTTAAATGGTAATCTGGATTTTAACTCTGATAAAGGTGGTACATCATATATCATAGACATCAATACAGAAAGCTTGGTATGATCATAAAAATTGCCATAACAGATGATCACCCTATGGTGCTGCAAGGTATTCAATCTATGTTGGCTGATACCAAAGAAATAGCGGTTGTAGGCACCTATGAAAACGCAGCAATAACTGTTGAAAACATTAAAAAAGATGATCCTGATATCTTATTATTAGATATTAATCTACCAGATATTAATGGTATTGATTTATGCAAGCAATTAAAAAAGGAAAATGGAGACCTTAAAGTTATTGCGATTTCAAATTATGATGAGGTTTCATTTGTAAAAAGAATGTTACAAGGTGGGGCAGATGGATATTTACTAAAAAATACTGATCGTCTGGAACTTTTAGAAGCCTTTAAATCAGTATTAAATAATGGACAGTATTTGCAAAGAGCTATTGAGAAAAAATTAGTAAATCAATCTATAGGTAAAAAAAGCAACAATTCTATTCTGGTAAAGTTAACGCGAAGAGAAAAAGAAGTTTTACAAGCAGTTTCGGAACAGTTAACCACACAGGAAATTTCTGAGAAACTCTTTATAAGTCCTAAAACGGTAGAAACACACAGAATGAATATTATGAGTAAACTCGGAGCTAAAAATAGTGTAGGTATTATAAAAGCTGCTCTAGAGCAAGGATTACTAGATTAATACATTTACTTTTGTAGACAATTACAAATTAAATGTCTACTTATTTAGCTTATAAATTTACCGTTTCACCAAAAGAATCAGCCACCGAAATCCTAATTGCTGAATTAGGCTATGCCGGATTTGAAAGCTTTGTCGAAAATGACAACGGAGTTACTGCTTATATTCAAAAAACAGAAGATCATAAAGCTATATTAGACGATATTTTTGTACTTAAAAATCCAGAATTTTCATTTTCGTATACTAAAGAAGAAATCGCTCAAACCAATTGGAATAATGAATGGGAAAAAAACTTTCAACCTATTCAAGTTGATAACCTGGTATCTATCCGTGCACCATTTCATGAAAATCCAAATCTGAAGTATGACATTGTCATAGAACCCAAAATGAGCTTTGGTACTGGGCATCATGAAACTACACATATGATGGTGCAACACCTCATAGATTTAGATTTGCATAGTAAAAAAGTACTTGATATGGGTTGTGGTACTGGGATTTTAGCCATTTTCGCGGAAATGAAAGGAGCACAGCTTATTGATGCTATAGATATTGATGAGTGGTGCTATGAAAATTCATTGGAAAATTGCCAAAGAAATAAGTGCTCAAATATTGAAGTATTTCAAGGTGATGCATCATTGTTGATCAATAAAAAATATGATCTTATTATCGCCAATATCAATAGAAACATTTTGCTTTCAGATATAAAAGTATATACCAATTGTTTAAATAACGATGGAACCCTTTTGTTGAGTGGCTTTTATCAAGAAGATATTCCTATTATAGATGCAGAAGCTACAAAATACAATTTGCAGCTTGATAAAATTATAGAGCGTAATAATTGGGTTGCTATTAAATATTGCTTGCAATAACCTTCTCACTGTTTTCAGGTATTTTTAAAAATACCCATTTCCGCTATTGACACGAACTTAGTACAAGTTTTAATTTTATTTTTTAAGATTAAACAATTCTGGTTTCCCTACGGTATCGTTAGTTTTAATATTATTTCCTGTGGACAGCAGGAGCTCTAGAGTCGCTAAATATTAACCTTAATACATATATAATGAGAAAAATTTTAACCAAAAGTTTAGCCTTAATTGCAGTTTTAATTTTTGTTTCTTGTCAAAATGAAGATGAAGTTATTGTGCAAGAACAATCTGTACAAGAGCAATATCCTAACATAGTTAAAGCGTTAGAGAAAAATTATTTTAATCCAATTGACCTTGAACTTGTTGATTTTGTACTACCAGATGGTAGCTTTCAGAAAATGTTTAAAGTCGAGGATGACATGATGTTTTCAGAAGAACAAATTTTAAATATGAATAGTGGAGAAGGTATTACCACCAAACAATATCGCACTAATAATCTTGTAAGTATTTCTACTATTGATATAATAGGTTATACTGGTGGAGGTGGATTTGGTCTTTCTTCTAAGGAGCGCACAGCACTTAGATGGGCGGTAAATAATTATAATAGATTGGGTTTGAACATCCGTTTCAATTTAACATTTGGTACCAATTATCAACCACAAGATATGGTAGTGTATCACAACCCAAATCAATCTGGTTCGGGAGGATCTGCAGGTTTCCCTAGTGGTGGTTTTCCTCATAAATTTGTTCAGATATATGGATTGAATAGCTTTGACACCAATGTAGTTGAACATGTCATTACGCATGAGATAGGGCATTCGGTGGGTTTACGTCATACAGACTGGTTTAGTCGCCAAAGTTGTGGTCAGAATGTAAACGAAGGATCAGCGGGTGTGGGGGCAATTCATATTCCTGGTACACCAACAGGGTATGATTCTACTTCAATTATGTTAGCATGTTTTAGTACTAACGAAGATGGAGAATTCAATAGCAATGATATTACAGCCTTACAGTTTTTATACTAAGATTTTTTGAATTAGTTGCATTTGTTCGAAGTGGGGTCGTAAAGGGGTGCGTGTAAGCGTACCTCTTTTTTTATTAAATTTGTACAAAACGTTTTTGGTGAGTACAAAGGAGAAAATTCAAGAGGAAGTTGATGTGCTTGAGCAAGAAGTGCCAAAGCATGAGATTATTTTATTCAATGATGATGTACATACATTTGATTTCGTCATTGATTCTTTAATAGATGTTTGTGATCATACCCCTGAGCAAGCAGAGCAATGTACATACTTGGTGCATTATAAAGGTAAATGTGCAGTCAAAACTGGTGAATATGATGAGCTAAAGCCTAGGTGTACACGCCTTTTGAACTTAGGGTTGTCTGCCGAAATCGTTTGAAATAAGGTTTTTTCATAATTTTTATGTTTTCAGGTTAGCAAAATTTACTGATCTGAAATATGCTTTTCGTAATAATTTAGTATAAGTTTTAACTACTTCTCATTAATCGTGTTAAATACACATTTTATTTTGAGCATTTTTAAAAAAGTTTTCAAAAAAGAGTAACTTTGCTTTCATTCATTTAACCAATAAATTTTAAGTATGGCATTCGATATTGATATGATAAAAAGCGCCTATAAAAGGATGGGCGAACGTATTGAAAAGGCAAGAGAATTAACGGGCAAACCTTTAACGCTTTCAGAGAAGATTTTATACTCTCATTTAACAGAAGGAATGCCATCACAGGTGTATGAAAGAGGAAAATCATATGTAGATTTTGCTCCAGATAGAATAGCCTTACAGGATGCCACTGCACAAATGGCTTTGCTGCAATTTATGCAGGCCGGTAAGAAGAAAGTAGCAGTACCAACAACAACACATTGTGATCATTTAATACAAGCCAAAATTGGTGCGGAAAAGGATCTTCAAAATGCTTTAAATACCAGTAATGAGGTATTTAATTTTCTTGAGTCAGTTTCTAAAAAGTACGGTCTTGGTTTTTGGAAACCAGGAGCTGGTATTATTCACCAGGTGGTACTAGAAAATTATGCGTTCCCTGGAGGAATGATGATAGGTACTGATTCGCATACGGTTAATGCAGGTGGATTAGGAATGGTAGCTATTGGTGTTGGTGGAGCTGATGCTGTTGATGTAATGGCAGGAATGCCTTGGGAGTTGAAATTTCCAAAGCTTATTGGCGTAAAACTTACAGGAAAATTAAGTGGATGGACAGCTCCAAAAGATGTGATCTTAAAAGTAGCTGGTATTTTGACCGTAAAAGGTGGTACGGGCGCCATTGTTGAGTATTTTGGTGAAGGTGCAAAGAGTATGTCATGTACTGGTAAAGGAACTATTTGTAATATGGGTGCTGAAATTGGTGCAACTACTTCTACTTTTGGTTATGATGAATCTATGGAGCGTTACTTAAGAGCTACTGATAGAAGTGATGTTGCAGATGCCGCAAATGAAGTGAAAGAGCACCTTACTGGTGATGCTGAAGTATATGCCAATCCAGAGCAGTATTTTGATCAAGTAATTGAAATTAATCTGTCTGAATTAAAACCACATTTAAATGGACCTTTTACGCCAGATTTGGCAACACATGCTGGTAAGGAAATGACAGAGAAAGCGCAGGCGAATGATTGGCCATTAGAAGTTGAATGGGGTTTGATAGGTTCTTGTACAAACTCTTCGTATGAAGATCTTTCAAGAGCAGCTTCTATTGCGCAACAGGCTATTGATAAAGGGCTAGAAACCAAAGCTAAATTTGGTATTAACCCAGGTTCTGAGCAGGTACGTTTTACTGCAGAAAGAGATGGCTTATTGCAAAAATTTGAAGATTTAGATGCTACTATATTTACGAATGCTTGTGGACCTTGTATAGGGCAGTGGGCGCGTTATAGTGATCCTAAAAATGCACCAAAAAATAGCATTGTACATTCGTTTAATAGAAATTTTGCGAAGAGGGCAGATGGTAACCCAAATACCCATGCCTTTGTAACGTCGCCTGAATTGGTGGCTGCAATTGCTATTTCAGGAAGGTTAGATTTTAATCCTGTTACCGATACACTCGTTAATAAAAAAGGAGAAGAGGTAAAATTAGATGAACCTACAGGTTGGGAATTACCACCAAAAGGTTTTGACGTAGAGGATGCTGGTTTTGTATCACCTCCTGAAGATGGTTCTGGTATTGATGTGGTTGTAAACCCTGATTCCAAACGCCTGCAGCTATTGACACCTTTCGTGCCTATAGGTGATAGTATTACAGGTGCTAAATTGTTGATAAAAGCCAAAGGTAAATGTACTACAGATCATATTTCTATGGCAGGCCCTTGGTTACGTTTTAGAGGGCATTTAGATAATATATCTGATAATACCTTAACAGGCGCTGTTAATGCGTTCAATGATAAAACAGATAATGTTAAGAACCAGTTAACTGGTGAATATGGTACTGTGCCTGCTACACAAAGGGCATATAAGGCAGCTGGTGTTCCAACCATAGTTGTTGGAGATCATAATTACGGTGAAGGTTCTTCACGTGAACATGCGGCTATGCAGCCGCGTCATTTAGGTGTTGTGGCTGTATTAGTAAAGTCATTTGCCAGAATTCATGAAACGAATCTTAAAAAGCAAGGAATGCTAGGCTTGACTTTTGTGAATGAGTCGGATTACGATAAGATTCTTGAAGATGATACGTTTAATTTTGTAGACCTACATGAATTCGCGCCAGGAAAACCATTGACAATAGTTGCTAAACATACTGATGGTTCGGAAGATACTATTTTGGCAAATCATACGTACAATGCAGGGCAAATAGAATGGTTTAAGCATGGTTCTGCGTTGAACCAGATCAAAAAGGAAAATGCAGCCTAATTTTATAAAATAGATGTAAATAAAAAACCTCTTGAAGTATTTCAAGAGGTTTTTTATGATATTTCTATGAGAAAATTGTTATGCTAATCTTGTATCTCGTTTAGATACAATCTTACCATCTAATATTCTTAATTTTTTACCCGCAGGTAACTTTACCGTTTTTCCTTTATAGGTAAAGCTTACTTCACCCTCAAAACATTCTATTTCAAAAAAATTAGCACGCTGTTTCACGCTAAAATCAGTACCCAAAACGGTCACCTTTCCTTGCCACGTTTCAACGTCAAAAGATGAACCTTTAGCAACTTTAAAGCGAGCTGCACCAACAAGTTTTACTTGTCTATCTTGTTCCCAATTTCTTTTCTGAAATCTTAAGGCAGATGATTTTTCTAGTGAAACCGTTGAAGCATCTGGTAACTCGATAACAGTTTGTTGATCAGCCAAGGTTTTTACTGTTGCCATATTATCATATATAGGTAAATAATGAACAGTAATACCTAAAACTATGGCAGCAGCAACTTTTAAAAAAGGGTTTAAGAATCTTTTAAATGTAGTATCTTGTTTTGTTGATCTATCAGCTTGTTGCATTCCTTTAAGCTTTAAAGACAACTTCTGATATTCAGCATCAGCATCATAAGAATCATCTTTAAACAAAGGTGCTTGCTCACCGATCTTAATATAAGAATCATATTCAGGCAACTTTTTGAACTCTTCCATTTCAGAGTCAGAAAGTGCTGAATCAAGCCATTTATGTATTAATTCTTCTTTTTTCATGCGAAGCGATTTGTAAATATAACAACTTCAGTACAACTTTTCCTACCATTGCTGTTACTTCAACGTTTTAAGCTTAGTATTATTTTGCCAATTAAATGCCTTCTATTTCTTTACGAAGTTTTTCTAAAGCTCCATATATCCTCTTTTCAACCGCCTTTCTTGAAATCCCCAACAATTCGGCTATTTCTTTGTGTCTTTTTCCTTCTGCTTTATTCATTAGAAAAGCAACGCGCTGCGCTTCCGTAAGCTTTGCCAGTGCTTTTTGGTATTTTTCCATGAATTGAGTCTCTTCCATAAGAAACTCAGGATTTTCATTAGTATAATTCTTAGGTGCTACCTGTTTATGCTTTAAGACTACTGCTTGATGTTTAATGTCATTAAGCATTAAATTATTAGCAGTAGTAAACAAAAATGACTTTGCTTTTTCTGGTGATACCTTCTTACAATTGTTCCACAATGTAACAAAAGCTTCTTGAACTTTATCTCTGGGGTCTAATCTATCACCATACTTATAACGCAAAAAATTAAATAAGTCATTAGAATTTGTCCGAAATATTTTTGAGAATAATTGCTCTTCGCAAATATGATTAGTAAGGCTAGTTACCATAAATTTTTTGGTTAAGGTGGGAATTTTTTGGTTTGGGTTGTTTATATGTCAGAAAGCATTAGTTTCTAGAGTACATTTAGATATACAAACTTATAATGTCTAAAACTTTGATTAATAACTATTAACAGTAAATTACTGTAAATATTGTATAAATAAGTTAAGACAATTCAGCAAATGTACTAATTTTTTAAAGAGGTGTTTTTATGCTGATTTAGAGAGTTTAAAGAAAAAGAAAAGAATAGAAGATTAAAATAGTTTCAGTTAGTTTCATTTTGATATTGGAAAATTGCTATGTTTTTCAATTTTAAAAAAGCTGCTTCAATACCATTTGAAGCAGTTTTTTTGTTTTTATGGAAAACTGAAGTATAGAAAGTGACTTTTTTGAAATGGATGTGTCAAAAAAAGTAAGAAAGAAAAAGAATGCTATGAAAAAGACACACTACTCTGCAATTATTACTATCCTATTATTTACCTTTTTATTTACTACAGAGAGTAATTCACAGGGTAACATTCCTTTAGATGATATTCCTCATGATATTGCGTATTATAGAAAAACTAAATTAACGTCACCACTTGTAAAAATAGTGTATGGAAGACCACATAAGAATGGCGCACAAGTTTTCGGCAATACTGTTGCATTTAACAAGGTTTGGAGAACAGGAGCTAATGAAGCTACAGAAATTAAATTCTATCAAGATGTAGACTTCGGAGGCAAGAAAATAAAAGCGGGTACGTATGTTTTGTATACAATACCCGGAGAAAAAGAATGGGAAGTATTATTGAGTTCTAATTTAGATGTTTTAGGAGCATTTCAATATGATCCAACATTTGATATTGCAAAAATTAAAGTACCCGCAAAACAAGCAGAGGAGTTAAAGGTATTTTCAATTTATTTTAAAGAAATGAAGAGTGATATTGTAATGGTATTGGGCTGGGACACGGTTAGAGTTCACATTTCTATCTCTGTTAGAGAGAAGCAAGAATATGCACATATTTAATAAACAAGTAGCTGTTTTGGCAGGAATTTTTTGAGTTTAGTTGTTTTATTATAGAATGGTAGAATAAAAATGCTCTTTAGAATTGAACGAACAGTATAGAGTATTTTGGGTAAACGATTAGATATTAAGCAATTTTCTTAGGTGTTAAGATGATTGTTTACTTGCTAAAAGAGTAATAGTAAAGTGGAGTCAGCCAACTAAAACTAACCTTTATAATCGTAAAAACCATGAAAGTAAGATGTAATAAGTTAATAGTTTCGATCGGAATCCTGTCTTTTATAGCAATGCTATTCTTATCTTCTTGTAAAACCAGTTCACCTGTATTGTTTGATATACAAGCTGATGCTTCTAGAATTAAAAAGAGTAAAGAATTGCTTGCCGAAACTGAAAGTAAAAACAACCTTACCAATTCAAAACAAACTCCTTTACGAGTAGCTAAATCTCGGTAGTTTCAATAGTCTGATTTTTTATTTAATTCTTAATGGAATTCAATGTTTGATAATAAAAAAATCAACTAAAACCCCATTTCTTCTATAAGCTATAAATACTAGCTATGTTAAATAGAATTTATGTATAGATTATGTTAAGGAAAAGCAGTCAAGATTTTGACTGCTTTTTTTGTTTGAAACGTTTGAATGAAATCAACAAATACATAAATCTTAATAAATGCAAAAACTTGGTAAAAAATAGAATGAATTATCTGTTTTTCGTGCAAAACTGGAAAGAAAATGGACCTTTATTTAATGCTGTAGTTAATTTAATATATTGATTATCAATTTTTTATAAAAAAAAAGATTTTTATGGGGGAATTTTTAAAGTACAGTTGTTTTATATATGAAAAGCGACAAGATAGTCACTTAAAGAAAAAGAAAAAGTTCTTTTACATACCAAAAATTAAAGCTCATTTTTTATAAATGAAACATAAAGTAAACCACCTGAATTGGTCCCTAAAAAGAAACATTTATAATTGAGATAAAAACCAACAATTAACCAAAAAAAATTAAAGAGATACTATTGCTCTTAAAGGTTTTGCCTTAGTGATTGGAAAATTGCTGTGATTAAGAAGACAAGCTGCCTTAAGCACTACAAGCCATGGGGCAGTTTGTTTGGCAACCGAATTAATTCCTTTCTCCCCTAAAGTTAGCGAATTAAGTTTTTTCATGATAAATTTAAAAGCACCTACTTATTTGTAGGTGCTTTTTTTGTTTATACAATTTTAGCTGAACAATTTCAGATTTAATTATTCAATTTGGATTACTCACTTTGTTCATGATCCTTTTTAGCTCCATTTTGAGAGTCAAAAAAATAAATGTTTCACATTTAAAAACCTTCATTCACAAAAATAAAAAAGCGAGCTTTTTATTTTGCTCGCTTAGATTTTTGAATCTTTTTTCGATTCATTCGTGACCGCGATAGGATTCAAACCTATAACCTTCTGAGCCGTAATCAGATGCGCTATTCAGTTGCGCCACGCGGCCGATTTAATATATATTCTACCTTTACCTGTTTTGAGAAATTTTTCTCTTTTGATAGCAGCCTCCTTCGAGTCAAATTCTTCAAAGAATAGAAGCTTCCACGGTAAGTAGGGTTTTGTAGACACAGTTTTTCCAGTATTATGTTGACGTAACCGTCTTTTCACATTTCTGGAGAATCCAACATAATGTCTATTAAAGTTAATACTTTTAAGAACGTAAACATAATATTTCATATGCTTTATAAGATGCGCCCCGACTAAGTCGGGCTCGTATTCAGCGTGTCCGCCTTTGGCGGATTGCGCCACGCGGTCATAATTGGGGTGCAAATATATTTTAATTTAGAGTAATGGCAAAATTAAGCACAAAAATTAGTTGTTTCTAATCTCAATAGTTATTGAGAGGTATACATAAAGGATTGACTGAGTAATACTATTGCTAGTCTAAAGCACGCATGGTAACAAAGGCACGCCATCCCACAATAGCCAACTGAACTTTTGATGCTTTGCCAATATCTAATTCACGTTTTGTAAAACTAGGTAAAACCGCCTTATTTAATTTGGCCAAAAATTTAAAGAGTTGTTTTTTCACCATGTAAAAATACAAATTATAACCCTTGCAATTGCAAGGGTTATAATGTTCGTAGTAAATATATTTCTATTTATTTTTAGCCACCATTTTTTTTGCTATTTCAGCACCTATTAGAGATTCCAATAAGTTACCAATGTTAGCAGATTTGTTACCACTTTCTATATATGTTGCAGGTAATTTCAATGATTTTAACTCGGCGGCAACTCCTACTGCAGTTTTAAAATTCCATTCAGCACGCTCTTGTGGAGTTAAACCAGCAGTAACAAGTTTAGTATTCTCATAAGCTTGAGCATCTGCTAAGGTTTTTCGAGTCTTTGCTTTAAAAATAGCCACTTCATACAACTTCTTTTCTTCAGTTAGATTGAATTCAGCTACTTTAGCTTGTGTTTCTGCGGCAATAGTTTGCTGTATCTGTTCTTTTTCTAAGCGAGCTCTTTCAGTCGCTTTTTCAGCTTCTCCCTTGGCTTTTTCTTTCTGAGCTCTATAAAATTCTCGTTCTGCTTGCTGTTTTTCAAGTTGTGTTTGTGCTACCTCTTCCTTTTGCAATTGTAAACGAGTGTCAAAGGTAGGTTCCCAATCAATTTCATTAACAACAGCCTGAACGACAGTTAACCCATATGATTTTAAAGAATTGCCCTTTACCCGAACAGGCTCACCATTTTTATATTTGATTCTAAAACGCTTTTGGCGTGTTTCTTTATTTACTATAGTTCTTACAACTGTGCTATCACCAATTACATCCGGTGTTTCATATGCCGCATATTCTTCAAGCACATACATGCCATTTTCCAGTTGATCTTGAAAATATCTATCAAAATCTGCAGCTTGTCCTGAAATATAATCTTGTGCAGCCATTAGTTTGCAAGTATTTTTTATAGATTGATCTATGTTAGGTATGATACGTGAGCGAATTAAATTTTTTTCAGTTTTATTTCTATCGGCAACCGATAGAAATTGCTTATCATCACCAGTATTGATACTTATTACGACGGATGTAGCAATTTTACCTTTAACGGCATCATTAAATTCCCAATGTCTTGCTGCGTCGGCGTATGCATATTTACTTTGGTCGCCCAGACCACCTTCTTGATTCGGAATAACATATTTAATAGGCATTTCAAATTGAATTGGTATTAACCTTCCCCACATTTTTGTATGTATTCCCTGGCGGAAAACTGCTTTTTGTCCACCCCAAGGATACTGAACGGCATAGGCTGTTCCTGGCTCTGCGTAGAAGAATATTCCATTAAAAATGCTTAGAATAATTCCCAGAGTAATAAATTGAGTACTTTTTCTTCTGGTAAACCAGTCTAGTACTTTGTTTGGTTTTAAAATAGGTTTTAATACCAACGATAAGATTCCGGTAATAAGCAATAGTGCTCCAATAAAAGTTAGCATGATTTTTGGCTTTAAGGGTTAATAAATCGGTTAAAATAGGTTAATTAAGGTTGCAATAATTGTAATGATAATTTGAATCATAGTTTTTAGAGATTTTGGTTAATTTTTTAGTTTGTTGAATAAATTCTTTTTCAGTATACCAAGTTTTCCAAAATCTGGTCACATAAAAAATATAAAATCTATGAAATTGCCTACCAAATTTTAAGTATTAAATAAAATAAGCCCTACAAGTGTAAGTTATTTTTCTTGAAATATGTAACAATATGTAACTTTAATTGTGTTAAATGGTTACAAATTATAATAATTGTAGAGCATTTTTTCATCAATTTTTATAAAAATGATGAAAAGTCATCTTTTTTTGGCTATATTTTGTGCTTTTCATCTTTTATTGAATCGTTTCTATGTTTTTTTGATGAATAAAAAACCTTATTATTTTTTAGATAATAAGGTCAATTCAAGGATGAGTTATTTGGTTAGTTTTTTACTCTTTTTGTTGATTTTAAGGCTTTAAATTATCCTTATCTAAATTTTAGGTTATTCATACAACTTCAAAGAATGTTTTTAAAATTATATTTGCCAAAATTTAGTCTATGAGCATCCTATACATAGTTGGTGGTTTGGTTTTATTGGTTTTGGGAGGCAACTGGCTCTTAAAGGCCGCTGTAGGCTTATCACTTCAGCTAAATATTCCAAAGATTGTTATAGGAATGACGGTAGTATCATTTGCTACTTCTGCTCCAGAACTAATTGTAAGTATAAAATCAGCTTTAGATGGTGCCACCGGTTTGGCAATAGGAAATGTCATTGGTTCTAATATTGCGAATTTAGGATTGGTTTTAGGAGTGACCATTATTTTAGGAAGCATAGATGTAGAGAGAAGTTTTTACAAAACAAATTGGCCTGTAATGATGCTTGCTTCTATAGTTCTGTATTTTTTTATTGCAGAAGATCTGGTAATTCAGCAGTATGAGGGAATTATTATGTTTTCAATGCTAATTATTTTCCTGATTTACCTATTGCGATTTCAGAAACCCGCAGTCGTTGATGAAATGCCTGAAGATGATGAGCTTTTACCTTTGTATAAGGTTGTTTTGTTTTTAGTGATTGGAGGTTTAGGGCTTTGGGGTGGTTCTGAATTTTTAATCACCGGTGCTGTTGATCTGGCTAAAAATTTAGGTGTAAGTGATGCTATTATTGGTGTAACGGTTGTATCTGTTGGGACCAGCGTACCTGAGTTGGCGGCTTCTATAATTGCCGTTTTAAAGAAAGAGAAAGCCATCTCATTAGGAAATTTAGTGGGCTCAAATGTGTTTAATATTCTAGCAGTTTTGGGTATTACTTCAATGATTTTACCTGTGGAGGTAAAGCCAGATGCCATGAGTCTTATTAACAATGATATTTTCTGGATGCTGGGAGTATCTTTTTTAATATTTCCATTGGTATTCTTACCCAAAGGCCTACGATTGAACTGGCGCGATGGTATTGTTCTACTTAGCCTTTATGTGCTTTTTATATACAAATCCTTTAGTTAAAAAGCTTACTAACCAAAATTGACCCTACTTCAAGCTGTACTTAAAACTGTTCCAATAAATATTTTATAAGATCTGTAGTAGTTACAATACCTACTAGTTCATCTTCTTCAACTACTGGCAATGCATGAAATTCTTGATTGGCTAAAATTTCTGCTACTTCCTTTATTGTTGCTGATGGTGAAACAGAAATAAGATTTTTAGCCATGACTTGTTCAATTGTGAACATATTATAAACAATGGTTTCAACGTCACTTTCGTCATCTTCTATAGCATCTGCAAAACTTATGCGTAAAAGATCAGTATAACTTAACATCCCTTTAATTTGATTGCCTTCAACAACCGGAATATGTCTGATTTTATTTTCTTTAAATAGTCGCTCGGCACTTACTAGGTCACCTGAGGTATTCAATGTGATGACATCTTTAGTCATTATTGTTGATATGGGTGTTCTTTTTTTCATAATAAATCATCTTTTTTGTTTGAATAAAGTTCTGATTTAAACTCAACTCAAAAACTGATATTTATCATGAAAAAGAAAATTCTTTAATCAAAAGAAATATAAGGATGGTTGACTTGAAGCAATTTTATTTTTTCTTCTAAAGAATTTAAAAAAGTTTGGTGCAGTTCAGAATTAGGATTAAAAGACTTGTGTAACAATCCTTTTTGAATTATATCAATGTCTTTCATAGTGTTTCTGGCACTTTGGGAAATCCAGACACTTTGAAATTTTTCCCAGATATAATCAATTGCGATTTGATTAGGATGTATCATGTCTTCAGCATAAAAACGATAATCACGTAATTCATCTAACATCAACTCATAGGAAGGGAAATAATGAGTATTCTTACGCGGCTCAACTACTTGGTGTATAGCAGCAGTTAAATGAGCCTTGCTTCTTGCATTTTCAGTAAAACCATCTTTTAAATGACGTACAGGAGACACTGTAAATAATAAAGAGACTTTAGGATTTACTTTCTTAATCAATGCAATAATAGCTTCTAAACTTTGCTGGATTTCTTCAACGGTGAGCAGCTCTTTTAAAAACTCCTTTTGCGGTACTTTATGACAATTAGCAATAACGGTATCAGACTCAATATGTCTATAGACCCAAGCAGTTCCCAGAGTAATGATTATATGTGTAGCCTTATTTATTTGTTGACTCGTATTGTCTATTCCATTATTTAGGTTTTGCAGTAAAACTTCTTTTTCAGGATGACCTAACCTAGAATGTGCCTCAAAACAATGCCATTGTTCATTCAAAAAAAAGATATCTTCTTGAGTGTATCGCTTCTCATTTATAGAGTTCGCAATAAGGTTTTCGATCGCTTTAGGGTGAAATAAAATTCCAAAGGGATTTAAAAGATTTTGAAATTTAAAATAGGAGAGTTTAGACCCGATATGTTCAGTAAAACAAGAACCTAGTAACAACAAATCAGAATCATAATTAATAGAATGATATCGTTGAGGTTCTAAGGGTATTTGCGTTTGTAACTGCATTTTATAGTAATGTCATTCTTACCTTTTGTCTTCATTAAAGGTAGACTTCGGTAGAAGTTTGTTTATGAAAAATCTGGATTCCGCATCAAGTGCGGAATGACAAATATTAAACTATGATAAATATTCTTTCGCTTTTACAAGCGCCTCTTTAATACCATCAGGGTTTTTACCACCAGCAGTTGCAAAAAATGGTTGCCCGCCGCCGCCGCCATGAATTAGTTTACCTAGTTCTCTTACTATCTTTCCGGCATTTAAGTTATCATTTGCTATGTTCTTAGAAATGTAAACTGTCAGCATAGCCTTACCATTATTGGTAGACCCTGCAATAAAATATAAGTTCTCCATTTCACCACCTATTTGAAACGCAAGATCTTTAATGGCACTTTGATCTAGACTTACCTCTGAGGCAATAAAATTAATACCATTAATGTTTTCAGCACTTTTTTTCAAATCATTCTTTAATGAAGAAGCTTTGTCTTTCATAAAAACTTCCAACTGTTTTTTAAGCTCGGTGTTTTCCTGTTGCAAAGCTTTTACAGATTCTATTGGGCTTGACGAACTTTTGAATAAATCCTTAATCTCAAAATAGGCTCTATTCGTTTCAAAATAAAAGTCTTTTACTGCGTCATAAGTAATGGCTTCAATTCTTCTGATTCCTGAAGCTACAGCACTTTCTGATCTGATTTTAAAATGCCAGAGGTCGCTTGTATTTTGAACATGTGTACCTCCACAGAGTTCAATAGATTTTCCAAAACGAATTGTTCGTACAGTATCACCATATTTTTCCCCAAAAAGTGCCATAGCACCTTGATTTTTAGCCTCTGTCATGGTAATGTTCCTGTCTTCTTGAAGCGCTAGTTTATTATTGATTCTTGCATTGACAAAATTCTCTACATCTCGCAATTCGTCTAAAGTTAATTTAGAAAAATGCGAAAAGTCAAATCGTAAATATTTTGAATGCACTGCAGACCCTTTTTGCTCAACATGTGTACCTAAAATCTCACGAAGTGCCTGGTGCAATAAATGCGTTGCTGTATGATTACAAGCTGTTCTAAAACGCTGCTTTTCATCAACAACTACCTTAAAAGTATCAGAAACATTTTTAGGTAAGTTCTCTGCAAAATGAATGATAAGATTATTCTCTTTTTTTGTGTCAATAATATAAATAACGTCACCGTTAGGAGTTTCTAAATAACCTTTATCGCCAACTTGCCCACCGCCTTCAGGGTAGAAAGGCGTTAAATTAAAAACCAGCTGATATTGATCACCATCTTTTTTAGAACTTACCTTTCTATAGCGTGTAATCTTAACACTCGCTTCCAATTGGTCATAGCCAATAAATTCTTCATCTTTATCGTCTACTAATATATGCCAATCATCAGTTTCAACTTCTGATGCTGCTCTAGAACGACTCTTTTGCTTTTCTAATTCTTCATTGAATGTTTTTTCATCAAAGGTCAATCCTTTTTCAGAAAGAATAAGTGCTGTAAGGTCTTTTGGGAATCCATAGGTATCATACAATTCAAAAGCTTTTTCACCAGAAATGACATTTCCTTTGGTTTGCTGAACTATTCCATCCAACAAGATCAATCCTTGTTCTAAAGTCCTTAAAAAGGAATGCTCTTCCTCTTTAATAACATTTGTAATTAATTGCTTTTGTTCTTTTAGTTCAGTAAAGAAAACTCCCATTTCTTTACTTAAGGTCTGCACCAGCTTGAAAATAAAGGGCTCTTTTTGATTTAAAAATGTGAATCCGTAACGAATAGCACGTCTCAAAATTCTTCTTATCACATAACCAGCACCAGTATTTGAGGGTAGTTGGCCATCAGCAATAGCAAAAGCTACAGCACGCACATGATCAGCAATCACACGAATGGCAACATCTGTTTTTTTGTCTTTACTATACTCAGATCTGGTTATGGTTTCAACTTCCCTAATAAGAGGGGTAAATACATCAGTATCATAGTTAGACTGGACGTTTTGTAATACCATACAAAGGCGTTCAAAGCCCATTCCGGTATCAATATGTTTTTGAGGAAGTTCTTCTAAAGAGCCGTCAGCTTTTCGGTTATACTGCATAAAAACCAGATTCCAGATCTCAACTACTTCGGGGTGGTCTTTGTTCACCAATTCCTTACCGGGAATTTTTGCTTTTTCTTCTTTTGATCGTATATCTACATGAATTTCAGAACAAGGTCCACTAGGTCCTTGAGCACCCATTTCCCAGAAGTTATCCTTTTTATTACCATTGATAATGCGATCTTCATCTATCAATTCTTTCCAATAATCATAAGCTTCCTGATCAAATGCCAATCCATCATTTTTATCGCCTTCAAAAACCGTGACATATAAGTCATTTTTGTTAATCTTATAAACCTCTGTAAGTAATTCCCATGCCCACGCAATAGCTTCTTTTTTAAAGTAATCGCCAAAACTCCAATTACCTAACATTTCAAACATCGTGTGATGGTAGGTGTCAATTCCTACTTCCTCTAAATCATTATGCTTGCCAGAAACACGTAAACATTTTTGTGTATCTGCTATTCTTTTGACATCCGCTTTTTTTTGCCCTAAAAAATACTCCTTAAAAGGAACCATCCCCGCATTAGTAAACATTAGGGTAGGGTCATTTTTGAGAACCATAGGTGAGGAAGCTACTATATTGTGGCTTTTAGATTTAAAAAAGTCTAAAAATTGCTGTCTGATTTCCTGTGACGTCATAATGTTAATTAAAAGCTAAATAAAAGGGCTTTTTTTTCAGTTGCAAAACATTTCGTAAATTTGTTGTTATGCAAAAAAATAAGCATATAAAAATGCTTAATAGACTGCAAAAATAGTATAATTTAGCGTTATGGCGAAGGTAAAATATTATTACGATTCAGACACTTTATCGTATCGTAAAATAGAGCTTAAAAAACGGGAAAAAATTAAGCAGACTTTAATATTCCTAGCCAGTTCTGTTTTGTTTTCCTTGCTTATCGTTTTTCTTTCTTTTCAATTTATAGAATCACCTAAAGAAAAAGCACTCAATAGAGAACTTGATAACATGAAGTTACGCTATGACTTACTTTCAAAGAAAATGGATAGGGCGACGGATGTCTTAGCCGAAATCCAACAACGTGATAATGACATTTACCGCTTGTATTTTGAAGCAAACCCTATTCCTGAAGAGCAGCGCAAAGCGGGCTTTGGAGGAATTAACAGATATAAATCATTAGAAGGTTTTGAAAATTCTGAAATGATAGTTGATGTGACCAAGAATATGGATATTCTGTCAAAACAGCTCTACATTCAGTCAAAATCTTTAGATGAGATTATTAATTTGGCTGAGGATAAAGAAAAATTATTGGCATCAATACCGGCAATTCAACCTATAAAAAAAGAAGATCTTACAAGAATGGCTTCAGGGTATGGTTGGCGTTCTGACCCATTTACCAAGGCTAGAAAAATGCATAAAGGAATGGATTTTACTGCTCCTACAGGTACACCTATTTATGCTACCGGTAATGGAAGAGTAAAACGTGCAGATAATAGAGCTTCCGGTTTTGGTGAGCATATAGAAATAGACCACGGATTTGGCTATAAAACCATTTACGCACATTTGAGTAAGTACAATGTAAAGCGCGGTCAGAAGGTAAAAAGGGGTGACCTAATTGGATTTGTTGGAAGTACGGGTCGTTCGGCAGGACCACACTTACATTACGAAGTACATAAAAATGGCAAAGCCATTAACCCTATAAATTTCTATTATGGAAATTTAACACCTGAAGAGTTCAAAAAAATGTTAGAAGCTGCTTCGCAAGAAGGCCAATCATTTGATTAATGCATATAGATCTACCAGACAAGCGATACTACAAAATTGGAGAAGTGGCAAAAGCCTTTAATGTTAATACTTCATTAATCCGTTTTTGGGATAAAGAGTTTGATATCATCAAGCCAAAAAAGAATGCGAAGGGTAACCGACTTTTTACACCTGAAGACATCAAGAATTTGCAGATGATTTATCATTTGGTAAAAGAAAAAGGATTTACTTTAGATGGTGCAAAGAATAAATTAAAGCAAAATCTTGAAAAAGTAAAGGGCAATCATGAAATTATTGCGCGATTGCAAGGCGTAAAAGATCAACTTATAAAAATTAAAAATCAATTATAATCAACTAAAATTACTATTATCATGAAAAAATGGCTTATCCCCGTAATAATACTTGCAGTTTTAGCACTAGGATTGTATAACTGGGCTGTTGGCTTTAACAATACTGCTGTTGAATATGAAGCTGATGCTAAAACCGCTTGGTCTAATGTAGAGAGCGCGTATCAAAGAAGGAACGACCTTATCGGTAATTTAGTGAAAACAGTACAAGGTGCAGCTGATTTTGAGAAAGAAACCTTAGAAAGTGTGATAAGTGCCAGAGCAAAAGCTACTCAAACTACAATTGATCCGTCAAATTTAACTGCTGAGAATATGGCAGCTTTTCAACAAGCACAACAAGGATTAAGCGGTGCGCTGTCAAGATTATTAGTAACTGTTGAGCGCTATCCGGAATTAAAGGCGAATCAAAACTTTTTAGAACTACAGTCTCAATTAGAAGGAACAGAAAATAGGATTAACGTTGCGAGAGACCGTTTTAATGAGAAAGTGAATATTTATGATATTCATACCACCAAATTTCCAGGAAAAATTTTAGCAGGAATGTTTGGCTTTAAGGAAATGGCTAGATATAAAGCAGATCCCGGTTCTGAGAACGCTCCAGATGTAAATTTTGATTTTGGTAAAAAGGAATAAATGTCTAAAGTAGAAGCCTTTTTAACTGCTGCCGAAGAACAAAGTATTATAGATGCAATTCGTGATGCAGAGAAGAATACTTCTGGAGAAATCCGTGTACATTTAGAAAAAAATACAGAAAAAGACCCTTTGGAACGTGCCAAAGAGGTCTTTTACTTTTTGAAGATGGATGCCACAGCTCAGCAAAATGGTGTGCTTTTTTATGTGGCAGTAGATGATAGGAAGTTTTCGGTAGTTGGCGATAAAGGAATCGATCAAGTTGTGCCGAATGATTTTTGGAATAGTATTAAGAACACGCTTATTGCCAAATTTAAAATGGGTGAATATGCTCAAGGCTTAAAAGATGGTATTCTTGAAACAGGCGAAAAATTAAAAGAACACTTTCCGTATCAAACCAACGATAGCAACGAGTTATCTGATGAAATTTCTAAAGGATAATTTTTTGCTTTTCAATTATTTTTCAGTTCCTCTTTTTGTATTTTTAACGCTTAAATCTTAAGCCCTTTACATGTCATCATTTTATCATGTACCTATTAAAAAAATTGCTAGGCAAACCTACAATTCCGTATCTATAACTTTTGACATTCCAGCTAGCTTAAAGGATAAGTTCACATTTATTCCAGGGCAGTATATTACTATTCAAACAAGTTTAAGAGATGAGCAGATAAGGAGAGATTACTCCATTTGTTCTTCAATAAACAGTAGTCGAGTAAGGATAGGTGTTAAAGCAGTTGAGAATGGTCTTTTTTCTAAGTACGCTGTAAACGTTTTAAAAGAAGGTGATGAGTTAGAAATTTCTGCTCCTCAGGGTAGATTTAACCTTCAGTCTAATGTAACTAATAAAAAGAATTATATGGCTTTTGCCGCAGGAAGCGGTATCACTCCTATTTTGTCTATGATAACATCAGTTTTGGAAATTGAACCAGAAAGTAATTTTGTGCTTGCTTATAGTAACAAAACTCAAAATGATGTGATGTTTAAATCTGAAATTGACGATTTGCTGAAACAATATGGTGATCGTTTTTTTGCACACTATACGTATACGCAAGGAAGCTATGAAGGTGCAAGGTCAGGTAGGATAGATGAAAACTTTACAAAAGAACTACTTGAAAGATATAAAAATCTAGTTTTTGATGGATTTTTTCTTTGTGGCCCAGAACCTATGATTCATTTGGTTAAAGATGCTTTAAAGGGAAAAGGTGTTAATGAAGATAGCATTCACTTTGAATTGTTTACTACTCCATCGGAGCCAACTTCTGAAATCGAGGAGAATCTCGATGGAGAGACACAAATCACCATCCTATTAGATGATGAAGAGGAAACATTTTCAATGAAAAAAGAGCATACTATTTTAGATGCAGCCCTGCTTAAAGGATTAGATGCACCATATTCTTGTCAAGGAGGTATTTGCAGCAGCTGTATTGCCAAAATAACTGAAGGAAAAGCTGTGATGGAAAAGAATTCTATACTCTCTGATGCAGAAGTTGAAGATGGTATTATTTTAACCTGTCAAGCACACCCTACTACTTCAAAGATACGAGTTGACTATGATGATGTATAGAGTAATATGATACAAGATATTTTAAATGCCATACCTCTTGGAATTGCGCTGGCCTTTATGATAGGTCCAGTATTCTTTGTGTTACTTGAAACAAGTGCAACTAAAGGATTTAGAGCAGGAATGGTATTTGATTTTGGTGTTATTTTAGCTGATATAATCTTTATTGCTTTTGCCTACTACGGGAGTAGAACATTGCTAGAGAAAATAAAGGATGATCCTAGATTGTTTGTATTAGGAGGCGGTATTTTATTTATCTATGGCTTGTTTACCTTTTACAAGCGAAGGAAAGCTGTAATTACTAATGAGGAATTAGTAGTGGTTGAAAGGAATAACTATTTAACACTTTTTGTCAAAGGTTTTTTCTTGAATTTCATCAACATAGGTGTGTTGGCATTTTGGCTAGGCGTGGTAGTTTTTGTAGGTACAAATCTTGATATGGATGACAGACGAATATTTAACTACTTTACTACCATTATCATTAGCTACTTTTTGACTGATCTTTTGAAAATTTTATTGGCAAAGCAACTAAGAAATAAACTAACACCACAAGTAACGCATAAGATAAAACGTGGAATGGGTATTGCCTTGATGGTATTTGGACTTGTCTTGGCGTCAAAAGGATTATTACCTAAGGAGGCAATGAATAAAATTGATGATGCTATAGAGGATAGAGTTTCACTTCCTGATGAAAGCGAATGAAAATTCAGCTAAACAATGATGTTTTTTTAAAAACAATTACAATCCACGATGATGAGTTATTGTATAAATTTATGCAAGAAATTTACCCACCTGCTTACGCTCATTATTGGAAGGATGAAGGTGAATGGTACTTAGAAGATCAATTTTCAAAGCAAAATTTGAAAAAGGAATTATCAGAAGGTCAGCCCTATTATTTTGTGTTTTATAAAGATGAGATTAAAGGTATTGTACGATTGCTTCTTGATCAAAAACTCAATGCCAAACCCAATCTAAATGCTGTGAAACTTCATAGGATTTATTTGCATCAAGATACACAGAACAAAGGTATTGGTACGCTTATTATGAAATTTATAGAAAGACTTTCTAAAGAAAAGGGATATGATCTTTTGTGGTTGGAGGTTATGCAAGAGCAGCGGCAAGCATTCAATTTTTATAAAAAACTTGGTTTTGAGCTAGCTGAAGCTTATAGTTACGATAAAGAGTTATTGCATAAAGAATATAGGTCTATGCTAGCGGTCTACAAAAAGTTGAATTAGATACCTGTACTCCCAAAACCACCAGCACCACGTTGAGTTTCATCTAAAATATCAACTTCTTGCCAGGCAATATGTTCATGTTTAGCAATTACCAATTGCGCTATACGTTCACCATCATTAATTGTAAAATCTTCATTTGATAAATTCACCAAAATGACGCCTATTTCACCACGATAATCTGCATCTACTGTGCCTGGAGCATTTAATACTGTTATACCTTTTTTTGCAGCAAGCCCACTTCTGGGCCGTACCTGAGCTTCATAACCAACAGGAAGAGCTATGAACAAACCGGTTTTTACAATAGCTCTTTCAAGAGGTTTTAACGTAATAGCTTCATCTATATTTGCGCGTAAATCCATCCCAGCAGAAGCTGATGTTTCATAATGTGGCAATGTGTGTTTTGATTTGTTGATGATCTTAATGGTCATTTTTTAAAGATGGTTTTAAATTCTTTACGCTCATTTATGAAGATTAAGCTTATAAAAAGGATTAAAAATATAGTTGATATAATGTAGTCGTTCCTAAATTGATGAAATGAAATAAATGATAGTAGAATTGATATTCCTAGATACATGAAAATATTTAAGACGTTGTATGGAACTTCATAATATCTTTTTCCATAGAAATAAGAGATAATACACATGGTGCCATACGCTGCTAATGTAGCCCAAGCAGACGCCATAAACCCTATTTTGGGTATTAAAACAACATTTAAAGCAATAGTAATAGCAGCACCAATTAATGAGAAATACATTCCATATTTGGTTCTGTCAGTTAATTTATACCATACTGATAAATTATGGTAAATACCTAAAAATAAATTGGCCAACAAAATAATAGGAACAATTGCTAAAGCTTCAAAATATTCTGGTTGACCTAACAATAAACTAGCAGGTATATCTATAAAAGCAACAACTACTAATAAAAATATCGCACCAATAATAGTAAACCATTTCATGATTTTAGCATATGTTTCTTTGGCGTTTTTCTTAGAAGCTTCATTAAAAAAGAAAGGTTCAGCACCTAAACGAAACGCCGTTACATATAAGGTCATAAAAACGCCAAGTTTATAACAAGCAGCGTAAATTCCCATTTCGTCTTTGCCTATCATATCACCTAATAACAACTTGTCTAAATTTTCATTAGTTACATAAGCCAATGTACCTATCATTATGGGAATTCCATAATTTAACATTTTACGAAGCAAAGAACGATCAAATTCAAATTTGAACTTGAGTAATTGAGGTAATAGCATTAAAAAGGTTGCAAAACTTGCAATGAGATTTGCAATGAAAATGTAAACCACAGGAGGTGTTTTCTCATAGTGGTTTACCAAGAATTCAGGTAAGCTAATATTGTTTCTTAAAGCATAAGGTATGAACCATAAAAAGAAGAGGTTAAAAAATGCATAGATTACAATATTGATAATTTTGAAAGATGCAAATTTTATAGGTCTATTGGTAACTCGTAAATAGGCATATGGTATGACTACAAAAGTATCAAAAGCAGTTACTAATGTCAATATTTTTAAATGAGTTGGATTGCTAAACCCAAGCCAATCGGCAAACTGATTGTTAAATACCAGTAGTATGATTAAAAAAATACTAACCGAGGTAACTAGTGTTATAAAGGCTGTTGAGACAACCTTCCCTTTTTCTTGTTCCTTAGTAAAAAACCTGAAAAATGCTGTTTCCAGCCCAAAAGTTAAAAAACCAATAAAGTAGGCAGCAAAGACAAAATACCAGGTGTTTTCGGCAAATTTATCAGTTTCGAGGGTTTCTGTGTGTAATCGGGTTAAAAGGATGTTTACTGCTCGAGGCAGTACCGCCGCAATTCCATAAATGACAGTGTCTTTAAAAAATCCTTTTAACGAACTCAACGTTGATTTGGGTTAGGTAGTCATCCCATAAAGGGAAAATATTTCAACAAATATAAAAGAAAAACCCTCACCAAAATGGCAAGGGTTTTTTAAGTATCTTCTTCTAAATCTTAAGCTTCAAATGGTTCAATTGAAACATATGATTTATTGTCTTTCTTTTTGGTAAACTTTACAACACCATCAGCCTGCGCATGTAATGTATGGTCTTTACCCATATATACATTTTCGCCAGGGTGATGTTTTGTACCTCTTTGACGTACAATAATGTTACCTGCAATGGCAGCCTGACCGCCAAAAATCTTAACGCCTAAGCGTTTCGATTCTGACTCTCTACCATTTTTAGAACTACCTACACCTTTTTTATGTGCCATGATCCTATAATTTTATATGATTAATAATGAGTAGTGTTATTTTTCTACACCACCATCCAATTTATCTTGTAACTCTTTTAGTTCATCCCACTTACCATCAGCAGCTAATTTTGCTTGCTTAGGCCAAGTATCTGTAACATGATTACCTCTTACATCAGCAATGATCTCAGAAATAGCTGCTGGTTTAGCTTTCGCCAAGTCTGCAAATGTAACAATACCTGCTGCAGCTAAAGTTTCAGCAATCTTTGGGCCAATACCTTCAATTTTCTTTAAATCATCTGCTTTAGCTGTAACCTTTTTAGCAGGTGCTTTTTTCTCAGCAACCTTTTCAACTACTTTTTCCTCTTTTTTAGGAGCTACTTCCTTTTTTGGTTCAGCTTTCTTTGTAGCTTTTTTAGCACCGCTAGCAACAATACTTTCAATTTGAATTTCTGATAAGTATTGACGATGCCCATTCTTTACTTTGTAACCTTTTCTACGTTTTTTCTTAAAAACGATAACTTTGTCACCTTTAAGATGCTTTAATATTTTAGCATTTACTGCTGCACCTTCTATAACTGGGGCGCCTAAGGTAACCTTACCATCGTCTAACATCAAAACATTGTCAAAAGTAACTTTTGAACCTTCTTTTTCTTGTAAACGATGTACGAAAACCTTCTGGTCTTTTGCAACTTTAAATTGCTGCCCTGCTATCTCTACAATTGCGTACATAATTTAATTGTTTATTTCGCTTGATTTTAAAAAATAAAATTGCCTTCCATTTAGGCGGGTGCAAATATACGTCTATTTTGTTTATTCACAATAGTTTTGGTGAAATTATTAGATGAAATCTATTTCTTATTAGCAAGGTAAACACCTACTAAAATTATAACACCTGCTAACAATTGAATGAATGTTAATTTTTCACCATCCAAAATACCAAAAAGAACAGCTACAATAGGAATTAAATAGGTAACTGAAGAGGCAAATAAGGGTGTAGAGATTTGCACTAATTTATTAAACAATGTTTTGGCAAAGGCAGTACCCACTATAGCAAGTATACTTATATAAAGTAATGAGTAAGTCATTTCTGAAGACTCTTCATATAATTGAAAGAAATCTGAGAACCATAAGACTATAAATGTGGGAATAATTAAGATGATGAAGTTGCCTAGTGTAACAGCTAAAGCATCAAGATCGTTTAAATACTTTTTTAAGATATTTACATTAAATGCATAGCCAATAGAAGATAGAATAGGTAACAAGGCATACCAATAATTTTGATTGGGATTTGATTCGGCTCCTTTAAGAATTAATACAATTGTTCCTGCAAAACCTATTAATACTCCTAATAGTTGTGACTTTCTAAACGTAAAACTAAAAACTAAAAATCCAACGATAAGCGTATTTAATGGTGTCAATGAATTTAGTATAGAAGCTACAGAACTATCAATTTTATCAATGGCGAAAG
The DNA here is from genome assembly GCF_056591715.1 of Maritimimonas sp. 2405UD52-3. Taxonomy (NCBI): domain Bacteria; kingdom Pseudomonadati; phylum Bacteroidota; class Flavobacteriia; order Flavobacteriales; family Flavobacteriaceae; genus Maritimimonas; species Maritimimonas sp. 2405UD52-3. Next base: position 648,625 of record NZ_JBWQOL010000001.1, read on the forward strand.
CAAATAGAAAAGCAGGAAAAAATGTACCGACCAATGCTGTAATAAATAGCGGCCACCAATGTTTTTTTTGAATGTTTTTTAATCTTTTATAGCCTACAATTATTAATGCCAAGGCAGTAATAAGAATTCTTAAGGCGCCTACCTGTATTGGTGTTAAACCTATAAGCGCTTTTTTCATGAGTATAAATGAACTTCCCCATACTAATGCGAGAATAATAAGATAAAACCAACGAGGGTTATTGTTCATTAATACTGTTTTGCGATTGTAAATGTCGTGATTATAGCATTAAAAAGTTAAAGTTTAGTTAGAAATAAATGTGGCTAAAATTTAGCCACTGATTTTTAGTATGTTTGCATCAGTAATATTAAGAATGATGATGAAAAAATTACTTTTTTTAACTTTTATTGGACTTGCCTTATTGTCTTGTAAAGAAGTCCAAGATGCAAAAAGCACTACAGTCAATACAGCTAATGCGGAAGATTTAGCAGTAAACCTTAAAAAGGTATCAATAGATATAGAAGGGATGACGTGTGAAATAGGTTGTGCTAAGACAATAGAATCTAAATTATCTAAAACTGAAGGTGTAACCTTGGCCAAAGTTAATTTTGATGATAAAAAAGGGGTAGTAGAGTTTGATGCAAATAAAGTAAATGCTGATCAAATTGCTGCAGTAGTTCAAAAGATTGCCGGTGGTGACCTCTACAAAGTCACTGGTACTAAATCGATTGAAATTAATTCTGGAGAATAAAGTTTCAAAAAACTTTTGGCTTTATGAAATATAATTGGTTTATTTGCGTTTCGTTAACGTATAAAAACTAAAATTATCAAACAATGAAATTAATGAAAGGTTTATTGATGCTAGCTATCGTTGGTTTAGTAGCTGTATCTTGTAAGGAAACTGCAAAAGGAGCTGCTGAAGACGCTAAAGATGCTGTTGAGGCAGTAGAAGGCGCGGCTGATAAAGCTGCTGACGCCGCTGGTGATGCTGTAGACGCTGCTGGTGACGCTGTTGAAAAAGCTGGCGACGCTGTAGAAAAAGTAGCTGACTCTGCTGCTGCAAAAGCAGGTGATGCTGTAGACGCAGTTAAAGAAGGTGCTAAAGAAGCTGTAAAAGATGGCGCTAGTGCTGTTGAAAAAGCAGCTAAAGATGTAAAGGAAAAGGTTGAGAACTAATTTAGTTTTATATCTTTCTTTATAGAAATTTAAAGCCTCCAAATTTTGGAGGCTTTTTTTATGCTTTTAATTTATCTTTGCACAAAGGTTTTTGATGAAAAAATACTTTCCTTTCCTAGTCAAAATTTGCCTGATTTCTATTTATGTAATAATCCTTGCAGGCGCTACTGTTCGTATGACAGGTAGTGGTATGGGGTGCCCAGATTGGCCTAAATGCTTTGGGTACTTAGTACCACCAACAAACGAAGATGCCATTCTATGGAAGCCTAATACAGAATTTAAAAAAGGACGTATTATTGTTAAGGATGAGGTATTATGGGTAGCTCAACATACTTTTACTACTTCAGATACTTTCATTACTACTAATTGGCAAGCCTATACCAAGCATGATTATGCCAAATTTAATGTAACCCACACTTGGGTGGAATATATTAATAGGTTAGCTACTGTAATTTCAGGTTTTTTCTTTATTGCATTAATTATTGTTTCATTGTGGTATTGGAAAGAGCAAAAAATAGTAACCATACTTTCTTTCGGTACTTTTTTCTTAATGGGTTTTGAAGCCTGGTTGGGTAAAACTGTAGTTGATTCTAATTTAGCAATTTCTAAAATTACTATTCATATGCTCGTGGCTTTATTAATAGCTGCATTACTATTGGTATTGGTTTATAAAACAAGAATTTCTAATAAACAATTTAAAATAGATAAGGTTTTTAGAATTTTGCTCTTCTTGTCCTTTACATTAACAATTATTCAAATAGTATTAGGAATAGAAGTACGTCAATTTGTTGATGAACAATTAAAGCTAATAGGTTTTGAAAATAAAGGACTCTTAAACCTTGATAGAAATTCCAATTTCTTAATACATCGTTCTTTTTCAATTTTAGTAATTGTACTAAACGTGTGGTTGTTTTTTAGAAATAAGCAATTAAACCTTGGATTTACTTTGCCTATCTGGATGTTGATTGTTCTCGCTGTTGAAGTTATAGCAGGTATTTTAATGTACTATGCAGCCTTTCCTTTCGGAATGCAGGCAACGCACATGTTATTCGCGGCTATCTTATTCGGGATGCAATTTTATTTGATTTTAGAAGGTAAATTGTCTAAAACAGTACTTTCTTAATTTTTCCATTCAAAAGTTTCCATGATATGCCTTAGATCTTTTTCTACATATTTGATAGCTGGTAGAATCGAATCATAATTTGGTTGAACTTCAAAGTATAAAGCTCCGGTTACAAAATGTTTAGTACTATCAGTTAAATGAAACTGTAAAGGTGAAGCGGCATTACCAGTTACTTCAGATACCGATCCAAAAGCTCGTTTTTCAAAATTCACATACGGTTGTGCGCTAATCTCATCTGCTTTTATAGCATGATTGTAAGTTAGTTTTTCTGACTCACGTAATAACTCTGTTAAGTTATTGGTAATGGGTCTGTATGTCATATTTAAAGAAGCTTTCAATTTGGGATATTTAATATTTACCCAACATTTTTCATTTGGGTTTAATTGAGCCTTCTGTGAAAACTCAAAAGTATAGGGGCAAGGTAATTCAGCTTTTTGATAGGCAGCATCTGTATATGATAAGCGCAAAAATGCTTTTGGTTTAGGTAGCGTTTCCTCTTTACAGGAAACAATTAATAGAGAAATAACTACTAGTAAAATGGATTGCTGCTTATACGGGAATGATAAAAAGTGAAAATTCTTAATCATGGGGCAATGTAACTTTTATTTGTTTAATCCTTTTTTTATCTAGAGCCTCTATTTTAAATTGATAGTTCTCAAAAGTAATCACTTCATTTTTCTTAGGGAACTTTCCTGATATTTCAAGAATGAATCCAGCTAATGTTTCTGCTTCTCCTTTATGTTCCTCAAATAGTTCTTCTTCAATTTGTAATACCTTATAAAAGTCTTTCAATACTATCTTACCTTCAAAAACATAATTATGATCGTCTATTTTTGAATAAGAAAGGTCATCATCATCAAATTCATCACTAATATCCCCAACTATTTCTTCTATAACATCTTCTAAAGTTACAATACCTGAGGTACCGCCATATTCATCTACTACAATTGCCAAGTGATTTTTCTTTTCTTGAAATTCTTTTAATAGATCATCTAATTTCTTATTCTCAGGCACAAAAAAAGGTTCGCGCAATAGCTTTTTCCATTGAAAGGACTTTTTGTTAAGATGGGGCAATAAATCTTTAGTATATAATATTCCAATAACTTCATCTATACTTTCCTTATAAACGGGAATTCTGGAATGTCCATTTTTAATAATTTTTGATACCACTTCTGTATATTGTTCATCGTCAGCCAAGGCAAAAACATCCATTCTTGGGCACATGACTTGTGCAGTGTCTGTATTTCCAAAATTCACAATGCCTTCCAGTATTTTTTGTTCGTCTTTTGTTGTGGCTTCTTCAGATGTTAGTTCCAACGCTTGTGAGAGTTTTTCCACTGAAAAGTCTGATTGTTTTTTTCCTAAACGTTTTTCAACTAAAGTAGTCAGGCTCATAAGTGGAATACTCACAAAGGTGAGTAGCGAGTTTAATAACTTAATTGGTAATGCCATGAAAGATGCAAATTGTATGGCATTTCTGTTGGCGTATATTTTTGGTAAAACTTCGCCAAATAATAAGATTAAAAAAGTAACAACAATAACTTCAATAGTAAATCGAAGTACAGTTGAGCTGATAGTTGAAAAGAAATATTCACCTATGTAAGCAAATAATAGTACAATTAATATATTAATGAAATTATTGGCAATAAGTATAGTTGCTAATAATTTTTTTGGATTTTCTAATTGCTGAGCAACTACTTTTTTCTTTTGCGATTTATCGTTAGAAGCTTCATCTAAGTCAGCCTTACTTAATGAAAAGAAAGCAACTTCGGCGCCAGAAATGAGTGCAGAAAGGCATAGTAATACTAGTAAAGCAATAATACCAATACTGAGGGTTCCGTTAAAGGAATTTATAATATATAAACTCGGAGGTTCAGGATCCAAATACGTTCAATTTAATTCAACTTTAAAATGGAAGGTCGTCATCTACCTGTGATTCATTTTCCATTTTATTTGGTGCTTCTTCAACCTTTTGGTTTGCATTTGCAGGCGCTTGTGATGTGCTAGATTGCAAATCCTTCTTAGTAGTTAAAAAGGTCATATCTGTAGCATGTATCTCTGTTGAATAACGTTTTTGCCCATCCTGTCCTTCCCACTGTCTAGTTTTGATACGTCCTTCAACATATACTCGGTCACCTTTTGAAAGGTATTTCTCGCAAATTTCTGCCAATTTATTACGAACAACTAAATTATGCCATTCGGTTGTAGTTACCTTTTCACCAGTTTGCCTGTTGGTATAACTTTCATTGGTAGCAACCGGAAAGCGACCAATTGAATTTCCACCTTCAAAATAGTGCATCTTTACTTCATCACCCAAGTGCCCTATCAACATTGCTTTATTAAGCGTTCCTGCCATTTTGTTTTTGTTTTAACTAATCAAAGATAGTAAAATAGCTAATTCAGCCCTTTAAATTTTGCAGCAAAGTTATGAATTAAAATAGGCATTGGGTAGCTGCTAAAAGTATCCCACGAAATGGAGTTTTCAATTGCTTCTGTAGTATCAATTATCCAGAACTTAGTATATAAATGTTGATGTGATAATTTGTGAATGATGGACTTAGAATTGAACAAATGAATTTTACTTTCATTAATATTTAGTAGGTTAGATATAGATTTTGATTTAATAAAGTCTTTATAGCTCAATTCTCCATCGCTTTCAAACAAGGGAAATTGATATAAGCCTTGCCAAATGCCTTTAGAAGTTCTTTGCTCTATAATTGTTTTATTGTTTGAATCTAGTACTAAGAAGTTAAAATATCTTTTAGTTATTTTCAATTTCTTTTCCTTAATGGGAAGTTTAGCAACTAGTTTTTTTTGAAGAGCAATACAACTATTGTTTAAAGGGCATACTGCACAATTTGGACTTTGAGGTTTGCATTGACGTGCACCAAACTCCATAATAGCCTGATTAAAAGTGCCAGGATTTTTTGTGTCTATTAATTCTTGAGCTAAGGCTTTAAACTCTTTTATGCCATTAGTTGAATTAATTGGAGTTTTAATGCCAAAATATCGAGCCAACACTCTATATACGTTGCCATCAACTACAGCTGTGGGTTCATTAAAACAAATAGAAGCTATTGCAGATGCGGTGTAGTCTCCCACTCCTTTAAGTTTTAACAATTCATTATATGTTGATGGAAAGATACCATTCAATTCATTGACAATATACTTGGCTGAATAATGCAAATTCCTTGCCCTTGAGTAATATCCTAATCCTTGCCACAATTTCAAAATAGTTTCTTCATTCGCCTTGGCGAGATCAAAAACTGTAGGGAAGCGTTCGCTAAATTTTATGTAATAATTCAGCCCTTGGTTAATGCGCGTTTGTTGTAATATGATTTCTGATAGCCAAATTAAATAGGGGTCTTTGGTTTTTCGCCAAGGTAAATCACGTTTATTTTGTAAATACCACTGAATTAATGTGTTAGAAAATTGCATTATCTCAATAAATTTTGCAATAATACTGCTTTTATCTTATTAAATTTTAGAGAATTAGCTTTCAGAAAAAGATATAAATGTTATATATTTGCCACCCTTAAAATTAATGAATAACAATTAAAAATAATTAATAATGACAAAAGCGGAGATCGTCGCTAATATTTCAGAAAAATCTGGAATCGAAAAAGCAGATGTATTACGAGTAGTTGAAGATTTGATGAAAGAGGTAAAGGCTTCATTAGAAAAAGGAGATAATGTTTATTTAAGAGGTTTTGGAAGCTTTACAGTTAAGAAAAGAGCTGAGAAAACAGGTAGAAATATCTCTAAGAACACTACTATTAAAATACCTGCTCACAATATTCCTGCATTTAAACCAGCAAAGATTTTTGTTGAGGGCGTAAAGAAAAACGTTCCGGTTAAATAATTAAGCAATAATAACAGTATATAAAACGTTTGAAATATGCCTAGCGGAAAAAAAAGAAAACGCAGTAAGATTTCTACTCATAAACGTAAAAAAAGGAGTAGACAAAATAGACATAAGAAGAAGAAATAGTTGAAAATCAACTATTTCTTTTTTTAAAAATCTAAAACCCGTTCTTTGAAAAAAGAGATTTAAATTTTTAAATCTCGTCAGGTTAAAACAACCTGTGAAATTTTTATAAATCCATCTACACAAATACAAGTTTTGTTAAAACTGTTGTGTAGGTACAAAAAACGTACAGAGTGAAAACAGAATTAATTATTAGATCAAATTCCTCTGATATAGATTTTGCCTTATTAAGAGATGGAAAGCTTGTAGAATTACACAAAGAAAATGTAGAAAATAATTTTAATGTTGGTGATATATTTTTAGCCAAGATTAAAAAAACCTTATCAGGATTAAATGCTTCATTTGTAAATGTAGGTAGCGAAAAAGATGCCTTTTTGCATTATCATGATTTAGGACCACAACTACTTTCATTAAGTAAATTCATCAAGCTAGTAAGCACAGGTAAATTAAAACAATTCACTTTAAAAAATTTCCGTTTTGAAAAAGACATTGATAAAAACGGAAAAATTGATCAAGTATTAAAAGCTGGTCAAAATTTGTTAGTACAAGTTGTAAAAGAACCAATATCTACAAAAGGTCCTCGTATAAGCTCTGAGCTTTCTATTGCCGGTAGATATTTAGTATTAGTTCCTTTTTCTGATAGAGTATCGGTATCACAGAAGATATCTAGTAGAAAGGAAAAAGAACGTTTAAAGCGACTTGCAAAAAGTATTAAGCCAAAAGGTTTTGGCGTTATTTTAAGAACCGTTGCAGAAGGTATTAAAGTAGCAGAACTTGATAAAGATTTGCAGAATTCATTGAAGCAATGGGTAACGTTGTGTAAACAATTGCCTAATGCTCAAGCTCCTGTTAAAGTATTATCAGAACTGAACAGAGCCTCTTCTATTTTAAGAGATGTATTTAATGATTCATTTACGGGCATTGTCACAAATGACAAATCTTTACATGATGAGTTAAAAGAGTATCTTTTTAGAATTGCTCCTGAAAAGGCATCTATTGTAAGGATGCACCGTTCTAAAGTACCTATTTTTGAAAAGTATAAGATAGAACGACAAATAAAAACAGCATTTGGTAAGACTGTTTCTATGCAAAAAGGAGCGTATTTGGTTATTGAGCATACAGAAGCCTTACATGTTATAGATGTAAATAGTGGTAATCGTTCAAACAAAGCAAACTCTCAAGCTGATACTGCATTAGAAGTTAATTTGATTGCAGCAACAGAAATTGCTAGACAATTACAATTAAGAGACATGGGAGGAATTATTGTTGTAGATTTTATTGATATGCATTCGGCTCAACATAGACAGAAGCTGTATGAACATTTAAAAAAGGAAATGCAACTCACAAGAACCAAACATAAAGTATTGCCGCCAAGTAAGTTTGGACTTGTTCAAATTACAAGACAACGTGTTCGCCCAGAGAGGGTTATTAAGACGAGTGAAGAAAATCCTAATATGAATGGAGAAGTCGAGGCTCCTATTGTATTGATTGATAAGATTGAAAATGAACTACAGAGATTATTAAATCAAAAGAAGAATTCAAAAGGAATTACATTGCATGTACACCCCTTTGTGGCTTCTTATTTAAAGAGTGGTTTTCCATCAATTCAAAATAAATGGTTTTTCGCCTATAAAAAGTGGATTAAAATTTTACCTAGAGATGCTTACAAGTATCTACAATTTCAGTTTTACACGGCTGAAGATAAAGTAGAAGCATAAGGTTATCTTATATCAAAAAACCCAAAGTGAATAGCTTTGGGTTTTTTTATGGCTTTTATTCAACAATCTTAATAAAGTTAGTCGTATAAGTATGGAAAGAGTTAGTTTGGGTAGGTTATAAAATCATGTTACAACCTGTTGTTACGCGATTTTTTTATTGTAAGATAATCTTTTTAGTTATTGTTTGATTATTAACTAATGAAGCGTTAATAAGCAAAATTGTACCATCTACAATGCTATTACTATCCAATATAAAGTGGGAATCATCCAGTTGTGATCTGGAAATAGTTTTACCTAATATGTCATAAATAGATAATTCTTTTATCAATGTTTGATTTTTAGTTTTTATCTCTATTTGATTGTCATCTTGAATAATTAGTAAGTCTTCTAAAATTGAAATAACCTCTGTCTCTGTGCTCAACACTTCAGATTTTGTAAGCAATAATTCAAAGCGATCATTAAAAGCGCCTTGCTCATCTGTGGTAAATTCATAATCTTCAAGCGTTAAATCATGAATAACATCTAAATAGTTATCTCTTATGAAGATATAATAGTTATTCAACTCTCCTTCCATTTTTTCAATAGAAATTTTAAGAATATCTTCTGTTTCTATGCGAGAATGATATCCTAATGAAATTACTTCTTCATCTTTTAATACACTTCTACCTTGAATAGCAAAATTTTGACCGTCAATGATAGAATAAAATGAAGCATCACCACTTCTACGTAATTCACCATCAAACCTATCAATATTATCTGAAGCTCCATCTACAAAACCAATTAAAGTTTGACTAAAAGCACCCTTATTGTTATAGATATTCAGCCATATTCTATCTCTTTCTAGCTTATTTTTAGATTTGAAAAACTGACTATTATTAGAAGTAACTCGCATTGAATTATTAAAAGTAGCTTGCCCAGCTGCTAACCCTTGTAACAAAAACCCTTGACCCGATGCTATAAAACCATTAGGAATTGTGCTGCCAGTACTAGCCGCTACACCACCCACACCCGCTGTATAAGCAGCATAATCATTTCCATTGTATTTTGGAGCTGGGGCTGTATTGTGTGTCCAAAAATAAATAGTGCCACCTACCTCGTTTATATTTAATGGATCGTTTAAAAATAAATCTGCATCAATGGCAGATGGATATGGATTTCCTATAATTCCCCAATAGTAAGTTATGTCTGAAAAACTAGAAGTCTGTAAAACACCATTGTTAACAGGTCCACTAAAAATAACTGATTGATTCATCGGATAACTACCAGTTGGCGCTTGTATAACATAACCTTCAGTAGGCTCTAAAACATCAGAATCACTTTTTTGTTCCCACCCAACAGAATTATTCCAGTCATATTTTATGTTTGATAAGGGAAATGTATCACCAAAAGTCTCGTTTAATACTGGTGATGACCAGTATACAAAGTCGGATACATTGTCAAGAAGTGATGAGGTTTTGTGAATATTGGTTGTTCCTGAAGATGTAACAATTCCGTCATCTTGAACCATTACTAAAGAACCTTCATGTTGAACCTCTAAAGTACCATTGACTGTTAAATCATTTTCTACTTGAATGTAACTTCCTGCTTGTATATTTACCGTATTACCATTATTAATGGTGCAGTTACAAGATTCAAAGTTACCGTTACTTGCAGTATTGTAGTTTCCATTTATAATAGCTGATGTGAATGAATTTGGGCTACCATTATTCCAACTAGAACCATTCCAAGTGGTAATTGAAGAACAGGGTAGACCCGTAATTACAATATCATCTAAATACCATTCTCTATCTGTAAGCGTAAGAAAAAAGTTGAAACTGTCACCAACGTACCTAAAAGCTATATAAACATTAGGTTCAGTTGGTAATTGATCATTGATTGTGACTTGTGACCAGTTTGTTGAAGCATTTTGAGAATTTATTATTGTCCAAGAGGCATTATTTGGATCACCACTACCTGAATAATCTGTTGAATATAGAACTTGTTGTATAGGGTTTAATGCTATTGCACCAGGGTGATTTACATTAAGCTGAGAATATGTTAGGTTTATTGATTCCGCCGCAGACAGATTTAAAGATGGAGAAATTAACCAAACTTCGTTATTTGTTACATTGAAAAATCCGGCATTTGATGTAAACGTAAATTCAGAAAAGCTTCCGCTATTGGCGGTTGCTGTAGTTCTGGCAAAAGGATTATTACCTGTTACTTGAAATTGTGTCCAGCCACTCAAAGAATCTTCAAAATCTTCTGATAATATTTGAGCATATCCAAATACACCATAAAAAATGGAAAAAAGAATTACTAATATAGAATTATAGTTTTTCATTATTTTAGCGACGGTTATTGACTAGTTTCAAATGTATCAAAGTTATTTACCTTAAAAACAACTGAATATTACATTTTCCTAACAGTTTTTCCACAATTTTATTGTATTAAAAGATTTAATTGTTTTTTGACTAAGACCTACACTTTTACAGAAGCTAAACGCAAGTTAGAAAGATATTGCTCTTATCAAGATAGATGCCACCAAGAGGTTAATAAAAAACTCTTAGAGATGCGCATGATTCCTGAAGCATGTGAACAGATAATTCTTCATTTATTGAATCATGATTTTCTGAATGAAGAACGCTATACTAAAAGTTTTGCTAGAGGAAAGTTCAGAATAAAGAAATGGGGAAGGCAACGCATCATAAGAGAGCTAAAATCTAAAGAAATTTCAGACTATAATATTAAAATAGCTCTCAAAGAGATAAATGCTAACGAGTACCGTCATACATTTAATGAATTAGCTGCCAAAAGATTATCAGCATTATCTGAATCAAATAAATATAAAAAAAGAAAAAAATTGGCCGATTATCTTCTCTACAGAGGTTGGGAGAGTGATTTAGTTTATAAAAAAATCATAGAACTAATTCCTTAATCTAAATTAAAAGCAGCTCCAACATTAAAGTATACCTGATTATGTAATTCTTCAGCTGGAGTTAGATCTCCAGTTTCATATTTGGCAATAGGAAACCCTAATTCAGAATAGAGACCAAAACCACTTGTAAAGAAGTAACGAGCCCCTACATGCCCGCCAAAATTTTTCAAGCCCAAGGATAAGCCAGGATAAAAATCGAAATTTTCATCAATTGCTAATACACTACTTAGATTTGCATTAAAACGAGCACGAATATCAAACCTATCTCCAAAATCAGCATCTAATTCATCTGTAACTCCTAGAAGATACGATGTAGAAATGCCTATAGAAATATTTTCACCTAGACCATAATCATATGAGATATTTAAGCCAGAACCATCCTTTTGAAGGTTAGCACCAACCTGAAATTTACTATCGTATTTTCCAATAAATGATTGGGCATTTGTAAATAGAAATGTCAATAGAAAAGTAACTAGAATAGAATTTCTCATAAGAATAAATTAAGCGGCAAATATAGAATTTCTTATAAAATTAACCTGTTAATCCTAGAGATTTATGGGTTCTAATAATGGCTTGTTCATTTTTCCAGTCAATCCATTTTTGTCTACTTACTTTGCGCATGAAATTATCAAAATTTCGCATAATAAGAATATTGTAGATTGCTTTTGCTAAATTCTTAGGGTTTCTGGCAATGGCTCTTAAGCTCATTGAGAATCCCGGAGTAATGTAACGCATATAATGCCAATACCCTTCAGGCATAAATAAGGTATTGCCATGCTCTAATTCTGTAATATAACCACTAGAGTTTTTTAGTGCTGGCCATTTTTCAAAATCAGGATTGACAAAATTAATATCTTCTCTTGTAATTAAAGAATGTGGAATCTTGTATAGATACTTACTTTGGTCTTGATCGAACAGTATGCATTGTTTTTTTCCCTCAAAATGGAAATGAAATATATTGGCAAGATCAATATCGTAATGCATAAAAGTATGTGAATCTCTACCACCAAAGAATAACATAGGTAATTGTTTCATAAGACGAATGCCAAAATCAGGATACGAGAAATCATTTTGAAGTTGAGGTACTTCTTTAAGAATGTTCCAAAGAAAGATTCTGAATTTTGTAGGCTCTCTTTTGAGTAAATCAATATACGCACTCATTTTCATTTGTGCGTGTGGCTCGTTAAACCCATCTTTATAATTTACCGGTCTATCATCATAGAGAGGAACAGTTTTATCACCTGAAACTTCAGCCATATAATCTAAATTCCACTTTTTGAAAGCTGGCCAATCTTCTGTAAAGCATTCAATAACAACTGGCTTTTGTGGCTTAAAATAATTTTTTATAAACGCTTCTTTAGTGATAGTTTTCACCCTCTCAACCGAAGTGAGATTCAATTTCATAAAACCAATACAAATTAGCTAGGAATAAAATTAAAAAAAATAAGAATAATTAAAGTGGATGTGTTTTTGAAAAGTGTATTCAATTGTTGAATTCGGATAGCTCCTTTTCTAAAGATTTTTGTTTTAGAATGTTGTTAATTTTACTGTTTAGTGCAGAATAGGCCGCCAGTATATTTTCAACTTCACTTTTAACTTCTTGGTCAGTAATGGTTTGAATAGATTGCATATCACTTAATCGTAATGTATAGTTATAAAGTACATTCATTCGTATTTTGAGATCTGGTCTTTCAAATTGTGTTATTCTTATTGAATCTCTTAACTGCAATGCAGCAATTGAAAGATCTTTAGCTTTAAGTAAAGCTTCATCTGTGGTTGTACTATAAAAATCTTCTAAAAGATCATCTATAGTAGTATATTCTTTCCAGTCATCAACCAGTTTCATTGCTTCTGTAGATAAGGTTTCGCCTATACTATTCACAATTTTTTTATCAACTATTGCTATGCTATCTTTAGTGTTTTGAGCATCAGTTTTTGATTTATTTCCGTTACAACTTATGAACGTTAATACAATGGAAATAACAAGAAATTTTAATAAGTATTCTTTTAAGTTCATGCGTCAAAAGTACTGCTTTTCTCTATATTTGATGTTGAAAAATCGAATCGATGGATAATTCAATTTTAGTTATAGGTGCTTGTGGTCAAATAGGCTCTGAATTAACTATGAAACTTCGCGAAACATACGGTCAAGACGCGGTAATCGCTTCAGATATTGTAGCGGGTAAAGCTGATTTATTATGGTCTGGTACATTTGAAATTTTAGATGCTACAGATAAGAAAGAAGTTAGAGACACCATAGAAAAATATAATGTTAAAGAAGTATATCTAATGGCAGCTATGTTGTCAGGAACAGCTGAAAAATACCCTGATAAAGCATGGAATTTAAATATGAATTCATTATTTCATGTACTTGATTTTGCAAAAGAAGGACTAATTGATAAAGTTTTTTGGCCAAGTTCTATTGCCGTTTTTGGGCCAACAACACCACAAAAAAATACACCACAACATACAATAACGGAACCAACAACAGTATATGGTATAAGTAAATTTTCAGGAGAGAATTGGTGTAATTATTACCATCAGAAATATGGTGTAGATGTTCGTAGTGTTAGATACCCAGGACTTATTAGTTATAAAACACTGCCTGGAGGGGGTACCACAGATTATGCTGTTGAAATTTTTCATAAAGCCATTAGAGACAGAAAGTATACTTCTTTTCTAAGTGAAGATGCACGTTTACCAATGATGTATATGGATGATGCTATTGAAGCTACTATTGGTTTAATGCGAGGTAGTAAACATGATAAATTTACTGCCTACAACATTGCTGCGATCAATTTTACACCAGAAGAATTAGCTTCAGAAATTAAAAAACATATACCCGATTTTCAGATAGAATATCAACCAGATTTCCGTCAGGCTATTGCTGAAAGCTGGCCTCATTCTATTGATGATTCTGAAGCTAAAAAAGATTGGAATTGGAGTCCTAATTTTGACCTTGAGAAAATGACAAAAGTAATGATCAAAAATCTTCGTAGGTAATTCGAATTTACGCTAATTGTAAGTTTTCATTTTTTTAATGTCTAAGTTTTGGTAAATAATATTTTATGAATAACACAATAAAAGATAGTCTTAAAAAGTCATTGTCATATGATCAGTATAGAACTTTGGTTGCAGATTTATTGAAGCAAGGTAAATCTACAGGTAATGTACAAACCGAAGCATATTTAAATTATAGCAAATTAGGTAATGCACGTATGAAGCGCTTAGATAAAACCTTTAAATTGAGCCCTGAAGTTGAAGGTCAAATTAAAGAATCAACAAAAAAATACAAATGGCTTGTGTTGACTGAAGGTTGGTGTGGTGATGCTGCACATGCATTACCTATAATAAACAAAATTGCTGAAGTATCTGATCATATAGATTTAAATTTAGTGTTGAGAGATGAAAATGATGATTTAATGAATGAATTTCTTACTAATGATAGTAAGTCTATCCCTAAATTAATTGTTCTTGATAGCGATACTGATGAGGTTGTTAATAGTTGGGGGCCAAGGCCATCCATAGCTACTAAAATGGTGAATGATCATAAAGAAAAACATGGTTCACTTGATGCTCAGTTTAAGGAAGATCTGCAAGTCTGGTATAATAAGAATAAAGGTGAAAATATATTAGAAGATCTTTTAGGTTTGATTGAAGCCTAAAGACTGTGTAAAATCATCAATCGTCAAAGCATCATTTACACTAAAATCTCCAATTCTTGTTCTTCTTAAAGCTGTTAAATGAGCACCTGAATTTAAAGCTTTGCCATAATCATGAGCTAATGAGCGTATATAAGTACCTTTACTACAAACCACGCTGAATTCAATATCTGGTAAGCCTATTTTCGTTATGTCAAATCTTGAAATTTCAACTTTTCTTGATTTGATTTCAGTTTTTTCTCCTTTTCGAGCTAGTTCATAGAGGCGCTTTCCGTCTTTCTTAATTGCTGAAAAAATTGGTGGTTTTTGTTCTATTTCTCCAATGAATTGATTTGTCGTATTTTCCAACAATTCTTTGTGAATGTGGTCAATTGAAAATGTTTGATCAATTTCTGTTTCTAAATCGAATGAAGGTGTAGTACCTCCCAAAGTAAAAGTACCAGTATATTCCTTTTCCTTAGCTTGAAATTCAGAAATTCTCTTGGTGAATTTTCCTATACATAGAATGAGTAATCCTGTTGCTAAAGGATCAAGAGTTCCAGCATGGCCAACCTTAATTCTTTTTAATTTATAATGTCTTTTCAAGACCCATCTTACCTTATTAACTACTTGAAAGGAAGTCCACTCCAAAGGTTTATCAATTAACAGTACTTGTCCGTTTATAAAGTCCTCAGCCTTCAATAGAATTAATTTAATAAAGTGTAGCCAATGGCAATCAATCCAACAACTAGGCAGTACATTGAAAAGTAAGAAAGCTTACTTTTTTTGACAAGAGCAATCATCCAGTTACAAGCAAACAATCCAGAAATAAAAGCAGCTAAAAAGCCAACACTTAAGATACCAATTTGAGAACCTTCAAGACTGATTTCACCACCCATAATATCCTTAGCAACTTTTCCAAAAATTAAAGGTACCACCATTAAAAAAGAAAAACGAGCGGCCTTAGTTCTATCTATCCCTAATAATACAGAAGTAGAAATAGTTGCACCTGATCGTGAAATACCAGGTAACATGGCCACTGCTTGTGAAATACCAACGATAAATGCATTGCTATACGATACTTTTTTATTGGTGTTCTTGGCTCTATCTGCCAGCAACAGCAAAAGTGCAGTAATAAGTAACATACTACCAACTAGTAATAAATTGCCACCAAATAAAGCTTCCAGTTGTTCTTCGAAAAGTAGACCAATAACTACTGCTGGTAGCATAGAAACAATAATTTTCAGTGAAAACTGTAGTTCTTCATTCCATTTAAACTGAAATAATCCATTTAAAATCTCAAATACTTCTTTTCTAAAAACCACTAGAGTACTGAGCGCTGTGGCAAAATGAAGTACTACGGTAAATGTCAGACTTTCTTCAGGTAAAGAATTATCACCAAAAATAGCTTTACCAATTTCAAGGTGGCCACTAGAAGATACGGGTAAGAATTCGGTTAATCCTTGAATAATACCAAGAATAATAGCTTCTATAAAGGTCATTTGCTATTTCTTAGGATTTGCCAATATGGCATAAATTTCTATAACAAAACCTATAATAACTAAAGTAGGAGCCAAACGGATACGTCTAAAACTATAAATTTCTTCATTAAATACATTCGGATCATCACTGCCTCCGCCGGCCATTAGAATAAAACCTAAGGCTATAATTAATAAGCCAATGAGCATAATTATATAATTAAGCTTTCCAAAAAGGAATTCACTCTTCTTAGGTTGTTGCTTTTGTTGTTTTGCCATATTAATAGTACAGTTGATCTGTTCTTAAATTTAAAAAACGTTGGGTTGCAAAAAAGGCACTAAACCATGTGATAATAATACCCACCAATAGTATACCTCCAAATAAATAACCCAAGATCATTTTATCTTTTAGAAGCCCTAATTCAGGAAAGTTTATATTTAAATAGTAGATAGTTACTGCCAGCCCTATCATCGCAATCAAAGACCCTAAAAACCCAAGACGAACACTACTCCATATAAAAGGCCTTCTAATAAATCGCTTGGTAGCACCTACCATTTGCATGGTTTTAATGGTGAAACGCTTGGCATAAACTGATAAACGAATAGAGTTGTTAATCAGTAACATGGCTATAATGGCAAATAGACCACTAAAAACAAGTACCCATAAGCTGATACGTTTCACATTTTCTGTTAATAGGCTTATAAGAGATTTATTATATGATGCTTCAAATACAATGTCCTTTTTTGCAATTTCTTGTTGAACTTCCTCCATTTTTTCTGGAGTTACGTAGGCGGCATTTAGATATAGTTCCAGAGAGTTCTTTAACGGATTGTAGCCAATAAACTCCATAAAGTCTTCACCATTCTCTTTTTTAATGACCTCTGCAGCTTCTTCTTTTGAAACATAGGATAATGATTTGGTATACTCTTGATTTTTTAGAGAGTTTTGAAAGCTTAACAGTTCTTCTTTACTAACATCATCATTCAAAAAAATGGTTACTGAAGCTTGCTCTTTAAAATAGTCTGATAAGTTTTTAGTATTCAGTACCAAAAGCCCCAAAACACCTAATAAGAATAAGACAAAAGCAATACTCATGATCACCGAAAAATAGGAGGAACGAAGTCGGCGTTTTTGATATTTCTCAAAAGAAGTTGTACTCACATTAACTTTTTTAGGTCATTTTATTTAGGCCGCAATATACAAACTTTTACAGCTTTATTCTTCTGGAATATCCTGGCATAGTTCTATTAAAACTCCATTGCTTGTTTTGGGGTGCAAAAAGGACACTAGCTTATTGTCAGCACCTTTTTTAGGTGTCTCATTCAAAACTTTAAACCCTTCTTTCTTTAAACGTTCTATTTCTGCAAAAATATCTTTAACTGCAAAAGCAATATGATGAATACCTTCGCCTTTTTTTTCTATAAATTTTGCAATAGGACTATCTGGTTTTGTGGCTTCTAATAGTTCAATTTTATTGGGGCCAGATTTAAAAAAGGATGTTTTTACACCTTCGCTAAGCACTTCTTCTATTTTATAATGCTTTTTATCAAATAATTTGGCAAAAAGTTTGTTAGATTCTTCTAAACTCTTCACAGCAATACCTATGTGTTCAATTTTTTTCATGTACTTTATTTATAGAACTTTCCGCTTTAGGTGGGATAAGAAATTGTATCCAAAAATATAGAATTTATAACGGTTTTTAAGTGTATTTTTGCCCCATGGAAACAAATAGACAAAAAAAGATAGCTGGTGTTTTGCAAAAGGACTTAGTAGATGTGCTACAAAGTGCCGCTAGAGATGGAATGAAGGGCGTGTTGATCTCGGTTACAAAAGTACATGTAACCCCCGATTTGATACAAGCTAAGGTTTATTTAAGTGTTTTTCCTAATGACAAAAGAACTAAATTGTTAGATGGCATTCGCTCAAACGCTCCTTTAATACGTCATGAGTTATCACAGCGTACCAGGAATCAGTTACGAAGAGTACCTGAGTTGGTATTTTTAATAGATGATTCCTTAGATCATATAGAGAAAATAGATAATGCCCTTCGTGGAAATGACGCTGACCCTATTAAGAATCCTGATTTGTTAGACAAACGTAAGAAGATCTAATTGAATTTTCCGCTATACATAGCAAAAAGATATCTTTTTTCTAAGAGCAGTAACAATGCCATTAACATTATAACACTTATTGCTACATTGGGTGTTATTGTCAGTGCAATTGCATTATTTATTGTGCTCTCTGTATTTTCTGGATTAAAGAATTTTAGTCTTGATTTTATAAAAGTTTCTGATCCTGATCTAAAAATATCTTCCGCAAAAGGTAAATCTTTTCTTTTTAATGATACTATCCAAAGCGCACTTAAAGATGCTAGAATTGCTAGTTATAGCAGAGTAGTAGAGGAAAAAGCCTTTTTTAATTATAAAGAGAAGCAACATATAGCTAACATCAAGGGGGTAGATGCCAATTATTTATTGGTAAATAATGTAGATACAGCAGTTTATTTTGGTGAGTGGCTAAATCCTGATATTACAAATTCAGCAGTAATTGGTAACGGGGTTTCATCAACTTTATCATTAGGTACTTACGATATGGTTGAACCATTAAAAGTTTATGTTCCAAAACCTGGTAAAGGTTATTTAAACAACCCTAAAACAGCCTTTAATAAAATTAATTTACAGTCAGTTGGTGTTTTTAAACTTAATGAAGAACTAGATACTAAATATGTGTTTTCAAATTTGGCTACAGCACAAGAACTTTTAAAGTATCACCCAAATAGAGTTTCTGCTATAGAGCTCAAAATGAATAATATAGAAAATAGAAGTGCATTGATAGATGACCTTGAAATGAAACTTGGTAATGATTTCAATATACAAACAAGAGAGCAGTTAAATGCCGTATTCTATAGGATGATCAATACTGAGAATCTAGTATCGTATCTGGTGTTTACACTTATTTTAATCATTGCATTGTTTAATGTAATTGGAGCTATTGTTATGATGATCTTAGACAAGCGTGAAAACCTAAAAACACTATTCAATTTGGGAAGTACTATCACTGATTTACGTAGAATTTTCGTTTTACAAGGGTTTTTGTTAACTGCCTTTGGCTTAGTTATAGGTATCCTCATTGCTGTTATTTTCGTGCTATTACAGAAACAATATGGCTTTATTATGATTACTCCTTCTTTGGCCTATCCAGTAGAATTCAAGTGGTTTAATTTGCTCGTCGTTATACTTACGATTTTAGTGCTTGGTTATATTTCTGCAAAAATTGCTAGTGCACGTATTTCTAAGCAAATTATCTAGTAAAATTTAACACAATAAACTGTTACAAAATCTGTTAGGAAACGTCTATTTTTACGACGAAAGTCAAATATTTAGTAACTTTGTAAGTCAAACTTTTGAGAAATGAAGATAATAGAATCAAATATAACCAAAGATTTAGAGCTTCCTTTACAGTTGTATATAAGCTTTGAGCAGGTATTTGAGTACTATAACAAGTATGCTCAAGATAAAAATCATCCCTATTATAAATCTGCAAAACAGGTTACGGAGCACTTAAGTCAATTTCCAGAACTTATAGAAGGTTTCAAAGATCATTCATTATTGAAAAAATATGAAGATGAAATCGATTTAATGTTAGAAGGGTTATTTCCTGAAATCTTAACTTTTAATGAGATTAAGGCAGCGAGCGTACCTTTTTCATTTACCTCATTTAAGTTTACAAAGCGTTTTGAGAATATACTTGAAAATGCTGGTGATGATTATGATTTTAGAATTAGAAATTTTGAAGAAGATCAAATGTATATCATGGCATGTACAATGATCTTAAATTTCTATTATAAGGAGCAAATAGACTTAAAAAGACCTTTCTTTTTTGATATTCCTGATAAAAAATCAGGAATTATGCGTTATTATCGTGTAGCTTTTAATGGTGATTTTATGAATATCACCAAAACAGATCAAGCACCTGAAATTAATGAGGATGATATAAAGTTATTATTAGATAATTATGATAATATAGATGTATGGAAGGAGAAATTCCCACCAGATAGTTATGTTTTTAATGGTTTTGGACTGATGAATTTATTTGATGTAACACCAGATGAAACGTTGTCATCAATTAAGGAAACACTATTAAGAACAGATAACAATATAATAGCTGACCTTAGACAAAATTTAAGTGAATTTTATAATATTAAGGATTTAATGTTGGGTTACTCAATTTTTGATGCTGTTAACAGTCAATTATGTGAAACCACAACTAAGAAATCTGAAAGTCTGATCTTGAGTGAGGATGCCAAGATTTCGTGTAATGAGAGTTATTTTTGTCAAGGCATTATGGAAATAGTGTTTAAAAAGCATGAGATCATGACTATTTCTGATATTGAGCGTTATGGAGAATGGACAAATCAGAATCCTTTTTATGAGACATTAAAAGCTAAAGGCATTGGGAGTATAATTTTGGTACCTATTAAGGCTACGTCTAACGATGATTTGGCTTTATTAGAAATTGCTTCACCAAGGGCTTATGAATTAAACTCTGTAAATCAGCAAAAGCTTAGAGATATTATTCCTGTATTTAAAACAGCGGTAGAAAGAGCATCTGAAGAACACCAAAATGTATTAGAAGCTACCATACAAGAACACTACACATCTATTCATCCTACGGTGAAGTGGCGTTTTTATGATGCGGCTGAAAAGTATCAAGATGATTTATTAAAGGGTGTTGAGTCTCCTGAAATTGAGGATATTGTCTTTGAAAATGTATATCCGTTATATGGGCAAAGTGATATAAAAGGTTCTTCTATAGCTAGAAATTTGGCTATACAAGAAGATTTAACAACGCAGCTAAAGTTAGCTATTAATGTGCTGAAGAATGCTCGTAAAAAGACAGATTTACCAATTTATGATGAGCTTAGTTTTAGAATAAAAGGATATTTAGAACATACAGAAGCTGGATTGAAGGCAGGTGATGAAGTGGCCATTCTAGATTTCTTGAAAAGAGATATTTACCCGGTTTTTAATCATATTAATGCCACTGACCCTGTATTGGGGTCTTTAGTGAAAGAATATTTAAATAGACTCGATCCTGAGTTACATGTTATATATGAAAAGAGAAAAGCTTATGAAAAGAGTGTTACCTGTTTAAATACCAAGTTGGCAAACTATCTTGATAAAAAACAAGACGAAGCGCAAGCCATGTTTCCACATTATTTTGAGCGTTATAAAACTGATGGTGTTGAGTACAACATGTATATAGGACAGTCACTTGTAAAGCATGAAAAGTTTGATGATTTGTTCTTGTACAATTTGCGCTTATGGCAATTGCAGAACATGTATGAAATGGAGCAGGTTGCACATCAAGCGCGCAAAGAAATGGAACACGACCTACAAGTTGCTTCTTTGATATTGATTCATAGCAACCCGCTGTCTATCAAGTTTAGAATGGATGAAAAGCAATTTGATGTTGATGGAGCCTATAATATCCGTTATGAGATCATTAAAAAACGTATTGATAAAGCGCATATCAAAGGAACCAATGAAAGATTAACCGTTCCTGGTAAAATATCTATTGTTTATTCAAGAGGTCAAGATGCTCGTGAGTACATAAAGTATATTAAATATTTGCAGTCTAAAAACTATTTAGGCAAATTAGAATATTTAGAATTGGAAGATCTTCAAGGTGTTTCCGGTTTGCGTGCTTTACGTGTTGAAGTTATTTATAAAGATGATTTCAATGAAAAATCGTCAATCACCATTGATGAATTAATGGAAGATATAAAAGCTTAAATTTCTTATAAAATAAAATAAAATAAAAAGGTCTCAAATGGAGGCCTTTTTTTATGCTGCAGGTGGAATCTCTTGCATTTGAAATGAAACAGCAAAAGCAATGACACTCACTACAATTCCTATGATAAAAACAGTATAGGTTGTGCGTAAGAGATTATACTTTCTATTCAGTACAAGCCCCAAAAAATAAAGGTCTTTAGTAAGTGAGCTGTACAGATAGTCACGGTCTTTCATCATTTCTTCCATAGCCCATTCAAAGTCATCTAATTTCATTTGATGGAAATTTCCGAAGAATAAAAGATTCACCTTTTTATTATTAACATCTTCTTTAGTGAATTTTCCTTTGGTAACATTAGGGCGTGTTGCCAAAACTGACAATACTATTGACGCTACTGTAAATGCTACAAAAATGATGGTTGGCAAAATTAAATATTGATTAGAAGGATTGTCAAGCTTTGAAAGTAGATTTGATAAAACTAATGATATAATAATTGCATTAACTGAGAGTAAAATGTTTGCTTTAGTATCAGCAATATCACTTAACGTAATGTGATTTCTCAATGCCACACGAAACATAGTTTCTATGCCACGTTCCGGTAACTCAATTTTACTTTTCTTAAAAGCTAATTCCTCCTTCTTTTGTTTGAGTTTACTATTCTCTTGTTTTAATTTTTTCTGAGACTTTAACAACTGCGCAAGGTTCTTGCCTTTTTGCTTATCCCAAGTTGTTGAAGCAATATCTGAGTAAAAACGATGTTTATTGGTCATAAAATCTATATTCTCTTCTAGCCATTCTACTTCAGAAAGCTTCCTTTCCTTGGTTAATTCCCATTCCTTTCTAAGTAATTCTGTTAGTTCAATAAAACTCTTACTACCTATATGAGAGCAGTCAGCATCACAGATGATCTTTTCTGGTTCTGTTTTTGGCAGAGCCCCCATTTTGGTAGCTAAGATGAGATTAGCTACATTTTTTATAGTTGCTTCTGGTGCATTCTGTTCCTGTAAAAATTTAGTGGCAATTTCAGCACCTTTCTTTTCATGTTCGTCTATTTGCTCTGTATATCCTGTATCGTGAAACCAAGCAGCTAAAATAAGTTCATTGGCTTCTTCACCATTTATTTGAGCCGCTTCAATTAGTTCTTGTGTTTTTTCAACTACACGCAGTGTATGTGCTAGATTGTGGTAAACAAAAGACTTGTCAAGATTGTCATTTAAATGATTGATAACATATTTTTTAGATGCAGCTATCAAATTTTCCATAAGGTCATTGTATTTGGATGATAAAGATAAAAATTATGCGCTATTTAGTTTTTAAATAGTTTGATGATAAAATAGTAACTTTATAGACGGAATATATTCAAAACCTTAATTTAATTTTTTTCCTAGTATGATTTTTAAGAAGCGTATAAAGAAAAGCATCTACTCACTTTTGTTTTTTTTCCTGTTCGTGATAAGTGTCGTTTTTGCTTTTAGTTACCCAAATCGATCGGCTGACAATTATATCGCTATAGAAAAAAATAAAAACTTCATAAATCAAAACAATGAAAATTTTGATAAGATAATGAATGTATTAACACATCAAAGGTGTATGAATTGCCACCCAAATGATAATGTGCCAAAACAAGGGGAAGACAGGCATCCACACTATTTTGGCATGCAACGAGGTAAGACCGATCATGGTTTTGAAGCTACTAAGTGTAATACATGTCATCAATCTGAAAATAATCAGTACTCCGGAGTGCCCGGTGCACCACATTGGGGTTTGGCACCCGCTACTATGGGATGGCAAGGTCTCACCAAAAAACAAATAGCCGAATCATTGCTTGATAGAACCAAAAATGGAAATCGTACTTATGAAGACTTAATCCATCATATGACTGAAGATAAATTGGTGTTATGGGCTTGGCAACCTGGCATTAATGCAGAAGGTAATCCTCGATCAATACCACCAGTTTCTAGGGAAGAGTTTGCTGCCGCAATAAAAGAGTGGTTTGCAAAAGGTGCTGTTATCCCAGAAAATTAACTTTATAAAACTTTAAATAAATGAAAGTATCCTTTCAGATTAATAACCAACAGCAAACCATAGATATTGAGGATCAAAATACCCCATTACTCTGGGTAGTGAGAGATATCTTAAACCTTAAAGGAACAAAGTTTGGCTGTGGTAAAGCCGCCTGTGGTGCTTGTACTTTACATGTTGACGGCCAAGCGGTGCGTTCATGTTCATTTCCTGTGCATTTAGCGGAAGGAAAAAAAATAACGACTATAGAAGGTTTAGGGACCCCTGAAAATCCGCATCCGGTGCAACAGGCATGGATAGAAGAGATTGTACCCCAATGTGGTTATTGCCAACCTGGATTTATGATGGCAACTGCTGCTTTATTAGAAGAGATTCCGAATCCTACAGATGATGATATTGATAAGAATATTATCAATGTATGCCGTTGTGCAACCTATTATAGAATGCGCAAGGCCATTCACAGAGCAGCGGAATTAAAAAATGAATCATCAAATCCTGTAAATTCTTAAGCCATGAGTGAAAAAACAAAAAAGAAGATTTCTCGCCGTAAATTCTTGGTGCGAGGTGGTTTAGGTACACTTGGAGTTCTAGCTGTTGGAACCTATTTGTTTAGAGGAAGTATTCGCAGAGGTATGGCAGGATTCGCAAATACGGCGGAGCCTCCTTATATGGGAAATACAAAGACCCCTATTATTTGGTTTGAGATCAATAAAGACAATACTGTCACTCTATACAGCCCTAAAGTAGAAATGGGTCAGGGTACTTTTACCGGGTTAGCTCAAATGACTGCTGATGAATTAGAAGTTTCTATGCAGCAAATAAGTGTATTGAATGCACCAACCATTTCCGGTAATATAGATGGTTTTGCTACAGGAGGTAGTACTTCTATTTCAAGTCTTTGGAATCCATTGCGAGAGTTGGCAGCTACCATGCGTGAAATGCTAAAAAATAAAGCAGCAGAAAAATTGGGTGTAGCCGTAGCTGATTTAAATGTTCAAGATGGAGTTATTTCTGGTGGAGGAAAAACGATAACCTATGCTGAGGTGGTTGATGGTGTTACTGAATGGGATGTACCCGATACACCTGAGTTAAAAGATGTAAAGTCCTACAAGTTTGTTGGAAAACCGGTACCAAGAGTTGATTTAAATGCAAAAGTTTTTGGCGACCCTATTTTTGGTATGGATGTATCTATGCCAGATATGTTATACGGTTCTGTGCTACGACCCACGCATATCGGTGCCAAATTTGTGGATGCCGATGTGTCAGAAGCAGAAAAAATGCCAGGTGTTGTTAAGGTAGTTAAGGAAAAAGATTTTGTAGGTGTAGTTGCTGAAACTTTTCAGCAAGCAGAAAATGCAAAACATGCGATTAAAGCGACATGGAATAATGAGAAAAATTGGCAAAGCTCAGAAATAGAAGCAATGATTAAAGTAGGTGAAGGAACACCTATTGAAATCCAAAAACAAGGAAGCGCAAAGAAAATGGTGGAAGGAGATGATGTAATTGTAGTTGAATATAAAAGCCCTATTGGTGCACATGCTCAGATAGAACCCAATGGAGCAGTGGCTTTTGTTGAAGATGATAAGGTTACAGTAAGTATGTCTACTCAGGTGGTAAAAATTACTAGAGATGAAATTGCAGACAGAATAGGTGTAGCTAAAGATAAAGTGAATTTAATTCCTACTTTTTTAGGTGGCGGTTTTGGTCGACGTTTGCACACACCTAATGGAATGCAGGCAGCCGTTTTATCTAAGGCTGTGGGTAAACCAGTTAAGTGTTTTTTGACTAGAAAAGAAGAGTTTCAACATGATACCTTTCGTCCACCTACTCATCACGTATTGAAGGCGAAGTTAAAAGAAGATGGAATGATTGAAGCTATGGAGCATAATGTATCAAGTGGAGATGTAGCTTTTGGTTCACCTATGGTTCCCGGTTTTGCGCCCTTTGTCATGGGGGCGGATTTAGGTGCTTGGCGCGGAGGTATGATCAATTATTCATCAATTCCAAACTATCGGGCTGTATCATGGCGTGTAAAACTACCTTTTGCCACCAGTTGGTGGCGTAGCCTAGGCTTACTGGCCAATACGTTTGCTATTGAAAGTTTTATGGATGAGCTGGCCGTTAAATCGGGTAAAGCCCCGGTACAATATAGATTAGATCAAATAGGCGAGGACGAACGAGGTAGACGATTAAAAGAAGTGATCAAGGCTGCGGCTGAAAAAGCAGGATATTCTGATAAAATAGAAAATGGAAGAGCTATGGGTTTTGCCTGTTCAGTAGATGCCAATACGCCTTGTGCACAAGTTGCAGAAGTTTCTATAGAAAATAATGAGATAAAAGTACATAAAGTAACGTGCGCAATGGATCCCGGTATTGTTGTGAATCCTGATCAGGTACGTGCGCAATGTGAAGGTGCCATTATTATGGGAATGAGTGCTTCAATGTATGAACAAATGCAAGTAGAAGATGGGCAGTTACGACCCATAATATATGGTCCGTATCAGATGGCATTAATGAAACATGCCCCTAAAGAGATTGATGTAATTTTATTACAAGGAATTGATGCTCCGGGTGCAGTAGGTGAGCCGCCATTAGGCCCTATAGGTGCTGCCGTTGCGAATGCGGTATATAGACTAACGGGAAAAAGGCTTCGTACTATGCCTTTACAATTATCATAAATTTACGTTAACGCAATAAAATTAGGTGAAGTTTCCTATGATTTTACCTAATTTTATTTTTTAGGAATGACACACGAATTTAAAGAAATAGTAGATCAGACACTGGTTAATCAGCAAAGAGGAGTTAAATCTGTATTAGCTACAGTGGTGTATTTAGAGGGTTCTTCTTATAGAAAACCAGGTGTTCGTATGTTAATTGATGAACAAGGAGGTATGACTGGAGCTGTAAGTGGAGGTTGTGTTGAGAAAGAAGTGTTTAGAAGGGCGAAATCAGTTTTTGAAGATGGAAAGACAAAAGTTATGGCGTATGATGGTCGTTATCGTTTAGGTTGTGAAGGAACACTTTATATTATGATTGAATCTTTTACCGTTTCAGAGGACTTTGCTAAGGCTTTTTATGAAAATTTAGAAAATAGAAATGAGTTTAAAATTGATTCTTATTTTCAAAAAGGAGATGAAGTTTTTGGCGAATTCGGTTCTATAGTGCAGTTTAAAAATGGGAAATCCTTCAACTTCGGTAAGGAAGTTGATAAAATGGTGAATGTATTTTCACAACAGCTACAACCGCTGTTTAGATTACTTATTATTGGTGGCGAACATGATGCAGTTGAGCTATGTAAAATGGCATCACTTTTAGGTTGGCAAGTAGATGTGATTACTTCTATGAATGATCCAAAACAACTAATAGATTTTCCAGGTGCGCATTCAGTAATTGGGCAGTCACCAGAAACGATTGTTTTTGATGATTTGACGAAAAATATGGCCATAGTAATTATGAATCATAGTTATGTGCAAGATTTGCGTTATGTGGTAAAACTTAATACGTGTAAAGTAAAGTATATTGGTATTTTAGGTGCTGCCAAACGTAGAGAGCGTTTGTTCAATGAATTATTTGATTTTGTCCCCGATGTTTCTGAAGAATTTTTAGATTTAATTTACACGCCAGCGGGCCTTAATATTGGTGCGGAGACTCCAGAAGAAATTGCTTTGTCTATTTTAGCTGAAATCCAAATGGTGATTAAAGAAAAAGAAGCTTTTTCACTTCGAAAAGTTACGGGTAGAATTAATGTTCAATAATACCTTTTTCTATAATAGCACAAATGATTTTAAACCACAAAGGTTAGCCGTAAAGTTAACTGCAAAAGGGGAAAAAAGTGTCTTCCAAAATCATCCTTGGATATTTAGTGATAGTATTGAAAAAGTTAACAAGAAGGCAAACTCTGGTAACATTGCTATTATTTTTAGTAAGAAGAAAAATACTGTTATTGGTATCGGATTGTATGATGCCCAATCACCAATTCGTATTAAAATGATTCACTTTGGAAGCAGCACTACAATAAATGAAGCATTTTTTAATTCCAAAATAAAACAAGCTTACAATAAGAGAATACCTCTGTTACAATCTAATACGAACGGCTGCCGTCTTCTTTTTGGTGAGAACGATGGTTTTCCTGGATTGATTGCAGATATGTATGCCAAGGTGCTCGTGGTAAAATTGTATTCTGAAATATGGCTGCCGTATTTACAAACTATTATAAAAGCATTAGTACAGATTTCAGAAGTAGAGATTGTAGTTATGCGTTTGAGTAGAAATTTGCAAAAATCTAAGTCTGTTCAATTACAGGATGGTGAGGTTATTTATGGAGAATTAACAAACGAAGTAGTTCACTTTGTAGAACATGACGTGCAATTTTCAGCAAATGTTGTGAAGGGTCATAAAACAGGATTTTTTTTAGATCACCGTCATAATCGCAAAAAAGTTGGGAAATTAAGCCAAGGAAAGACTGTGTTAGATGTATTTGCTTATGCAGGAGGGTTTTCAATTCATGCATTAACCAATGGTGCAAAATCGGTTACCAGTTTGGATATCAGTGACCATGCATTGAAAATTGCTAGGCAGAATGCAAATCTGAACAAATTTTCAGGAACACATCATGTTATAGTTGGAGATGCTTTTGTAGAACTTCAGAAGTTAATAGATGCTAAAACAACATTTGATGTAGTGATTATTGATCCGCCTAGTTTTGCAAAGCAACAATTCGAGATTATAGTTGCTAAAAAAAAATACCGCCAATTAGCAGAATTAGGGATACGACTTACTTCAAAAAATGGACTTTTAGTACTAGCAAGTTGTAGTTCCCGTATTTTAGCAGAAGATTTTTTTGAGATTAATTATGGTACATTGAAAAACTCTAAACGAACATTTAAAACCGAATTAAAAACAACACATGATATAGATCACCAGGTAGGTTTTAAGGAAGGGGCCTATTTAAAATGTGGATATTATAGATTTTTAAATTGATTATATTGTTGTGAAAGGCCTGCCAAAATCTAGTTATTTATGAAGATAACCATTCTTATTTTAGCTGCAGGAACGTCTTCCCGAATGGGAAAGCCAAAACAATTACTTTCGTATAAACATACCACTTTATTAGGCTGGGCCATTGAACAAGCACAAAATTCAAATGCTGATCAGGTTATGTGTATATTAGGTGCGAATGCCGAAAATATACAACCAACAATAAAAAAATACCACGTGAAGACAATCCTAAATACCAAATTTCAAGAAGGCTTAAGTTCAAGCATTGTATGCGGAGTTAAAGAATTGAAAAATAAAGATGCAGTGCTTATTATGCTTGCAGACCAACCTAATGTTACAACAAGCTATTTAAATCAACTTTTAGAAATATCTTCAAAAAGCCCTAAAAAGATTATTGCTTCTAGTTATGGGAAATCGGTAGGCGTCCCCACCTTATTTCCTAAACAATATTATGCTGAATTAACAAAATTGAAAGGTGATAAAGGCGCAAAAAGTTTTCTAAATAATCATGTTTCTGATATTGTTAAAGTAAACGGTGTTGAGCTAATAGACATTGATCTTCCTGAGGATTATAATAAATTGAAGCACTAATGAATTTAGCTTTAGGAACAGCGGCATTAGGGAGGCCACTCTATATAAATATCAGGCAAGCCCAGCCAACATTTAATATGGAAAGCTTCAGAAAAAATGGCTTGTCAGTCTTAGATGAAGCATATCTGTTAGGAATTCGCCATTTTGATACTGCTCCCGGTTATGGATTGGCAGAAGAATTGTTAATTGAGTGGTTACAAACTAAAGATGATAATACAATAACAGTCTCTACAAAATGGGGATATACCTACGTTGCTAATTTTAATCCAAATGCAAAGACTCATGAGGTTAAAGAACATAGTTTATCAAAACTGAATGAACAATGGCAAGCTTCAAAGGCTTTATTGCCCTATTTATCTATATATCAAATTCATTCTGCAACTTTAGAAACTGGCGTATTAAAAGATAAGGTTATTTTAGAGCAGCTGGCATTTTTGAAGGATGAATATGCTATAAAAATTGGCATCAGCACAACAGGTGCTGATCAGGTAGAGGTGATTAAAACAGCTTTAGATATTGAGGTAGATGGTGATCAGTTGTTTGACAGTTTTCAGTGTACCTTTAATATGTTAGATCAAAGTATCGGTGAGGTGATGAAGGAACTAAAAGATCAGCAAAAAGTATTGTTGGCGAAAGAAGCTTTGGCCAATGGCAGATTATTTCCAAACTCAAATTTCAAACAGTATCAATCACTGTATAAGGAGTTAAACTTTTTAACGTCTAAATACAATGTAGGCATTGATGCCATTGCATTACAATATTGTTATGCAAAATTAAATGCAGATTGGGTACTAAGCGGAGCTGCTAATACTATGCATTTAGGCCAAAACCTGAAGGCAGATAAATTTGAGTTGAATGAACAAGAATTAGTTCGTTTGGATAGATTTAGAGTTGATCCTTCCATATATTGGCAAGAGCGCAAACAATTGCAATGGAATTAATTATATATTAAAACGAATAGATTATGAATCTTATAGATAGTTTAAAATCGTATTTTTTAAAGAAAACCAACAATGAATCTGCTGGAGATGCACCTGAAGGTTTGTGCCCTAATTGCTGGGGAAAACAGGAGTGGGAAGGCGAATTTTACAAAAAGATAAAAGCCAATAACATCACACCAGAAAATCACACGTATACTAGTTTTGTGCATGAAGTTGCTGAAAAGCTAGATAAGATTACATTGAAGGAAGATATTTTGATTTGCGAGACTTGCAAGGTATCGTATAAAAAGAATGCCTAAAACAAAAGATGTATCCTTATCACAATAAAATAAAACAACGTATTAATAATGGAGAGTTTGTACGATATGAATACGTTGCAAAATACAAGCAAATAGCTCCTTGTTTATTGTTGTATTTCAATACAGAACCTTATATCCGCCCCATAAGGGAACACAGGTTTGAAGAATATGAGGAGATTTTAAAAAAATAAAACGTTATTAGAAAAATTAAAAAATTATTAAAGCGTATGCTATTGTCTACAATTGCATTCATTGCCATATTGATTATTGCCTATATACTGTTTATCAATTTTTATCCTTCTTTTGGAGGTGATGTTTCTAAAGAAAGAAAAGAGCAATACAAAACATCAAAACAATTTAATAACGGTGTGTTTGCTAATGTAAAGGATGTGCCTAAAGACCCTAATTTTTCAGAAATTTTGACGATGTCTAGAAAATTTTTCTTTCAAAAAGTTGAGAATGGTAGACCAAAAAATGATCTAAAATCTGAAAAAATAGATTCAATAAATATTGATGGTTATGAAGGTGGTACGCGCCTCATTTGGTTTGGACACTCTACTTTTTTAGTGCAAATAAAAGGTAAGAATATTTTGATAGACCCTATGTTTGGTGATGTTCCGGCGCCCCATCCCTGGCTAGGAGCAGGTAGATTTAGTAAGGAATTACCCATTCAAATTGAAAAACTCCCAAAAATTGATGCGGTTCTCATTTCTCATGATCATTATGATCACTTAGATTACAGTTCTATTAAGAAACTGAAGAATAAAGTAGAACGATTTTATGTGCCACTAGGGGTGGGTGTTCATTTGCAGGCTTGGGATATTCCTTCTGAGCGTATTAATGAATTAGATTGGTGGCAAGAAATACGATTTAAAGATTTGGAATTTGTATGCACACCAGCACAACACTTTTCTGGACGAAAATTTGACAATCGTCAAAGTACCTTATGGGCTTCTTGGGTCATTAAATCACAAAAAGAACGCATTTTCTTTAGTGGAGATAGTGGCTATGCTCCTCATTTTAAAGAGATAGGCGAAAAATACGGTCCCTTTGATTTTGCTATGCTAGAATGTGGTCAATACAACAAAATGTGGCCAGATGTACATATGTTTCCTGAAGAAACAGCGCAAGCCGGACTAGATGTAAAAGCCAAAGCTATTATGCCTATCCACTGGGGCGCATTTAAACTGGCACTACATTCATGGACAGACCCTGTAGAGCGCGTAACTAATAAAGCAGCAGAATTAGAAATTCCGTTAATAATACCAAAAATTGGAGAGTCTATTCTTATAGATAATCTATCCATTAATCATAATCGATGGTGGTTGAATTAATTAGGGTTTGCCCTTAAAACTGTAAGTTTTAAGGATTGTTTCGACTAAAATTATGTTGAAAAAAGCATATTTATTAACTAGAAAAGAAACCGACTTGCTTAAACTAAATGCTTGTTTAATCAATTGCATTTAGTTTTGCAACAAAGGTTCTTTCTGGCCAATAACAATTATTATTAATTTACAGAAAGAAAGGAACCAAATGTATGCTAACTTGGAAAGAAGTTATCAACTTTTCCGTAAAGGGAAACCCAACTCCAGACAGGCGAGTTGAAAAATCAGAAAAAGAATGGAAAGCTCAATTAACTCCCGAGCAATTTAGAATCACAAGACTAAAAGGAACAGAAAGACCGCATAGCGGAGCTTTATGCAGTATTTATGATGCTGGCAAATACAATTGTGTGTGTTGTAATACGCCTTTGTTTGATTCTACCATTAAATTTAGTTCAGGAACGGGTTGGCCTAGCTTTACACAACCTATTAAAGAAAATGCCATTAAGTATGAAAAAGATATTTCATTTGGTATGATTAGAGTGGAGGTTATGTGTAACACCTGCGATGCACATTTAGGGCATGTATTTCCTGATGGGCCAGAACCAAGTGGATTGCGTTACTGTATTAATTCAGAATCTATGACCTTAGAACAGGAGAATGCTAATGGATAATATAAGAGCTAAGGAATTTAATGTAAAACATTGGGTTGATGCTTATGGAAATAAGATTGAATCTATAAAATTATCAGATTTTAAAGGTAAGTTTAAAGTGTTGTATTGTTTTCAAAGTTGGTGCCCGGGCTGTCATAGCAGAGGATTGCCAGCATTACAAAAAATGGTAGATGCTTTAAAAGAGAATGATAAGGTCATTTATTTAGCTGTTCAGACAGTTTTTGAAGGATTTGAAGCAAATACGTATGACAAAATGCTTGAAACTCAAAAGCAATATGAGCTTAAAATTCCATTTGGACATGATGCAGGTGATGATGATAAGTCAACATCTAACATTATGAGAAATTACCAAACAGGCGGAACGCCATGGTTTATCTTTGTTGATCAACATGATAATGTGGTATTTGCAGATTTTCATTTAAACGAAGATGCCGCAATAGAATTTTTAAAGACCATTAAGTAGTGGGAAAGCTTCCAGTCATAAAGTTATATGGAGCTGCTAGGTGCCATAAAACGAACCACTACAGGTCGTTTTTAGATCAGGCACAATTACCCTATACTTTTTTTGATGTAGAAGAGAATGAGGACCACGCAGAAGAATTGCGTGGTCTTTATGAAAATAGAAAATTGAATTTTCCAACAATTATGATTGGTAAAAAGAAATTGAGAAATCCATCTGATAAAGATTTGAATAAATGGATTAGGAAATTTTATGATACATAGGGTTTCCTTTAATTTAAAAATTCTTGAATTAGTTCAATAGATATAAAGACTACTGTAGTTATTTTTGATATTCAATTCTAAACACTAAACTTTAAATAAGTTTTTTGTATTTTAACTTTTCGTTTATGCTAAACCTCAAATCTGTCATGAGATATAAATACTCCTTCATTTTTCTTGCTATTTTATTTATAATTAGTTCTTGTGCTACCTATGAAAGTCATATAAAGAAAGGCGTTGTTCAACAGACGAAGCCAAGTAAAGAAATCAAGCATACCTTTTATTTTATAGGCGATGCTGGAAATTCTGAGCAAGGCCAAACTTCAGCCGTTTTAAAGGCTTTTAAAATTGAATTAGATAGGGCTTCAGAAAATAGTACCGCCATTTTTCTTGGTGATAATATTTATCAAGATGGCTT
Organism: Maritimimonas sp. 2405UD52-3; assembly: GCF_056591715.1. Taxonomy (NCBI): domain Bacteria; kingdom Pseudomonadati; phylum Bacteroidota; class Flavobacteriia; order Flavobacteriales; family Flavobacteriaceae; genus Maritimimonas; species Maritimimonas sp. 2405UD52-3. The sequence goes on from NZ_JBWQOL010000001.1 coordinate 682,443, forward strand.
GCCTAAAAAAGGAAGTGAAGATTATTCATTAGCCGAACATCGTTTAAAAGTACAGACAGAGGCTGTTAAAGATTTTAAAGGGAAAACGGTTTTTATTCCGGGAAATCACGATTGGTATTCGGGGATAAAAGGATTGAAACGGCAGGAAAAATTTGTTGAAGATGCACTTGGTAAGGATAGTTTTTTGCCTGAAGATGGTTGCCCTATTGATAAGATCCATATTTCAAATGACATAGAACTAATTTTAATAGATAGTCATTGGTTTATTACTAACTGGAATAAAGAACCGACCATTAATGATGATTGTGATATAAAAACGCGTACAGCTTTTTTTAATGAATTCAGTAGTTTAATTAAAAAGGCAAGAACAAAAACTACCATTGTAGCATTACACCATCCTATGTATACCAATGGTGCACATGGAGGTCAATATACATTTGGTAGTCACTTAACCCCGGTTCCTGTACTCGGAACTTTAAAAAATGTTATTCGTAAAACCAGCGGGGTTAGCCATGCTGATTTACAACACTCACGTTATAATGAGTTGAAAAGAAGGTTAGTTACCTTAGCGCAAGCCAATAAGAAAGTCATTTTTGTATCGGGTCATGAACACAATTTACAATATCTTATTGAAGATAATCTACATCAAATTGTAAGTGGGTCAGGTTCAAAAGTGAAAGCCGCTAGAAATGTAGGGGGAGGTCAGTTTGCTTACGCTACTCCTGGTTATGCAAAGCTAGTTGTCTTTAAAGATGGCTCTTCGCATGTTTCCTTTTATTCTTCTGAGGATAAAAAGATTGTTTTTGAAAATCAGATATTTCCACCCAATCAAAAAAAAGAATTCAATACCTACCCTAAGAGTTTTCCGGCAAGCAAATCTGCATCCGTTTATACAGATGAAGAGACAAAAGCCGGAGGTTTTAAAAAATTCATTTGGGGTGATCGCTATAGAAAATATTATAGTACTAAGGTAAATGTACCAACAGTAAATTTAGATACGCTCTTTGGCGGATTATCACCCGTACGAAAAGGAGGTGGGAATCAATCAAAATCACTGCGTCTTAAAGATAAAAATGGAGCTCAGTATGTAATGAGAGCTTTGCGAAAACAAGCAACGCAGTACATGCAGGCAACCGTATTTAAGGATCAATATATTGAAGGGCAGTTTGATAATACGGCAGCTGAAAAAATACTGTTAGACGTCTTTGCAGGTTCACACCCTTATGCTCCATTTGTGATTGGTGATCTATCAGATGCAGTAAATGTTTATCACACAAAACCTGTTTTATATTTTGTGCCTAAGCAAAATGCTTTAGGTCATTTTAATTCTGAATTTGGAAATGAATTGTATATGATTGAAGAGCATACTTCAGAAGGACATAGTGATAAATCTTATTTTGGTTTTCAGGACAAATTATTGAGTACTGATGATATGATGAAAAAGTTGCATAAGGATGAAGATATTACCATTGATGAAGAATCATACATCAGAGCACGTTTGTTTGATATGTTGATTGGTGATTGGGATCGTCATCAGGATCAATGGCGATGGATTCAATTTAAAGAAGATGACAAAAAAGTATTTCGCCCTATGCCTCGTGATCGCGACCAAGCATTTTCTATAATGGCGGATGGCTTCTTATTAGGTGCAGCAGTTAAACTAATACCAACAGCACGACTCCTTCGCAAGTATTCTGATGATCTGGTAGATGTAAAGGGAGTAAATGTAGAACCGTACCCTCTAGATATGGAATTAATTACACATTCTGGTAAGGACGTATGGGATGCACAAGTAAAGGCTATTCAATCTGGTATTACCGATGAGGTTATAGAAAAAGCCTTTTTAAATTTCCCTGAGGAAGTAAGAGGTGCAGCCGTTGATGAGATCAAACGCACGTTGAAAGCACGTAGAGGAAATTTGCAGAAAATATCTGATCGTTATTTTGATTTAGTGAATCGTTTTGCGGTCATCAAAGGAACTAATAAGGATGACTGGTTTGATATTGAGCGCTTGCCTAATGGAAAGACAAAGATAATGGCGTACAGAATTAAAGGAGGTGAGAAAGCAGATAAATTTCATGAGCGTACTTATAATCATGATCAAACAAAAGAGATTTGGATCTATGGTTTAGATGATGATGATGTATTTCATGCTTTTGGTGGTGATTCAGATAGAGAAATTAAAGTTCGATTGATAGGGGGACAAAACAACGATACCTATAACATTCAAAAAGGAAAACGAATAACTTTTTATGATTACAAATCAAAAAAGAATACTATAAAAACCAATAAGGGCCATAAAAAGTTCTCAGATAACTATGCTACAAATGTGTATGATTATAAAAAGCTACGAAATAATATTACTCAAATTGTACCTAGTATAGGAGCCAATCCTGATGACGGATTTAGAATTGGAGCGTCAGCTACCATCACCAACTTTGGTTTTGAACGTAATCCGTTTTCGGCCAGACATAGTTTGTCAGCGGCCTATTATTTTGCTACCAGTGGATACGACCTAAACTATAGCGGTGAGTTTGCCAATTTATTTCAAAATGTAAATTTTGGAATTGATTTGCATTTTAATAGCCCTAATTATGCTACCAATTTCTTTGGATTTGGAAATAGCACTACAAACTTAGAAGCAGATGATGATGATGGGTTTGATGCTGATTTAGACTTCAATCGTGTAAAAATTAGAACATTTAAAGCAATGCCTTCATTAATTTGGCGAGGGCAGCAAGGTGCTAGTTTTAAGGTAGGTGCTTTCTATGAAAGTAATGAAGTTGAACGCACAGCAGGTCGGTTTTTAGAAGCAACTACTTTTCCTGATAATGCTGTATTTGATAAGCAGGATTTTTATGGAGTTGATGCCAAATATCATTTTGAAAACAAGGATAATGCTTCGTTTCCTACACTTGGTTTTCAAGTAGCATTACAGGCAGGTTATAAGAACAATGTAAGTACTGAAAAAGGGTTTGGCTATATTATCCCAGAGTTGGGTTTTGACTATAAACTGATACCAAGTGGTCAACTGGTATTAGCAACAAATCTTAGAGGTCATTTTAATCTAGGTGATGATTTTGAGTTTTACCAAGCAGCCAATTTAGGAGCTAGCAATGGACTCAGAGGTTATAGAAACCAACGTTTTTCAGGTAAGTCAGCTTTTGTACAAAGTACAGATATTCGCTGGGTGTTTAATAATATGAAAACGAGTGTAATGCCAATTAGATTGGGTATTTATGGAGGTTTTGATTATGGTAGGGTTTGGATAGATGATGAATTTGTTGATTTTCCAAGTACAAACAATCAAGATGATTTGAATACCTCTTTTGGAGGAGGTTTCTTTATCAATATGGCGAAGATGATGACCCTAAATGTATCTGCATTTAATAGTGATGATAATCTACGATTGGCATTTAGATTAGGGTTTGGGTTTTAGCTGGCTAGTGCTAAGGGGTTTAATTTATAATGAAAGGCTGTACCATTTATTTATAAAAATCTTAATAGTATCAATGATTTAGCATTAGTTTCGTTTTTCTATTTTTGCTGCAATGCTAAAAACCATCCAAATAATAGCCTTATTACAAGGCATCTTTTTACTATTCATTTTATTTCAGCGTAGAAGTGAATATAAAAAGGTGAATTTTTGGTTATTGTTGGGGTGTATTGTATCTGTTATATTATACGCCATTGGTGATGACGATTATAATTTATTTGTCAATGACTCTGACTGGTTTTTATTTCATGACACCTTAATTATTACATTCTTCTTTTTATTTGTTCGCTACTATAAGTCTGATAAAGAAGTGTTTAACAAAAGAGATCTATGGTTTTTTACCCCTTATATATTTACTATTATTTTCAAGGCTATAGACAGCTACAGCTCAGTAGAAAGAGATTTAACTCTAAAAATAGCTCATGAAACAATAGAGCTAACTTTTCTGGGAATGCTATTATATGCTATTTATGATATTATAAAAAATAAAAAGGAAAAATGGTTATTGGTTTTTATAATTCCGCTTACAATCATTTTTACGATAGATGAACTTACTTTTTTCTTGACTGGTTCTAATGATACACCTTATTTTTTAGATAGTTATGGTATAATACTAGCAACAATTTTTCTATTTTATTACGTTTTGTACAAGTTAATTATTGCTCCGAAAGATGTGCTGCCAAAATCTGATGATTCTAAATACAAAACATCCAGTTTAGATATAAAAAATATTGAAGCGTATAAATCAGAATTAAATCATTTAATGACTGAAGAAAAACTATTTAAAGATAGTAAGCTTACCGTTAACGAAGTTGCTAACCATTTAAATATACCTAGGCAGCATTTATCTGAAGTTTTAAATATTCATATGAAAACGGGATTTCAAGACTTATTGAATCAATATCGTGTAGAAGAATTTATCACCTGTTTGCAAAATGAAACGTATAAAAATTATACGCTTTTAGGCATCGCCAATGAAGTTGGTTTTAGCTCAAAATCATCTTTTAATACTACCTTTAAAAAGTTAAAAGGAATGACCCCAAGTCAATATAAAAAACAGCTGGTTTAATTCATTTTCCTTACCTTTTCATAAATTCATTTTTTTCATCAAAAATAGACTCAAACGTTCAAAATACGTATTCTGAACCTTGAGAGATATGATTTAACATTTTATTTAAAATATTGATAATCAGTTATTAAAATTCTATTTTCTTCAAATGAGTACAGTGAACGTATTCTGAACCTACTTCATTTTTAAACGGCTTATAACCACCCTACTTTTGGCTTGAAATTAATTTTTTAAGTGTTCTGAAATGGAGAAATACAAGTCATATATTACACCAAAGAATCTTTTGATTTTCAATCTGATTTTGATCCTTCTTTTTTTTCTTTTGGGTTGTGTCGCCGAGGATGACGAAGCTTTTTTTAATCCCGTAATGGACATAGAAAATATCATTTCACCACTACCAGAATATACTCCTGTACCAGTGACTAATGAAATGACTGATGAAAAAATAAATTTAGGAAAACAATTGTTTTGGGATCCTATTTTATCTGGTAATATGGATGTAGCCTGTGCTACATGTCATCATCCCGATAAAGGTTATGCAGATGCTTTAGATTTATCAATAGGTGTTGATGGTATTGGATTAGGAGAACAGCGAACAGGAACAATACTAGCTAAACGAAATGCACATACTATTATTAATACTGCCTTTAATGGTATTACTGTAGATGATGATGTTGAACCGCTTCAAGCACCCATGTTTTGGGATAATAGGGCTTTGAGTTTGGAAGAGCAGGCATTACTTCCAATACTTTCAAAAGAAGAGATGAAAGGCGATGAAATACCAGAGAACGAGATTTATGGAATTGTTATAAACCGTTTAGATGCTATTCCTCTCTATAAACAGGCATTTCAAAATGCTTTTGGAACGGATGAGATTACTACAGACAGAATTGCCAAGGCCATAGCATCATTTGAAAGAACCCTTGTGTCTTCAAACAGTCCTTTTGACAGATATATGCGAGGTGATGCATCAGCAATGACACAACAAGAAATTAATGGTATGAATGCCTTTGTAAACGTAGGTTGTGCAGAATGCCACAGCGGACCAATGTTTTCTGATTATCAATTGCACGTTTTGGGTATACCTGATAATCCAAAGTTATCTGAAACAGATGCCGGTGAAGGAACGTATGCTTTTAGAACTCCCACATTAAGGAATCTGTCATTAACGGCACCTTACATGCATAATGGAATGCATACTTCACTCTTAGAAGTCATGGATTTTTATGAGGAGGTTTCAGAAGGCGATACTAATATCATCAATACTAACTTAACCATCAATGAGATTGACCCGTTGGCTAGAGAGTTAGATATGGATGATGACGTAACAGGTGCGATTATAGCTTTTATAGAAGCACTTAATGATTCTGATTTCGATAAAACTATTCCAAATGCCGTAGCTAGTGGTTTACCAGTAGGTGGGAACATTAATAACTAGAAGAGCATGAGAAAATTTATTGCCGTAGTTATTATTTCAAGTAGTTTTTTAGTTCAGGCACAACAACCTTTAAACTTTTCCCAAAAAGCTCATGAAACGGCAGGTGATATCCTCTTATTTTCAATGCCAGCGTTGGCTTTAGGTTCTACATTTGTTTGGCAAGATGGCGAAAATAGTACCTACCAATTCTCAAAATCATTAGCTGGTACTATAGCATTATCGTATGCATTAAAATTTACCATAAATAAAGAGCGCCCAAATGGGGAGAACAATAACAGCTTTCCTTCAGCACATACTTCAGTAGCATTTGCCAGTGCGGCTTTTATTCAAAAAAGGTATGGCTGGGAATATGGAATTCCCGCTTACCTCTTGGCAGGGTATGTTGGTTATTCTCGTATAGAAGCAAACAAACATGACGGTTGGGATGTGTTGGCGGGAGCAGCCATTGGTGTTGGTATGAGTTACTTATTTACGAAACGCTACGATAAGGAAAAGAAATTTAGAATTTCTTCTGGTTTTGTAAAGAATACCCCTACAGTTGGATTCGTATATAGATTTTGATGCCTATGAAGAACAACTACTTAAAAATTAATAAATATGAATACTTCTTTTGAATTAGTAATAGTTATTCCAACGTATAATGAAGAAAAGAGAATATCTCTTAATAAATACTTCAATTTTTTAAAAGAACATAAAGATGTTATGCTGTGCTTTGTGAATGACGGTTCTACAGACCATACAGGAAAATTATTACATAATATTAAGCTATCTGCTTATAATAATGTGAAGATTTTAGAACATGTTAAGAACAGAGGAAAAGCAGCAGCTGTACTTTCAGGTTTTTTATATAGCAGTTCTAATATTCAATATAAGAAAATAGCTTACCTAGATGCTGATTTGTCTACATCTTTAGAAACATGTTATGCATTAAGTCAACATATAAATAAACAAACGGAATTTGTATTTGGATCTCGTATCAGGAAACTCGACTCTTTTATAAAAAGAAAACCCTATAGATTTTATGTAGGGAGGGCTATTGCAACACTTATTTCCAATCAATTAAAGTTAAATGTTTATGATACGCAATGTGGCTGTAAAATATTCTCACCGCAATTAGCACAAAAAGTTATGACAGATACTTTTGTATCTACTTGGTTATTTGATGTAGAAATCTTTCATCGTATACAAAATCTGTATGGTAAACGAGAGTTAATTAGAACTTCACAAGAAGTACCACTGCGATCCTGGATAGACAAGAATCATTCAAAGGTGAGTTTCACTTATTTTTTTAGAATGTGGTTTGAGTTGATAATGATTCAAAGAAAATATAAAACAAGAAGGATTTATGAATCGCAAGTGGTTTTAAGTGATGCAATTGCATAATACATATAAGCCATTGAATTGGATTTTTGTTGTTATTGTGATGCTACTTGTTTTTAGATTGTTTCTAAACCATAGCATTCCCTTAATGGACAAAACCGAAGCTCGCTATGCAGAAATAGCGAGACTTATGGTAGAGACTAATGACTGGGTGGTTCCGCAAATAGATTATGGAGTACCCTTTTGGGCCAAACCACCATTGTCTACTTGGTTTTCAGCACTTAGTTTTAAATGGTTTGGAATTAGTGAGTTTTCTGCTAGGTTGCCCTATTTCTTACTGTCATTCATCTTGGTATTAATGTTGGGTAAATATGCCAAAAGAGATGGATTATCCTTTTGGTTACCAGCACTAATATTGTTTACAATACCACAATTCTTTTTACATGCAGGTGTGGTGTCAACAGACACAGCATTGGCATTTAGTGTTGCGCTAGTGATGCTTTCTTTTTGGGAAACTATGAATGGCAATAAGCATTGGTATTGGAAATATCTCTTTTTTGTTGGTATAGGTCTTGGCTTATTGGCTAAAGGCCCCATCATATTAATACTAACCCTTCCACCTCTTTTTGTGTGGGTTTGGTTGCAAAAATCCTTTAAAAGGGTTTGGTTACTATTCCCATGGATAATGGGTGCACTTATCACATTAACTATAGCAGCGCCTTGGTATTATTTAGCAGAAAAACAGTCACCTGGTTTTATAGATTATTTTATTGTTGGTGAGCATTTCAAACGTTTTTTTGATTCGAGTTGGGCGGGTGATAAATACGGATTTCCAAAATCACAACCACTTGGAATGATCTGGTTGTTTTTGTTACTGTTTGTATTACCATGGATTCAGGTCTTAATAGTACAGAATGTCAAAAACAGAAAATTGATTCTTAAGAATAGATGGTTAAGTTTTTTAATGCTATGGTTGTTATGGACACCACTATTTTTTACCGTTTCTAAAAGCTTGATACATCCTTACATAATGCCAGTTATGGTTCCTGTTGCTTTGCTTGTAGTTTACTGGTGGAAGGAATTAAAGTATAAAAGAAGTATTTTGAAGTTTGCTCTCTCCATACCTCTTCTTGCTTTCACTTTGTTTGTATATGCTGAGAGAACCAATAAAGTAATATTCTATGCTAATTCAGATAAATTTTTTATTGAATATATTCAAACCAAAAATATACCTATTTATCATTTTATTAAGAAGAGTTATTCAGGACAGTTTTATTCTACAGGAAAGTTGAAGGCAATTAAATTCAATAAAATGCAAGAGTATATGTCTGATAGGAATTCATTTGCAGTTTTAATCAAACATAGAGATACTTTAAAAATTCCGGTTGCAGCTCTTGAAAAATTAAAACCTATGGCAGCTAACAATAAAAAAACACTCTATATTTTTAATAGAAGGCAATAGATTGATGTCAATATGTAACAATTTCTAAAGATTCACTTAGTCCAATATTTAATGATCTGTTTATAAAAATAGGTAGAGAAAAACACTTCTTAAACCAATGGTCTTAATTGTTGTGGGATGACAGGTTGGAAAATTTTTTATACAGCATTTTGTTTTGAGTGTTAATTTAAAGTTATTTCGAAATCTGCATTGCGGCTTATTTCATATCTATATATGCAGTCATTACCTGAATCTTTTTTTTGTACATTTATGACATTAACTCAAACAAAAATGAAAAAACAACTCCTCACTTTAGTTTTCTTGTGTGTTTCAATTATAATTTTCGCTCAAAAAAAAAACTATAATATTGGAATCCTTGTAGATCACACAACTGAAGAGTTACAACCTATTTTACTGCAATTACAAAACCAAATTAAAGCCGTAGTAGGTGAGGACGCAACTATTGTTTTTCCTGATGGAAATATCTTAGTCAATAATTACGATTTGCAGAAAGCTGAGCAGAACTATCAGCAACTGTTAAATAATGAAACAGATATTATTTTAGCATTTGGTGTAGTAAATAATAGGGTAGTAAATAACCAAGCAGCACATAAAAAACCTACTATTTTGTTTGGTGCAGTCAATAAGGATTTTAATGGCATAGATTTAACCAAGAAGACCTCTGGTATTGAAAATTTCACCTACTTAATTGAATCGGAATCCTTTTTAGATGATTTCAAAACCTTTAAAGAACTAACCGAATTTAAAACAGTGGGTATTGCTATAGAAAAACCATTAGTTGATCTATTGCCACTTAAAGAAACCTTTGATAAAGAATTCAAAGAGTTGGAGGCTAATTATAAGCTAATTCCTTTTAATACAGCTATAGATATTACCTCAAATTTAGAGGGCATAGACGCTGTGTATATGGCAGGAGGTTTCTTTTTAAAAGATGAGGAAATAAAACAATTAGCCAATGCATTTATTGAAAAGCAATTACCGTCATTTACTAGTTTAGGAGTTGACCAAGTACAAATGGGTTTAATGGCTACCAACCAATCTAATGAAAATTTTGATCAGTTTATGCGTCGTATATCATTATCGGTCGAAGGGTATATTAACGGTACACCTTTATCAGAAATGCCGGTTTATATTGAATACAGCCCTAGATTGACTATGAATTATAATACCGCTGAACAGGTAAATGTGCCTATTAAATATAGTTTGATTGCTGATACTGATTTTGTCGGAGAAATGAAAAATGCCTTGTCAAAGAAAACCTATACTCTTTTAGATGTTATAGACGGTGTTTTAAATGGAAACTTATCACTGCAATCACAACAAAAAGATGTTGAGCTTAGCACGCAAGATGTAAAAATTGCTAAAAGTAATTATTTACCAAGTTTGACAGCATCTGGAACAGGAACATATGTAGATCCTGATGCTGCTGAAATTAGTAATGGTCAAAGCCCTGAATTTTCTACTGCAGGAAATATTACATTGCAGCAAACTCTATTTTCTGAAGCTGCCAATGCCAATATCACCATCCAAAAAAAATTACAACAAGCGCAGCAAGAAAATTTTAACGCTGCTGAATTAGATATTATTTTCAATGCTACTAACGCGTATTTTAATGTATTGATCTTAAAGGCAAATGCGCAAATTCAATTACGAAATTTAGATTTAACAAAGCGCAACTTGCAAATAGCCGAGCAGAATTTTGAAGCTGGTGAATCAGGAAAATCAGATATGCTTCGTTTTCGCAGTCAAATGGCGCAAAATACACAAGCTATGGTAGAAGCCGTCAATCAGCTGGAACAGAGTTTTATTGCCTTGAATCAGCTGTTGAATAATCCGGTGGAAACGGAAATTGATGTGGAAGATGTTGAATTAAACGAAGGGGTGTTTAAAGATTATAACTATGACCAATTGGCTAATTTATTAGATGACCCAAGGTCTAGAGAACCTTTTATTGCTTTTTTGATTGAAGAAGCTATGAATAATGCACCTGAATTAAAATCCCTTGGTTATAACCTTGAAGCAGTTGAACGTAACTTAAGGTTAAACTCAGGTGGACGCTTTCTGCCAACGGTTGCCTTGCAAGGACAATACAATAGAACATTTAATAGAAGTGGTGCAGGAAGTACAGCACCTCCAGGATTTTCATTGTTAGATGATAATTACAATGTAGGAGTAAACGTTTCAATTCCTATTTTAAATCAAAATCAAACTAATATCAATCGTCAAACAGCCATTATTCAAAAAGATCAGTTGAACATTAATAAAGAAAATACCGAGTTAAGTATTGCGGGTAATATGAGAACTGCTGTCTTGAATGTTGTCAACCAAATGTCAAATATTGAATTGTCAAAAGTGTCTGAAGAAACGGCAAAAGAAGCTTTAGAGCTTACGCAAGCATCTTATGCAAGTGGGGCAGTAAATATTATTCAATTAATAGATGCACAGAATAATTATTTAAATGCACAATTAGCGAGAACCAATGCGGTCTATAATTTTTTAATTAATAGTTTGCAACTAGAACGCTTTTTGGGGTATTACTTTTTATTAAATACCAAAGAAGCTAATGATACATTCACACAACGATTTTTAGAGTTTTTAAATAGAAGAAATTAAGCTAACCAAAAGATAAAACTATCAAAATGAAAACAGGCATAAATTTTTTAAGTATAGCTGTTCTAACAGGATTATTGTTTTCCTGTTCCGAAGAAAAAAAAGAAGCCGAAAAATTTGTACGTCCGGTTAAGTATGAGGAAGTGGGTTATTTAGGTGGTGAAAAGATCAGAACATTTAGTGGTACTGCTCAGACCGATAAGATCATTAACCTAAGTTTTCGTAATTCAGGAATCATAACCTTGTATGATGTTAAACTGGGGCAAAAAGTAAAGAAAGGACAATTGCTGGCAAAATTAGACAATGTGCAGTCTAGGTTGACCTACGAACAGGCGGTTACACAGTTGAACAGTGCTGCATCACAAATGAATACAGCTAAGTTGAGTTTAAATCGTGTGCGTTCTTTGTATGAAAAAGGGAGTACTTCTTTGAGTGATTTTGAGTCAGCTAAAAATGCCTATAAAACGGCACAAGAGAGCTATCAATCTGCAAAGCGAGGTGTTGATATTCAACAAGAACAGATTCGATACGGTTATTTATATGCACCAGAAGATGGTCTTATTGCTGCGGTAACTTCTGAAATTGATGAAAATGTAAGCCCTGGTCAAGCGGTGGCCACCTTAAATGCAGGTACTGATATGGAAATTACCCTAGGAATTCCAGAAAGTGTCATCAACGGTGTAAAAACGGATATGACTGTAGACGTTGATTTTTCTTCGTTGCCCGGTAAAAAGTTTAAAGCAAAAGTTACTGAAGTTGCCCCTGCCGTTGATTCAAATACGGCCACGTATCCGGTTAGAGTAACGGTGACAGACCCTAGTGATGAAATAAAAAGTGGTATGGCTGCTAATGTAACCTTCGATTTTGGAGATCATAAAAATGACAATACCATTTTAGTAGTGCCAGCAAATGCAGTTGGTGAGGATAGTAATGGACAATTTGTATTCTTAATTGAAGGAGAGGGTGAAGCTGCTAAAGTGAAAAAGCAACAAATAGCAATTGGTAATTTAACAGCTGAAGGATTTGAAGTAACGTCGGGTTTATCAATAGGACAAAAGATTGCAACGGCAGGCTTACAGACACTTTTGGATGGGCAGGAGGTGAGGTTGAATTAGTTTTAAACGAAAATTCAATTATAAAGAATTCCTCTCCTAACAAGGAGGAGAGGTGACTTCAAGTCGAGAAATGACTTGAAGTTGGAGAGGTTCGATCATAAAATGTAGATAAGTATGAATTATAACCGCCTCGCTTTTCAACCTTATAAGATTGAAAAGTACTCCTCCTTTAAAAGGAAGAGAATTTTTAAAGATTAAAAAACTAACCAAATGAACCTAGCACAATTTTCTATAGACAAAAACCGTATCACCTTTATGGTGCTTATCACTATTATTTTAATGGGAGTGGTAATGTACTCAGGTTTATCACGCGATAGTATGCCACCTTATACCGTAAGAGTAGCTACTGTTGTTTCTCAATTTCCAGGTGCTAGCCCAGAAAGGGTAGAGCAATTGGTGACAGATAAAATTGAAAAGGTAGCACAAGAGTTACCGGAACTAAAAGAAGTTTCGAGTACTTCAAGAACTGGACTATCTGTAGTAAGTGTAACACTTAAAGATGAGGTAACTCCTGGAAAAATGCAATCAGTATGGGATAGGTTACGTAGAAAACTAAATGCATTACAAGGATTACCTGAAGGCGTACAGCCTTTTCTAAATGATGACGGTATTGGTGATGTGTATGGTATAGTTGTAGGCTTAACTTCCGATGGGTATTCATATGCTGAAATGAAAGAATATGTAGACGATATAAAGGATGCACTCATTAAGCTACCTGATGCCGCAAAAGTAGAAATTGGAGGTGAGCAAGAAGAAAGGGTCTTTGTAGAATTTGATAACACCCGCTTAAAAGAATATGGACTCTCAGCTTCCAAATTGCAACAAACCATAGCTTCAACCAACATTCTAAATTCTGGGGGACAAGTTAACTTGGGTGATGAACGTATTATTTTAGAGCCTACAGGAAATTTTAATTCAGTAGAAGATATCAGAGATATGCTCATTACTATGGGTAATAGTAATAGCTCACAATTGGTAAAATTAGGAGATATCACCACGGTTACCAAAGCCTATATAGATCCGCCAACTCAAAGAGTGCGTATCAATGGCAAGGATGCTATTTCTCTACACGTCAATTTAAAAAAGAATGCCAACGTTATTGCTTTAGGTGAAGAGGTCAATAAAGTTGTGAATGATTGGCAGCAACGATTACCCGTTGGCTTAGAATTAACTAGAGTATCATCATTAGATACTTATATAGATAACAAAGTAAGTGATTTCATTGTAAACTTAATGCAATCTATTGGTATCGTATTATTAGTGATGTTAGTTTTTCTAGGTATTAGAACAGGATTTGTGATTGCGAGTTTAATTCCTATTGTTACCATCATGACACTCATGATAATGGGGGTCATTGATATGGGCTTGAATCAAGTTACGCTGGCAGCATTGATTATGGCGCTTGGTATGTTGGTAGATAATGCCATTGTGGTGGCCGAAACAATTATGGTAAAAATGGAACAAGGTGTTGAACGAAAGCGTGCTGCTACCGAAGCGTTTTCGGAATTATGGATGCCTTTATTAATATCTACGCTAACTACATCTGCGGCATTCTTAGCTTTCTACCTGTCTCCAACTACAATGGGAGATATTGTAGGGCCTATTTTTGTAGTGATTACCATTGCTTTAATGTCATCATGGATTATTGCATTGACTGTAATAACCATGTTCTGTTATCTCTTTTTAAAGGTAGCACCTAAAGGAACAAAAAAACCAGGTTTTGTAGACAGAATCATTAATAATTTAAAAGTAAAATATAAAGATTTGATTCTGGTTGCACTTAGGCATAAATACAAAGTAATTATAGGAATTTTTATTGCATTTTTTGCCTCCTTATACGGCTTCGGATACATTCCTTTTATTTTCTTTCCAGATAGTGATCGTAACATGATTACGGTAGATATTAATCTCCCCGAAGGAAATAAAATTGAGCGTACCACTGAGGTTGTTAAACACATTGAGCAATATATGGCTGATTCTCTTCAGATGAATATCAACAGAACGACAGGTATATCAGATTGGTCCTCGTACATAGGGGAAGGGCCAGAGTCTTATGATTTAGGATACAGCCCAGATGAAGCGAATTCCAACTATGCGCATATCTTGGTCAATACATCATCATTTAATGAAAATAATAGCGTAATTGCCAAACTTGATAATTTTACATTCAATAATTTTCCGAATGCAGATATCAAAGTTGGAGCACTTGGCGCAGGTGGCGGGGGAACTCCTATAGAAATTAAAGTTTCAGGAAGTAATCCGGATGAATTATCTAGAATAGCCGAAGTTGTAAAATTAAAGCTTTCAACTTTGGCAGGCACAAAAAATGTGAAAGATGATTGGGGGCCAAAAAGCAAAAAGTTTTTAATTGAAGTTGATCAGAATAGAGCGCAATCTGCGGGCATTTCAAGTTCAGACATTGCTACTTCACTAAGAACAGTATTAGATGGATTTCAAACAGGTGAGTATCGCGAAGATGATAAATCTATCCCTATATTAATGCGAAGTGATGATAATCAGCAACAGTCTTTAGCTTCTTTAGAAACCTTAAATGTGTATTCACAAACCTCTGGGCGAAGTGTACCATTATTGCAAGTGGCCAGTATAGTTCCGCAATGGCAATATTCAAAGATCAGACGTTTTGACCTAAGAAGAACTATTAATGTTACCAGTGAATTGCGTGAAGGAGGAAATGCATCTGCCATAACTGCAGAAATTACCCCTTGGCTTGATGAGCAAAAACAAAATTGGCCTGCCGGTTATCGCTATGAGTTTGGCGGTGATGCCAAACAGACGGCAGAAAGTATGGGGTCTATCATAGGATTTTTACCCGTGTCAGCATTTATAATTGTTCTTTTGTTAATTATTCAATTCAACTCTTTTAGAAAAATGGGAATGGTGGTATTGACTATTCCATTAGGAATTATTGGGGTGGTTATTGGCTTATTGACTTTTCAGGAAGCTTTTGGATTTATGCCTTTCTTAGGTGTGATTTCTCTTGCGGGAATTGTCATTAATAATGCCATAGTGTTAATTGATAGAATGGAAGTAGAGCAAAAAGCAGGGCGTAATGATCAGGATGCGGTAATTGCAGCTTGTTTACAACGTTTCAGACCTATTTTATTGGCTACTTTTACAACGGTTTTAGGTTTAATTCCGCTTTATCTTTCAGGAGGCGAAATGTGGGAAGGAATGGCTGTAAGTATTATGATTGGGTTGTTATTTGGTACGGTGATTACCTTATTATTCATTCCATCTTTATATAGTGCGTTGTTTAAAGTGAGTTATAAAGATTATGAGTTTAATGATAAATTATTAGGGGATTAAGACTTACCATGCATAGAGATGCAACGAGTTTTTTAAAATTACTTTGGCAGTCTTTATTATTTTGGGGACTTGCATTAGGTTGTTATGCTGTATTTAGGTATTTTGGGATAGAAGGCGAACCTGGTATTGTGGTTCAGGAAGAGTTTTTAGGGCTTAGATCATTTATACGACCTTTCTCTGTATTGATTAGTCTTGGTGCTGTTTTAGGTATTTTATACGCTATAATTGATTTCTTTTTTGATAAGTTAATTTCAAAGCGTCTAAGTTTAGGGTTAAGTCTTATTTTAAAGACGGTTGTATATTTTGTCTGTACCATTGTAGTATTTACAATTACCTTAGAAATATCTTCAAAAATTTTTGAGATAGAATTCAATACTGAGTTAGGTTGGTGGCGTGAAGATCGCAGTGCCTGGGCATTGATTTTTTATATTGTAATTGCTTCTATAGTTTTTTCTTTTATAAGAATAGCCATGGAACGTTTTGGATCTGGTGTTTTTATAAAATTACTACTTGGGCGTTATAAAAAACCGCGTGAAGAAGAACGTATTTTTATGTTTCTTGACTTAAAAAGTTCTACTGAGATTGCAGAACAATTAGGGCATCATAAATATAGTCAGTTTATTCAAGATTGCTTTTATGATTTAAATGAAGTTGTTTTGGATTATAATGCCGAAATATATCAATATGTTGGCGATGAAGCGGTACTGTGTTGGCCCTACCAAAAAGGTTTGGTTAATAACAACTGTGTGGGTGTCTTTTTTGCATTTGAAGCACAACGCCAATCTAAAAAAGACTATTATATTGAAAAATATGGTGTCTTTCCTGAATTTAAAGCTGGTTTACATGGGGGGTCATTAATGGTGGCAGAAGTAGGTTTTGTAAAGAAAGAATTGGCTTACCATGGTGATGTAATTAATACTTCTGCAAGAATTCAGGCCGAATGTAACAAGCACAATGTTACCCTGTTACTTTCAGAAAAATTATTGAAAGATTTAAAAATTAATGTCCTGTTAAAAACAAAATCTTTGGGTAATGTTATCTTAAAAGGTAAACAAAAGGAAGTGAATATTCATACCATAACTGCTCTATGATAAAAACACTTTACAAAAATCGTTTCGAAATATTTTTGGTGACACAATTGGCCATCTTGTTTGGATCATTGTTTTTTCCACATGATTTTTTTGAGTACTCTTTACTGCCTTTGCTATATTTAATAAGTATTGCCGCCGGAATTTTAATGATTTCTAAAAAGAAAAAGTTAATGTGGTTTTCTATTGTTCTTTTTGCTGTTGCTGCATTTATTTTTGGATCAGACATGATTTCTAGAACAGAAAATACTGAGAGTATTTTAATTCGTTTATCTATCTATTTTGTGTTTCATATTCTGGTAACGTGGAATATCATTGGGCAGGTTTGGAAAGCAAAGCGAGTCACCAAAAATGTGATTATGGGTTTGATGAGTGGTTATATTTCATTAGGTTTTTTAGCATTCTTTCTATTTATGTCTATAGAGCTAACGAATCCTGGAGCTTTTGCTGGTATTTTAATGGAAAGTAGTGATATGGCAATACATTCAGATGGTATTTTGTATTATGCCTACATTACACTACTCACTATTGGTTATGGTGAAATAGTTCCTGTAATTCCCATAGCACAAAAGGCGGCTATATTAGTGGGTTTGGTAGGACAGTTTTATATGGTAATTATTACCGCAGTTGTGGTAGAAAAATATATCAAACATTCTTCTGAGCATTGAAAAAAATCAAAATCAAAAAAGGGCAAATTCTTCAGAGACAAGGTGAAGTGAATACTAAGGTGTTTGAAGTGCTATCAGGATTACTAAGAAGTTATTCTATTGATGAAAAAGGCAAAGAACATATTTTTCTTTTTGCATCTGAAGGTACAGTAATGACAGATCATTTACCACCTGAATTACCCGGCGATCTTTTTATTGATGCCATAGAAGATTCAGTGGTTATTATTAGAATAAAAGATTTTGAAATTGCAAAAAGAGATGTGCATAAAATAGTACAACGAATTGATGCATTGCAAAAACGAGTTATCATGCTGATGAGTTCTTCTATAATTGAACGCTATAAGCATTTTATAAAGACCTACCCACAAATTGTTGAGCGTGTACCGCAAAAAATGATCGCATCTTATTTAGGTGTTACGCCTGAAGCTTTAAGTAAAGCTAAAAGTCAATATCTTCAGACTAAATAGAACCATTTCTTAATCTCGATTAATGCAAATTAGATTTTATTAAATCATTTTTGTGAACTAATTCAAAATTGAAATAATGAAAAATCTAAAACCACTATTAAAAATTTCAGCAGTACTTTGGATCATTTGGGGACTGGTTCATATTCTAGCTGGTGTTCTAACTATGTCGAAAACAGTATCTGGCGATATAACAGGAGCTGTAGCTGGAATTGCTGATGCTATTGCCCCTGCAACCTTACAAGCTGATTATCCTAATGCGGCAGGAGCCGTTCTAGGGCAACATGGTTTTAACTTGTTTTGGATTGGTCTAGTAACGCTTATTTGCGCTTTTTATGTTTGGAAAGGTAACAAAAATGCGATTTTCTTAGCAGCTATTTGTGGCGGCCTAGCCGATTTAGGATACTTTATTTTTATGGATTTAGGAGGCTATGTAAACTTTATGCCAGGTACCTTAATGACCCTATTTTCTTCTGCCGCTATTATTTTAAGTTTTTATGCTCATTTTAAAGAAATTAACAGTTAGTTTATATAATTCACCTAAAAAAAATACTAAGATGGTTGCAATTATTTTATAAAGGGGCTACATTCATGCTTTAATTCTTAAGCATGGACTATTATCTGATTGCTGCCATATTAGTAACACTATCTGCCATTTTTGGCTATATCAATGTTCGTTTTTTAAAGCTGCCCAACACCATCGGTTTGATGCTCATTACCATCATCTATACCATGGCAGTTTTTGCATTAAGTTATTATGATGACACCTTATTGCAAGCAGAAGTTGAGCTCATAAGACAGATTGATTTTAAAGATTTGTTGATGGATCATATGCTGAGCTTTCTATTATTTGCAGGAGCGATGCATACCAACTTTCAGCAATTGAGAGTTCAACGTTGGCCCATTTTTTTGTTTGCTACATTAGGTGTTTTAACATCTACTTTTTTGGTAGGAGGAGCACTGTTTTTTTTGTTGCAACTATTAGACTTAGAAGTGGCTATCATTTATTGCCTTTTATTTGGCGCTTTGATTTCTCCTACGGACCCTATTGCTGTATTAGGGATTTTGAAAAAAGCTGGAGTTCCAAAAAAATTGGAAACCAAAATTGTTGGTGAATCACTTTTTAATGATGGTGTGGGTGTGGTCGTATTTTTAACCATATTTAATATTGCTTCTTCTAGTAATGGTGAAGTTAATGTTGGTGAAATTGCACTACTTTTTGTAGAAGAGGTGCTTGGTGGTGTTGGTTTTGGATTGCTGTTAGGATGGATAACTTACAGAATGATGAAGTCCATTGATGATTTTGATATAGAAGTAATCATCACTCTTGCTATGGTTATGATGGGAACTATTATTGCCCAAAAACTACATTTTTCCGCTCCTTTAGCAATGGTGACTGCCGGGTTGGTAGTAGGAAATGATACGATTCGAGATTCGGTGATGTCTGAAACTACAGAATTGTACGTTGATAAATTTTGGGAGCTTATAGACATATTACTTAATGCCATTTTATTTGTTTTAATTGGTATGGAAATGCTTGTTCTGGTATATGACGGTAATTATATAGTAGCTGGTTTATTAGCAATTCCTATTATTTTGTTATGTCGTTATGTTTCACTGCTTTTACCCGTCAATCTATTTAAAAAGAAACTTGATTTTGTTCCTAAAACTAATTTGATAATGACCTGGGGTGGTTTACGTGGCGGAATTTCTATAGCACTTGCTTTAGGGTTGTCACAAGAGATGCATCGTGATATGTTTTTAGTCATTACCTATATAGTGGTCGTGTTTTCTATTTTAGTACAGGGATTAACCATTGGGAAATTAGTAGAAAGACTGCGAAAAAAATATAACTTTTAATGAACTTAACACAAGATCTTATTGAGCACTTAGCTCTTAAACAATTAGAAGACTTTGTATTTGAAGGGGAGAATATTACAATTGGAAGCCCTAATGTCTTTGGAGGCCAGGTACTGGCCCAAGCTATCAATGCGGCCTACCGTACTATTCACAATAATAGGATTTTGAATTCTATGCATGGTTATTTTTTAGAGCCTGGTAATTTAGATTTACCTATACAGTATGAAGTGGGAATTATGCGTGATGGAGGGAGTTTTTCTACAAGAAGGGTAACTGCAAAACAAAAGGGCCTCACTATTTTTATTTTGGCTTGTTCTTTTCATCAAAAAGAAGACGGTCATGCACATCATTTTGAAATGAAAACCAATCTCAAAAAACCTGAAGAGTTGTTGAGTTGGTCAGAAATGTCACTGAAGTTTGGTGAAATGCTACCAAAAAGCCTAAAAGCTTTTTTGGATATCCCTAGACCCGTAGATTTTAAACCCGTTAAGAATTTAAACCCGGTGGGAGAGCAAAACCTACCACCATATACAGATGTTTGGTTTAAGTTGAAAGGCAATACTTCTGGACTTAGTTTAGCGGTAAAGCAACAAATACTAACTTATATTTCTGACTATAATATTTTATCGGTCATGTTTTTTCCACATGCAAGCGAGGCACATTGGGGCAATACCAGAACTGCGAGTTTAGATCATTCTATGTGGTACTTTAATGATTTTGACTTTGATGATTGGTTATTGTATTCCCTAGATTCGCCTAGCACCCATAATGCACGGGGGTTTTGCCGAGGAAATATCTTTACACGTGAAGGTAAATTAATTGCATCTGTTACGCAAGAAGGTTTGATGAGACCAATCAAGTTATGAGTTAAGAGTGTTGAGTTATGAGTATTCTGTCATATTGAACTTGTTTCGGAATTTTATCAACATTTAATACCACGCTGATCGAGTTAAGTATTTACTTGTCATTCCTGCGAACGCAGGAATCCAGGATAGTAATCTAACTTTTAAATGAAGATGAAAAGTCGTACAGAATTTAACAGATTCTCACACTTTTCTTTGAAAAGCTCAGGATGACACTAATTTTCAATTAGGTCTTTCATTTTTGCACTATAGAAAATTCATACAAATTTCCACCGGAACCATGTGCCAGTTCATCAGTAATATAAAGCGTACTGTCATTCTTAAAACAGATACCTTCTTTTTGAGAAAGATCTGCTTTAAAAGGTAGTTCGGTTGTTTTACCATTGAAGAAATCATGGCCTGTAAAATCGGTAAATAACCAAGCGGATTTATGATTAAGCAAAACTACTTTTTTACCATCATTAGAAATATCGGCTGAAGTAATCCAACATTCCATATTACTGCATGATTCAAATGAATTAATATAAGTAGCTATGTGATTGCCGCGTTTAGCAGGTATTTTATAGAGATTAGTTTTACCGAACTTATTTTTTACGCGGCTTTTTGTAAAAATGTATAAACTGTCCTTGTAAAAGAAAAAGGATTCACTATCAAAATGCCGTTGTTTCTTTTTGGGTGGAAATTTTTCCTGATTGGGGTACTTAAAATTTATACGTTCTATATCAATTTTTTCATTGCTTTTTAGATCAGAAACATTAACCTTTAGAATAACCAGATTCTTTCGTTTATTGGCATTATTTCCAAAATCTCCAATATATAAATTCCCTTTAGGGTCTGATGTCAAGTCTTCCCAGTCATGGTTTTTAGCATTGATTTTTAGTACTTTTTTTATCGTTCCTTTTTTATTCAAACCAAATAATTCTGGTTTATTACCACTGTCATTTAACATCCAGATCAAATCTGAGTTGGCGGTAATTTCAATTCCGGAAACTTCTTTTAGAGATGTAGGCAGATCAGCTAATACTTTTAATTGCCCAAAATTTGTGCAATTTAATAGTACAAAAAAGATAAAAAGAATAAAAAAATTGCGCATCCTAAACAAATTGATGGTCGGCAAATTTTTCAAGAACTTCATCAAAGACATTGTAAATATCTTGAGGATCATCTAAAGTCACCATCTTTAAACGGTATTCCTTAAAATGGGGTATCCCTTTAAAGTAATTAGTATAATGACGACGTGTTTCAACCACTCCTAAACGTTCACCTTTCCAATCGATTGACATTTCAAGGTGGCGTCGTGCCACTTTTACACGCTCTTCTAGTGTAGGTTTTGGTAGATTTTCTCCGGTTTTAAAATAGTGTTTTACTTCATTAAAAAACCATGGATAACCAATGGTAGCACGTCCAATCATGGCGCCATCTAATCCATAATCATCACGCATTTCTTTGGCGCGCTCTGGCGAAGAAATGTCACCATTACCAAATACAGGGATATGCATTCTTGGGTTATTTTTTACAGCTGCTATAGGTTTCCAATCGGCATTGCCTTTATACATTTGTGCTCGTGTGCGCCCATGAATGGCAATAGATTTGATCCCTACATCTTGCAAGCGTTCTGCAACTTCCACAATTTTAATAGAATCATGATCCCAACCCAAACGTGTTTTGACAGTAACTGGTAAATTAGTGCGCTTTACCATTTCTGCAGTGAGCTTTTCCATTAGGCAAATATCTTTTAGAATACCTGCTCCGGCACCTTTAGAAACCACCTTTTTAACCGGGCATCCAAAATTAATATCTATAATGTCTGGATTCGATTTCTCAACAATATCAATTGTTTGTAGCATAGAGTCTAGGTTTGCTCCAAAAATCTGAATACCTACCGGGCGCTCTTTCTCATAAATGTCGAGTTTCATGGTACTTTTTGCAGCATTTCTAATTAATCCTTCACTTGAAATAAATTCAGTATACACCACATCAGCACCTTGTTCCTTACATAAAGCGCGGAACGGTGGGTCAGAGACATCTTCCATAGGTGCTAGTAGTAGCGGGAAGTCTGGGAGTTCTATGTCACCAATTTTTACCATGGGACAAATTTACACAATCCTATAAAAGGAGAAATCTAATTATTATATTTACTTTTTAGTTAAGAAAATGGCAGAACATGATCATGAAGGGCATCATCACCATGGTCCCTCTGATTTATCTCAAATAAATAAGGCCTTTTATATAGGTATTTTGTTAAATGCTGCATTTACGCTCATTGAATTTGTTTATGGGTTTCTTCATAATTCTTTAGCTTTAATTGCTGATGCTACACATAATTTAAGTGATGTTGCGAGTCTAATTATTTCATTGGTTGGATTAAAACTTACACAGAAAGCTGCTACTAAATTATACACCTACGGTTATAAAAAAGCTTCTATTTTAGCTTCGTTAATCAATGCTATTTTATTGGTAGCGGTAGTCTTTAATATAGCAAAAGAGGCCATTGAACGTTTTGATGCACCACCAGAAGTTTCAGGTAGGGTTATCATCATTGTGGCGTTAATAGGAGTTGTTATAAATACTGTTTCGGCCTTTTTATTTTATAAGGGACAAAAAGATGACATTAACATCAAAGGTGCTTTTTTACATTTATTAGTAGACGCACTTGTATCTGTTGGAGTGGTGATATCAGGAGTTCTAATTCATTATACCGGTTGGAATGAAATAGATTTAATAGTTAGTGTTGTCATAGCCATTGTTATTTTAATTACCACTTGGGGTTTGCTGAAAGAAAGTATAAAGTTGACACTTGATGGTGTACCTAAGAACATTGACGTTGAGAAAGTTCAGGAAGTAATATTAGCTAAAGATTCCGTTCAAAAAGTACATCACACTCATATCTGGGCATTAAGTACCAATACAAATGCCATGACTACACATGTTATTTTAGATAAAGATTATACATTAGATGAAATTTCAAAGCTTAAAACAGAGCTAAAGCATGAGTTGCAACATGAAAATATTCAGCATATAACCTTAGAGTTTGAAACAAAAAACAATTTTTGTAAAGAAGAAAATTGCGATTAATGGAAGCATTCATTAACTTCATAGAGCAATACATTAATCTCTCCAAAGAGGCAGAGGACAAAATTAGTGCATTTGCTAAAGTCAAACAATTAGAAAAAGGAATACTGTTATCTGAAGAGGGAAAAACCTGTAAGTATTTGTACTTTCTATCTAAAGGAACAGTACGTACTTTTTTTTATCAAGATGGTAAGGATATCACGCACTGGATATATACTGAGAATAGTCTTGTGACATCTTGGTATAGTTACCTGTCTCAAACACCTTCAAAAGACTATTTGGAGACTACTGAAATATCTGAAGTAATCGGTTTGACCTATGAACAATGGCAAGACTTGTATGAAAGATTTCCTGAATTAGAACGTTTTGGTCGACTCATTATTGAAGAACAACTTGCGCTGATTGACGATTTTTATAAAGGATATTATTTTTTATCTGCTAGGGAGAAGTATACCTTATTAACTAAGGTATATCCTGACATTACGTTGCGTGCCAATCTTGGGCATATAGCTTCTATGTTAGGGATTAGCCAAGAAACGCTAAGCAGGATCAGAAAATAGGTACTGATAATTATTTGAGTATATGTTTAAATATTGGAAGACCATACTAGCACTTATCTTAATGGCTTTGGCTATTTATTTTAATTGGGGATGGTTCTGGGCTTTATTTATTTTTTTAGGTTTGATTAATATGATTAAAAGCAAAAAAATCCATTTTGTAGAAGAAGTTTCGTTAAAAGATTCTCCAAAGTTGTACTGGATAATGATAATCATCTGGACATTTTTAGCTCTTTATTCAATGTTAGCATATTTAAACATTTTGACATAGATCAAAAATCAAAAGAAAACCCCATGATATTTTTGTCTTATAATTTTTAAACAATTAATAATGATAGAAAATAATTTTATATGGGCAGATTTATCCAGTTACAACCCAATAAAAACTGAAGAGTTTTATAAAGCGGTTTTTAAATGGGATTATTATGGTGCTAAAGGATATTTAACGGCCTATAAAGGAGATAGGGAAGTGGTGGGTTTGTATGAAACTCCTGAAAAATTTCAAAGAATCAATATGCCATCGTTTTGGATGTCTTATATTCAAGTTGATAGCGTTTTAAAAACTGTAGAAAAGGCAAAATCATTGGGCGGTATTATTGAATTGGTAGATGCAAATAATGATATAGGTAGCATCGCTTTAATTCGTGATACGCTAGGGGCAGGCTTTACTGTTTATGAAGGAAATATATTGAATTCCAGAACCCACAATGAGCCAAATACTTTTGCTTTTAATGAGTTGCATGTTTCTGATGCTAGCAAAGCCATTGATTTTTATAAAAATTTATTTCAGTGGAACTTCAAAGAAGTTTATAAAAATTATTATGAAGTTTTTAATATTCAAGGTGAGCATATCGCTAATATTAATGAAGTAGACAATACCATTAAAGGAAAGTATGAGTATTGGGCGGTTATTTTTACAGTAGAAGATTTGAAGGACACATTGAGTAAAATACAAAGCAATGGTGGTAATTTGATTTTTGATGAGGGTGATCGTTTGTTATGTTCAGATGGTTCAGAAGCGTTTTTTTATATTCAACAAAATTAAAGCCATGAAAAATTCAACACTGTTATTTAGAAGTTTAGCAATCATAATTTTAATTACTGGTGGAGCGCATCTAGCAACGTATGCTTCGAAAAATATGGCTTCATCCGCAAGTTCAACGGAAGAAATTATAGACGGAAATAAAGGTCTTGAAAAGGAGTATCAATCTGAAGATTCTTTAGAGGTAGTGTCAAAGAAGTATGATGTAAATACCGATTACATTATCGGAGAATGGAAAGTAACTTACAATAATGAGAATTTTGAAGGTGCTGTAGTATATAATATCAAGAAAGAAGGAAAAACCTATAATGCCTACACTTATAGATATGAAGATAAGGATGGTAATTCTGAAAAGGCCGAAGGTTCAAAAACATTAGTTATTAAAAAATTTGATGGTTATAAAGGAAAAGGCATTTATAAAATTGAATATGAAGGGCAGCAATATGAAGTGAAATGTGCCATTGATATGGTAGATGAAAATACCTTTAAATTAAGTTATGACTATTATGGTTATGGTGATGTTGAAACCTGGAAAAGACAATAAGTTATGATAGAATTTCTTTCAAAAAAATTAGATTGGATCGACGTTGACTACTGGTTTTATGTGCTGAATGACTTGAGTCTATTATATATTATAGTCCCATTTTTTGTGCTAGAATTAATTCGCTATGCGTATTTAAAGCGCTTAAATAAGGATTTGATTTTCGATTCAATTGCAAACATTATCACTTTTGGAGGTTTCTTTTTAATTGAAATTATCCTAGGACTATTAGCTGTAACCAAAGTCTATTTTTGGATATACAACAACTTCAGTCTACCACATCTAGAGTTGAATTGGGCAACGATTATAGCTTGTGTATTAGTGGCAGACTTTGCTTATTACTGGGAACATAGGATGATGCACCGTATAGGTATTGGTTGGGCAACACATACGGTTCATCATAGTTCACCACATTTTAACATGTCAGTAGCGTATCGTTTTGGTCCTTTAGATGCTATTATGCCTATTGTATTTTCATTGCCAATAGTGATGTTAGGGTTTGATCCGATCTTAGTATTGTTGTCCGAAGTCTTTGTGCAGGTATTTCAAACCTTATTGCATACTGAGGTCATAGGAAAATTAATGAAACTAGTTGAATACATTTTCAATACTCCTTCGCATCATAGAGTGCATCACGGATCCAATCGTCAATATTGGGATAAAAACTATGCAGGAATATTAATTATATGGGACAGGATGCTGGGGACGTTTGAACCTGAAGTTGAAAAAGTTCGCTATGGTATTTCGCAACCGATAAATTCAACGAATCCCATTAAGGTCTTTTTTCATGGAATCAGTCGCTTGTTTAATAAAATGAACAGTATAGATGGTCTCAAAAATAAGCTTCTAGTTCTTGTAAAACCGCCTGACTGGATGCCTTAGAAAAAAAGCCCTAGATTAATGGTTTAGGGCTTTTTAACAGTAAGGTTAAGATTTTATAAATCAAATGCTTTTTTCACTATATCAACATGATCTAATTTTTCCCAGGTAAAGAGTTCCACATCTAGCGTTTTACTTTTACCATCAGGCTGGGTAAATGTTTTTGATATAGTTTCATTTTTTCGCCCCATGTGTCCATAGGCTGCTGTTTCACTATACATAGGTTGACGCAATTTTAAACGCTCTTCAATGGCATGCGGACGCATATCAAAAATGTTAGCCACTTTTTTAGCTATTTCGCCATCTGTAAAATCAGTTTTAGAGGTGCCATAAGTATCCACAAAAATTCCCATGGGCTCAACCACACCAATGGCATAAGACACCTGTACTAAAATCTCATCAGCTACACCTGCAGCCACTAAATTCTTAGCAATATGCCTCGTCGCATAGGCAGCGCTTCTGTCTACCTTACTTGGGTCTTTTCCAGAAAAAGCACCACCACCATGAGCACCTTTACCACCATAGGTGTCTACAATAATTTTTCTTCCGGTTAAACCGGTATCACCATGTGGGCCACCAATCACAAACTTACCGGTAGGATTGATGTGATATTTAATATTGTCATTAAATAATTCTCTAACCGCTGGTGCTAACTTCTGCTTTACTCTAGGAATCAAGATTTCAACGATATCTTTTCTAACAGTATCAAGCATGGCTTCTTCAGAAGCAAAATCATCATGCTGAGTAGAAATAACAATTGAATCAATACGTTGAGGCACGTTATCATCTGAATATTCAATGGTCACTTGTGCTTTAGCATCCGGACGCAAGTATTTAATCAACTCATTTTCTCTACGTAACAGCGCCAATTCTTTTAAAAGAGTATGTGAAAGGTCTAATGCCAAAGGCATATAGTTTTCTGTTTCATTGGTGGCATATCCAAACATCATTCCTTGATCTCCCGCACCTTGCTCTTCTTTTGAGTCTCTGTCTACACCACGATTTATATCATCAGACTGTTCATGAATAGCAGATAACACGCCACAAGAATTTCCGTCAAACATATACTCACCTTTGGTATATCCTATTTTATTAATGACATCTCTGGCTATTTTTTGAACATCTAAATAAGTATTTGATTTTACTTCGCCAGCCAAGACTACCTGCCCGGTAGTCACTAAAGTCTCACAAGCTACTTTAGACTCTGGGTCAAAAGCCAAAAAATTATCAATTAATGCATCAGAAATCTGATCTGCTACCTTATCTGGATGTCCTTCTGAAACACTCTCAGAAGTGAATAAATATGACATAAAATTTGATTAAAATTAAAATAGGAAAACAAAGAGTGATTGCTTGGTCGCTTAATGAAGTATTTCATTACTGCTTTAGCATTTTTAAACGAGGTTGCAATCAGTTCAAATCTTTCCTCTGAAATCGGCTACAAATTTAGAAAAATATTTAGCATTACTAGAAGTTCATAATTTAAATTTTCTCAAATTATGCATAAATGAATTCATTTGATTAATCAAGAAAAATTAAGATATGAGAATTGGTTTTGATGAGAATAATAAAATTTGAATGCATAAAACTTGCTATATATATAAAAATAATCAGTTTTCTTTAAAAAAATTTGGTCAACTGAATTTTCTTTTAGAATATTTGTAGCTAAGTTCAATTACTTATTGAAATGTTATCAAGAAAGGTGGAGGGATTAGACCCCGTGAAACCTTAGCAACCCTTTTTTCTAAGGATTTTTAGGATTAAGAAGGTGCTAAATTCTACCAAACATTGCTTGGATAGATAACTCAAAGAAATTACTTTCTGTACTTTCTATAATTTCTTATAACATTTTTCTATTAAGTACGTCGTAAGACGCATTTGGCTTTTTAATTTATTCATTAACGAAAAAAGTAAAGAAAAATGAGCACACAACAATTTGCAACCAACGCACTACATGCTGGACACGATGTGCAGCAAAATGCTGGCACAAGAGCTGTCCCTATTTACCAATCTACGGCGTACGTTTTTAACGACGCAGATCATGCTGCAAACTTATTCGCATTGGCGGAAACAGGAAATATTTATACACGAATTAATAACCCAACAAATGATATTTTAGAGCAACGTTTAGCTGCATTAGAAGGAGGAATTGCAGGCGTGGTAACAGCGTCAGGCACATCAGCTATTGCAACAACATTACTCACACTTTTAAAAACAGGAGATCATATTGTAGCCTCAAACAGTTTGTATGGTGGTACCTATAACATGCTAAGTGTTACCTTGCCAAGATTTGGTATTACAACTACATTTGTAGACCCTTCTGAAGTTGATAGTTTCTCAGCGGCTGTTCAGGAAAATACTAGAGCTGTTTTTGTAGAATCTTTAGGAAATCCTAAACTAGATGTATTAGATATTGAAGATATTTCAAGACAAGCGAAGGCTGCTAAAGTTCCTTTAATTGTTGACAATACAGTGGCAACACCTTATTTACTAAAACCTATTGAATATGGAGCAAATATTGTTATTCACTCATTAACCAAATATATCAATGGTAACGGTACTGCACTGGGAGGTGTTATTATTGATGCCGGCACTTTTGACTGGAGCAATGGCAAGTTTCCTGAATTTACGGAACCTTCTGCAGGATATCACGGGTTGGTTTATCATGAAGCACTTGCAGAAGCAGCTTTTATTGCTAAAGTTCGTATAGAAGGGCTTCGCGATTTTGGAGGAGCTTTGAGCCCATTTAATGCATTTCAGATCATTCAAGGATTAGAGACACTACCTGTAAGAATTAAACAACATAGTCAAAGTGCCCTAGCATTGGCAAAATGGTTGCAAAAACAAGATGAAGTAGCTTGGGTAAATTACCCAGGATTAGAGACAAGTGATTACAAACAACTAGCAGATAAGTATTTGCCTCAAGGTCAAAGTGGTATTGTTACTTTTGGTGTTAAAGGAGGTTATGAATCTGCAAAAACTGTGGCTGATGAAACGAAGATATTTTCGTTATTGGCAAACATTGGTGATACAAAATCATTAATTATTCATCCTTCAAGTACTACACATCAGCAATTAAATGAAGAGGCCCAAGAGTCAACAGGAGTTACTAAAGATTTGATTCGACTTTCTGTTGGTTTAGAGGGTTTGGAAGACTTAAAAGCTGATTTAAAAGCAGCATTTAAGGCGATTCCTAAATCGGTTTTAGAAAGCTAATGAGTGATCTGAATTATTTAAATATTGATAATTATAAGACTGAAAGTGGTACGGCAATTTCACTAAAATTGTCGTATCAAATTTTTGGTCAACCCTTGCATCAAGCACCTATTGTATTGGTCAATCATGCCTTGACCGGAAATTCAAGTGTAGCAGGAGAAGATGGTTGGTGGAAAGATTTAATAGGTTGTAATAAATGTATAGACACGGAATTTTATACGGTATTAGCCTTCAATATTCCTGGCAATGCATTTGATGGTGATGAGACCTCATTAATTCATAACTATAAAGACTTTCTTGCAATAGATGTGGCTAAAATATTTGTTCTAGGGCTTCGGGAGTTAAAAATAAATATACTTTTTGCTGTTATAGGTGGATCTGTAGGCGGTGGTATCGCCTGGGAGCTGGCAGCCCTGAAACCTAATTTAATAGAACATTTAATACCGGTTGCAACAGATTGGAAATCTACAGACTGGTTAATAGCGAACTGCTTTTTGCAGGATAATATTTTAAATAATTCTAACAAACCTATTGAAGACGCTCGTATCCATGCGATGATGTGCTACAGAACACCACAGTCTTTTAAAGCAAAATTTAATAGAACTATCAATGAAAATTTAGAAATTTTCAACATTGAGAGTTGGTTGATACACCATGGAAATAAGTTAAGAGACCGTTTTCAATTGGCATCCTATAAGTTCATCAATCAGCTTTTAAAAACAATTGATATTTCCAGAAATGAAGATTTTGATGTTGTGGTTAGCAAAATTCAATCAACAATTCATTTGGTTGCAGTAGATACAGATCTGTTTTTCACACCTGATGTAAGTCGAAATACATATGATCAATTAAAGAACCTAGGTTTAAATGTTTTTTATCATGAAATTCAATCCATTCACGGGCATGATGCTTTTCTTATAGAGTTTGATCAGTTAACCTCATTTTTAGAACCCATTTTCTCAAAGCACAAGATAAATATAGCTTAGTGAGTAAAAAGCAAGATTTTCATATTGAAACTGAGGCGATTCGTACGCAATTAGAACGTTCTAACTTTCAGGAACATTCTAATCCTTTGTATCTAACATCAAGTTTTGTTTTTGAAGATGCTGAAGAGATGCGCGCATCATTTGCAGAAGAGAAACAACGAAATATATATAGCCGATTCACAAACCCTAATACTTCTGAATTTGTAGAAAAAATATATAAAATGGAAGGAGCGGAGTCAGGTCATGCTTTTGCTAGTGGAATGTCGGCCGTGTTTTCAACGTTTGCAGCTTTATTAAATAGTGGTGATCATATACTATCTTCCAGATCAGTTTTTGGGTCAACACATTCATTGTTTACCAAGTTTTTACCTAAATGGAATATCTCAACTAGTTATTTTAAAGTTGATGAAATAGATGCAGTTGAAAGTCTGATTACGGAACGTACAAAAATTCTTTATGTAGAATCTCCTACAAATCCTGCTGTAGATATTTTAGATTTGGAATATTTAGGAGGCATAGCAAAGAAATACAATCTGTTATTTGTTGTTGATAACTGTTTTGCCACACCTTACTTACAACAACCAATAAAATTTGGTGCCGATTTAGTAATTCATTCAGCTACAAAATTAATTGATGGACAAGGAAGAGTATTAGGTGGAGTAACTGTTGGTCAGGCTGATTTAATTCGAGAAATTTATCTATTTTCGAGAAATACAGGCCCAGCATTATCACCTTTTAATGCTTGGATCTTATCAAAGAGTCTTGAGACACTTGCGGTTCGTGTTGAAAGGCATTGTGAAAATGCTTTGGCGGTAGCGCAATTTTTGGAAAATCACTCCAAAGTAGATTGGGTAAAATATCCATTTTTAAAATCTCACCCTCAATTTGAGATTGCAAAAAAACAAATGAAGTTAGGAGGTAATGTGGTAGCTTTTCAAGTAAATGGAGGTATAGAAAAAGGAAAGCAATTTTTAAATGCAATCAAGATGTGTTCTCTGTCTGCTAATTTAGGAGATACAAGAACTATTGTAACACACCCGGCTTCTACTACTCATAGTAAACTATCCATAGAAGAGCAATCTGAAGTAGGAATTACTGACGGTTTGGTTCGGATTTCTATAGGGTTGGAACACATAGATGACATTATTGAAGATCTTAGCAATGCGTTGAACAAAATATAGTGATATATTTGTTTAATGCTTTCCAAAAAAACCAAATACGGCCTTAAAGCACTGGCATATATTGCGCGCCAAGAAAAAGGAATTCCAGTACCTATTGGTGCCATTGCTAAAAGCGAAAATATTTCACATAAATTTTTAGAAAGTATTTTACTTACGCTGCGCAAATCTGGATTTTTAGGTTCAAAAAAGGGAAAAGGTGGTGGCGTATACCTGATTAAAGAGCCTAAAGAAATTAGAATGGTTGATGTCATTAGAATTTTAGAAGGTCCCATTGCCTTGGTACCATGTGTAAGCTTAAATTTTTATGAAAAATGTGATGATTGCCCTGATGAAGAAACCTGCTCCATAAATAAGTTGATGATTGAAGTTAGAGATAGCAATCTGGCAATCTTCCGTAAGCGAACGCTTTTGGACCTTATCTAATGTCATATTCGTAAAAACTTTAAGTAATTTTTATCAAATTATTATGATTTTTTAAAGAATAAGTATTTATGTTTGTACAGTAATCCTACTAATCCGATAGGATTATTATAAAATAAAATTAACCACATGTTAAAAGATACAATTGATATTGAATTTTGGAATAAAAAGTTAAGCGATAAAACGCCATATGAAATTATAGATTGGGCACTACAATTAACTGATAAAAGAATAGTAACAACAAGTTTTGGTAAGTACTCAGCAGTTTTGTTACATACTTTTTTCCAAAAAGACCCTGCTATAAATGTAGTTTGGTGTGATACAGGTTATAACATTCCTGAAACCTATGATCATGCTTTAGAATTGATGCGCAGATTTCAATTAAACATAGACTCATATGTGCCTTTAAAGAGCAAGGCTTTTATAGAAGCTACTTTGGGGTACCCGGAAGTTGATACTCCTGAACATAAAGAGTTTACTGAGATCGTGAAGCTTGAGCCATTTAAAAGGGCGTTAGCTGAACATGAACCTGAATTATGGTTTACCAACATTAGAGAACGTCAAACAGAATTAAGAAAATCAAAGAATATATTAAGCTTTAGCAAGCAAGGTATTTTAAAGGTGAGTCCTTACTATTATCATACAGACGCAGATTTAGACGCTTATTTAGATGCACATGACTTGCCAAAAAATAGCACCTATTTTGACCCTATTAAAGCTTTAGAAAATAGAGAATGTGGAATACACTTGCAATAAATTACAATGCAAAGTTTTAGAACAGAAATAGAAAATCCGGTAGTTGAAAAAGACATCATTGAATTAGCCAATAAGATTGAGCTTTTTCAAAAGGGAAAGATTGACGAAGAAAAATTCAGAAGCCTTCGTTTGGCTCGTGGAGTTTATGGCCAGCGACAAGAGGGCGTCCAGATGATTCGGATCAAGTTACCTTATGGGAAGGTAAAATCCAATCAGTTAAAACGTATTTGTGATGTTTCTGATGAGTACTCAACAGGAAGACTACACATTACAACGCGTCAAGACATTCAGATTCACTATGTGGATTTGAATAGAACTCCACAGTTATGGGCACAACTTGAAAAGGATGAAGTTACTTTACGTGAGGCTTGTGGTAACACAGTGCGAAATGTAACGGCTTCTGAAACTGCAGGTATAGATCCTAATGAGCCATTTGATGTATCACCCTACGCGCAGGCGGTTTTTGAATATTTTTTAAGAAACCCTATTTGTCAGGAAATGGGACGCAAATTCAAAGTGTCATTTTCATCTTCAGACGAAGATACAGGGCTATCTTATATGCATGATATTGGATTTATAGCTAAGATAGAAAATGGTATTCGAGGCTTTAAAATTATGTTAGGAGGCGGTTTAGGCTCGCAACCCAGACATGCTGATGAGTTATACAGCTTTTTACCTTCAGACAAGATTATTCCATTAATGGAAGGTGTATTGCGGATTTTTGATCGCTATGGAGAGCGAAAAAGTAGGGCAAAAGCAAGGATGAAATTCTTGATCAAAGATATTGGCTTAGATGCTTTTAAAGAATTAGTTGCAGAAGAACAAAAAGCCCTCCCAAATAAAACTGTAGTTATTGATGCTGAGACATATCAAGCTTCTATTCCCGTAAAAGCTGAAGTACCTGAGATTGAAATTAAAGATCATAAAGCCTTTGACTTATGGAAATCTACAAATGTAATAGCTCAAAAACAAAAGGGTTATGTAGCAATTGGTATAAAAGTCTTATTAGGCGATTTCTATACTGATAAAGCTCGATTATTAGCAGATTTAGTTGAAAATTATGCAGCAGGTGAAATCCGTTTATCCTTACGTCAGAACATTTTAATTCCTTTTGTAAAGGAAGATTTAGTGCCTTTCTTTTATCAAGAGCTAGAAAAATTAGGCTTTACTGAAGTAGGCTATAATAAAGCAGTAGATATTACTGCTTGTCCGGGAACAGACACTTGTAATTTGGGAATTGCCAGCAGTACAGGAATAGCTGATGAATTAGAGCGTGTATTGAAAGCTGAATATCCTCAATATCTTGAAAAAGACGATTTAGTGATCAAGATTAGTGGTTGTATGAATGCCTGCGGGCAACACAATATGGCGAATATTGGCTTTCAGGGTATGTCAATTAGAACAAAAGACAAATTGGTGGCCCCTGCACTTCAGGTGTTACTTGGTGGAGGGAACTTTGGTAATGGTCAAGGGCGCTTTGCAGACAAAGTAGTTAAGATACCAAGTAAAAGAGGGCCTGAAGCTTTAAGAAGAATTTTAAATGATTTTGAAGCTAATGCCAAAGGGAAACTTTTTACGGAGTATTACGAAGATAAAGGAGAAAGATACTTTTATGAACTCCTAACGGATTTATCTAATGTAGATAACCTTACTCAAGATGATTTTATTGATTGGGGTAACGAGCAGAAATATATAAAAGCAATTGGTATTGGTGAGTGCGCCGGTGTTGTGATCGATTTAGTAGCGACATTGTTTTTAGAAAGTGAAGAAAAAATAGACAATGCAAAAAGATCATTTGAAAATCAAGTCTATTCTAATGCTATTTACCGTGCCTATAGTTCTATGGTAAATTCTGCTAAAGCCATATTAATTGCTGATAATCATAAAACCAATACGCATGCCGGAATCATTAAGCAATTCGATGAGCTGTATGTATCCACAGGCACATTGCAATTGAATACTACTTTTTCAAAGTTGGTGTATCAAATAAAAGAGTTTTCGCCTAGCAAAGAATTTGCCATTCAATATATAAGCAGCGCAACAGACTTCTTGACAGTTGTTAAGGTATTACGTCAAAAGCAATTAGAGTTAGTGAATTAAAAATGTAGCAAGATGTTAAATGAACGTATTCCTAAATTGACAGTCGTAGGTGCTGGCCCCGGAGATCCGGAACTGATTACATTGAAGGCAATCAAAGCTATTAGATCTGCTAATGTAATTTTATATGATGCATTGATCAATACAGATTTATTAGAACATGCATCTCATGATTCAGAAAAGATTTATGTCGGTAAACGTAAAGGATGCTATGCTTATCAACAAGAACAGATTAATGAATTAATTGTTTCTAGAGCCAAAAGTGATGGGCATGTAGTTCGTTTAAAAGGTGGAGATCCCTTTATTTTTGGGAGAGGGGCGGAGGAAATGGAATATGCCTCTCTATTTGGAGTTGAGGTAGCTGTGGTGCCTGGTATATCATCTGCATTTGCAGTACCAGCGTATCAAAATATACCACTTACCAAACGAGGAAGCTCAGAAAGTTTTTGGGTTATTACCGGAACTACCAAGGAACATAAATTATCAAAAGATATTGCACTCGCTGCGCAATCTACTGCCACAGTAGTTATTCTAATGGGTATGGGCAAATTATCGGAAATAGTAGCACTTTTTAAGTTCAATGGAAAGAAAGATTTGCCTGTTGCTATTATTCAAAATGGAACGACACCCCAAGAGAAAATAGGGATTGGAACTGTAGATACCATTGTTGAGGTGGTTAAAGAAAAGGAGCTTAGTAATCCGGCTATTATTGTATTAGGGCAGTCGGTAAAACACAGAGAGCAGTTATTAAATATTCAGAAAAAGGTTCAATTAAGAACAGTGTTATGTTAGAGCAAGTAAAAAATGAATTATACCCCATTTTTTTAAAGGTATCGCAGTTAAATGTGTTAATTGTTGGCGGAGGTAATGTGGCCTTAGAAAAGCTAACCTTTTTACTAAAATCAAGTCCTAATGCCAAAGTTGCTTTGATAGCATTAGACTTTTCTGAGGAGGTAATTAAACTGGCTAAAGAGCATAACATTTTGTATATGCACAGACCTTATTCAGCAAATATTTTGCACAAGCAACATATTGTTATTGCTGCTACAAATGATGAAGAGGTAAACAAACAAATATACTGTGACGCCAAGGAGAAACAGCTATTAGTAAATGTAGCAGATACTCCACAGCTATGTGATTTTTATTTAGGTGGAATCGTAACCAAAGGCAACATAAAAATTGCCATTTCTACAAATGGAAAATCTCCCACAATGGCAAAGCGTTTACGTCAATTTTTTGAACAGGTAATTCCTGAAGAAGTAGATGATTTAGCTAAGAATTTGAATAGATTTAGAAAAACAATCAAGGGTGATTTCGCATTAAAAGTTTCGAGATTGAACAAATTAACAAAAGGATTAATTACAGAATAAAATGATAACTACAGATATATTAATTATTGGAGCAGGTCCAACAGGATTATTTACGGTTTTTGAAGCAGGATTATTGAAGTTAAAATGTCATTTGATTGATGCATTACCACAAGCTGGTGGTCAATGTGCAGAGATTTACCCTAAAAAACCCATTTATGATATTCCTGGTTTCCCTGAAGTGTTAGCAGGTGATTTAGTTGATAACCTACTAAAACAAATTGAACCTTTCGCTCCTGGTTTTACATTAGGTGAACGTGCTGATACTATTGAAAAATTGGAAGATGAAACTTTTATTGTTACCACAAATAAAGGTACAAAGCATCATGCAAAAGTGGTAGCTATTGCAGGAGGATTAGGTAGTTTTGAACCCCGTAAACCACCTATTGTAAATATTGCTGATTTTGAAGATAAAGGTGTAGAATATATTATTAAAGACCCAGAAATTTATAGAGATAAATCGGTAGTTATTGCAGGAGGTGGAGACTCTGCTTTAGACTGGTCTATCTTTTTGACAGATGTAGCCTCAGATGTAACGCTTATTCATAGAAGGAATGAGTTTAGAGGTGCGCTAGATTCAGTAGATAAAGTTCAGGAATTAAAAAATTTAGGTAAGATCAATTTGATTACACTAGCAGAAGTAAAAGGAATCCTTGGAAAAGAAAAAGTCACCGGAGTGGCAGTTGAACAAAAGGATAAAGATCCGTTTATCATTGATACCGATCATTTTATACCCTTATTTGGCTTATCACCTAAGCTTGGACCTATTGGTGACTGGGGACTAGAAATAGAGAAGAATGCTATTAAAGTAAATACCTTTGATTATCAGACCAATATTCCAGGTATTTATGCTATTGGAGATGTAAATACATATGCAGGTAAATTAAAACTTATTTTGTGTGGATTTCATGAAGCGACACTTATGTGTCAAAGTGCCTATCAAAAAATTTATCCTGATAAAAAGTATGTAATGAAATATACTACTGTTGGCGGTGTTGAAGGATTTGATGGATCTAAAAAGGAGGCACCAAAAGCAGTTGTTAAATCTATTGTATAGTGGTAAGGATTCAATACATTTGAGTCTAATAATGCTCATAAAGAAATTATATGCCTTATAATATTCGTTTAAAGGATGAAGTAGAAAAGTTCACTAAAGAACTTTTCTATTTTTTATTTGATACCTCAGATAGAGAGCAACAGCTTAAAAATTTAAAAGTAGATTTTATAGAAATTTCCGAAGAGTTATTGGTGAAAAAACCGCAGCAGTTTTGGGAATCCTTCCAAGAGAAATTTTCGGTTATAAAGCAGCAATTAGATATTGATGCTCAATCTTTTGTAGAAAATGACCCTGCTAATAAGAGCTTAGAGGAAGTATACTTGGCCTACCCTGGGTTCTATGCTATTGCCATTTATAGATTGAGTCATGAATTAGAGCTACTTGATATTCCAATTTTACCAAGGATGATGAGTGAATATGCACACGGTGTTACAGGAACAGATATCCATCCAGGAGCTGTTATTGGAAACCCATTTTTTATTGATCATGCCACTGGAGTTGTAATTGGTGAAACTACTACCCTAAAAGATAATGTAAAAATATATCAAGGGGTGACGCTCGGTGGTATTCAAGTTGCAAAGAGCTTGGCTTCAGTTAAAAGACATCCAACCATTGAAGATAATGTAACCATTTATGCCAATGCTACTATTTTAGGAGGCGATGTAGTTGTTGGCGCTAATAGTATTATTGGTGCAAATGTTTGTTTGACAGAATCGGTTCCGGAAAATTCAATTATTACCTATAAAAAAGAATATAAAATAAGATCAAAAGAGCGTGTTACAAGGTAAAAGTATCTTAGATCAGATTGGTAATACACCTTTGGTTGAGGCCTCTAACATTATCTCAAAAGATAAGGTTCGATTATTCTTGAAACTTGAGGGTAAGAACCCCGGTGGTAGTGTAAAAGATAGACCTGCTTTTAATATGATTTCTGAGGCGTTAAAACGGGGTGATATTAAAAAAGGAGATACATTGGTTGAAGCTACCAGTGGTAATACCGGAATTGCCTTAGCACTTATTTCAAGTCTTTTAGGGGTTAATATGGTGTTGGTAATGCCTGAAAGTGCTACCGAAGAGCGTAAAAAAACCATGCGAGCTTATGGAGCCGAATTAAGATTGGTATCACAAGAAGTTGGTATTGAAGGTGCCAGAGATTTAGCCGAAGAGTTGAGAGATAGTAAAGGTTATTTTATGTTAAATCAATTTTCGAATCCAGATAATTGGAAGGCACATTATAAAACAACAGGTCCGGAAATTTGGAGAGATACAAATCAACAAATTACGCATTTTGTATCGGCCATGGGAACAACAGGTACCATTACAGGTACTTCTACATTCTTAAAGGAAAAAAATAAAGACATCACTATTGTAGGTGCACAACCTGATGATTATTCAAGAATTCCCGGGATTCGCAAGTGGTCACCGGAATATGTACCTTCAATTTTTGATCGCTCAAAAGTTGACCGCATTGTAGAAGTAACACAACAAGAAGCTTCTGAAATGTCAAGGCGATTAGCGCAGGAAGAAGGGATTTTTGCTGGCATGAGCAGTGGAGGTTCAGTAACTGCTGCGTTAAAAATAGCGCATGAAATTGACGAAGGTATAATTGTAGCTATTATTTGCGATATAGGCGATCGCTATTTGTCTTCAAATTTATTTGGTTAAAATTATGTAATTCAAAAATGAATTGCGTTATTTGTAAGCAAGTTCAATAAAACATTCTGATTGTTATCATGAAAGGCTGAGGGAATAGACCCTGTGAAGCCTTAGCAACCCTTTAACCTGTAAAGAAGGTGCTAAATTCTATCCCGTGTACTCGGGAAAAGATAACTTAAGAGCAATTCCTCTTATTTTTCGTGATGACAATTGATTTTAGATCAATATGTCAAATATATATAAAGCCATAAAAGAACGAATTTTAGTGTTAGATGGTGCTATGGGCACCATGTTACAGCGCTATGAATTTGCCGAAGAAGATTTTCGAGGAGAACGATTTAAAGAATATCATCTTCCCTTAAAAGGAAATAACGATCTGTTATCTCTAACGCAGCCAGAAGCAATTAAAGAAATACACAGAAAATATTTTATTGCAGGAGCAGATATCATAGAAACAAATACCTTTTCGGGTACTACCATAGCCATGGCTGATTATGATATGCAAGATTTGGTCTATGAACTAAATTATGAATCGGCGAAATTGGCAAAGGAAGTAGCGCAAGAGTTTAGTACTCAAGGAAAACTAAGATTTGTGGCTGGAAGTATTGGCCCTACAAATAGAACG
This sequence comes from Maritimimonas sp. 2405UD52-3, assembly GCF_056591715.1. Lineage (NCBI taxonomy): Bacteria > Pseudomonadati > Bacteroidota > Flavobacteriia > Flavobacteriales > Flavobacteriaceae > Maritimimonas > Maritimimonas sp. 2405UD52-3. The sequence continues at coordinate 722,675 of NZ_JBWQOL010000001.1, forward strand.
GCAAGTTTATCACCTGATGTTAATAAACCAGAATATAGAGCTGTCACTTTTGATGAGTTGAGAAAGGCATATAAAGAGCAAGTTGAGGCATTAATAGACGGAGGCGTTGATATTTTATTGGTAGAGACCATTTTTGATACATTGAATGCAAAGGCGGCATTATTTGCTATTGAAGAGGTAAAAGATGAGCGTAGTTTAGAAATTCCAATCATGGTATCTGGTACCATAACTGATGCAAGCGGTAGAACTTTATCAGGACAAACAGTTGAAGCATTTTTAATTTCCATTTCACATATTCCTTTACTATCAGTAGGGTTCAATTGTGCACTAGGGGCTGATCAACTGAAACCGTACTTAAAAAGATTATCAAAAGAAACATCATTTTATACATCAGCTCACCCAAATGCAGGTTTACCAAATGCTTTTGGTGAATATGACCAAACTCCAGAAGAGATGCAAGCACTTATTGAGGACTATTTAAAAGATAATCTGGTAAATATTATTGGAGGTTGCTGCGGTACAACACCAGAGCATATTCAAAAGATTGTTGAGGTCTCCCAAAATTATGAACCAAGAAAAATTCTTCAAGAAGTTTAAGGTGGTATTAGAAGTAGCCATATTACATATAAAAGATAATCTTTCTAAGGAGTTTGAAGAAGCTTTTAAGAAGGCTGCACCAATCATTGCTTCCATGAAGGGGTATGTTTCTCATGAGCTCAAAAAATGCATTGAAAAAGATGATAAATATATATTACTAGTGAATTGGGAAACAGTAGAAGATCATGAAGTGGGGTTTAGGAAGTCAGATGAGTATAAACAATGGAAGAAACTGTTGCATCATTTTTATGAACCATTTCCTATAGTAGAACATTATCAATAATGGGAGTAGCAAATAAAAAATATTTAACACTTTCGGGGTTGGAACCCTTAATCGTTACACCTGAAAGTAATTTCATTAATGTAGGTGAACGCACCAATGTAACAGGTTCAAAGAAGTTCCTTCGTTTGATTAAAGAAGAGAAATTTAGCGAAGCTTTAGAGGTAGCAAGACATCAGGTGGAAGGAGGGGCGCAGATCATTGATGTGAATATGGATGAAGGAATGATTGATGGTAAAGAGGTAATGGTCACTTTTTTAAATTTAATTGCTTCTGAACCAGATATTAGTAGGCTGCCTATTATGATTGACAGTTCTAAATGGGAGATTATAGAAGCCGGATTGCAAGTGGTGCAAGGTAAGAGTGTTGTTAATTCTATTAGTCTAAAGGAAGGAGAAGAAGAATTTATTAGACAAGCAACGTTGATCAAGCGCTATGGCGCGGCTGTAATTGTAATGGCTTTTGATAAAGATGGTCAGGCAGATACGTATGAGAGAAGAATAGAGATCTGTGAGCTGTCTTATAGAACTTTGGTAGATAAAGTTGGATTTGCACCTGAAGACATCATTTTTGATCCCAATATTTTTCCAGTGGCCACAGGAATGGAAGAGCATAGAAAAAATGCGATTGACTTTTTTAAAGCCACCAAATGGATCAAGGAGAATCTACCATATGTAAATGTGAGTGGTGGGGTGAGCAACGTATCTTTTTCTTTTAGAGGAAATAATACGGTTCGTGAGGCAATGCACTCTGCTTTTTTATATCACGCCATTCAACATGGTATGACTATGGGTATTGTAAATCCCGCATTGCTGGAGGTTTATGATGAAATACCAAAAGATTTATTAGATCATGTAGAAGATGTACTTCTAGACAGACGTGAGGATGCTACCGAAAGACTATTAGAATTTGCAGAAACGGTAAAAGGAATAAAGAAAGAAACATCCGCTAAAGCACAAGAATGGAGAAGTGATGCTTTACAGGAGCGTTTAACTCATGCATTGATAAAGGGTATAGATACTTTTATTGAAGAAGATGTTGAGGAAGCCAGGCAATCAGTTTCAAAACCTATTGAAGTGATCGAAAACCATTTGATGAATGGAATGAATGTGGTTGGCGATTTATTTGGTAGCGGAAAAATGTTTCTGCCGCAAGTAGTAAAATCGGCTAGGGTAATGAAAAAGGCGGTGGCATATCTACAACCCTATATTGAGTCTGAAAAAGATGGTTTACAACCATCAAATGGAAAAATTTTAATGGCTACTGTTAAAGGCGATGTACATGACATAGGAAAGAACATTGTAAGTGTGGTATTAGGTTGTAATAATTATGAAATTATCGACTTGGGTGTGATGGTGCCTCCTGAAAAAATAATAGAAGTAGCTAAGAACGAACAGGTAGACGTCATTGGGTTAAGTGGCCTTATAACGCCATCCTTAGATGAAATGGTGTATTTGGCAAATGAATTAGAAAAACAAGAGTTTGATACACCGTTGCTAATTGGTGGTGCAACAACCTCTAGGGCTCATACAGCTGTTAAGATTGCTCCTAAGTATCAAAATACTGTAGTGCATGTTAATGATGCTTCCAGAGCTGTTACCGTGGTTGGTAGTTTGCTTAAAGACAATAATCAGACTTATAAAGAGGAAATAAGAAAAGAATATGATTCTTTTAGAGCGCAATTTCTATCAAGAAACAAACGAAAAGAATATGTTTCTTTAGAAGAAGCACGTAAACGGAAATTTAATATTGCATGGTCAAAGTCAATGATCGTTAAGCCAAATAAATTAGGTGTTCAGGTATTTAATGATTTCGATTTAGAAAAACTAGAAAATTATATTGATTGGAGCCCGTTTTTCCGTTCATGGGATTTACATGGAAGGTATCCAGATATTTTAAAAGATAAAGTTGTAGGCAAACAAGCTTCAGAATTATTTGAGGATGCAAAGGTGCTTTTAAATAGAATTTTTACTGAGAAATTGCTGACTGGTAAAGCTGTTTTTGGTCTGTTTCCGGCAAATACTATTAATCATGATGATATTGAGGTTATTTCGAATGAAAATGAGAAATCTAAATTTCTTACCCTACGTCAGCAATTAAAGAAAGGAGAAGGTAAATCGAGTTTTGCATTAGCCGATTTCATAGCCCCTAAGGATACAGGAATTCAAGACTATATAGGATGCTTTTGCGTTACTGCAGGATTTGGTACTGATGAATTAGCAAAACAATTTGAAATAGAGCATGATGATTATAATTCGATTATGATTAAGGCATTGGCAGATCGCTTGGCAGAGGCATTTGCTGAATATCTGCATGAAGAAATCAGAACTAAGTATTGGGGCTATGCCAAAAATGAAAAATTGACCAATGAAGAATTGATCAAAGAAGGCTATAAAGGTATTCGACCCGCACCAGGTTATCCAGCTTGCCCGGACCATTTGGAAAAGAATACGATCTGGAATTTATTAAATGTTGAAGAAAAAATAGGTGTTAGGCTAACGGAAAGTTTGGCCATGTGGCCTGCAGCTAGCGTCAGTGGTTATTATTTTGCCAATGAGCAAGCTAAGTATTTTGGACTAGGTAAGATTACAGAAGATCAATTAGAAGATTATTCAAAACGAAAAGATATTACAATGGAAGAAGCTAAGAAATGGCTAAGCCCTAATCTTGTAGAAAACTAATATGAAAGTAACAGAACATATAAAAAACGCGAATGGTAAAACCTTATTTTCATTTGAGATTTTACCTCCCTTAAAAGGACAACACATACAATCTATTTTTGATAATATAGACCCTTTAATGGAATTCAATCCACCCTTTATTGATGTAACTTATCATCGTGAGGAATATGTATTTAAAGAAATAGAAAGTGGTTTGTTAAAAAAGCAGGTGGTTAAAAAGCGCCCAGGAACGGTTGGTATTTGTGCGGCAATCCAAAACAAATATGGGGTAGATGCTATTCCGCATATTTTATGTGGTGGTTTTACCAAAGAAGATACAGAGAATTTTTTAATTGATCTTGACTTTTTGGGTATTGAAAATGTTATGGCCTTACGGGGTGATGCTGTAAAAAGTGAAACCTACTTTAAACCAGAAAAAGAAGGGCATAACTATGCTTGCGAGCTGGTATCTCAAATTCAGGATTTAAATGAAGGAAAGTATTTAGACGAAGAATTGCAGAACACATCAAAAACTGATTTCTGTATTGGTGTAGCAGGTTATCCTGAAAAGCATATGGAAGCCCCTAGTTTGGATTCTGATATACATTTCCTGAAAAAGAAAATAAAAAAAGGAGCTACATATATTGTTACCCAAATGTTTTTTGACAATCAAAAGTATTTTGACTTTGTTGAGAAATGTAGAAGTGAAGGTATAACAGTTCCTATCATTCCTGGGTTAAAACCTATTTCTACTAAAAAACAGTTGAATTTAATTCCACATAGATTTAAAACTGACCTACCTGATGATTTAATCATGGCTATTGTAAAGAGTAAAGACAATAGAGAAGTACGAGAGATAGGTATTGAATGGTGTATAGAACAGAGTAAAGAATTGATAAAAAATGGAGTTTCCGTTTTGCACTATTATTCTATGGGAAAATCAAGCAATATAAAGTCAGTAGCTAAGGAAGTATTTTAGTTTGTAAGGAAATTGATATTTTGCATACTATTATAAGCAAAAGTAATGCTGCCACAATAAAATGGCAGAATATTTGTTTATTTTTGCAAGAGTAAGTAACCCGAATTAAAAACTAAAGAAATATAAAAATGGCATTAGAAGTAACAGATGCTACGTTTGATGATGTAGTATTAAAGTCAGATAAACCTGTATTGGTAGATTTTTGGGCGGCGTGGTGTGGTCCTTGTAGAATGTTAGCACCTACAGTTGAAGAGTTAAGCAATGATTTTGATGGAAAAGCAGTTGTGGCTAAAGTAGATGTAGACGCTAATCAAGAATTTGCAGCAAAATATGGTGTAAGAAATATTCCTACGGTATTGATCTTTAAAAATGGTGAGATCGTTGACAAGCAAGTAGGAGTTGCGCCAAAGGCTACCTATACTGAAAAGTTAGAAGCCTTAGTTTAATTTGAAGGTAATAGAAATTTTATAAAAAAGGTTTGGTCCCGAAGACTTGGGATCAAACCTTTTTTAATTTGGCAACATAGCTTATCCAATGACAGTAAAAGAAGCCAATACTATTTATGGAATTAACAACCTTGAATTACTTGCTACACAAGTGGTTGAAGGGTTTATTACAGGAATGCATAAAAGCCCTTTTCATGGATTTTCTGTTGAGTTTGCTGAGCATAGGCTTTATAACAAAGGGGAAAGCACGCGTCATATTGATTGGAAGCTGTATGCTAAAACCGAAAAACTCTTTGTAAAACGATACGAAGAAGAAACTAATTTACGGTGCCACCTGATCATCGATAACTCGGCATCTATGTACTACCCTAAACTAAAAAATCCTTCCGTTGAAAATTTAAACAAGATCGCGTTTTCGGCCATAGCTTCTGGGGCGTTAATAGAGATCTTAAAACGTCAAAGAGATGCTTATGGGTTGAGTATTTATAGTGATGTAAATGAATATTTTGCTCCTGCCAAAGGTGGTGAACGACACAGAAGAATGTTGTTTACTCACCTTGAGAATTTATTGAGCAAAGATTCTTCAAAGAAGACAGATACCTACAGTGTATTGCATGAAGTAGCAGATAAAATTCACAGAAGGTCTCTCATTTTTTTGTTTACAGATATGTTTCAATCAGATAAAAAAGATGATGAACTGTTTGAAGCGTTGCGACATTTAAAATATAATAAACACGAAGTGATTCTTTTTCATACCTATGATGGTAAACATGAACTGAAATTTGATTTTGATAACCGCCCCAAACGATTTGTTGATGTTGAAACAGGAGCACACATCAACTTATATGCAGATACGGTAAAAGAGGATTATGAAAAAGCAGTTAAAGTTTATTTTCAAAAGCTCAAAATGAAATGTATGCAGTATAAGATTGATTATGTACCTGTAGACATACATGAAGGTTTTGAGCAAGTGTTGATTTCGTATCTGATAAGCCGTAAACGATTTTTATAAAAAAGGATAAAAAAGGTTTTGCAGATATAAAAAACGAACTTATATTTGCAACCGCTAATTGAGCAACGGTCTGGTAGTTCAGCTGGTTATCCCGAGTACTCGGGACTGCCTGTCTACCAAACTAGAATTAAGTTCTTTAATATGTTTTATGTTTACATTCTGTAAAGTGAAAAGGATAAATCATTTTATATTGGTTACACTAGTGACCTTGATAAGCGTTTAAATTTTCATAATCAAGGATTGTCAAAATATACGAGCCGAAAAATTCCTTGGCATGTAGTGTATTTTGAAGAATTTAAAACTAGAACTGAAGCTATTCAAAGAGAAAGATTTCTAAAACGACAAAAAAATAGAAATTTTTATCTTAGCTTAATTAACAAACGGTCTGGTAGTTCAGCTGGTTAGAATACCTGCCTGTCACGCAGGGGGTCGCGGGTTCGAGTCCCGTCCAGACCGCATAAAGATAGTTGTGTTGTTTATCTCATATTTGTGAGATAATAGGTAGAAAGCCCATGGATAGTGGGTTTAACCAATGGAAAGCTTCCCTAAATACTGGGATGCTTTTTTGGTTTTAAGCCAATTCTTGCCAACATTTCGCCAACAATCTTAAAATTCAATCACTTTCGGTAATTTTTTTGCGAAATAAGCCCCGTAGCCTATATTGGGTTTATTGATAAAAATGCATACGATCTAAACCACTAGGAATAAGAATCTAGTGATTTGTTGAAAAAAACAGGAAAAACACCCTTAAGAAATAGGATTTTTCCTCTTGATTTATATGGTAAAAAACCACTAGTTTTCCAATAAAAACCATGAATTTTAAAGCTTTTATTTTCGCCCCTTTTTTTATTATATCTTTGATTTATGCACAAACCCCTGTCCCACGGATTACTGATATTACTCAAAACACTAAACTGCTCGCGAAGCATAAAGTTTACAAATCAGATTTCCGACCGTATGGTTATAATGTCAATAAATCGTTAAGTGAGCTTGGTCCTGATTGGCCATCTGGTACAACCATAATGATGTTGAAACCAATTTCAAGAAATAGAATTAACAATTTATACTTACTCCCCCCATCAAGGGTTCCCCAAGTAGCAAAATCTAAAGTCGATGGAGAAAGAGTTGAGCTTAACTGGTATGGCGTAGAAAGAGAAATTATGGCTTGTGTATGCATTCCAGTAAGTAACTTCCCAGCGAATAACAATAGTGACAGTAATCTTACATTTTTTGACAACGCTTGGCCTTCCCCTTCAATAACAGCAAACGATATTAATTATCAAAAATCATATTGTTGGTTTGGATTGGTTAAGGTCAGAGTAAATATATTTTATCGTAAATATTGTAATGGTGGAACAGAAAGTTATTTCTATTTTCAAGGCGAAAACTGCACAACCCATCTACCTGAAAGAGACCCAGATGAATCAATTATTATGGAGTGTGGCTCCAGTCCAGATGATGAAATTGATATTGACCTAGGATCAAAAGTTCCGATTTCAGATAAAAAGAAGAAAAAAAATAATTGAAAAAACTTGATTAATCAAATTTCAATCTGAGATTTTTATTCGAGGAATTTTCAAGAATTCTATCTTGGGTATTCTAAGGGTATTTTAGGTTTTTTGAAGTTCTAAATGTTAAGTTTGGTGATTAATGAAAATCTATTTCATCAAAAATAGCTGCTCTATATCTGAAGCTGTAAATTTACTTGACTCATTTATAATTGATAGTAACTTTAAATATCTTTTAGTGGGCTTACCCTTATAGAATTTTTTGAAGTGCTTGCTATAGATTTCTTGATAGCATTTGTCACCATCAAAATATGATCCATAATTCTTTTCTATCCACCTCCACTTTTTACTATGGGTTTGACATCCATACATTCCAGATGGAAGCGCAGAGCGATGCATAAATCTTCCTTGTATTAAATGAAGCTTTCTACAGCGTTTAAAGGTATAAGGGCATACAAAGTACCAAACTTGCCCTTTTCCTACTTAAATTCTAACCAAAAAAATCTTACAGGAAGGCGCTTTTAGCGCCTTTTGTGTTTTCATATTCTGCCACTACTTACTAAATATTGTATCAATTACTCTTCTATGCACTTCATCGAAAATATTATAAGGACATTAATCATCTTAAATAGTTGCAGTGAACCTTAATTTCAACAACCTATTAATTGCTCTATAATGGGAGTAAGTAATGGTAATTTTTGCAATCTTCCAAAATCAATTTATACGCGCGTAATGATGTTCAAATACTTGCTCCATTATAATTGCTTTTAGTATTTTCACTTATGGTTTGTAAACTTATGTAAATCAAAGAATTATCATATTTTTTTATAAAAAATCAATGTTTTTTCGGGAATTTTTAAAACTAGGTTGTTTTTAAGATGTAAGTGAAACATAAAGTAAACGTACGAGTTACGTCCCTAAAAAGAAACATTTACAAAACGACGATTCGGGAGAATTGCTTGAAAGAAAAGAATCTAATAAACCAAACCAATTAGAATTTCATAATGCAACTAAAGACTTTTTATAAAGTCTTTTTTTGTTTTTAGGAAATAAGTAAATCCCAGTTTTGTATTGTTTTATTGATGAATAATACCATAAATACTAAGCTCACCATAAACTTTAGTGTAGAAGAAAATAAAAAACCGATAAAAGAGCCAAAAGCAGCTTTTACAGCACGTTTTTTATCTTGACTGTCATGAATTATTTCGCCAACTAAAGCGCCTGCAAAAGCACCTATAATGAATCCTCCAGGAATAGGTGATAATAAACCTATAATCAAACCTAAAGTAGTACCTATAACCCCCATACGACTACCACCAAATTTCTTGGTACCCATAGCAGGAATAATATAGTCAAGCACCCAAATAAAAATGGCAATACCTAAGGTAATACCTAAAAAAGTCCAGTTCATTGGAATTGCTTTGGTTAAATGCAATACAAATAGACCTATCCATCCTGTTAAAGGTCCTGGGAGTATTGGTAAAAAGGAACCAATGAGCCCCAACCCCATCAAGCAAAAACCTAAAATAACGAGCAGTATATCCATAACTTTTGCCAGTAAGACGTAAATATACATTGTTTGTTACAAAGCTTTCGAATCCTGGAAATTGCGGCATTTAGTTTTATCAAAAAATTGTACTTTCACAGAGTCAATCAATTAACCATGTTAAAGCGTACACTAGGCTTCTTTTTATTGGTAGCATTACTTATTTCTTGTAATTCATTTTCTTCAAAAACAATAAATGAAAGTAACGTGCAGGTACTAGATAGTTTGATTGATTTCACTTCTGTAGATGTCTATCCTATTTTTTCTGATTGCGAGAATTATGCTGAGAATACCAATCAAAAAGCTTGTTTTGAACAATCGTTTACTCAAAAACTTTCTCGCATTTTAAATGAAAATGAATTTAAAGTAAAAGAAAAAGTAAATGATACTGCTACTATTGATTTCTTAGTAGATGACACTGGAAAGGCCACTTTAGTTGAAGTAAATTCCCCTAGAAGTATTCAAGAACAACTACCACAATTAGATAGTATTTTAAGAAGAAGTATTGATAGATTACCTACGATGAAACCGGCTCTAAAAAGAGGTATGTTTGTAAAATCACAATATAGATTAGCTCTAATTGTAAAAACGATTTAAAATCTAATAGCAAGTTTTTTCATCAAGCGAAGTACTTCTATATAAAGCCAAATGAGTGTAACCAATAAACCCCAAGTGGCTACCCATTCATAGTATTTAGGTGCTCTGCCTACTTTTCGTTCAATGAAATCAAAATCTAATAGTAAGGAAAATGAAGCTATAATAGCAGCAATTACATTAAAACCTATTGCAAACCAAGAAGTTCCCCATACAAAAGGAAGACTTAAACCAAAAAAGGTCAATATCCAATTAATAATATAAATAAACATGATAGTGACCGCTGCTGAAATAACTACACTTCTAAATCTTCTGGTTACTACAATAATTTTTGCTTTATACAAAAGTAACATTACAAAAAAGGTAAGAATAGTGATGCTTACAGCTTTCATAGGCATTCCGGGAAACCGAATTTCAGCATAGGCAGAGATGCCTCCTAAAAACAGTCCTTTTGAAAGTGCGTACAAAGGTGTGGTCCATGGTGCCCAGGTTCTTTTAAAAGAAGTAAGTAAACTAAAAACAATAGCCGCCAGCATGCCACCAGAAGTATACCATTTTACATCAACTCCTTTATTGACTAAATCCCACACATACCATGTTGTAAGACCTACCAAAATAATACTAAAAAAAGATTTTAAAAAAATTCCACCCAAAGTCATTTTAGTAGTCTTAGAATAACTTTTCCAAACATAACTGCTAAAAGCCGGATTTGATGTTCGGTAATTAAGGAGTGACATTGGTATGGGTTATTTTTTGAATTGGCGCCCTTTCCACTCATAGGTAGAAGTAAAAGACGCAATGACTACAAACATACTAAAAACAGGATAAAACAAGCTGCTCAACAAAAAGTTACTCAATACTTTTTGTTGATTGAAAAAACGAGTTGTTTTGTAGATTAAAACAAAATCGATGATTGCTTTTAAAAGAAAAATAGAGATAAGAAGATACCATGAGTTTAATCTGGCAATACTTGTGAAAAGTAAAACAATCAACAACATGTTCATCAAAAAAACGGACCAACTTACTAGTGAGCTAAATACATTTTTATAATGAGTTGCTTTAGATGCCCAACGTACGCGCTGTTGCAAAAGATTTCTAAGGTTAGGTTGAGGTTTAGTAGTAACTATTGCTGATGTTGATTTTAAAAAATGGACTTGTTTAGGAAATTTTGTTACCATTTTTTCTAGTAAAAAAATATCATCACCGCTCGCTATAGCTTCATTACCTTCAAATCCGTTAATTTCAAAAAATGCCTCTTTAGAATAACACAAGTTGGCACCATTACAGAGAAAAGGTTTTTGAATACCAAATGCGCCAATGGTACTTCCCATAAGGCTGAGCAAGTCTAACAATTGAAATTGCTTTAAAAATCCAGGATTCGATTCATAAGTAACTGGTGCGGCTATCATTTTGGGTTGATGTGCTTGAATGAACTGATCAAACTCACGTAACCATTTTTTTGGGACGACACAGTCAGCATCTGTAGTCAGAATCCAATCATATTTGGTATGTTCTATAGCAATATTGATTGCATCTTTTTTAGGAGATCCTGTTATTCTTGTGTTATTCAATATTTTGAAATCTAAAGAAGAATTTTTAAGAACTTGATTCATAATCTTTACGGAATCATCGGAAGAATCGTCATCTATAAATAAGACTTCAAAAAAGTCTATTTGATATTCTAAAGCATCTAAACTATTTAGTAGTTGAGGTAAGCTTTTTGCCTCATCGCGAAATGGAATTATTATTGAGAATTTATTTTTAACAATTCCAGTATTCGATGAAAAAACAGTGACACGATCAAATCCAATTATAAAAGCTATAATGATCCAAATATAAATACCAGTAATAAGACTTGCTACAACTATCATTTTTGATCAGAAAGCCTAAAATTCAACACAAAATAACTTCCGAAAAAGGCGGGAATGGCAAAGTTCAAAATCCACATCAATAAGCTTATTGTAATAATTACTAACTCATTTACTTCTAAAAATCCAAAAATCCAGACTGCTACTGACCCTTTGATAAGCCAATCAAAAAATGACAAACTTGGGACTAACGAAGCGAGTAAGTACATACTGCTGATTAAGCCCATAGCTTGAAAATAATCTATGTCTACTTGAAACACTTGGAGTAAAAAATAAAACTGATAAGAAAACACTACATAGCGGAGTGTTGAGAGAAGCAAAGTTGTGAGTCCTACTTTTAATGATAGATTTTTGATAAACCCAATTATCTTATTTGTATAAAAACCTCTTATTTTCTTTCCGCCATATTTGCTTCCAAATACAATAAAAGCGATAAAAAAAGCGAGCAAATAACCTAGTTTTCTTAGTCTATATACCTCAAAGTCAACTGTAAAATGTGTAAAAAAGTAGATTAGTCCTGCAATTCCTGCAAGCATGGTAATGCTCATTTGAGCTATATTGCTCAATAGGTTTAATAGCATTATTTTTCTTCTATTCCCTTTTTTAAAATAGAAAGCTTTCGCTCCATATTCTCCAATGCGGTTAGGTGTAAAAAGTGAAGCCGTAAGTGCACCTAAACTTTGTTGTAGAGATTCAAAAAAAGTAATGGATTTTAATACTGAAACCAATATTTTCCAACGCAGTGTTTCAAAGATCCAGTTAAGTGATGTAAGCCCTAATAGTATGAAAATGACAGAATAGTTAGAGAATATAGTACTTTCTAATTGCTCAATAAATACCGTAAAATTTAATTGCTCATTATGAACAATTTTAGTGTAGATAAAATAAAATGCACCAACAATAATGGTTAACTTGACCAGCAGAAATAAGAATTGCTTAGTTTTGTATGGCAGCGATTTATACACCGTTGCAAAGTAAAGAATTTAAGCTAATTGTCATGCCAAGCATAACGAAGTATCTTTTTTAGATTGACATCAGAAAGAATAATTTTAGGAATTGATCCTGGAACCACCATTATGGGATTCGGACTCATCAAGGTGATGGGTAAACAAATGAAGTTTTTGCAATTAAATGAATTGCATTTACGAAAGTTTGATGATCATTATACCAAGCTCAAATGTATTTTTGATAGAACAATTGAGCTCATAGATAGTTATCACCCTGATGAGATTGCTATTGAAGCACCTTTTTATGGTAAGAATGTACAGAGTATGCTGAAGCTTGGGCGTGCACAAGGTGTGGCAATGGCAGCAGGACTTTCAAGACAAATACCTATTACCGAGTATTCTCCCAAGAAGATTAAAATGGCCATTACGGGTAACGGAAATGCTAGTAAGGAACAGGTAGCTAAAATGCTGCAAAACACTCTACAATTAAAAGAATTACCTAAAAATTTAGATGCTACGGATGGGTTGGCTGCCGCAGTGTGTCATTTTTATAATGATGGAAAAGTGGCAGTAGGCAAAAATTATACGGGCTGGGCAAGTTTTGTAAAGAATAACCCAAAGAAAGTTGATTAGATAATTGGCTAATATGATAATTTGAGTTTTGGCAAAATTATATAATTAACTAATTATCAAATCATCAAATTAATCATTTGGCTGGAATCTACATCCATATCCCTTTTTGCAAACGAGCCTGTCATTACTGTGATTTTCATTTCTCCACATCGCTTTCGCGAAAGAATGAAATGATGCAGGCTCTTCAAAAAGAGTTATTACTTAGAAAAAATGAGTTGCTCAACAATTCTATCGAAACCATTTATTTTGGAGGAGGAACACCAAGTGTGCTTTCAATTCATGAAATAGAAGCGCTTATCAATACTATTTATAAATATTATCAAGTAATTGACCGACCGGAAATCACCCTTGAAGCGAATCCGGATGACTTAACAAATAAAAAGATTGTAGACTTAACATCTACAAAAATAAATAGATTGAGCATTGGTATTCAGTCGTTTTTTGATGAAGATTTAAAGCTTATGAATAGAACACATAATGCTGATGAAGCGAAGAAATCTTTATCAATTGCGAGGCGTCACTTCGAGAATATTTCAGTTGATTTAATCTATGGTATTCCCAGACTATCAAATGAGCGATGGATAGAGAACATTAAAACCGCTCTGTCATTTGATATACCACATATTTCAAGTTATGCGCTTACAGTTGAACCTAAAACAGCCTTGGCGTCTTTTGTAAAAAAAGAAATTGTAAAAATGCCCAAAGATAGGCAGGTACAAAAACAGTTTAAGTTATTGGTTGACTTACTAGAGGAACATGGTTTTATTCATTATGAGATTTCCAATTTTGGTAAAGAAGGATGGTTTAGCAAAAACAATTCGGCGTATTGGCAGGGTAAATCTTATTTAGGAATTGGCCCATCTGCACATTCTTTTAATGGCATACAGCGCAGTTGGAATGTTTCAAACAACATAAAATATATCAAATCTCTTAATGAAGATAAATTGCCCAATGAAATTGAAATCCTTTCAAAAAAAGATCGTTTTAATGAATATATCATGACTGGTTTGCGTACTATTTGGGGTGTGTCATTAACCAAAATTGAAAAGGAATTTGGCAGCGAATATTTGTACCATTTAAAGAAGTGTTCCCTGAAATATGTAAATGATCAGTATCTTCATATTGATGAAGATAAATTATTGGTTAGCAAAAAGGCTAAGTTTTTGGTTGATGGTATTGCTTCAGATTTATTTATCGTTTAGTATATTTGAGATATGATTGCTACGATAGAATACAACTCCAAAAAACACAAAATTGACTTGTCACGACCCATTGATATTTCAATCCCTTTGCGTTCAACGGTAGACAATGTGAACGCGTGGTATATTAAGCAACCGGAAATAAAACCCGTTGTTGTAGAAGATTGGGTAGGTAGTGTAGCAGAAGGTAGTTGTGTTAACTTTAATGATATTTATTTCAATCCGCATGGGCATGGTACGCACACTGAGTGTGTAGGTCATATCACTGAAAAAGTACATTCAATAAATCAGCATTTAAAACGTTTCTTTTTTCTTGCAGAACTGATCACCGTTGCCCCTGAGCGTCAGGGAGAAGATTTTATTATTTCTAAAAAACAAATCCAGTTTACTTTAGGTAATAAAAAACGAGAAGCCATAGTCATTAGAACAATTCCAAATACAAATGAAAAATTAACGACGAAGTATTCAAATACCAATTGGCCTTATTTAACTGAAGAAGCGGCTATATATCTTCGTGAAAAAGGAGTACAGCATTTGTTGATCGATTTGCCTTCTGTGGATAAAGAAAAAGATGAGTGCCAGTTATTAGCACATAATGCCTTTTGGAACACTTCAGGAAAAATAAGATTAGATGCGACTATTACAGAACTTATTTTTGTGCCGAATCGGGTAGAGGATGGCACTTATTTTTTGAATATTCAAATAGCTCCTTTTGAAAATGATGCGAGCCCCAGTAAGCCTGTTTTATATAAAATTGAAGGTTGAATGTTTGAGATATCAACTGATAAAAACAGATTAGACTTGAAAATGGTACATGCTTTTCTGACCAATTCCTATTGGGCAAAAGGAAGAACTTTAGATCAAGTTAAGAAGTCAATAGAAAATTGCCTTTGTTTCGGAGTTTATTTGAATGAAAAACAAATAGGTTTTGCCAGAGTTTTAACTGACTTTACGGTGTATGCCTATATAATGGATGTTTTTATTCTGCCAGAACATCGAGGTAATGGTTTCTCAAAAAGATTGATGCAAGTGGTTATGAAAGATGAGCGATTGAAAACGTGTAATTGGATGCTAAAAACCAGAGACGCTCAAGGTCTCTATAGGAAATATGGTTTTAAAGAGGCTGAGTATCCTGATAATGTGATGGAAAAGATACAGAAATGAACGTTGAAGAATTGCGCGATTATTGCCTAAGTAAGAAAGGAGTAACCGAGGAATTTCCTTTTGATGAAACTACGTTGGTATTTAAGGTTATGGGTAAAATGTTTGCTTTAACTGGATTGGAGCGTACACCACCACAGGTAAATCTAAAATGTGATCCTGAGCGCTCAGAAGTACTTCGAGAAGAATATGATGGTCTAATCTATGGCGGATATCATATGAACAAAAAATTGTGGAATACTGTTGAGTTTTCAACTTTACCATTCAATTTTATGAAGGAATTGATTGATCATTCATATGATTTGGTGGTAAGTAAACTACCCAAGCGTTTACGAGATGAATTATAGAATTAATGTTACTGTATTTCTGATACTGTTTTTTTTATTATTAGGTTGTAAGAAAGATCAAATTACAAATGCTTCTGATCAATTAGCAAATATTATCGAATTAGTTGAAAGTCATGAAGGTTATGACGAGAAAGAATATCCTTTAGGCTTATTCACCAAAGAGCATTATAAAGCTGAAGCTGAATTCGCGAAATCTAAATTAGATGAACTTTCTGAAATTAGCGTTGATGGTTTAAGCGAAACTGAAAAAATATCTTTAGAGCTTTTAAAATTTGTTTTACAGGATAAGATTGATTTTTACAAATTTGAACGTTATCTGAACCCACTACTTTCTGATTCAGGTTTTCATAGCAGTTTAAATTATATGGTTAGACCTTTAGCTAATTATGAAAAAACAAAAGAATACTTAAATAAGCTAAATGCCTTACCGACCTTTGTAGATCAGCATTTTGTGAATTTGCGTGAAGGTTTAGAAAAAGGAGTTTCTCAACCGTTGGTTATTTTTAAAGGGTATGAATCTACTTATGATGATCATATTGTTGATAGTTATGAAAAAAGTTATTTCTATTCTCCATTCAAAAATTTACCTACAAGCTTAACGCAGGAACAAAAAGATTCTGTTTTAGAAGCCGCAAAATTGGTAGTAGAAGAACGAGTAATACCTCAGTTCAAGAAGATCAAAAAATTTTTTGAAAATGAATATTACGCCAGAACCAGAAAGACATTAGGCGTTTCCGAAACACCTAATGGAAGAGAATATTATCAGAATAGAATCAATTTCTATACTACAAGTAAACAATATACGGCAGATGCTATTCATCAAATAGGCATAGATGAAGTGGCTCGTATAAAAACTGAAATGGAGAAAATTATTGACGACCTAAATTTTGAAGGAAGCTTTGATGATTTTTTTAAGTTCTTGCGAACAGATGAGCAATTTTATGCTAAATCTGGAGATGAGTTACTAATGATTGCTAGAGATATGGCCAAACGTGCTGATGAGCAGCTACCGCGATTCTTTAAAACATTGCCGCGTAAACCTTATGGAGTGGCTCCGGTACCAGATGCTATTGCTCCTAAATACACAACCGGAAGATATATAGGTACCTCAAGTGAAAGCACTAACCCAGGTTATTATTGGGTAAATACCTATAACCTACCAAGTAGAACTCTATATACCATGCCCGCATTAACGGTTCATGAAGCAGTTCCAGGTCACCACTTGCAGGGAGCACTCAACAAAGAATTAGGCGATAGTATTCCTAAGTTCAGAAAGGATATGTACCTCTCGGCTTATGGTGAGGGGTGGGGCTTGTATACTGAATTTTTGGCAGAAGAAATGGGAATGTACACGACACCATATGAAAAGTTTGGACAATTAACTTATGAAATGTGGCGTGCATGCCGTTTGGTGGTTGATACAGGCATTCATGCAATGGGATGGACAAGAGATCAAGTGGTAGATTTTATGGCGAAGAATACTGCACTGTCATTACATGAAATCAGTACTGAAACAGATAGATATATTTCATGGCCAGGTCAGGCTTTATCCTATAAAATAGGTGAGTTGAAAATTCGAGAATTACGTAAAAAAGCTGAAGCCGAATTAGGAGAAGATTTTGATATCAGAGAATTTCACGAAGTCATTTTAGGTCAAGGTACTGTTACCCTTTCTATTTTAGAGAAAAGGGTTAATAATTTTATTGAAAAAAGTAAGAATGCCTCGTAGTATTTTAATTGTACTGATGGTCACACTTGTGGGAATCCTGTTCGTGTTATAAAAGAAGGAGCTCCCGAATTGATTGGAGGAAATATGAGTGAAAAGCGTCAGTATTTTCTTGATAATTATAATTGAATTTGTAAAGGATTGATGTTTGAACCCGTTAATCATGATATGAATTCCAGATAATTTAACATGAATAAAGATGTAGTGATAATTGGAGGTGGTATTATGGGTTTGTGTTCTGCTTACTATTTACAAAGAGAAGGACATAAGGTGACTGTTCTAGATCAGTCAAACATGGATTCTGGAGCATCTTACGTTAATGCAGGCTATATTACTCCTAGCCATATTATTTCATTGGCAGCACCAGGAATGATTACTAAAGGTATAAAATGGATGTTCAATGCTTCGAGCCCTTTTTATGTAAAACCTAGGTTAGATATAGATTTTTTTAAATGGAGCTTGGCTTTCAAAAGGTCGGCAACAAAATCTAAAGTAGAACAATCTATTCCTGTAATTAAGAATATAAATATATTAAGCAGAACACTTTATGAAGAAATGAAATCAAGTAATGATTTCGATTTTTTTTATAAGCATAAGGGTTTATTAATGCTTTACCAAACAGATAAAGTGGGAGAAGGAGAATGGAATGTGGGAAAGCGTGCAATTGAAGAAGGATTAAAAGTTGAAAATCTAACAAAAGAAGAAGTTAAGAAAATTGAACCGAATGTTGATTTAAATATTAAAGGAGCAGTGTATTATCATTCGGATGCACATATGACTCCCAATGAGTTTATGCCACAGCTAAAATTACATTTAGAGAATAAGGGTGTTGTCGTTTCTCCAAATCAAGAAGTTCAAGAAGTTCAAACCACTAATGACAGGATAATTGCTATCAAAACAAAAGATAAGGAGTTTAAGGCAGATGATTTCGTATTGGCAACTGGTGCATGGACTCAAAATTTTGCGAAGAAGATAGGTATAGATATTGCAATTCAAGCGGGAAAGGGCTATCGAATAAATGTAGAAAGACCAACTAATATCGCGATTCCTGCAATTTTAATGGAAGCTAAGGTGGCAGTAACTCCTATGAATGGATTTACGCGATTTGCCGGTACTATGGAAATCGGAGGGATCAATCATTATATTAACCCAATTAGGGTGAATGCCATAGCAAATGCTGGAGAGAGATATTATAAAGGGTTAAAGATTAGTCAAGAAGAAAAGGATGTTGCGCAATGTGGACTGCGGCCATGTTCTCCTGATGGCTTGCCATACATAGGTAAATCTTCAAAATGTGAAAATTTAACAATAGCAACAGGTCATGCTATGATGGGTTGGAGTTTGGGACCAGCTACTGGAAAGTTGGTTTCAGAAATTATATCTGAACGAAAACCTTCTATAAGTTTGGATTCATTTAATCCTGACCGGAAGTTTTAGTTTTATCTTAACTACCTGTTTTCATTGATGTACTACCTATAAACAATGAATTTTAAAATTCACTATTTCCGCTATTGATTTAGTTGAACGTTGCATATAGCTTTGTTTCATCTTCCCTACAAGACATATTGCTATGACCAAAAAGGATGTTTTATTGTTATAATGAATTGTAATATTTACATTCAAAAGATTCTTTAGAATTTCTTTAGAATTGAATTTTATATTAGTGGTTTAAGATGATAAAGTACGTTCTTAAAGTTTTAGTTGTTAGAAAATTATCTAACTGAATTGCAGTAATATATGAAAAAGAAAAGTTAAAGTTTCGGGAGTTTCCATTAACAATTTGTTTTATTATAGCAAGCCAAAAAACTAAAAACATGAATCACGATTTTAACATAGGGGAGGTAGTCGTTTGTATCAATGCCAGAAGAAGATGGTATCGTTTAGGTGGACTTAAAAAAGGAGAATTATATACCATTACTGGTTTTAACCCGTATGATGGAGGTTTAATTCTTAAGGAAGCAAAGGCACCTAAAAGCGGTCATAATGCTTACAGGGCTAATCGTTTTAGAAAAGTTGACTACGCTTTTGCTGAAAATGTAACTAAAACAATTATACCACAAACTCAGAAGGTTGAAACAGTACCAGTAGAGGAAAGAGATTTTTCTATTGCTGCTATTTTAAATTAATTTTAATCCTTATTAAGTAGAGAATAAACAAATTTTCTGCTCTTCATCAGGTAAGAGAATCATCTCTTTAAATTTTAACCCAAGTTTATTTAGTAATTGGTGAGATTTGATGTTGTCTTGATTAGCTATAGCTAATATGGGATTTAACTTTAATACTTCCTTAGCATAACCCAAAATTGCTTTACTACTCTCATATGCATAACCTTTTCCTCTGCCAATAGGTAAAAAGGCAAAACCTACATCAACATATTCTAAACTTTCTCGATCTACCAAACCTGAGATTCCAATAGGAACCTTGTTGTCTTTTAGTGAAACTTTATAGAATCCAAATCCCCAATTTGTATAGCTCGGTATAATCCTTTCGGTGAGATAATCTTCAGCATCTTTAAGAGCATTCACATTTCTATCACCAATGAATCGTTTCCAATCAGGGTCATTTACCAATTCAAAAAAAAATGGCGCATCTTCTTTGGTCAATTCATTAATTATAAGTCGATCTGTCTCTAAATACATATGTTAAAAATAGTTAGATTAATTTAAAAGACTACTTTTAAGCACTGAATTTTATAAGATGAGTTTGATAGAAGAACTTAAAGAACGAAGCGGAAATAAATGTGAATTATGTAATAGGACTGAAAACTTGAATGTTTATGAAGTTCCTCCTGTTTCTACCAGAAGAATTGATGGAAGTTTACTGGCTTGTAAACATGTATCAATCAAATTGAAAATATAGATGCTACAGATGTTAACCACTGGAGATGTTTAAATGAAAGTATGTGGAGTGAGCACAGTGCAGTTCAAGTGATCGCCTGGCGCATGCTATCACGGTTAAAATCTGAAGGATGGCCACAAGATTTATTGGATATGTTGTATTTGGATGATGAAACTCTAAACTTTGCTAAAGCTACAGGTGAAGGACTTGATGAAAGTGAAAGAATAATTCATAAAGATGTTAATGGTGTTGAGCTACAGGCAGGTGATTCTGTAGTTTTGATTAAAGATCTTAAAGTAAAAGGATCTAGTATGGTTGCTAAACAAGGTACTGCAGTGCGAAGGATTTCTTTAGATCAAGATAGTGCCGAGTATATTGAGGGTAAAGTAGATGGACAACATATTGTCATCATTACAAAATATGTAAAGAAACTCTAATTGAACTTATAACAAGTCAGTCTGTTTTTTATAAAAAGCATCCGATTGTTTTCTGAATAATTCTTTAGCCTTTTGCTTTTTATAGTCGTACACTTCTTGGTCTTCAGCTACATCATAGTACACCTTCTCATTCAAAGAAGTATCAGTGGCTAGCAAAGAAGCACGTTGGTTTTTTTGCTGTGTCACCCAAGTATAAAGTGCATTTTCTTGTTCCTCTAATTTAAGATCATAAGCACCTTTTGGAGCCATAATCTTTGCAAATACAGGTGCTGTTTCAATAGCTAAGAAGAGTAATAATATAAAGAAAGAAGGAAACCAAGCCAATTGGCCCAAAGCATTAATTCTTGCCATAAGTCCGTCAAAACCATCAATAATAGGTTGGCTAGAAGTAACCTGATTGCCTTGTTTTACTCTTAAAGCTGTAATAGCAGCTTCCTTTTCAGAAATTTTTGCCCTGTTTTCTTGTTTTAGCTGCTGGAATTCCTGTAAAAGGGCATCATGTTTTTCTCGTTTTTCTTTATAAACGGGCCCTTTTCCTAATTTCATTGTGCCTGCTGTTCCTTCTGCTTCTGAGATATAAGTATCATATAGATCATTAACCTCTTTCTCTTTAGTATCAACAGTATTTTGCAGTGATTGAATTTCAGTTTGAATCCTATTAATTTCTGGGGTAAATTGCTCAGCAATCTGATTCTGATTTTGTAGAGTCAACTCATTTTTTTGTTCCAGTAAGACTTGATTGATCTCTTTTTCAAAAATCTTCATCTCTAAAGGTTTTGATATGACTATAGCAATGATAACCGCCAAAATAATCCTGGGCGAAGCCTGAATCAATTCCTTCCAAACACTGTCTTGTTTTTTTATGGTAGAGACAATAAACCTATCTAAGTTAAAAATTAATAATCCCCAAATAATACCGAATGTTATAGCTATATACACATTGTCAAAAACTGTGTATAAAGCATAGGAGCCAGAGATAAGGGCCATAACTGCTGTAAAGAATACAGTGCCGCCTATACCTGCATATTTTATTTGTTCTGATTTTGGGCTATCATTGAGGAGGTCTGGATCTGCACCGGAGCACATCCAAAAGAAGTTTTTTAACATGGTAACAGGGTGTATACTTATATTTAACGCCGTAAATGGTAAAATGTTACGCTTTAAAAGTTAAAATTTTCTTTTAATCATAAGAAGATAAATGAATCCTAAAATAGCTACAATACCACATGTATACATAATGTGTGGTATTCTTGAAATAATATCTTGATAATACCATCCTGAGAGAAAAGCACCGAGCCCAATACCAGCTTCTAATGCAATGAACATTGTTGCAACCGCTTTACCGCGATGATTTTCAAAACTCATATCTATAGTCCAAGCATTGATGGCCGGAGACAAAATACCCATTGCTAATCCATAAACACTAGCAGCAACGAGTAAACCTCTAGCTGTTTTTAGATATCCTATTAAAAAAAGAGAGAGAGATAGCAGTATTAAACCAAAGATCATTACAATAATCCTCCCATACTTATCAGAGGTTTTACCTGCAATAAAGCGAATAGTAAGTGAAGCAATAGTAAAGAAAATAAAAAATGTACCCTTGTTCGTCATTTTTAAATTCTCACTCCAATCAGGTATTAATGTTAAAATAACACCAAAGCCTAAGTACGTGCAAAAAGTAATAATAGCAGCAGGAAATACTTCTTTGGCAATAATTTCATCTTTAGATATTTTTAAATATGAAAAATTAAAGGCTTTTTTATTATTTAAGGTTTCTTGTACACGCCAGATTAATAGCATTGAGAGAAAAGCTACGAATGAAGAACTGTAAAATAGAGTACTGTAGGAGTAATTTATTTTTATTAGGCTTCCCAATGCTGGGCCTAAGGCCAATCCTGTGCTAAAGAATAGACCTTGTATACCAAGGGCTTCACCCCATCTATTTTTAGGAATAATATCTGCAACAAAAGCAGCAATTGCTGTAGGAGTAAATCCGGTTGAAAAACCATGCACTAATCGTAAAAGCAAAAAACCGGAAATGGAAGAAAGTATGGGATAGAAAAAACCACAAATTAAACAGACAGTTGCACCAAAGATCATTACAGGTTTTCTACCAATGGTGTCAGTTAGTTTTCCACTAAAAGGTCTTGAAAATCCAGCAGTAAGTGTAAAGAGAGATATAATCAACCCTTTATATTCAGCTCCTCCTAAACTACTTAAATAAGATGGTAGCTCAGGAATTAACATATTGTAACTAGCTGAGAATAACAAGGAACTAATGCAAACCAAAAGAAAGTTTTTTGTGTAGATAGGTTGCTTTTTCAAGATTTCGAATTTTTTGATTTACTTTTATGAATATCAAAGCAACATCATTTTTAAACTTTAAAAAAGGACATTTGTCCAATCAAGGAAATGATCAGAAAACATATTGAGCTATTAGATTATTTGGATATTTTATATCAAAAAGGGAGTGATCTTGTTATAGCTGAGAGGCATCAACCTAAAAAAATAATTATTCAGCAAGGTAAAAGATATTCATGGGTTTATATTATTAGAAAAGGCATTGCTAAGTGTTATTTGACAGATGAGAATGGTAAAAGTTTTATTCAAGAATTTTTAGGAGAAGGCATGGAATTTGGCGAAATAGAAGTTTTCTCTAAACAACCTGCTTTTTGTTGCGTAGAAGCCATTTCTGAGTTGGAAGTTTATAAAATTTCATTTCAAGATTTCAATGATTTGTTAGAAACTGACAGAAAATTTAATAGGATTATCTTAAATGGATTAGCATTAAAAATTAAGTATAAAGCACCTAGACATTCATATCAACATTCCTACCCTATTGAAGATAATATTTTAAGGTTACAAAAGATGTTTCCGAATTTTGAAACTGTTATCTCAAAGCAAGATATCGCCAATTATGTTGGCATAACTTTGAGAAGTTTAAATAGGGCAATGGCTAATTTGAAGAAGTAATGATTAAATTTTATGAATCAATCGCGCTAAATAGTAATTTATATCCTTTGTATTACCGTCATTAAAATTTAAAAAAAGTACTTAATTTTAATCTATAGAAACAATAATAAGTATGTGAATTAAGTGCTAACTGGCATGTTTTTTTATAAATATTCGCTTTTTCCAATTCTCCCATCTCTTTCCTACAATAAGAAGCCATAACATAGTACCCATTTCACCAATCATAGCTGCGTAAGAAAGTATTTGGTATACTATATTCTTGTTAATTTCTGGCAGAAGAAAATAACGGAGCACTTCCATTAAATAGTAAAAACACCCTATAAAAAGAGCAATACCTAAAAATTTAGGTAAGAAACCAGATTTGTAGACTAAGTATCCAAAAGGTAATAACCAAAGTCCCCAAAATATTTCTGCTAACGTAAGACCACTACCATAGGCTTTTAACGATATAAAAGCTTTAGTAGACAATTCTTGTTCATTAAATGAAGCAAGATGCTCACCTCCATTCACCAAAGGAATGATTTCAGCCAAATGCGTTAAAGCTGAAAAGGCAAACGGAATACTAAGAAAAACAAGAATTGCTAAATAAATAGAAGCAAGCTTAGAGGTTGTTTTAAATAACTTATATAACCAAACAGCTAGGAAGGCATAGGCAGAATAGCATATAACACCCGAAATAATAGAAATAAATAATAGCTCTTTCCCATTAAATAAATTGAAAAAATAGATCTTTTCAGGGTTACTAATTTTCACCCATGTAGCAGATGAATTACTCCAGTCAATTAGTTGCGAGGGTACAAGCATAATACTTATGACGCCAAACAAAGCGACCATAAAATAGAAAATACCTGCTGAGTGCGCTGTTTTGTTTGTTGACTCCATTTGAGTTATGGTTAATGTTATTACGACGAACTACAAATGGAATTGTTACTGGAAAAGAATACGAAGGCTACAGATATTCGCGTTTTATAGCAGAGTAATCAGGAATTTTAATAATATAATTGTTTTTATAATAAACAAACAATAAGAAGTAATGTCAAAAGCAAGTAATTCAGAAATTAGAGCAGAAATCTTTAAGTTGTCAATTTTAAGAAAACTTATTTCTACTACTTCAAATCAGACTCAAAATCAGGTTGAGTCTGCCCAGTAATTTTTAACAATTTGATTAATCAACTGCTCATTTCAGTGTAGTATTTATAGAACCAAGGAATGGTTTCTATGCCCTTAAGGTAATTCCAAATACCAAAATGTTCGTTTGGTGAGTGGATAGCATCACTATCTAAACCAAAGCCCATTAAAAGCGTTTTACTTTTCAATTCTTTTTCAAACAAAGAAACAATAGGAATACTGCCACCACTTCGTTGTGGGATCGGCGTTTTACCAAAGGTTTTTTCATAAGCTTTGCTAGCTGCTTGATACCCTTTAAAGTTTGTTGGTGTTACATAACCTTGTCCACCATGATGTGGCGTAACTTTTACTTTCACTCCTTTGGGAGCAATACTTTCTAAATGGGTTTTAAAGAGTTGAGTTATCTCTTCCCAATCTTGATGCGGAACAAGGCGCATGGAGATCTTTGCAAAAGCCTTACTTGCAATAACAGTTTTTGCACCTTCACCAATATAACCACCCCAAATACCATTGACATCTAAAGTGGGGCGAATAGAATTTCGTTCATTTGTAGTATAACCTTCTTCCCCATAAACCGCATCAATAGCTAATGCTTTTTTGTAATTCTCTAAAGAAAATGGAGCTTTTGCCATTTCAGCACGTTCTTCAGAAGTAAGTTGCTCTACTTTATCATAAAAACCGGGTATAGTAATATGCTTATTTTCATCATGCAATGAAGCAATCATTCTTGTCAACACATTAATCGGATTTGCTACGGCACCTCCATATAGACCTGAGTGTAAATCGCGGTTGGGCCCGGTAACTTCTACTTCTACATAACTCAAACCACGCAAGCCGGTGGTAATAGAGGGAATGTCATTGGCAATCATTCCGGTATCAGAAATTAAGATCACATCATTGGCTAGTTTTTCTCTGTTTCTGGGTACAAACCAAGCGAGGCTTTCTGAGCCCACTTCTTCTTCACCTTCAATCATGAACTTTACATTACAAGGTAATTTCCCTTCGGTGGTCATATACTCTAATGCTTTTACATGCATGTAAAGTTGCCCTTTATCATCACAAGCACCTCGTGCAAAAATAGCCCCATCCGGATGTTTTTCTGTATTTTTTATAATGGGCTCAAAAGGAGGAGAATCCCAAAGATCTAATGGATCAGGAGGTTGTACGTCATAATGCCCATACACCAAAACTGTTGGTAGATTTTTATCAATGATCTTTTCTCCAAAAACAATGGGATAGCCAGGCGTTTCACAAATTTCAACAGTATCGCAACCTGCTTTTTCAAGGGATGACTTTATGGCCTCAGCAGTTGTAATGACATCTTTTTTATAGGCGGAATCGGCTGAGATAGACGGAATTTTTAAGAGTTCTAAGAGCTCGTTTAAAAAACGGTCTTTATGCTGATGTATGTATGATTTTATGGAGTCCATTTTGTGAAATTTTGAACAACTCAAATGTACTAAAAATATAAGTGGTGTGACTTTGTAGTTTTGTTGGATTGCTTATATTTGCACCCACAATTCAAACTGCGGATGTGGTGGAATTGGTAGACACGCTAGACTTAGGATCTAGTGCCGCGAGGCGTGGGGGTTCGACTCCCTTCATCCGCACAAAAAAGCCAAAGAAGATGTTCTTTGGCTTTTAAATTACTTCTTACTTTAGATAGGTTTTATCCAGGCTAAATGTTTCCATGTTTCTTTCTCTTTTAGTACCAAAGCTATATTAATTGCTAATAATGCGGCCGTTTGAAAAAGTTCTCCCGTTTCATCAGGTTCTAAAAACAAATGAAATAAAAAAATATGCAAGGTTATAGGTAGTAAAAATAGGGCGCCTATAAAACCGGTAAACTGAATTAATAGTAACAACCCAAATAACAATTCGCATATGCCCAATACCTGCCAGAAATATCCTGTTTGTTTTGCGCCACTTATATATAGTATTTTTTGGAGCGTATTTTCCTTTTCTGGTGTTGCGAACTTCTGCGCTTTTTCTACTACTTCAATTGGAGTTGGTATTGGCTTTTGAAATTTCTGAACTCCCCCATAAACCATCATCCCGCCAAGAAAAAGTCGAAATATAATGAATAGTATACTTATTGATTTTTGCATAATTAAAACGTTGTTGCACCTTCATTGGGGTTATATACATAATTGAATGTATAAAAGCGTCCGTTTGCAGGATCAGAACTATCTTGATCTCTGTAATAGCTTAAAATTTCAACCTTAGCATAGCGATCATCATGAGTGCGGAATATTAGAACTTTCCCAGGTATGGCAGTAATCAAATTAGTTGCAAAATTGTAATTATACCACCCGTTATCACTTCCGGTTGGAATAGCAAATGCAGCATCTGAATCCTGTTCAAATATGAGATTGTTAGCATCAGCTACACTATCAAAAGTGCCATCAACAATGGCTGCTCCGGCATTACCATTACGTGCTGGTTCATCTGCAGTACCTGTTACTGTTCCACCATTTACGGCAATTGTTGTTCCTCTAAAGGCAATATCCCAATCTGTATCACTTGTAGTAATTTTTCCTGACGCGAAATCAAATTTTGTGAATTCTCCACCAATATCTTGCCCAGTTCCTTGGCCACCTGTCTGAGGTGCGGGTAAATTAGTTACTTGTTCTGCTTCAACCGGGATAATAATTGGGCCATTATCATCATCCGTACAAGAACTAAATCCTAAAAATAATAATGTTATAGCAATTGTTTTTAAAACTGTCATTTTGGTTTTCATTGTATCTGTGTTTAAATTAAAATTCATAATTAAGTTTAATAAATCCTTGAATTCCAGGTAAATTGGGAATATTGTCATCTTTATAATCAAGTAGATTGTTAGCGCCTACCTGGAGTGTAAAATCGTTATAAAATGTTTTGCTTAGCGCAACATTAGCGATTAGATAACCGTCTACAAAGCTGGAGTCATATGTGTCAATTACTCCATTGCCATTTGTGTCAAAAAGTGCATATTTACTTCGGTAAAGTAATCGAAGATTAAAATTTGAATTGAACTTAGGAATGTCATAGAAAAATTTAATATTGGCGTTATGTCGTGAACGATTGACTAAGCCAAAATAGTCTGAACGTTCTATAAGAATAGTTTGGTTTGTGTTTGGATCACGTGCAAATACATTGTCATTATTTACCCGATTTTCTTGATTCTTATCAAAAGCATACAATAATTGATAACCAGCATTGATTGTAATATTATCATGAAGTTGATAACCGAGATTTGCTTCTAAGCCGGTGGTATAAATCTTATCAAAATTAACATAGCTAAATACATTTTGCCCATTTACTTTACGGGCAATGATTCTTGTATCTATAAGATTTGTAAAGTCATTTCTAAAGAGGTTAAGCTCTGTATTCCACTTATCTTTTTTAAATGTAACTCCGAGGTTATATCCAATAGAACTTTCTGCTTCTAAAGGATCATCTAATTGATCTAATGGTATAACAATACTTAAGATTTGACCTTGATTTTCTAATTCTAGTAGCTTTTCAAGAGCAACATTATAACCCAACACTGTGTAACCAACTGCCGAGTTTGTAAAATCAAAATACAACTGCCTAAAATCAGGCGCTTTAAATCCGTAACCCACGGAGCCTTTAAGTGCTATATTTTCATTAAGTTGGTAACGTATGGCTAGTTTTGGACTTAGTTGATTGCTATACTCAGAGTGATTGTCAAAACGTGCCCCTATAATTAGATTTAGTTTTTCTATTAGATTCACATCCCATTGGCCATATAGGTATTGCGAATTAAAATTGACAGTATTGTCAAAATAGGTTCTATCTAATTCATCATACTGATACCCTAAGCCAAGAGTAATAGTACCCGATTTTTCGAAAGAATAGTTGCCTCGTATTTCTGGCCGTATTAAGTAGCGATCAAAATTACTATTGCTTAAAACTTCACCGGAGATTGGACTTTCCAGTCGTTCTTCAGCAAGGTAGTTGGTGTAATAAAATTCATATTCTATGCTCAGCTCGTCGTTCCAATTGTGATCTAAACGTATATGTGTATTCCATTCATTTTCTTCTGAATCACCTTCGAAATTTGTTCCATTAACTGTTAAGTCAGCTTCCTGCGTTTGGTCGTAGTAACGTGCGGACATAAATAATGATACTTGATCGTTAAAGTCATAATACAAACGACCATTTAAGGTATAATTGACAAATGGATTCACTGTTTGTCCTGCTACTTCAGGACTTAAATCATAACCCTCACTAGAGAATCGATTGGCAAAAAGTGCATATCTAAACTTACCGATTTGTTGTTTTACATCAACATTCATGTCCTGTTGCGTAAAGCTACCTATCCTATAGGATGCGTTCCCAGAAATGCTATCATTTAAAGGTTTCTCTGTAATAATATTTATTACGCCGCCCAATGCTTCACTACCATACAAGCTACTTGAAGGGCCTTTTACCACTTCAATTTGTTTAATATTGCCTACGCTAAGACGGCTTAAGTCAAAATTTCCGGCGCTCCTACCTACTAACGGTACGCCATCTAAGAGTACCAATATGTAGTCTGAAGAAATACCTTGAATCTGTATGCCTTCAAAACCACTTTCGTCGGCAATGGTAATAATACCTGTTTGCTCACTTAAAATTTCATTAAGGCGAATGGTCCCAGATTTATTTATGACTTTTCGAGATATGAGAGTCACAGGTAAGGGTAATGAAGATAATTGACGAGCGGTGCGCGTAGCGGTAATAACTACTTCATCTAATTTTTCAGCTTTAAGGGAATCTATAATTTTTCCTTTTTTTTCTTGAGCCCAAGAGTGTGTGATAAAAAATATCAAAAAATAAATGAAAAAATTATTTTTATTTAGACTCATTATAAATAGATTTGTTGCAAATATATATTTATTTTAATTCAATCTAAATAAGAATAGTTAAAAAATCAATTCTCAAAACAAACACATTTAAAATGAAACAGTTAACATTCGTATTAATTTTATCCGTTGCTTTATGCACTAGTATAAATGCTCAAAGCAAAAAGGAAAAAGATCAAAAAGCCATTAAAAGCATGTGTGGTTGCTATAAAGTAGGTTTTAACTTTGCTGAAACTTTTAGTTACTCAAAAGATTCTACTTATAAACCTTCTAAAGTAAAGCATGATAAAGGATTAGAGTGGGTTCAATTAGTGGAAGATGCTAACGACAAAATTGTTATGCAACATTTATTGATTGTTGGAAAACCAGATAAGCCACATGTGATTAAGCATTGGAGACAAGATTGGTTGTTTGAAAACCCAGATTTGTATGTTTATGACCATCAAAATAAATGGAAGTATGTAAGTCTACCAGAATCAGAGGTTGATGGACAGTGGACACAAAAGGTATTTCAGGTAGACGATAGCCCACGTTATGAAGGTTCTGCAACATGGGTACATGTTGATGGTAAAAGTATTTGGGAAAATACAACAGACGCACCATTGCCAAGACGAGAGTATACAAAACGAAAGGATTACAACGTTACCGTTAGAACGAACAAACATGCCATTACCAAAGAAGGTTGGATTCATGATCAGGATAATGATAAGGTAATAAGAGAAACAGGTAAAGATGATGTTCTTTTAGCACAAGAGAAAGGCCTTAATACCTATGTAAGAGTAGATGACAGCAAATGTAAAGCGGCTATAGACTGGTGGAATGAAAATCAAAAAGATTGGTCTTTAGTACGATCTAAATGGGATGAAGTGTTTGCTCAGAAAAGGGATTTATCTTTGAAGACTAAAGTAGAAGACAAACCATTATACAAGTATTTATTCTCAAAAAAATTTGAAATGAACAAGGATAACATTGGTTTTACAATTGATAAGTTCATAAAAGATAATATATAAATAAGTCAATGTCAATTGGTTTTCAAGAGTCCGTCTATAAGATGGACTTTTTTATTTCAGGTAACACAATAAAATGTAAAATCTTTAGTTAATAAACATACGCTAAACATTTTTCCTTTAAAATGTCGGGAGATTTAAACACCTCGTTGTTTTAATAAAGCAAACAAAAACTAAAAACAAACCATGAAGCGAATTGTACGTAAGACCAGCCTTGCCTTTGTAAATTACTTTACTATGATGCCATTATTGGTATTCTTATTATTTACTAACCAAAATAAAGAGTTAACAAGGTTACTTTCTATCTTAAAAACCGGAACTACAGAGATCAGTTAAAACTCCACAGTTTATAATCTGCATTTTTTTCCAATTGTTGCTCTAAATCATCTGCCAAAGCAGGAAAGAAATCAATGCCTGTTTTACTTTCAATTTCATCAATAGGCACCACAAATTCATATAAGGGTCTTTCAGAATCTTTATGAGGTACCAAAAATCCAATTGCTTTTATTTCCGGCTCAGAATAATCTAATAGTATTTTATAAAAATATTTAGGGACACTTACTTTTTCAGCACCTATTTTTTTTAGTTTTTTACCTAAAATACCTCCTGTTACTACATATAAATGACGCTCTTTACTAGACCAGTAACGCACTTTCTGTTCTAACCGATTCCAAACACCGGCGTTAAAATCATAATCTTGAGGAGATATATTAGAAGTCAAAAAAGTTTCGTTATAGGCATCATTGCTAAACTTTCTATCGCCTGCAGGTAGCAAATGTCCTTTAGTATAACCCGATTTTTTATAATTAGCCCAATGCGCAGACTTCGTTTTTACCTTGTTATCTTGAATAAAAAGTGGCCGCTTTCTATTGGTATACGACACATGTTCCTTTTTTAATTCATAGGCAACCCATTCCGCCTGTTCATGTTCTTCATGATAGGATAAAGTATAGTGGCTGTGCCTGATAATTTGATTTGTTGTGGAAGTGGGTAGGTAGTTAAAATCAGAGACTTTGCTAGTTTCATTTGGATAGGATGCACTAGTAGACTGACCTTCTGTAAACAGATTATAAGTATAGATGCTTAAAACAATAATGACGGTAACAAGCGTATAAATGAGTTTCCTGTTTTTCAACCTTTATTTTTTAATACGATTTCTTCAAAATCCTCACTTTTATCCAATACATTAAGCATGTCAACAGCATCTTTCGGGGGTGCTGCTAATTTACGTGTTGCAAGATCTATCCAGGCAATAAATACTTGTATTTCTGCTGCAACAATGTCGCCCTCTTTATAAACACGATGCAACATTTTGAAACGTTCAGCATTTTTTGAAGAAGCGATAAGTATGAGATCTACTTTTAATTTCTCACCCATTTTTATTTCTCGGTAAAAAGTAGTCTCTTCCTTAAAGAGAATAGGACCAATATTGTATTGCTCTAATTTTTCGCCGGGCATACCATATTCATTAAAAAAACTGATACGACATTCGGCAGCATAATCATTATAAGCTGTATGACGCATATGTTTATTGGCATCAAAGTCAGCCCATTTGGTCCTGAATGAAATACTATAGATCATTAATTTAATACAGCTTTGATACGTTTAAATGCTTCTAAAAGTTCTTCAGTTGATGCAGCATATGATATTCTGATATTGTTGGGTGAACCGAAAGCATCTCCTGTTACCGTTGCAACATTTGCTTTTTCTAATAAAAACATAGAAAAATCGGTGGCATTGTTAATGGTATGTCCGTTAATCATTTTCCCAAAAAAGGAGGAAACATCAGGAAATACATAAAAAGCACCACTGGGAGTATTTGCTGAAACACCATCTATTTCACTAATGAGCTTCAGCACCAAATCTCTTCGTTCTTTAAACTCATCTAACATATATTGAATGTTAGATACTGGAGCATCTAATGCAGTGATCGTGGCTCTTTGGGCAATACAGTTAGCACCAGAAGTTATCTGCCCTTGCATCTTTGTACATGCTTTGGCTATCCATACCGGAGCACCTATATAACCAATACGCCAACCGGTCATAGCAAAAGCTTTTGCAACCCCATTCACAGTAATAGTTCTGTCATACAAGCTTTCTACTTTAGCAATACTAAAAGTAGGAGCGCCATAATTAATATGCTCATAGATCTCATCAGAAAGAATATAAATCTGCGGGTGTTTTTCTAATACCCTAGCCAAAGCCCTGTACTCTTCTTCTGTATATGATGATCCGCTTGGGTTGTTGGGTGAATTAAAAAAGATCATTTTTGTTTTGGGAGTAATGGCTGCTTCCAGTTGCTCAGGAGTGATTTTAAAATCTGTTTCTATGGAAGAAGGAATTTCTATAAAAGTAGCTTCAGCTAAGGTAGCTATTGCAGAATAACTCACCCAGTATGGAGCTGGTAACAATACCTCATCACCCGGATCTAATAATACCATGGCAACATTTGCAATAGATTGTTTGGCTCCGGTAGAAACCACAATCTGATCTTCAGTATATGTTAAATCGTTGTCGCGCTTGAATTTCCTGCAAATTGCTTCACGCAATTCTAAATAACCATTTACCGGAGTATAGGAGTTGTAATTATCATCGATAGCTTTTTTGGCAGCTTCCTTAATAAAATCAGGAGTATTAAAATCGGGTTCACCGAGGCTTAAGCTAATAATATCTTTACCTTCAGCTCTTAATTCACGAGCTTTAGCAGCCATAGCCAAGGTTTGAGAGGTTGGTAAATTATTAATTCGGTTTGATAGAAGATCTTGCATGTATTACTACTTAAAAATGAGCTTCAAAAGTAGAAATTTATAGACAATTTAAAGCACCATCTATTTTCTTTTACTTACAAAAAGTAAAGAATTCAACATAATCAATTAAAAAGTGAAAATATGTTAGGCCAGTGCAGGTTTCTTACCTAATTCTCGTAACATTTTAAAATGCTGCGCTATAGCCTCTCGTGTTGTTTGGTATTCGTAATAAGGTAAGTTGAACTCCTGTGCAGTTTTCTTCACAATTTTAGCTATATCCTTATAGTGAATATGGCTAATGTGTGAAAACAAATGATGTTCGATTTGCCTATTCAGTCCACCGGTAAACCAACCCACTAGCTTATTTTTTGGGGCAAAATTGGCAGTGGTCAATAATTGATGAATGGCCCATGTATTTTTCATGTTTCCTTGCTCATCTGGCAATGGCATGTGTGTATCAGGCATAATGTGTGCCAGTTGAAAAGTAATACTCAAAATAAGTCCGGCAACATAATGCATGACAAAAAAACCAATTAATATCTTCCACCAGGCAAGATTTAATACTAAAATAGGAATGACAACCCATATGGTAACATATAGCGCTTTTGAAATGGCTAAAATAGTCCAGTTCTTTACTGGATTTGGAAATTTACCATATGACAGTCCTCGTTTCATATACTGGTACATTTGCTTAAAATCAGTAGTGATGGCCCAATTAATCGTTAATAATCCATACAATAAAATGGAGTAGTATTGTTGATATTTATGCATTTTATGCCAATCTGCATGTTTTGAAAAACGAATCACCCTACCCGCATCCATATCTTCATCATGCCCATGAATATTTGTATAGGTGTGGTGCAATACATTGTGTTGTACTTTCCAATTGTATACATTACCGGCAAGAATATAAATACTACTACCCATGAGGTCATTGACCCATTTTTTACTAGAAAAAGACCCATGATTACCATCATGCATTACGTTCATTCCTACACCAGCCATACCAATTCCTATGATTACGGTAAGTAATAATTGTAACCATTGATTCATGTCAATGGTTAATATTAAAAAATAAGGAGTTAGAAAAATGGCAAACATGATTACTGTTTTTAAATACAGTTTCCAGTTACCTGTTTTTTTAAGATTTTTTTCCTTAAAATAGGTGTTGATACGTTTGTTTAATGTTCTGAAAAACTTGGCAGAATCTACACGCGAAAAGCGAATTGAAATATTATTGGACATATTAAAATGTTGTCTTATTTAATTTTCTTGCAAAGTTAAGCTATTTAGTACTCAAGCTACTTTTGGCAGACTAATTTATTAAATTTTTAACAAGATAGTGTAGTTTTGCAGTCGAACATGAAATTAATCACTACCTATTTTCCGGATTTAACACCAAAACAGCAACAACAATTTACTCAATTGGAATCGTTGTATAGTGAGTGGAATGCGCAAATAAATGTCATTTCTCGTAAGGATATTGATGAGTTATACTTGCGCCATGTATTACATTCTTTAGGAATCGCAAAAGTGCAAGCTTTTATGCCTGGATCTAGAATTTTAGATGTAGGAACAGGTGGAGGGTTTCCCGGAATTCCTTTAGCTATTCTATTTCCTGAGACACAATTCTATTTGGTAGACTCTATTGGTAAAAAAATAAAAGTGGTTAATGAGGTAGCAAATTCCTTAGGTTTGAAAAATGTTAGGGCTGAGCATTTACGAGCGGAAAAGGTGAAAGGTGAATTTGATTTTATTGTAAGCCGTGCTGTTACAAATATGAATGATTTTGTGAAATGGACTCGCAAAAAAGTAGCCAAAAAGCAAAATCATGAGTTAGCTAATGGTATTTTATATTTAAAAGGAGGTGATCTAAGCGAGGAACTAGCTAACTTCCCGAAAGCGAACCTATATGATTTGTTAGATTACTTTAAAGAAGACTTTTTTGAAACAAAAAAAGTGGTGCATTTGCCATTAAAGTACAAGCCTTAAAGTACTTTTTGTTTTGAATAAAATTTGGTTTATTTACCTCATCTAAAATCAAAAAAATAATCATGAAAAAATTGCTAATAGTACTCATTATGGGTGTTTGCGTAAATTCACTTAATGCCCAAGAGGTAAAATTTGGGGTTAAAGGTGGTTTAAACTATTCTAATTACAACGGTTCAGGAAGCGTAGCTGATTTGTTAGACTATAAGTACAAACTAGGATTTCATATTGGAGGTTTTGTCAAATTTAACTTAATAGAAAGGCTTTATTTACAACCTGAATTGCTGTTTTCTTTGCAGGGAGCAAGAAATAGAGATGATGTACTCTTTACTGCTCCTGAAGGTTTTGAATTATTTCTTTTGGATGTTAAGTCCAGACAAGACCTTTACTATATCAATTTACCGATAATGGCTAAATACTATATGAATGATGTCTTCTATTTTGAATTAGGTCCGCAAGTAGGATATAACTTTTTAGGTAGGTCAAAATTAAAGATTAAAGATGATAGAGGGATAGATCCAACAATTATTGAAGACTTTGAATCTGCCGAAGAAGATTTAGACGGACTTAATGGTTTAGATTTTGGAATAAATGCAGGGTTAGGATTTGATATAACAGAAAAAGCAGGTTTGAACTTTAGATATAATTATGGGTTTACCAAAATTTATGATAGAGAATCACCTTTTAAAAATTCAGTATTTCAATTAGGATTGAATTATACAATTAATTAGTATGAAAAAATTCTAAGCATTTTTATCCTTTTTCACTTTATCTAATGTAAAAGAAACATTTACTTATGGGATAAATTTAAGAGTGGGATACGATTTTAATAAAAGAATAGGATTACGTTATAATTACGGTTTCGATCGTTTATTTACTGGTGATTTATCACAATATGATAATGGTGATAGATTGGGCAATTCAGTCTTTAGTCTAAATTTTGAATATAGATTTAATTAGAATACTTTACTAATTACTAGATTTAGTATCCTTACCAAAATTTTCAATATTAGAAAACCATAAATCTAAATCTATATCATCTATGATTTTATGAATGTTAAAATTGTCTAACCATAATTCATTTTCATTATCAATTTTCCAAAATACACGACTCATAGAGAAACCCTCATTCCCTGAATAAGGGTAAGAGTCTGGATTTGCGGTCATCTTAGCAGCTAAATTAGATGCTGCTTGCTTAATTCTATTAGATTGTTCTTCAAAGAAATCTCTAAGTGTTTTTTCCCATATTTCGGTATTTTCTTCCTTTGACCTTTCAATAGCGAACAAGAGAGGTACTTTGCTTATATTTTGTCTAACATCGTTTGCAGCACGCATAACTGCTACTGTTTTAGGCATAGTATAGTTAGTTTTTGCCATTTTACCACCACCTGCTACCGTTAGATCTTCAGACATTAACCCTCTGGCATTGCTCATTTCCTCTAATAGTTTATCTACCTTGGTTTCTACATCGCACATATATTTCTTTAACTCACTTTCTTTACAAGATCTTCCGCAGCTAGAAGAAATAAATAGTAGAAGCGACAAAAAAATTAATATTGATATGTCTATTTTTTTAGGCAAAATAAGTGCTAAAGGCTAAGTAAGTTCGTTAAAATTTTTTGAAAAACAAAAATCACATCAATTTGATGTGGTTTTTAGATCCTTCGACTGCATTCAGTATGACATTTTACGCCGTGAATTACCCTAAAAAAGGATATCCGTAATCTATAGGCGATACCCAATGTAATATGACAATGGTGGTAGTCTGAGGAACACAGATTTTAGTCTGAATTATTGAATATAGGTTTAGTTAAACTGTATCTGGTTTTTAAGATTTCAATAACCACATTTTCAATTTGCGGTATACTTCATGACTACTTAACAAGTTCATATGATTTGTTTCAAATGCAATATGTGTATTTGATTTTTTAAAGTTTAAGTCTTGACTTGTGTTTTTATGCTTTCCTAAGGCACTTGAAATTTGAACAAGGCCATCACCCAGTATACTTGCCTTCAAATTATCTTCTTCCTTTTCAGTGCACCCAACTACAGTATAGCAGCCTACATCCTTGGGTAAAGCAACATATTTTTTTTCAACTATATTCCTTTTGAAACGATCTTTACCCTTCCAATCTTCATCTAATAGATAGCCAAATCTTAGATCAGTAATACCTGAACTTCTCATTTTTGTTAAACGCGTAAAGGGTTTTACATAAGGAACTATTTCAAAAAGACGATCAATATAGTTTCCTACCTGTTCAAGGGGAGCTCCATGGTGTGGAGTTCCTAAAAAGATTACTTTCTTTAAATACTTTGTCCAGTTTTTCTTTTCTTTTTTTGCATAGTGAAAAGCACTTCTGCTTACAAGTCCACCCATGCTATGTGCAATGATGTTGATCTCTTCTACCGGAACTGGCCATTTATTCAGTAACGCTTCTAAATTCTCATTAAGAAACTGACCATTCTCAGAAATATGTAATCCGCTATTATAATGTAAGTAAATTGGAGTAAAATCTAATTTTTTTGCTAATACATCCCCATGATTATGATCATTTTGATTCCATAGAAGGTCATTCATGCATAAACCATGCACCATGAGTAGAATTTTTCCATTAAATTTGGGAAGTGCCTGTGCGATATTATCAATATCTATTACCTCACCTTTACATCTAAACTGCATTTGTAAGGTTAGTGGATTCTTAGTTTTATCTAAATAATCACCAACCACACCATTTAATACGGCAAGAGTTGTTTCTTTTTTTCTAAAGGAAATACCGGTATTTAATGATGGATTTATGGTTCGAAGAATTTTATCTAATCCAGTACCAACAAACTTTGTGGTAAACCTAACATTGCTATAGACAACACCTGAAATTTGTGTAATTAAATGCTGTATAGGTGTAGAGGGTAAAAAAGGCGGTTGTACAATACGTTTATGCATATCTTCAACCAAGTCGGTAATATTGGTTGTAGCATCCGTAATAATACTGGTAAGTCCTTTTATATCCGAAATATTTAAAGATGATTTTTTAGACATACAGAAGCTTTATTTATGTTTAATAAGGCGAAACTCAACCTTTATTTCGGATAATCAATCTAAAAACCGCATTTTTAATGCGGTTTTTAGATTCTTCAATTCCTAGTACTAGGGACTCAGGATGACATTTTATTAATAATTACCCTAAAAAAGGATATCTATAATCTTCAGGAGATACAAACGTTTCTTTGATCAATCTAGGGGATACCCAACGTAATAGATTCTGTGCGGAGCCAGCTTTATCATTCGTTCCTGAAGCTCTTGCACCACCAAAAGGTTGTTGTCCTACAACAGCCCCGGTAGGTTTGTCATTGATATAGAAATTACCAGCACAGTTTTCTAGTGCCTTAGTAGCTTCGGTAATAGCATATCTGTCTTGAGAGAACACAGCTCCTGTCAATGCATATTCTGATGTGCCATCTACCAATTCTAATGTTTTGGACCAGTCCTTATCCTCATAAACATAGATCGTTACAACAGGGCCAAACAATTCAGTACACATGGTTGTGTATTTTGGGTCCTTAGCTAAAATAACGGTAGGTTCAATAAAATACCCTTTAGACTTATCATAGCTACCGCCGGCAACAATTTCAGCATCACTGTCAGCTTTAGCAGCGTCAATATAGCTAGCTAGTTTATCAAAGGAACCTTCATGAATAACTGCAGTAATAAAGTTGCTCATATCTTCGGGTGACCCCATTTTAAAAGAGGCCACATCTTCTTTTACATAGTTTAAGACTTCATCAGAAATTGATTTTGGTAAATATACGCGTGAAGCCGCTGAACATTTTTGCCCTTGAAATTCAAAAGCACCTCGGGTAATTCCTGTTGCTACTTGCTTTGGGTTTGAAGAAGGGTGTGCTATGATAAAATCTTTTCCTCCAGTTTCACCCACAATTCTAGGATAGGTTTTATAGTTATGGATATTTTCGCCTATTTTTTTCCATAGTTCTTTAAATACGAAAGTAGAACCGGTAAAGTGTAGTCCTGAAAAATCTGGTGAAGCCAACATGGTCTCTGTAATCATTACTGGGTCTCCGTAAACTACATTGATAACACCATCTGGTACCCCCGCTTCCTTAAATACATCTACAATAACTTTTGCAGAGAATATTTGGCTGTCTGAAGGCTTCCAAACCACAGTATTTCCCATCATAGCAGCACTAGCTGGTAAATTTGCAGCAATTGCTGTAAAGTTAAATGGCGTAATGGCATAAACAAATCCTTCCAGTGGTCTATATTCCACACGGTTCCAAATACCTTCAGATGAATCAGGCTGCTCCATATAGATATTTGACATGTACTCAACATTAAAACGTAAGAAATCTATAAGTTCGCAAGCTGCATCAATTTCCGCTTGATGAATGGTTTTTGACTGTGCGATCATAGTAGCAGCATTGATCTTAGCACGATAAGGCCCTGCTAATAACTCAGCAGCTTTTAAAAAGATGGCGGCGCGTTGTTCCCAAGGCATTTGTGCCCAATTTTTTCTTGCTTCAAGAGCAGCTTCAATAGCCTGTTCTGCATGCTTTTTTTCTGCCAAATGATATTGGCCTACCACATGTTGATGATCATGCGGAGGTGTCATATTTCTGATATTGTTTGTTCTTATTTCTTCATTACCTATATACATAGGTACATCTACTGTTCCGTTAAAATAGGCTTTGTATTGATTTAAAACAGCGTCTCTTTCAGGACTTCCCGGAGCATAACTTTTTACCGGTTCATTGATAGCTGTAGGTACTTGAAAAAATCCTTTTCCCATTATCGTTGTTTTTAAGTATGAATGACTAATTTTGACGGGCAAAGTTACGATTTATTTAGCATCACAAAAAGTATTGAAACCCTTTTCGAAATCGATATAGTCTATGTGTACAGTGACCTACCTTCCGTTAGGAAATTCTGATTTTATTTTAACTTCAAGCAGAGATGTACCCTTTTCAAGGGAGCCTGCTTTATATCCTGAAAAAGAGAAAGAAAATGGAGTTTCGCTTTATTATCCTAAAGACGGAAAAGCTGGCGGCACTTGGATAGGTGTAAGCTCTCAAAATAGGTTGATTTGTCTGCTGAATGGCGGGTTTGAATATCATACCTCAAGAAACTACTATAAAAAAAGTAGAGGGCTCATTGTAAAAGAACTCCTAAAAGCTAATGATATTCTAACGGGATTAGAAAAAGTTGACTTAGAGGATGTTGAGCAATTTACATTAACTATAGTAGATTGGAATAATGACCTTGAATTGATAGAATTTGTATGGGATGGTGTCAAGAAACATTTAAAAAGGATGCCTCAAAAACCGGCAATTTGGTCTTCATCAACGTTATATGATGCGAGTGTAAAACAATTGCGGAAAGATTGGTTTGAAACTTGGCAAAAGAATAATAATGTAAGTGAAAAAAACATTTTGGATTTTCACCATACAGCCGGTATAGGTGATCCTTTTATAGATGTATTAATGGACAGGAATATGGGAGGAACTGTTAGTATTACATTAGTGCAAAAAAGAGGAGATGTTGTTTCTATGAAATATGAAGATATACGAACAAAAGAAAAATCAGAACTAGAAGTATACTAAAACACTGTAAATATAGTTTTCTATCTATACTTTAGACGAAAAATGCTATGCTGAGAAAAATCAAATTTTTCATTATTGTTTCACTGTTTTTTTTGTGTACCAGCTGTTTTGAAATAGTTGAAGAAGTAACCTTGCATAAAGATGGATCAGGAAGTGTAACCTTAACACTTAACTTAAGCAAGAGTAAAACAAGGCTGAATTCTATTATGCTGATGGATAGTATCAATAAACATAAGGTACCTTCTAAATTGGAGATCAGATCGAAAATAGCAGAAGTAATTACTAAGATAAAGAAGATACAAGGAATACATAATGTTAAGAATTCTGAAAATTTTAATGACTACATATTTACTATCTCATGCGATTTTACAGATATTGATG
Organism: Maritimimonas sp. 2405UD52-3; assembly: GCF_056591715.1. Taxonomy (NCBI): domain Bacteria; kingdom Pseudomonadati; phylum Bacteroidota; class Flavobacteriia; order Flavobacteriales; family Flavobacteriaceae; genus Maritimimonas; species Maritimimonas sp. 2405UD52-3. The sequence continues at coordinate 764,144 of NZ_JBWQOL010000001.1, forward strand.
CATTAAATTCAGTAATTGCTAATTTTAGTACAGATGCGGATGCTAATAAAATAAAACGTCAAAAACATTTTACATTCAATAAGGACCAGATGACCTTTAAAAGAAGCCATCATTATAATTTAGCCAATGAATTTAAAAAAACCAATATGGAAGATAGAAAGGTTTTTGAAACGGCATCATTTACCAGTATCTATCGTTTTGATACACCTATAGCTTCTTCAGAAAATCAAGCAGCAAAAATCTCTGGAAGTAAAAAAGCAATCATGTTGCGCTTAAATGCTCAGGATATTATAAAAAACAGAAAATCAATTAAAAACCAGATTCAACTACTAAACTAATAGAGAATGAAAAGAATATTATTTATGAGCGCATTTTTATGTGCTTTTGTCTCGTTAAATGCTCAGAATTTAGAAAATAGAATACCTAGTACTGCTGATGCGGTTATTTCTATTAACGGGGATCGTTTATTAGAGCTCATTTCAATTACTGATTTAAACAATACAACGTTTGCCAAAGAAATTTTAAAAGAGTTTAATAAAGATAGTACTGCACAAAAAACCTCTGTTGCAGATCTTGGAGTAGATATTAATAGTAAGGCCTATTATTTTTATTCAAAGACAGATAGTGTAGGATATCATAGTTTTTTATTGAAATTGAATAATCGTGAAAGCTTTGAAAGTGTATTTAAGGAATCTGATAGAGTAGAAATCATTCGACAAAATGGACTAAATATGAGATCAGATGGAGATGCTTTGGCAATTTGGGATAATAATACTTTCTTCATTGCCGTTGCGGATGCTTCCTACAATTTTTTTGATAAAAATGAAGAACGATTACTGTCTCAATCCGAAAACAAAGAAGAGTCTTTTTATGAAATGAAAAGACGTATAACTGGTGAATGGGTAGAACAGTTTGCAAAGAATATATTTAGAGGTACAGTAAGATCCGTTACTTCAAATAAGAGCTATTCCTCGAGTAAGGATAGCAAAAGTGCTGCTTCTATTTGGATCAAAAATTATGGAGAGTTAATAGGCAAAAGTTTAGCAGATATTTATGGTTCTACTTTAGGTATGCGTCAGATGGGGCTTGCTTCTGAAAGTTTAAACGGATTTGAAAGTGTGGTGGCTAATCTTTATTTTGAAGAAGATGTAGCCAAAATGGCTATGAGTATGCAAGTTTCTGATGATTGGCAACGTATTTTTAAGAAGATATACAATTCAAGGTTTGATAGAAATATGTTGCAATATTTCAATAAGGATAATGCAATGGCTTATTTCAGTATGTCTTTTGATACAGAAGAATTAATGAATGAATACCCTGCTATGATTACAAAAATGTATGGTGGTATGTTACCTGAATACAGCGATGAAATGGGCTTAGCGGCTGAGTTTGTTTCTATGATGCTAGATGAAGAAGCTATTGGTGAGTTGATGACAGGTGACGCCTTGTTTGTATTGCACAATGCTTCTGAAAAGGAAGTTGAATATACTACCTATGAATATGATGAAGATTATAATAGGAAAGAGGTTAAGAAAACTAAAAAAGAAGTGTTACCTGACTTTACATTTATGATTGGTACGGAAAAAGAACGATTTTTTCAAAGATTGGCAAAGTCAGGGGTTAAACATAAGTTGTTTACTAGTAAAGATGGATATTTTAAGGTAGAGGCACCTAAGAAAGAAATTCCGGTAGATTTATTTGCCTTGGTAAAAGATGACATCCTATTTTTTACTACCTCAGAAAAGATAGCTTCTGATATTATAAGCGGTAGGGTAAATTCAAACTTAGGAAAGCATGATAAACTTATAAGAAAGAATATCTATACCATGTATTTCAATGGGCAAAAAATTATGGATATTTTACCAAAAGATGCTATGAGCATTAAGGAAAAAGAGCATTTAAGTTTTATTAAAGATAATTTTGTTGATGGTTATGTTACAGCTTCAAAAATGAAAGGCAACAAAATGAATTCTGAATTTATTATCAACACTTCGGGTAAGCAAGAAAATGCGTTACGCTTGCTAATAGATTTATTTGATGAGCTCATAAAATAGTCCATGAAGAAAAAGTTTTTATACTTTTTTATTAGTGTTTTAATATTGCTTAGCGGAGTTTATTTTTTACGTTATAAGCAATCACAACGTTTTGATCAAATTCCAGTTTGGGCTACTTCAATACTTAATGTAAATCTCAGGCAATTAGAACATCATGTTTTTGAAGATGTCATTAAAAACCCTAGACTTTACATTGATCTAGATTTTTCTAAGAAGGAGCGAAAAAAGTCTTTTATTGATGCGGTTTCAGTTCCAAGAAACCTCCTTTTTTTTACCAACTCCAAAGACTATAAAGGGGTTGTAATAAGTAGTTTTTTGAAGGTCAAGAACAAACAAAAATTCACTAAGTATCTTTTGGAAGACCAGTTTACACGCCAACAACAAGATGGATTGGATTTTTATAAAAAAGGTAAGTTAGTTTTAGCACTTAAAGAAAAAAAAATAGTACTTGCTTTTAATTATAGAGCCGACAAGAATATCAATAAGCACTTATTAACCGTATTTTCTGATAAAGAGTATCTTGATAATGCTGAATGGCTTCAAGGTTTAGTTAAAAGTAAAGCTGATGCGAGCTTTGTCTCAGAAAATGGTGATTTTGTAGAACTTAATTCAACTGATGGAGTTTTAGAAATTAAAGGGATTTTAAACCCAGGTTTTGATCTGTTTCTGTCTCAAAAACACAAAGGAATTTCAGAAAATTCGATTGGTGAAATACATACTAAATTAAATACTTCAAGTGCTATTTTTAATAATTTGTTATCTGATAAGAATAAAATAAAATTTAATGAGCTGACTTCTCTTTCTATAGATTCAATAACACATAAGTGGAATGGAAGTATGAGTGTTGATTTAAAATCGATTACCTCAAAAATAGATAGTATTGTGACGTACGAATATGATGATGATTTTAATAAAATTGAAAAAGTTTCTTTTCAAAACAGTACAGTGCCAAGTATGGATATTATGGCAGGTAAAAAGCAAGGAAAAGAACTTTTTTCTTATCTGCTTCAAGAAAAATCTATAAAGGTAATTGATAGTGATACGTTATTCGTGCTGTTACCTTTGAATACATTCTTTGCTCAAGAATCACCAGAGTCCATTTTTATTTCAGATCAGTTAATGAAACTTGTTGATGGAAAAACTGTTGAATCAAAGCTGCATGCATCTGTAAACTTTGAGAAGTATCTTGAGAATTCACTAGACATCATTAGCGTACCAGAAGATGACATCTGTATGAAAGAATTATCAAAAGCTGAATTAAATATCTCTAACAATAATGAACTTAAAATCTATATACATCTTAAAAATACAAATCGAAATTTTTTAGCTCAGTTGCTAAAGACTAATAAAAAATAAATGATACTAAGGTAAGTGCAATAAGTCCAAATGCTGAGAATACTATAAATGCAAAATTTGCCATGAGGTATTTTATTATAGTCTTGCCCCATCCTTGCTTATAGAAACCTTTCATGGCTAGTAATAGATAAAGAGCAAAAAGAGCTAAAAAAACAGGTATAATAGTATCGGAACTACTGTTTGTGAAAAAACTTACTAAAACAAATATTAACATAAGTAAAAAAAATACAGCCTGTGTATAAAAGACAAATACCATATTTTCCATATATGTGTATTTCCTTCGTATATAGATAAGCTTTAAAAAGAGTGCGAAAATTGGCAAAAATAAAAAGATAGCTAAAGAAAGGTTAGAGAAGATGGTCTGATTAAATTCATCTACATTTCCATTAATCATGTCATGTGTCTTTTGTGTTTTATCATAATAAAAACGGTTCCAAACATTGTTTTCATAATTCAAACTATCTAAGGCCCGCCCAACAGGATGCTCTTTATTTTCCTCATAATAGTTATAAAAGGTTGTTACTTTTTTTATAAAAGGGCTTTTCTCAGATGCCTTAACTTTTAAAGAATCAATTTCTGTAGCTTTATTTAAACTATCCAGATGAATAGCATTGGCCTTCAATGTAGAGTCTATATCAACCGGAACATTTTTTTGAACTTCAGTTAGTGTAACTTGCGTAATAGAATCCTTTTTGGCAGCGTCAATAGCCCCTTGATTAAAACCATCCTTCATATCATTAACGATGATTGCTTCAAATTTATTGGTATCACCACGTAATTCACTGATCTTCCCCAGTAAGCCAAAAATCAAAAAAAACAAAAGTGATATGGTTAAATAGGTTCTAAAAGGATTGACCAACTTTTTTCGCTTACCAGAAATAAAATCATATGCAACTTTGCCTGGTTTTAATATCAAAGGAACAACAGTGTTCCATACCCTAGAATCATAGGTGAAAATGGTGCCAAAAAATTCATCAAGAACCAATCTAAAATTAAGTTGGTTTACATTATTGCGTTGCCCACATTCTGGGCAAAAATTTTCTTCACCAACCAGAACTTTATCGCAATTAAGACAAGAGTTGCCTTTTATTCGCGCAGGTAGTTTTTCTTTTTTATTCTTTTTCAACCAAGGAAGCATTGGCTAAAAATAAGTCTTTTTAAGAAATGAGGAACAATTAATTTAAAATAGCAGGTACATTCAATTGAAAGGAAGGAATGCTTACTCTAAACTGTTTAGTAGTGGTGAAATTAATCATATTAAAGAAACCACGCATGGCACCTGCAGGTGAGGTAAGATTACAATATGAGTTATAAGTATAACTTTTCTTTGGAAGGATAATGGGTTTTTTACCAATAACACCCTCACCTTCAACAATTTCTCGGTTTTTTAAGGAGTCAAAAATTTCCCAGTGACGACTGATCAGTTGAACTGAGTCATTACTTTGGTTTTCAATGGTGATCTCATAACTAAATGAAAAGTATAGTCTGTAATTTTGATAGGAAGTACCTTCAAAATTTGTCTTTACAGATATTTTAATTCCGTTTGTTACTTGCTGCACCATAAAATTACCTTAGTAATTGTGTTACAAAGATATAACTAATTTCATAATTAGAAATGTCTTATAAATTTGAGATGAAAAAAGAAGTAATTAGTTGCGTATATTTTCTGAATTGGCAACTCCATAACCAATTACTTGATCATATCTGCTGCCTAAAGGTCGGTAGTAAACTAAAACGGAATATTCATTTTCTGTTTGAAAAAATGTACCGTTTAGGTCAGTGTTGTCAATACTTCCATCTTCATTTTTTATAACATACATATAATTATAGAACCCCTGTTTTAAAAAAAGTTGACAATTAAAGGTATTGAGGTTCTCATTGTAGCTCATTCTATTTTCATCAGTCAACTGCCAATTGTTAAAATTGCCATACACGTATACTGATTTACCCTTTAGCTCATCATTGGCTAATAAGCTGAAATACACCCAAGAATAATCTCCTTCAATGGCAACTTCATCACTGTCTATAGTTCTTAGGATAAAATTTCCATTGATATCTGGGTTATAGGTATAAGGTCTATTTTTTCTGATTTCATCTAGATACAAATAGGTGTGGAATCTATCTTTTAATTCACTTCGAGCAACATTGTTTGTGGCATTGCGAATTTGTTTGGTGTCAAAGAATAAATATTCATTTCCGGCTAGAAAAAAGATATTAGAATTGTATTTAAATAGTAATTGTGAACCTCGTATAAATTGAGGTTTTAAATTTCTTATTGCCGTATTCCAATCATTATTCTGATAAACAACTGGTTTGATTTCCAGTCCGGGGTTGTTAATTAATAAATTGGGATGATTGATGGTGAACTGAACATTTTGTTCTGTGTTAATGGAAGATATTTCACGACTTCTATGTACACTTACACCAACGTCAGTCAGTGGTTGATATACAATAAACGGCCGAGTAAAAGTCACTTCATTATCTTCATCTAAAACAGTAATAGCATAATTACCGCTAATGCTAATACTTAAATTATCATTTGGAAACCGTAAGCTATAATGCGTATAATCTTGAAATGTATTAAATGAGTTTTCAAAATTCCGGATAAGGTCATCATTGAATCCGTTAAGAAATTCAGTGGGATTTAGATTGGAAGGCTCCCAGTTATAGTCATAATGTTCTATTTTGTATCTGTACTGTTTTTGGTCAGCCTCAAGATCGTCAAACTCTAAAATAAAACCAGACCCTAATTTAATAACTGGGGCATAGTCATTGGTTCGTAAGTTGTTGAATACAATGGCCTTAATATGATCTGGCGGATTCACATTTACCTTTTGTTGGGCAAATAAAGAGAGCCAGCAGGTTAGTATAACAAGTATGGTGAATTTTCCTTTTTTTGGTTTAAACATATAATTGGTTTTTATGCCTTAAAATCAAGGATGATGCCGAAATATGTTGGCAAAAATAAGAAATAGTGATTTGGCTTGATTAAAAGGTTATTTGGAATGATTATAAATAAAGTTTTAAACCTTGTAAAGACTTAGAAAACACCTACAAAATTTTTAAATTTGCACCGCTTTTAACGACAAGAAATTTTAATTTATTCATATGTCAAAAGACATTCGCATTAAAAAGGGCTTAGACATTAAGCTCGTTGGCGAAGCAGAAAAGACAACTACCAAACTTCCTATTAGTAGTTTGTATGCTGTAAAGCCAGATGATTTTCACAAAATTATACCCAAACTCTTAGTAAAAGTTGGTCATGAAGTAAAAGCTGGTGAAGCTTTATTTCATTCAAAAACTAATGAGCAATTGTTATTCCCTTCACCGGTAAGTGGTGAAGTTGTAGAAATTGTTCGTGGTGCTAAGCGTAAGGTGTTAGAAATAAAAATCTTAGCTGATAAGGAACAACAATATCAAGATTTTGATAAAAAAGATGTCGCTAATATGAGCAGTGATGATATCAAAGCTCATTTGTTAGCTTCAGGATGTTGGCCTTTTATCAAACAACGACCATATGACATCATTGCTAACCCTGAGAAATCACCAAGAGATATTTTTATCTCAGGTTACGCAAGTGCGCCTTTGGCTGCTGATTTAGACTATGTATTGGCTGGAAAAGATGCTGAATTGCAAGCTGCTGTTGCTGCCTTAGCAAAATTAACAGAAGGGAAAGTACATGTAAGCGTCAGTCAAAGTGCTAATAACCCTTTAGCAAATCTTTCTGGAGTTTCTTTACATAAGGTTTCAGGTCCACATCCTAGCGGAAATGTAGGTACTCAGATTGCCAAAATAGGTCCTGTCAATAAAGGCGAAACGGTATGGGTAGTAACTCCTCAAGACCTAGTTATCATTGGTGAACTATTATTGACCGGTAAATTCAATGCTACGCGTACGGTTGCTTTAACTGGATCAAAAATTATTCGCCCACAATATGTTGAAGCTATTGCCGGAGCGAAAATTGAGGATTTAGTTGCTGAGAATTTAGATGGGCAAAATGAGCGTATTATCAGTGGAAATGTATTATCAGGTACACAAGTTACCAAAGAAGGATTCTTAGGATATTACGACAATCAGATTACTGCTATTCCTGAAGGAGATGATTATGAATTTTTTGGTTGGAACAAACCAATCTTTAATAAAATATCAAACTCTAGAGCATTCACTTTTTCATGGTTGAATCCTAAGAAAAAATATGATCTCAATACAAATACCAATGGCGAGCACAGAGCTTTTGTGTTAACGGGTTCTTATGAGCAGGTATTTCCATTAGATATTTATCCAATGCAAATTTTAAAAGCGTGTTTATACAAAGACCTTGATGAAATGGAAGCACTTGGTATGTATGAAGTGGCTCCTGAAGATTTTGCGTTAACAGAATTTGTTTGTGTATCTAAACAACCACATCAACAAATTATAAGAGAAGGTTTGGATTTAATGATCGAAGAGATCGGGTAAAAAGTCAGCAATGGGATTAAAACAAAACTTACATAATTTAAAAGAGAAGTATAAAGGCACAAAGATGGCACCTGCATTTAATGCCATTCACACTTTTCTGTATTTGCCAAATGAAACCACACATGGGGGCACTCATATAAAAGCTGCAGATGATCTGAAGCGTACCATGAATATTGTGATTATGGCTCTTGTGCCATGTTTACTATTTGGTATGTTCAATGCTGGTTATCAACATTATTTAGCAGCTGGAGAAATTGAAAGAGCTACTAGTTTCTTTAGTGGAGAATTCTGGAATCTAGATAACCTTATCATTGGTTTAAAGAAAGTATTGCCACTGGTGATAGTTTCTTATTTAGTTGGATTGGTAGTAGAATTCATTTTTGCTGTGATCAAAGGGCACGAAGTAGAGGAAGGGTACTTGGTAACAGGTATGTTAGTACCTCTAATTGTTCCAATTGATACTCCATTATGGATGTTAGCAGTAGCTGTTATTTTTGGTGTAGTAATAGGTAAAGAAGTATTTGGGGGTACAGGTATGAATATCTTAAATCCGGCATTAACTGTAAGAGCATTCTTATTTTTTGCTTACCCTACGTGGATGAGCGGTGATAAAGTTTGGGTACATGATGCTGTAAACAGAGTTGGTCAACCGGATGCTATTTCAGGTGAGACTATGTTAGGAAGTTTGGCACAAAACCTAGAACCAAAATATAATACTTGGGAGCAATTCATGGGCTTTATTCCGGGATCTGTAGGTGAAACGTCAACGATGCTAATCCTGTTAGGAGGCTTATTCTTAATATTTACGAAGATAGGTAGTTGGAGAATCATGCTAAGTGCAATTATTGGTGCTCTGGTAATGGGCTTTATGTTCAACCAAGTAGTAGAGCTAGGTTGGATTACTTCGGGTAGTAAGTTTTACGGATTAATGACTGTAGATTTCTGGCAACATTTATTAATTGGTGGTCTGGCCTTTGGTATCGTATATATGGCAACTGATCCGGTAACGGCATCGCAAACCAATAAGGGTAAATGGATTTACGGATTCTTAATAGGATTTTTCTCGGTGATGATCCGAGTATTTAACCCGGCATACCCTGAAGGTGTAATGTTGGCTATTTTATTAATGAATGTATTTGCACCAACAATTGACCATTATGTGGTGCAAGGTAATGTAAAGAGAAGATTAAAACGTTTAAAAGCTAAAACAGCATAAGTCATGGCTAGAAACACAGAAAGTAATGTATATACCGTATTATTTGCCGTTGCTATGGTGGTAGTAGTGGGTTCGTTGTTAGCCTTTACAGCTTCGTATTTAAAGCCTACCATAACTAAAAATATGAAGACCGAAAAGCAGCAAAATATTTTGTTTGCAATGGGAGTAAGTCAAGCAACTGTCTCTGGAAATGAGGAGGAAGCAGATAGTTTTGTAGATACTGAACAAGCACAAACGGAATTTGATAAGTATATTACAAAACAATATTATATAGAAGGCACAACGGCTACGGAAGACAATCAGGCCTATTTAATAGATATTAAAAAAGAAGCTGATAAGGCTAAGTCTGGTGACTATATAAGAAAGCTACCTCTATTTGTTGGAGAGAAAGATGGAGAGAAATTCTATATAGTTCCTGTAAGAGGTGTAGGTTTATGGGATGCGATCTGGGCATACATTGCCTTGAACGAAGATTTACAAACAGTAAAAGGAGCATATTTTGACCATAGAGGTGAAACTCCAGGTCTAGGAGCCAATATTACTGAAGGATATTTTAGAGATGATTTTCAAGGAGAGTCTTTGTTTTCTTCTAATGGTGAATTCAAAGGAATTACCGTAGCAAAAGGAAATAATGATCCAACAAATGAAGATAAAACAGACAATGAGGTTGATGCCATTGCTGGAGCTACCATTACTGGTGATGGAGTAACAGCCATGATTAAAAAAGATTTGGCACTGTACCTACCTTATTTCAATATTTTAAAAAAATAATACATGGCAGAAGTAGCAGAGCAAGAAAAAGTAGTGAAGACTCCTAGTGAACCTTTGTTTTCTAAAAAGAATAGACAATTAATTACTGATCCATTAACAGATAACAATCCTATTACTATACAAGTATTGGGTATTTGTTCAGCATTGGCCATTACTGCACAGTTAAAAGCATCTATTATTATGGCTATAGCTGTATTATTCGTTATGGGTGTTGGTAATGTGGTTATTTCGTTAATGCGGAATGCAATTCCCTCCAAGATTAGAATTATAGTCCAATTGATAGTAGTTGCTTCTTTAGTGATTATAGTAGATCAGGTATTAAAAGCATTTTCTTATCAATTAAGTAAGGAATTAGGAGCTTTTATTGGATTGATTATTACGAACTGTATCATTATGGGACGTTTTGAAGCCTTTGCTTTAGGTAATGGTCCTTGGAAATCTTTCCTTGATGGGATTGGAAATGCTGCTGGTTATGGGTTAATCTTGATCATCGTTGGGTTCTTCAGAGAATTATTAGGATCAGGAACATTGTTAGGATTTCCGGTATTAGGCGATCCAATTGCAAAAACAGGATTGTATGCTTTAGGATATGAGAATAACGGATTCATGTTATTATCGCCGATGGCTTTAATTGTAGTGGGTATTCTTATTTGGGTGCAACGTACCAAGAACCCTGCATTAGTAGAAGATCATTAAAAATAGTAAACAGTACTCAGTAGCAGTTGGCTACTGAAAACTTGAAAAAATATGGAACATTTAGAAATATTCTTTAAGTCAATTTTTATAGAAAACATGGTATTTGCTACATTCTTAGGAATGTGTTCTTACTTAGCCGTATCTAAAAAAGTATCAACAGCAGTAGGTTTGGGTGCTGCGGTCATCTTTGTATTAGCTGTAACAGTACCGTTAAACTGGTTGCTTGATCAATATATATTACAACCAGGCGCTTTAGCAAAAACTTTGGGTGCTGAGTATGCAGATTATGATTTGAGTTTCTTATCATTCATCATGTTTATTGCAACCATTGCTACCATGGTGCAGTTAGTAGAGATTATTGTAGAAAAATTTGCTCCGGCATTATATAATTCATTAGGTATTTTCTTACCGTTAATTGCGGTAAACTGTGCCATCTTAGGAGGTTCATTGTTTATGCAGACACGTGAGATTCCTTCATTAGGGTTAGCCGTAAATTATGGAGTAAGTTCAGGTATTGGTTGGTTCTTGGCAATTTTGGCAATAGCAGCTATTCGTGAAAAGATTCGTTATTCAGCTGTGCCAGCTCCTTTAAGAGGATTGGGAATTACATTTATCATTACCGGATTGATGGGGATTGGCTTCTTGAGTTTTGGTGGCATGTTAACTGGTGATGAGGGAAATGGTAAAGAAAAAACCGAAGAAGTGAGCCAGCTTGAAGATGAAGAAAAGAAAAAGGAATTAGTAGAAAACACAACAACAGTATTAAATAAATAATATGTTTTTAGCAGCAAGTACTACAGGAGTAATCATAACAACGGTATTAGCTTTTTTAGCTATTATCTTGTTATTGGTTTCATTATTACTGTTTGTAAAACAAAAACTAGCACCTTCTGGTCCGGTTAAGATCAAGATCAATGGCGAAAAAGAAATTGAAGTAGCTTCAGGAGGTACTTTACTATCAACATTGGGTAATCAAAAAATATTCTTGCCGTCGGCTTGTGGTGGTGGTGGAACTTGTATTCAATGCGAATGCCATGTTTTAGATGGTGGTGGTGAGGCATTACCTACAGAAACACCACACTTTACACGTAAAGAATTACAGCATGGTGCGCGTTTAGCTTGCCAGGTAAAGGTGAAGCAAGACATGGAAATTACTATACCAGAAGAGGTATTTGGTATTAAGAAATGGGAAGCAACGGTTGTGCGTAATTATAATGTAGCATCTTTTATTAAGGAATTTGTTGTAGAAATTCCTGAAGATATGGGCTATAAAGCGGGTGGATATATTCAGATAGAGATTCCTCCTTGTACAATTAATTATAAGGATATTGATATTACCGCGCATCCTGAAGAACATGAAACACCAGATAAATTTCAAACGGAGTGGGATAAGTTTGGTTTATGGCCATTGGTTATGAAGAATAATGAGACTGTTGAACGCGCTTATTCTATGGCTTCTTATCCAGCAGAAGGGCGCGAGATTATGCTAAATGTACGTATTGCAACACCACCGTGGGATCGTAATAAAAATGCATGGATGGATGTAAATCCTGGTGTAGCATCATCGTATATATTTGCACAAAAACCGGGCGATAAAGTAACTATTTCAGGCCCTTATGGCGAGTTCTTTATCAATGAGTCTGATGCCGAAATGTTATACGTAGGTGGTGGAGCAGGAATGGCGCCAATGCGTTCGCACTTGTATCACTTATTTAAAACTATTAAAACAGGTAGAAAAGTAACCTATTGGTATGGTGGCCGTTCTAAACGTGAGCTGTTCTATATTGAACACTTTAGAGCTTTAGAACGTGATTTCCCTAACTTTAAGTTTTACATGGCCCTTTCTGAGCCTATGGAAGAAGATAACTGGAAAGTGAAAGATGGTATTGAAGGCGAAGGTGATGGTTTTGTAGGTTTCATCCACAATTGTGTGATTGATAACTATTTAAATCACCATGAGGCACCTGAGGATATTGAATTGTATTTCTGTGGGCCACCACTAATGAATAAAGCAGTTCAAAAGATGGGTGAAGATTTTGGTATACCGGATGAGAACATCCGCTTTGATGACTTTGGTGGATAGGCACTATTGTCCTTCGTGTGTAAATAATAATCCAGATAAATTAAAAAACCAGGCAATTGCCTGGTTTCTTAATGTCTGAACGTTGGAGAATATTTCGTACCTTATAACGTTAATAAAGGTAAAGGGGAAATTATGAATTGCTATAAATGTAACTCTGTATTAGAGAGGATACGCCGTAAAAAATATCAAAGATTACTGTTTCCTAACAGTAAAAGATACGTTTGTTATGGTTGTAACAAAACACATCTTAAATTGAACTTATTGGATACTATAATTGGTCTATTTAATTTTAAATAGAAGTATCTACGAATAAATTACATCAAATTTATAGATAGGATTCTCATTTTCATACTCAAAAATCTTTGAGTAATCCATTACATTGGCAATGGCATCTAGTTGGCATAACAACCCTACTACTGCTGACAAGCCTTTAAACAGCACTTCTTTATTTCTAGGGTTATGCGGTCTTTTGTTGTAATGGCACAGTGGTGTTTTAAAGCCACAAGCTTCTAAAAATGTTTTTTCTACTTGCAACAATTCTAAAGGTGTATAGCCATTAAAAGTTCTTCCTAATTGTTGATGTACGCTACCCACATAACTTAGCTCTAGTGAGCCATGTATGTCCGACAGGTGCTTCCAGCTATCATGATTGTCCAAAATATTACCAACAGCACAAGCTGAACAGCATTCAGGATTCAACTCATCATTATGAAAAGCATTGTATAGTTTAATCAGTGCTTGTTCTAATCTTTTAGGAACTTCCATAAATAACTTCTTATTTCTTTAAAAATAGAAAATTTATTGATAAACCAAAATATGTTCTTTACAAAGAATAAACAGTTTTATTAAAACAGAAAAATCTAATGGATTATTGCAATAGATTTTGTTTTTTTATGTTTAAATAACATGTTTAGGCAAATGATGACACCGTTAACAGAACAAGAACTTCATAACCTTGGAATGAATATTATTGGAAAAAAACTTCAAAAAATGGGGTATGAGTTCTTAGCTGTGAATAGTAAACTTAAAAAACATCCTCAATTCATTTTGTATAAAAAGGATGAGCCTACCATCTTTGTGTTGGTTAAAGTAACCAATAATATTCAGAACCCACAGGATTACGATACCATCTGGATGGAAACGTTTGTAGCGCATGCCAAGAAAATAGGAGCGAGTGTCTGGTACGCTGGTATTGGTATTGCCAATGCAGATAGTGTTGAAATGCCGGTCTTTAAAGATCACCCATACTACGTAGCTTTTGAAGATTTTGTAAAAATACATGAATAGGTAATATTTGTATCTTTAGTTCAGTAAAATGAACTGGTCATTACTTATTATAATTGCGTTGAGCTTAATAATTCTATTAAGCCTAATTGTTTATTTCTTTCAAGAGCGTTTTATTTTTCACCCAGAAAAGTTACCCGAAAATTTTGTTTTTCAATACGAGAACCAACAAGTAGATGAGTATAATATAGAATTAAAGCCAGGTGTTGTTATCAACGGACTTCATTTTAAGGTTGACAACCCGAAAGGAGTTGTATTTTATTTAAAAGGCAATTCAAAAAGTATTAAAGGCTGGGGAAAGTTTGCAGTAGATTTTACACTGCATAACTGGGATGTAATTATGATTGATTATCGTGGTTTTGGCAAGAGTACAGGTAAGCGTACACAGCAAGCTATGAAAGATGACGTTCAGGCTGTTTACAATGTAATAAAAGAGAGGGTAGATGAAAAATATATTATAGTATATGGTCGTTCATTGGGTACCGGCTTAGCAACTAAGGTTGCTTCAGTAAATAACCCTAGAATGTTGATTTTGGCCTGCCCCTATTACAGCATATCAAATAATGTGAAAAGATACGTGCCTTTTATACCAATTGGTTTAGTGATGAGATACTCAATGCCAACTTTTAAGTGGATGAAATATGTAAAATGCCCTGTAAAAATAATTCATGGTACAAATGACAGAGTTATACCTATGAAATCAAGCGTGAGATTATCAAAAGTAAATCCTAAAGTAACACGTTTATATCCTATAATTGGGGGAGGGCATAAGAACCTTCATAATTTTGAAGGTTATCATAGGGCTTTAAAAGAGATTTTGGAATCAAAACCTTTTAAAGATATTGATAGAGAAAATACGAGTATTGACTTTATTAGGAAAAAGAAAAAAGAAAAAGAATCAAATGATTAAAAAAATACTGAGATTACTTTTAAAAATTGTTGTTTGGATAGTTGCAATACATATAGCTTTTATCATTTTTGGTTACTTTTTTCAAGAAAAACTCATTTTTCAACCAGAAAAACTTCCTAAAGATTTTCAGTACTCTTTTATTCATAACTTTCAGGAGATTAATCTAAAAGCAAATGATGGTGCTATCATCAATGCATTGCATTTCAAAATTGAAAATCCTAAAGGTGTAATTCTGTATTTTCATGGTAATTCAGGTAGTTTAAAAGGGTGGGGCAATGTAGTGCGATATTTTACAGACTATCAGTATGATGTTTTTATCATTGATTTTAGAGGCTATGGTAAGAGCACAGGGAATTTAGATGATGAAATGATGTATACAGATGCGCAACTAAGTTATGATTATGTAAAACAATTTTATAATGAAGATAAGATCATACTTTACGGTAAGTCTATGGGAACAACATTTGCAACGAGAGTTGCTGCTGACAATAATCCGCAGCAATTAATTTTAGAAGTTCCATTTTATAATTTGGCCGCCGCTGGAAAACACAGGTTTCCTTTTGCACCAATGTTCTTATTGAATTATAAGTTTGAAACCAATACGTTTATCAAAGAAGTAAAATGCCCTATTACTTTTTTTCATGGTAATGAAGATTGGATTACTCCATATGACGATAGTGTGCGATTATTTGAAGAAGCTACAACCAAAGATAAACAGTTTATCACAATAATAGGAGGCCACCATAATGATCTTGTACAGTATGCAAAATACCATGAAGTTTTAAAGAAATTATTGGAGTAAACAGCTAACTGTTAATTTTTTACTCAATAAAAAACGGGAATATCTTTTTTAATTTGTAATGAAATTTATAAATTGGTCATTCACAAAAATTTAAACTAATTTAACTATGGGAAAATTTGAAGTTTACACTGATAAGGGTGGAAAATACAGATTCAGATTAAAGGCTGGAAACGGTCAAACTATTTTGGCAAGTCAAGGTTATGCATCTAAGTCTGGATGTGATAACGGAATTGAATCTGTACGTAAAAATTCTGGTGATGATGCTAATTATGAAAGATTAGAGGCAAAAAATGGAGAGCCATATTTCAACTTAAAATCAACTAACGGGCAAGTTATTGGTACTAGTGAACAATATTCCTCTAATTCTGCTATGGAAAATGGTATTGCTTCTGTTAAGAAGAATGCTCCTGATGCAGACGTAGTTGAAGCTTAGTAAAAAAAGCTTATACTCAAGAAATAAAAAAACCGTCTAATGACGGTTTTTTTATTTCTTGAGAACTCTTTTTTAGTTTCCAGGTGTTGCTTCTGGCTTTTGTTCTAAAATATGAAAGAACTCATCCAACTTAGGTAAAATCACAAACCGCGTTCTTCTATTTCTTGAACGCCCTTCAGCTGTATCATTAGATGCAAGAGGTAAATATTCACTTCTACCCGCAGCAATCAATCGCTTTGGTGCAATACCAAAATCATTTTGTAATACTCTAATTACAGCTGTAGCACGCTGCGTACTTAGATCCCAATTATCTTGAGTTTTAGCGGTCTTAATAGGTACGTTATCTGTATAACCTTCAACCATTACTTCCATCTCTGGTTTTTCTTTGATTACAGTAGCCACCTTGGCTAACAGTCCTTTTGCTTTAGAAGAGATATTAGAACTACCGCTCTTAAATAAAAGCTTATCCGAAATGGTTATATACACCACCGTTTTTTCAACATCTACCATGATGTCTTCGTCTTGAATGCCATCTGCCAAAGCGCTCTTTAAATTCACTGCCAAAGCAAGATTAATCGAGTCTTTGCGTGACATAGCACCACGAATACCATTTATATATTTATCTTTTTCGCTAAGTTGTGCAATTACATCCTTAATATTACTACTTGCAGATTGAGAAAGCATCGTAAGATTCTCAATTTGTTTAATATTATTCTCGTTATTTTCTTTTAGGAAAGTATTTTGAGATTCTAAGGAAGAAAGTTGATTTGCTAACTTGTCTTTTTCAACTTGGCATGCTAAGACCTTAGCATTAGCGTCAGTCAATTGTTGTTTTGCAGCATCATATTCGCCTTGTAATTCTGCAAATTTCTTTTGAGAAACACAAGAAGATAATAAAACTGCAGCGGTAATAGTCAGGATAGATATTTTCTTCATAATTTATGAGTTATTAAGTTCAAGACACGAAGGTATTAAAAAACTACCCAGTGCTTGCGTATTTTAATATGAATTTAACAGTATAGCTTTATCTTTGGCAATGTTAAATGTAAATTCTAAAGTAATTATGAAGAAATGTCTTTTTCTATGGTTTTATTTAGGATTGTTTTTGTTCTATTCATGTAATAAAGAAGCACCTAAAGATTATACTAAATTGCAGGGTCATGCTTTTGGAACCACTTTCAATATTACTTATAACAATGATCATGATTTTACAAAACAAATAGATAGCTTATTTCACTTAATTAATAAATCACTTTCCACCTATATTCCAACGTCAGACATTTCCAAGATCAATCAAGGAGATACAACGATTGTGGTAGATAGCTATTTTGAAGAGGTCTACCAAAAATCACTAAAAATTTATAAGGAAACGGAAGGAGTTTTTGATCCCACTATTGGTGTGTTAGTCAACGCGTGGGGCTTTGGGCCTAAAAAATCAACAGCTAAGCTTGATTCAGCTCAAATAACACAAATACTAGAACTCGTTGGGTTTGATAAAGTACAGTTAGAAAATGGTAAAGTCACGAAGAAAAACGATCGTATTTATTTTGATTTTAATGCCATAGCTAAGGGTTATGCAGTAGATATTGCAGGCAGATTTCTTGAAAAGAATAATGTTCAAGATTATTTGGTTGAGATAGGAGGAGAGATACGTACTAAAGGAGCTAAACTAAATGGTGAAGCCTGGCAAGTTGGTATTGAAGAGCCTAATTTTGATGGTTCTCGTTCTCTTCAAAAAGTAATTGCATTAAAAAACGAAACCATGGCTACTTCTGGTAGTTATAGAAAATTTAAAATAGATTCAGTTTCAGGAAAGAAATATGTGCACATTATAAACCCTAAAACGGGCTATGCTGATCAAAGTGAATTACTAAGTGTATCTGTTATAGGTAAAACAGATTGTGCTGACGTTGATGGTTATGCTACGGCACTTATGGCAATGCCTTTTGAAAAAACAAAACAGTTCCTGAAAAAACATCAGGAACTGCGTGCATATATAATTTATAGTGATGAACAAGGTCTATTACAAACCTATACTACTGAAAATTTTTAAATCTTTAAGGTTTTTATAATAGCTTCTAGTTCAAACATATAATCTCTTTTGTTAACATTTGGTGCATAGGTGAATCCTTCTATAACCAATAAACGATTGTTAGGTTTGTCAACCACTGTATAATTTATGAATGGTCCTGCCATAAAATCACCTTTAACTTCCCATTTTCCTCTTGACTCATAAGTTTCTTTTCCATCAAGTTCAGTCTTTTTGATGTGAGGAGAATAAGCTGCTTCTGTAATCATATAAGAACCATCTGAAGGGCCTGGAATATATTTTTTACCAATAGTATCTCTTACAGAGGCTATATTGTTGGCAACACTGTCTATTTCATCTAAAGGCAATTGATAGGCAATAAGGTTGGTGCTACCTTTATCAATATGATTTCTAAACCAAAGAAAATCTCCCGTATCATCTACTAATCTATATTTTCTTGGTATTTCCATATCAAAACCAAGGTTTTTTAATGTTTTTAGACTGTCTTTTTTTAATAAATCCTTGGCAAGCTTTTTCTGATATAACTTCAAATCTTCTTCTTTAAAGATAGAAACGATATCTTTTTTGTGAGCATCAATTTGCGCTAGTAATTCAGTCTCATCTGTTCCGGTAATGGTCATTACCACTTGTGGCTTAGCATAGATATTTTTCTTAACGGAATAATTGCTGATAGAATCATAACCAATTAATAAAATATTTCTACTTGTTTCAAAAATTGAATTGAATGTTTTTACGGGTACTTGTGTAACAGAAAACTGATTTTCTTCTTGTGGTAAACCTAAAACAGGAGAAGCTATAATGTTTCTTAGTGCATCACCGGGATTTGCACGCCAAACGCTATTGTCAATAACAATAACTAGGCTATTCATTTTTCCGGTAGATTCTCTTAAAATAGGTTTACTATTTGTATTGCAGGAAAAGATAACTATGCAAGTGATAGCTAAGAGGAGTATTTTTTTCATTTTGAATTAGTTTTTTAAAGGGAACTAACTCTTAAATATTTTCAGTTTAGTACCCGGTTTGAGGCTTTTAACACTCCAAATATTGTTCCATTTTTTGATTTGACTCACAGAAACTTGAGGAAATTTCCTAGAGATTGTCCAAAGTGAATCTCCTTTTTTCACTACATAAGTAGTGAATTTTCCTTTTGGAACACTTGCTTTTGTATTTTTCTTTTTACCAGAAGTAGTACTACTTTTTTTAGCCACGGTATGTTTTCTTGGGTAGATGGTTAAGCGTTGTCCAATTCTTAGGTTAGAACTTCTTAATCTATTCCAACGTTTAATTTGTGAAACACCCACACCGTAACGCTGTGCGATTTTCCCCAAGTAATCACCGCTGCGAACTCTATAACGTATTCTTTGCGGGCTTTCAAATAATTTTGGTAATGGCTTTTCGCGCTTAGCATCATCCGCTTCCGCAAAGGCATAAATCTGTTTTTCATTTGATACAAATTTTCCCACCATATCTTTTGGTAACCTCAGTGTATAATTTTTTCCTTTTACATGAGGAATAATATTCAATTTGTATTGAGGGTTCAAAAATTCTAACAACTCATCATTGGTATTCAACGCACGGTTCACCTGATCAAAAGTAATCTGACGTTTAACAACAATAGTATCGGTTTCAAAATTTCTTAAGAATTTTTTATCAGATACAATATTATGTTCCTTCGCATACTCTAGAATGTAATAAGTGGCGTAGAATGCGGGTAAGTATCCTGCAGTTTCACGAGGTAAAAAATGACGAATATTCCAATAGTTTTTGCTACCACCAGATCTACGAATAGCTTTTGAAACATTACCCGGCCCTGAATTATAAGCGGCTAATGCCAAATCCCAATCGTCAAAAATACCGTATAAATTACTTAAATATTGACAAGCAGCTTCCGTAGCTCTTAATGGATCATAACGCTCATCAACATATGAATTTACATCCAATTTAAACTGCTTACCGGTGTAAAACATAAATTGCCACAAACCCGAAGCACCTACTCTTGAACGCGCTCTAGGCTTTAATGCAGATTCTACAATAGCCAAATATTTTATTTCTAAGGGAAGATCATATTTATCTAAATGCTCTTCAAACATGGGGAAATAATATTTGGCCTTCTGCAATAGATCACCTAAGGTGTTCTTTCTGTGTTTTAAGTATGATTTAATGATTCGTTCTAACGAAGGATTATAAGCTACATTAAAAGGTGTCTTACTATCTAAATGTGCTAACCGTTCCTTTAAAACATCCGAAGAAAGATCAACAATTGCCTCTTCCTGCTCTTTTTCAGAAGAAAGTACATACAATTCATTGTCATACAATGGAGAGTTATACATTGAATTTAACCATAGACTATCAATAAGTGTAGCCTCTTTATGATTGATTAAATTCAAGCTGTCTTTTTGTTCTTTTGGCTCTTCAGGTTTTTTGTTGTCTTTAATTGTTACTTTATTATCCTTTTTAACATCATTAGATGCTATAGGAACTGCTTCACCGCTTTCTTGAGAAAAGCCAATAAATGAAAATAAGATTAATGCTATTAATAGGGGTTTGTTCATAATAATTTAGGGTAATTATTGATGCGATTGCAACAAAAATATAGAATTTTATTGAATGCTTATGCTCTGTTTTGTTAAAGGTTTACAAAAAGGGATAACGAAATCTTTACTAAAAGATTTCATCTAATTTGTTAAAATTTTGAGCTTGGTGCCTGGTTCAATATAGTTTATACCCCATAGGTTGTTCCAATCGCGTAATTGGTTAACACTAACATTGTTTAGTTTTTTTGAGATAACCCAAAGTGATTCACCTGGTTTTACTTTGTATGTAGAGTGATTCTTAAAGCTTTTTGCTTGAAATTTTGTTCTGGTATCTACAACTTCTATAGAAGGTCTAGCTCTAACAACCAACCGTTGATTTTCTATTAAATAATCAGTTTGTAGTCCATTCCACTTCTTTAATTGCTGTATTGAAATATTATGTTTTTTAGCAATACTTTTTAAATTTTCACCTGGTTGTACAACATGGCTATTTCTGTTATTCGGAATGATATAATCAGGTTGTTCTTTAACCTCGGATAATTTACTATCTATCTCAAAAGGATTAAACTTATTTGAAATGTTTTTTGGGAGCGTTAAGGTATAAGTCTTGCTTTTAGAACCAGGAATAATATTTAGTTTGTATTGCGGATTGAGCTCTTTAAGAACTTTCTCATTAATTCCTACTTGCTTTTGTATTTGTTTAAAGCTCAGATGTTTTTTGATCAATAAAGTATCAGTCTGGTAGAAATTAATCTTATCATTTTTAGGATAAATTTGGTGTTTATTGCTGTACTCAAAGAGGTAATAGGTGGCATAAAAGGCAGGAACATAACTACTTGTTTCTTTTGGAAGAAATTGTCTAATATTCCAATAATTGCGTTTGCCATTTGCTTTTCTAATCGCTTTTGAAACATTGCCAGGGCCTGAATTATAGGCCGCTAACGCCAAATCCCAATCTCCAAATCTTTCATGTAAATATTCTAGATATTGACAAGCTGCTTCAGTAGCTTTTATAACATCTGATCGTTCATCAACATAGGAAGTTACATTTAGGCCGTATTGCTTACCTGTATGATACATCATTTGCCATAAGCCTTTGGCTCCCGCTTTTGATGTAGCTTTTGGGTCAAGTGCTGATTCTACAACTGCTAAGTATTTTATTTCTAAAGGCAAATTGTATTTATCTAGATATTCTTCAAAAACAGGAAAATACAATTGAGCTTTATCCATTTGATTGGATAACTGATCTTTTCTTGTTTTGGTGTATAAACGAATGAAACGTTCAACAGTTGCATTATAAACTACATTTAACGGCGTCTTCTCGTTAAGTAGTTCTAGTCGCTTTTTTAAGGTTTCAGAGTCGAAATCTGGTACATTATATGATGTGATAGAAGTTGCGTTATCGGCACTTGCAATATTTCCGCCTATAGTACCGAAATCATTCTGAGATGAAATTGAAAATGAATAAAGAATAAATAGAATAGCGACGAAAAGTTTACTCATAAATTAGTTGAGGTATTTTTTGATCCAATTAATAATGGTATTCATAAATTCATCCCTGTCAAGATCATAATGTAATTCATGATACCCACCGTCAAAAAGTTTTAAAGAAGCTTTATCTTTTGAGTTTTCAACAAATTCTTGAGATGCCTTATAGTCTGTTATTTGATCACCAGTTCCATGCAGCACTAAAACAGGAGTTTTTAATTTACTTGCATGTTCAATGGCCCATTCACCAGATTCAAAAAAAGTTAGTGAATAATTAGGGCTCACTTTGTCATGAACTAGAGGGTCATTTTTATATTTTTCTACTTCTTCTGGTATTCTTGAGATACCTGTAGCATCCAACTCGCTTGGTAAGGTTATAGAAGGTGCAATCTTTTGCATGAATTTACCAGCTGTCAATTTCCATTTCGGTGGTTTAAATGCCAAACGTAGTAAAGGGCTTGTAGCTATAACACCTTGAAACTGATGCTTTTTTCTTAAAACATAATTCAAAACAACATTACCCCCCATACTATGCCCATAAAGAAATATAGGAAGGTTGCCCATTTCTGCAGTAGCTTTTTCTTTAACTTTAGAAACGGTATCTAGAACAGCTTCAAAACCAGGATTATGCCCTTTTTTTCCGGATGTTTTTCCATGGCCGAATTGGTCATAAGTAATAACAGCAATATTGTTTTTCAATAATTGAGGAATCACAAATTCGGCATACCTACCCGAATGTTCACCCATGCCATGAACTAGTATTACAATAGCTTGAGCATTTTCAAGGCTAAAATACTGTCCGTAAAACTGTGTATTGTGAAAATTGAAATTAAACTCTTGGTGTACCACTGAAAAACATTTGCTCTCAAATGTATTAAATCAGGTTAAAGAGTCTGTTAAAATGTTAAAAACTGCTAAAAACTTTGATCTTAATTTACTTAAAATCAGTTAAATGTGAATCTTATCGAGGTTTTAGACAATAATGCCATTTTCTTCGTAGTTACCTATTTTTGTCACTCTGTTTTCTCCATCTACTAAAACAACAGTAGGTTTATGGTATCTGGCTTCTTCTTGCTCTAATTGTGCATATGCCATGATGATAATCGAGTCGCCCACTTCAAAATGACGAGCAGCAGCACCGTTTAAACATATAATTCCTGAACCGGGCTCACCACGAAAGGTATAAGTTTCAATTCTGGCGCCATTATTATTGTTAACCACAAGCACCTTTTCATACTCTAACATGTCACATGCATCTAGCAAATTACTATCAATTGTAATACTACCAACATAGTTAAGATTTGCTTCGGTTACAGTGGCATTGTGGATTTTGCATTTTAGCATATTAACATCCATAATTAGAGTTTTAAAATTTTCTACAAAAGTACTATTTATCGTATAATTTACCTAACAATGTCAATCGGACAATTTTAGTGCCAATTTCATTGCAATTGCCTTTAATAGACATTCTTGGTACTCTTTTTCAGGATCAGATTTAGCGATAATTGCACCACCTACTGAATAGGAAAGGTATTTTTTAGATTGATTGTACAAAATACTTCGTATGACCACGTTAAAATCAAAATCATCATCAGGAGTAAAATACCCAACAGCACCAGAATACAAACCTCGTTTTGTAGTTTCTTCTTTTTCTATGATTTGCATTGCTGATATTTTTGGTGCTCCGGTCATACTTCCCATAGGAAATAAACTTTTAATAACTTCAACACTATCTGTTTTCGGAGAAACTTTTGAAACCACTGTTGAGATCAATTGATGAACTTGCTTAAATGAATACACCTTGCATAATTCTTCTACATTTACGGAGCCTTTGATGGCAGTTTTTGACAAATCGTTTCTAACTAAGTCTACAATCATAATGTTTTCAGAATGTTCTTTTTCATCTTGAGCTAGCTTTTCTGCTAATTCTACGTCTAGTTTTTTCTTTTGTGAACGTTTGGCTGTTCCTTTTATAGGCTGTGAAATTATTTTTTCTCCTTCCTTTCTTACGAAACGTTCAGGTGATGCTGAAAGTAAGTACTTGTTATGGAGTTTTAAAAAAGTAGCAAAAGGAGGCTCTGACAGTTCATTTAGTTTTTGATATACTGTAAGAGGATGAATACTAGCATCTTGTGCATAAAACTCCTGACAAAAATTAACCTCATAAATGTCACCTCTATGTATATGATTTAGAATAGCATCTAAATGTTGTAGGTATTCTTTTTTTGTAATGCGTTTATGAATTTTTACGTCATTGCGAGAATTTTCTTGAAAATTTATGGAAACCGGTTTATTTGATGAGATTACTTCGTCGCTTGAAAACTTAGGCTTCTCGTAATGATGTATTTGCTTTACATCGCCATCAATATCATCTTCAAATCCGTTCAAATATTGAATTTCTAGCACATCATTTTTTAAAAAGAACAACTTTTTTGGCTGAAAAAAATACAATTCAGGAAAATCAAGACCATCTAAATTATTAGAAGATAAGGCTTCTAAATCATTTTTTAGGTCATAACTTAAATAGCCAAAAATATAATCATTGACTTTATTCTTATACTGTTTTAGCTTTTCAAATGCATTTTGAAAATCACATTTCAAATCAGAATAAGCATCAACTGCTAAAACGACTTCAAAACTTGAGTAGTTTTGAGGATATTTATTACTGTCTAACCAAACGATTTCATCAAATTGCTGAGACCATGCCAGTAATTTATTCTTGAACTCAGAAGATCTTTCGAGTTTGATTTTTTTTGTAGTTCTTTTCAAATCAAAAGTATGCTACTTACATGTTTCTTCTGTATTGCCCACCTACTTGAAACAAAGCACTGGTGATCTGACCTAGCGAACAAACTTTGGTAGCTTCCATCAATTGCTCAAAAATATTTTCATTATTGATTGCTTTTTCTTGTAATAGACTTAATTGTTCTTTAGCACTTTCACCATTTCCTTTGTTTAAATTCTCAACTACATTGATCTGATATTGTTTTTCTTCTTCAGTCGCTCTTATCACTTCGGCAGGTAAAACCGTAGGTGATCCTTTACTGCTTAAAAATGTATTTACACCTATAATGGGGAATTCGCCAGTATGTTTAAGGGTTTCATAGTATAAACTTTCCTCTTGAATTTTTGAGCGTTGGTACATGGTTTCCATAGCACCGAGCACACCGCCACGTTCTGTTATTCTATCAAATTCGACATACACAGCCTCTTCAACCAAGTCGGTAAGTTCTTCAATAATGAAAGCTCCCTGAATAGGATTTTCGTTTTTAGCCAATCCCAATTCCTTATTAATGATCAATTGAATAGCCATGGCTCTGCGTACAGATTCTTCTGTTGGCGTGGTAATGGCTTCATCATAGGCATTTGTATGTAAGGAGTTACAGTTGTCATAGATAGCGTACAAGGCTTGTAATGTAGTACGAATGTCATTAAAATCAATTTCCTGAGCATGCAATGATCTACCGGATGTCTGAATATGATATTTCAACATTTGCGCCCTGGAATTTGCTCCATATTTTAATTTCATGGCTTTAGCCCATATACGCCTCGCTACCCTTCCAATGACGGCATATTCGGGGTCTATACCATTTGAGAAAAAGAACGACAAGTTAGGACCAAATTTATTAATGTCCATTCCTCTAGAGAGGTAATACTCTACATAGGTAAAACCGTTTGATAATGTAAAAGCTAATTGAGAAATAGGATTAGCGCCTGCTTCTGCAATATGGTATCCAGAAATAGAAACCGAATAAAAGTTACGTACATTATTATGAATAAAATATTCTTGTACATCCCCCATAAGCCGTAGGGCAAATTCAGTAGAAAAAATACAGGTATTTTGAGCCTGATCCTCTTTCAAAATATCGGCCTGAACGGTACCACGAACCTTGGCAATCGTTTCAGTTTTTATGTTCTCATATATGTCTTTCGGTAATACTTCATCTCCTGTAACTCCTAAAAGTAGTAAGCCTAATCCGTCATTTCCTTCAGGTAAATCACCTTGGTATTCTGGTCTCTTTACCTCTTTCTTTTTATAAATGTTCTCAATCTTTTTTTCTACTTCTTCTTTTAGCCCATTTTTATGGATGTATTTTTCACATTCTTGATCTATGGCAGCATTCATAAAGAACCCTAGCAACATAGGGGCAGGACCATTAATTGTCATTGAAACAGAAGTAGTTGGATTGGTCAGCTCAAAACCCGAGTATAATTTTTTTGCGTCATCTAAACAACATATAGATACTCCTGCATTTCCAATTTTACCATAAATATCGGGTCTAATATGAGGATCATTTCCATAAAGAGTTACTGAATCAAAAGCTGTTGACAGTCGCTTAGCTGGCATTCCTAAACTCACATAATGAAAACGTCTGTTGGTACGTTCTGGTCCACCTTCACCGGCAAACATACGTGTAGGATCTTCACCAGTTCGTTTAAAAGGATAAATACCAGATGCATACGGAAATTCACCTGGTACATTCTCTTGTAAACTCCATAATAATATATCTCCCCAAGCTTCATATCTGGGCAAAGATACTTTCGGTATTTGAGTATGTGATAGTGACTCTGTATGTGTCTGAATATTAATCTCTTTATCTCTTACTTTAAAAGAAAAAACAGGATTTGTATAGAGCTGTTTTTTTTGATGCCAGTTTGAGATCATTTCCCAGTTATGAGGATTCAAATCCATCTTAATTCTGGAAAATTCTTTGAGTAATAAACCAACTAACTCATCGTTTTCCTGTGTTGTTTCTCTCAGAATAGCCTCTTCATCTAATCCCATTTTCGTCAATTCAACAGAATCTGGAACTAAGATGTCTATGGTTTTATAAATACCATAAAGCTTTTGAGCAATCTCTTTTTGCTCATCAGACCATTTGTTGTAAGCCCTATTATTTTCTGTTATTTCTGAAAGATAACGTGTTCTATTAGGTGGAATGATGAACTGTTTTTCACTCATTGCTGTTGAAAGTTCAAAAGTGCTATTAAAAGCAGCTCCTGTTTTTTTATTGATTTTATCAATTAAAGCAGCATATAAACTGTTGGTACCTGGGTCATTAAATTGAGATGCAATAGTGCCATAAACGGGCATTGTGTTGACATCTGAATCCCAAAGATTGTGATTGCGTTGATATTGTTTTTTAACATCGCGCAATGCATCTAAAGCACCTCGTTTATCAAACTTATTGAGTGCAATAACATCTGCAAAATCAATCATATCTATTTTCTCTAATTGTGTAGCGGCTCCATATTCAGGTGTCATTACATATAGAGAAACATCAGAATGATCCAAGATTTCAGTATCTGATTGGCCAATACCAGAGGTTTCAAGGATAATAAGGTCAAACTCCGCAACTTTTAGAATATCTATGGCATCATTCACATGCTTAGAAAGTGCTAAATTTGATTGCCTAGTCGCCAAAGAGCGCATATAAACACGTTCATTTTTAATGGCGTTCATACGAATTCTGTCTCCAAGTAATGCACCACCAGTTTTTCTTTTAGAAGGATCAACAGAAACAATGGCAATCCTTTTTTCTGGAAAATCAATTAAGAAACGTCGAACCAATTCATCAACCGATGAAGATTTACCAGAACCTCCAGTTCCAGTTATACCTAGCACAGGTACTTTTGATTTAGAAGCTAGACTTTTAACTTCTTCTAAAAAAACAGCATGTTTTTCATGAAAATTCTCTGCTGCAGAAATAGCTTTTGCTAGATGAGAATTATTTTTCTCTTTTAAATCAGTAGGTGGAAAATTGATTGATTCCCCAGTAGAAAAATCGCACTGTTCAATCATGTCATTGATCATACCTTGCAATCCCATTTCACGACCATCATCTGGTGAGTAAATTCGAGCTATGCCATATGCCATGAGTTCATTTATCTCTTCAGGTAAAATAACACCGCCGCCGCCGCCAAATATTTTAATTTGTGGGGCACCTTTTTTCTGTAAAAGGTCATATATGTACTTGAAGTATTCATTATGGCCTCCTTGGTACGAAGTCATAGCAATGGCATTTGCATCTTCCTGAATAGCAGTGTTTACTACTTCTTCAACACTTCTGTCATGCCCCAAATGTATGACTTCAACACCGGTAGCTTGAATAATTCTTCGCATGATGTTAATTGCTGCATCATGGCCATCAAAAAGCGAAGCAGCAGTAACAATTCTAATTTTATGTTTGGGTTTATAGGGTAGGATTTGCTCCATAAATCGGTTAAAAATTATGGCGCAATTTACGATTTATTATCGAGGTAACTTTATTGATGATACTTGAAAAAAGCCCAAGATTTTCTGTAGTTGAGGTAGTCTAAATCGAACTCATTTTCATAAGCTTCACGTTCAAAACTAATATTTCTGTATGCCTTAGTCCAGTTTCTGAAACGAATTAGATGTACCAAAAATTCTATGAAATACCAGATGAAGAAGAAAATCCATAGCAACTCTACCTGCTGCTTTAGATGGATGCGCTCATGATTAATAAGCAATTCGTTATCTGAAAGTGATTTATTCTTTAAAAAAATAAACGGATAGATAGCAAGGCCTGTATAATTCTTGGGGATGATATGTCTTAATATTAGTACCATGAGGTATCTCTACAACGCTAAATTACAACTTTTGGTATTTGTTGATTTGAGGTATACTAATTAGATATTAACATAGCTGTCAACCATATGATATGAAAACTTATATTATTTAATTGAAGGTAAGATATTATCGGGAGATACTGTTTATGACGCTTTTAACTTCTTCTTAACTTTTATTTATATTAATTTTAGGGAACAGTTCAAATAATCTTACCTTACTAATGAAGTCAATTAGGATAATAATAACCTTATTATTTTTTTCTGTTCATGCTTTTGCTATGAATAGTTCCTATGAACCTTCAGGTATTTTAATAAAGAAAAAAATACTTGATAGTATATATCTGCCGTCAACTACCTCTAGTATTACTAAAACTTCCGCTAATGAAATCATAGATATTTATAATGATTTGATTCAAAATAATACACCCTTGGTTAGTGAAGATCTAAAGCGCTTGGCAATAAGCTATGCTACAGTAAATAATGTATCTATGGCTAATGAATATTTAACGAAGTACATACAGTCTTCTCAAGATATTTCTGTTTTGGATAGTGGTGATTTTAGAAAGATTGAAAGGTCTGAAGGATTTCAAGTCTTGGTAAATAAATACAAACCGAAATTAAATGGCTCGATCTTGTTTTTCTTTGCTACTGGCTTAATTGGTGTTTTTGTAGCACTAGTCTTGAACATGAGAAGTAAAGGGGATACAGTTGCAAATTTGCTGATAAGTTTGTTTGTGTTGATACATTCTTTATTTATGCTTCATTTGAGTTTGTTCTTGTCGAGGTACAACTTTAATTTCCCACATACTTTATATGCATCTACGTCTTTTTCATTTCTTTATGGACCATTGATATATTTTTATTTTAAACGGATTTCGGAAAAGTATAAATTCAAACTAATTGATATTTTTCATTTAGTTCCAACGATTTTGCTGTTTTTATATTTTCTTCCCATTTATCTAAAAACTGCGGATGAGAAATTATATCTTCTTTACAATCGAGATGAGATTTTGCATAATGTTTTAATTACCGTTGTTATCTTAAAGGGAGTTTCCTTATCAATTTATGGTTATTTAATATTCAAAATTTACAATAAGTATAATGTTTATAAATTACATCCAGAAATATTAAAATGGAAAAAAAATATACTAATTCTTAATAGTGTATATGTGGTGTCCTATTTTATTTATGGTTTTGCACTAATGAATACAATAACCATGCAGGCTTTTATTTATCCACAAATTTTCGCTATGTGCGTTATTGTACTTTATGTTGGGTATATAGCTTATGTTCAACCAAGGGTATTTAGTAAAAAATATTTGTTTGATGAACTGGTATTAAAATATCAGAAATCTGGTTTAACAGAAAGTTATTCCCGAGAATTAAAGGAGCATTTGTTAAAGCTCCTAAAGGAAGAAAAAGTTTATAAGATAAATGACTTAAATCTAAATTCTTTAGCTGAAGTTGTTGGTACTTCCAGACATAATTTATCTCAAGTTATCAATGAGCATTTTGATATGAATTTTTTTAATCTAATCAATAGGTTTAGAATTGATGAGGTAAAACAAATATTACTTAATGATCAGAATAAAAACCTAAATATAATTGATGTTGCCTACGATGTAGGTTTTAATAATAAGGTTACCTTTAATAAAGCTTTTAAAGAAGAAACGGGTATGACTCCCACGCAGTTCTTAAGATTGCATAAAGAACCTTCTCTTAGAGTAAATTTCAAGTAACACTTCATCGGATTAGTAAAATATGATTGGCTTTACCTGAAAACGTTTCTGAATTAATTCTTTTTGATCTGTATTTGAATTAATTGAGGCAAGGCATTAAGAAAATCTATTTTTAATTTCCACTAAACTTTGACTTCATTAAAGGTATTTTGATTAATGCCTGCCTTTTTTGATTAATACATTTTTGAAAGAGAATAATTGAGATTCTCGCAGTATTAATTCAAATGGACAGTGTATGAAAACAAAACGACTAGGTCTTTTAACGCTTTTATTAGCGTTTAGCGTGCATTTATCTTTTGCACAGCAAAAAACAATCTCAGGTACCGTATCAGATGACTCGGGGCCGATGCCAGGAGTGAGTATCATTATTAAAGGGTCAACTAAAGGTACAGAAACAGATTTTGATGGTAAGTATTCAATAGAAGTTGACGTAGGAGATATATTAGTATTTAGCTTCGTTGGCATGACTACGGTTGAAAGAACAGTAGGTCAATCAAATACGATTGATGTAATTCTTGAAAGTGGTAATATTTTAGAAGAAGTTGTTGTCGTGGGATTTGGTACCCAATCAAAAAAGCGAGTGACAGATAATATAGCATCGGTTTCAGCTAAAGACATAAATGAAATACCAACTCCAAGTATACAGAGCACATTATCTGGTAAAGCATCTGGGGTACAGGTAACACAGATAAATGGCAAAGTAGAGGGAGGTATAAAGGTAAGAGTTCGTGGTGTTTCTACTATAACATCATCACAAGAACCACTATATGTAGTTGATGGTGTACCGTTAATTAACTCTGATGAATCTATTAATAACTCACCTATAAATCCTTTAGTAACATTAAATCCTAATGATATACAGTCTATAGAGATTTTAAAGGATGCTTCTTCTGCAGCTATTTATGGTGCTAGAGGTTCTAACGGTGTGGTAATAATAACAACTAAGACGGGTAAACAAGGTAAAACAAAAGTATCTATTAACTCATCCTATGGGTGGAGTGAAGCTACAAGTACTTTGGATTTTTTAAATGCAACTGAGTATGTTGAACTTTTTACTGAATCAAGAGAGAATGTTGGTAGTACAGCAGATGGTATATTTGATTTTTTTGCCGGAGGGGATGGATGGAGACGAGGAGAGATTAATACGGACTGGCAAGATTTAGCACTGGTGAATGGAAATACTTCTGACTACGGAGTATCAGTTTCTGGAGGTAGTGAAAAAACAAGATTTTTTATTTCAGGGGCTTACCATAAAACAGAAGGTATCGTTAGAGGAAATGAACTCAATAGATATAGTTTTAGGGCCAATATTGATCATTCTATATCTGAAAAGTGGAGAGTAGGAATCAATACTAATTTGTCAAAGACTATCATCAACAGGATTTCAAATGACAATGCTTTTGCAACACCACTTCAGGCTACAGCTCAGGTGCCTATTTCTAGAGCATTTGATAATAATGGTGTTCCAAACAATAACACCACATTATATTATAATTTTTTAATGGAGGAGTTTAATGGGAGTTTTCAAACAAATATATGGCGTGCAACAGCTAACTTGTTTGCTGAATATTCAATAATACAAGCTTTAAAATTTAGAACAGAATTTGGGTATGATTTTAATGATCAAGTCGCCGAACGCTTTTCAGGAAGCTTGACAGAATCAATTTCTGTAGGAGGTTTTGGTACAGCTAATGCCGTAGAAACAGAACGCTATAATTCAAATAATTATTTTTCATTTACCAAATCATTTAATGATGTTCACGACTTAGACATTGTACTAGGAATGAGTTTTGAGGAAACCAGAAGGAAACTACAATTTATACAGGCTCAAGGATTTCCATCTGATGATCTACAAACGTTAAACAGTGCATCAGATATTGTAGCTGGAGGCTCAAGTAGAACTGCTTTTAACTTCTTGTCCTATTTTGCCAGAGCTACGTATGCATTTAATAATAAATATTTGTTAAAAGGTAGTTTACGTTATGATGGTTCCTCAAGATTTGGAGAAGACAATAGATATGGTTGGTTTCCAGCTGGTTCAATTGGTTGGATTATTTCAGAAGAAGATTTTCTTATAGACTCTAATACACTTTCTTTGCTAAAACTAAGGGCTAGTTGGGGAGTTACAGGTAATGCGGGTATTGGTAATTTTGCAAGTAGAAGCTTGTTTCAAGGTTCACCATATAACCAACGGGCTGCATTAGCACCGACACAGCTAGGTGATCCTTCCCTAAAATGGGAAACAACAAATCAATATAACATTGGGTTAGACTTTGGCTTTTTTAATAATAGAGTTAGCGGAGAAATTGACTATTACGTTAAGAATACAGAGGACATTTTATTAAATGAACCTTTACCGGGCACTTCAGGTTTTGCAAATATTACTAGAAATGTAGGTGAAATGGAAAACAAAGGTGTGGAATTTGTATTGAATACAAAGAATGTTCAAACTGATAATTTTACTTGGAATACTAACTTCAATATTGCCTATAATAAAAATGAGATAACAAGTCTTCCAGGTGGTGATATTATTGTAGGAAGAAATATTGTACGTGAAGGTGAAATTGCTTCAGCATTTTATATGGTAGAATATGCGGGTGTTAATCCTGATAATGGTGATGCTTTATTCAATTTGAATGATGGTAGTGGAGGTACCACGACAGATCCTAATGCAGCGCAAAGAATTATAGCAGGAAGTCCTTATCCTGATGTAATAGGTGGGTTAACAAATACTTTAAACTATAAAGATTTTGATTTATCGTTTACTTTTCAAGGGCAGTGGGGTGCATCTATTTATAATTCTGAAGGCCGTTTTGCATCAGCTAATGCAGACTTCTGGGATAACCAAACGAGAGATCAATTAAGAAGATGGCAAAATCCTGGTGATATTACAGATGTTCCACAAGCTAGATTTGGTGAATCTAATGGTACTCAGCATTCTACTAGATATTTACAGGATGCCGACTTTATAAGATTGAGAAATTTATCATTGGGTTATTCTTTACCAAGTTCTGTACTTGAAAAACTGAATGTTAGTAGAATTAGAGTTTATTTTACTGGTTTTAATCTACTAACATTTACAGATTATGATGGTTACGATCCTGAATCAACTGCTGATGCAAATGCAGCAGCAAATAATATTCAGGTAGGTGAAACATTTTATTCAGCGCCACCAGCTAGAACATTTACACTCGGATTTAATCTGGATTTTTAAAAGATAACAATTATGAAAAATACATATATAAAGTTTACATTGATTCTAGTTTTTCTTTCAGCAGTTATATCTTGTGATAGTAAATTAGATTTAGAACCTGAACAGAGTTTAGAGCCTGGAGTTGCTACTGGTAGTGCCGCAAATATTCGTAATATTTTAGTTGGTATTTATGATGAAGCGGCACATGGAAGTGCAGAGACACCAACTTTAGAAGAAAATATTTATGGCGGTCTTACAAATCTTACCTCTGAATTACTAGCCAATACGGGTAATTTAGAGTGGAATGGTACTTTTTTGGAGCCAAGAGAGTTCAATCTAAAACAGATTACTGTTACAAATGTAAATGTTAGAGATATTTGGCTGAATGGTTACGAGGTCATTAATCAGGCAAATATTGTTTTAGAGAATTTGGACAAATTTGATGATGAAGATGAAAGGAATAAAATTGAAGGTGAAGCAAAGTTTTTGAGAGCATTGACTTACTTTGATCTGTCACGGTTTTATGGTCAACAATATGAATCAGGACAGACAAATAGTCAATTAGCAGCACCCATTGTTTTCGAAGCGGTCTTAGCGCCTTCTGATGTTACAGAACCTTCTAGAAATACAGTAGAAGAAGTATACAATCAGGTAATTGCCGATCTTACTTCTGCAGTTGATTTGTTGCCGACATCAAATGATATTTTTGCAGATAGGTATGCGGCTCAAGCCTTATTGGCTAGAGTATATTTACAACAAGGCGATTATCAGAATGCACTTCAAGCTGCGAATGATGTTATCCAGAATAGTGGTCATTCATTAGCTTCTTCTTTTGATGGTGCATTTAATAATAATGAGGATTCTGACGAAGATATTTTTGCCTGGCAAATTACGAGTCAGGATGGAACCAATGATATGAATACGTTTTGGGCTGGTTCTGCTTTTGGTGGTAGGTCTGGTAATCCTGATGTAGCAATAAATGATCTTTTTTTGGATATCTATGACGATGCAAATGATACGAGAAGGACATTCTTTTATTTAACCTCAAGAGGGAGAGCAACTACTAAATGGCAATCGGAATTTGCAAATATTCCGTTTTTAAGACTGGCTGAGATGTATTTGATACGTGCTGAAGCTAATCAAAGATTAGGCAGTGCAACTGGTGCTGCGCCTCTTGAAGATATAAATACTATAAGAAATAGGTCTAATGCTTCAAGCTTAGCTTCAGTTAATCTTGATGATATTTTAAATGAAAGGGAAAGGGAATTAGCTTTTGAAGGCCATGCTATTCATGATGCAAGGAGGTTAATGCAAAATATAGGTAGCTTGCCTTATAATGCCAATAGTTTGGTATTACCTATTCCACAGAGAGAACGTGATGCTAATCCAAATTTAGAACAAAACCCAGGATATAACCCCTAAAAGGATAATCAAACCTCTAAAAAGCGTGAACTTACTTAACATGTTCACGCTTTTTTATTTTGTAAACGCTAGGTAAACTTTCTTCGGCGTGGTAAACTATTGTCAGGCTTAACTTATATCATTCTTTTTGACAGTTTATTTGATCTGTATTTGAATTAATTCAGGCAGGTCTTATGAGGCTGTATTTTTAAAAATTCCACTAAACTTTGATTTCTTTTAAAGGTATACTCGTATGCCTGCCTTTTTTCTTTCCAGTACAACTAATTCAAATGTTTAACTAAAATTTTATGTATGAAATTTAGAAAAAAAGTAATGCTAATACTTTGCTTTGTGACTTTAAATCTGGTATTAGCACAGACAAAAACTGTATCTGGTACTGTCACTGATGGTGATGGTCCTTTACCAGGAGTCAGTATTGTAATTAAAGGCACTTCAACAGGTACTGAAACAGATTTTGATGGTAATTATTCTATTACTGCAAGTGCCGGAGATGTTTTACAGTTTAGTTTTGTTGGTATGAGGACGGTTGAGAGAACCGTGGGTAATCAAAGCATTATTAATGTAATTCTAGAAAGTGACAACTTATTAGAAGAGGTAGTAGTTGTAGCATATGGTACCTCAAGTAAAGAAGCTCTAACTGGTTCTGTAACCCAAATAAAGACTGCAGATATAGAGAAGAGACCAATAACTAATTTATCTACGGCAATTGAAGGAGCATCACCAGGAGTTATTGCTAGTGCCAGCGGGCAACCAGGATCTGGACAAAATATAAGAATTAGAGGATTTGGGTCTTTTACGGCGACCAATGCTCCTCTTTATGTGGTTGATGGTATTCCAATTAACGGCAATTTATCAAATATTAATCCTAACGACATTGAGAATATTACAATACTAAAGGACGCTTCTTCCACGGCATTATATGGTAATAAAGCAACTAATGGAGTTGTGTTGGTTACTACCAAAAGAGGTAAAACTGGTAGAGGTGAGCTTTCTGTAAATATATCAACCGCTGTTGTTGATAGATCAATTGAAGAATATGAAAGGATAGATGCATTTCAATATTATCCCGTAATGTGGGAAGCATTAAGAAATACTTCTGCGATTCCCGGTGTGGGTAGCCAAGCAGATTTAGATGCTGCAAATCAGGCTGCTAGTAATGACATTTTCGGAATTCTAGGATATAATCCATTCAATGTTCCAAATGATCAAATTGTTGGTGTCAATGGGCAATTAAATCCAAGTGCCTCGTTACTTTATAATGATTTTGATTGGGAAGGAGCAATAACAAGAACTGGTGTTAGAAGAACAGCAGATATCAGCTATCAAGGTAGAACGGAAAATGCTGATTATTTTGCCTCATTTGGTTATTTGGATGAAGAAGGTTACTTAACAAAATCTGATTTTGAAAGATTTACAGGTAGAGTAAATGTTAATTATCAAGCCAAGTCATGGTTAAAAGTAGGAGCCAATTTGGCTGGAAGTAAATCAGAAAGTAATCAAGGACAACTTGGTACTACAACTAGTTTTAGAAATGCGTTTAGGTTTACTAGAGAAATGGGGCCAATTTATCCAATTTATGCCCATGACCCTGTGACGGGAGCCTTCATTCTTGATGCAGATGGTAATAGAGTATTCGATATAGATGATAATAGACCGAGCGGAGCAAGTACAGGTAGACATGTTGTTTTAGAAAGACAATTAGATGTAGACTTTGATGAGATTACAAATCTTAACCTTAAAACATATGTAGATATCACTTTAATGGACGGATTGACTTTTAGAACTAATTTGAGTTATGAAGAAGATAATTTTTATAACACGTTTTTCTGGAATACAGTAATTGGTGATGGAGCACCATCGGGGTTAGGATTTAGACAATATATTAGAACTCGCACTGTCGGGTTTAATCAATTATTGAACTATACAAGATCATTTAATGATGTACATAATTTTGAAGTTTTGGCAGGTCATGAAAGTCAACAATTAGAGATTGATGATTTAAACGGTACTCGAAGAACACAAATAGCAGCAGGAAACTTTGAACTCATAAATTTTGTTGAAACCACTGATTTGGTTTCTCAAAGAGATGAAGCAACAGATGATAGTTATTTTGGTAGGCTAAACTACAACTATGACAATAAGTATTTTATCAGTAGTTCAATTCGTACTGATGGTTCTTCGCGATTTACTGATGAAAAGCGGTGGGGTACTTTTTGGTCTTTAGGAGGATCATGGAGTATTGATAAAGAAGACTTTATTGCTAATGCCTCTTGGATCAATCAGTTGAAGCTTAGAGCTTCTTATGGTGAACTAGGAAATAGTCGAATTTTGAAATTGGTAAACAATGTTTTTGTACCTGATTATTACCCTGCACAGGCCACTTTTGCGTTAGATAATAACAATCAAAATGAACCCGGTGTTATTAGGGCAAGTTTAGGAGCTCCAGATTTAGAATGGGAGACAAGTGCTAATTTTGATGTGGCTATAGAGTTTGGTTTTTTTGATAGAATAAGAGGTTCTGTAGAGTACTATAATAAAGAATCACAAAATTTAATTTTTAATGTACCGGTTTCATTTTCAGATGGAGCAGATAGCAAGTTGGAAAATATAGGTACTTTATTCAATCGAGGGATAGAAGTAAGTTTGTCAGCAGATATTATTAAAAATGAAAAGTTTTCTTGGAATCTTACGGTAAATGCTGCAACAATTCAAAATGAATTTACTGAATTACCACAAGGTGAAATAATTAACGGAACAAAAAAATTACAAGTTGGTAAGGGTTTATTTGACTATTGGTTGAGAGATTGGTATGGTGTAGATCCAAGTGACGGATCTGGTTTATTTGTCGCTGAGGATCCAACAGCATCAGGTGTAAGAACTATAAATGGAGTTGCAGTAACACCAAACTCAAACAATGCCAGATTTCATTATGCTGGTTCGGCAATACCTGATCTAACAGGTTCAATAATTAGTCAGTGGAACTATAAAGGGTTTTCTTTATCAACCTTATTTACATATCAAATAGGAGGAGAAACACTTGACTTTAACTATAGGGACATTATGAGTTCCGGCTCTTACGGAACCGCGAAACATGTCGATATTTTAAGAAGATGGCAACAACCTGGTGATGTTACAGATGTTCCTAGAATGGACGCATCATTTTCATCTCAATGGGACGCGACTTCAGATAGATGGTTAACAGATGCTTCTTTCTTTAATTTAAGACAGGCAAGTCTAACATATGATTTTAATGATTCTATCACTGATAAAATAAGCATTTCTGGTTTGAGATTATTTGTGACTGCAGAAAATGTTTTCTCAATAAATGCTAGAAAAGGGCTAAATGTTCAACAACAGTTTAATGGAAATACTTCAAATGTATTCACACCTTCGAGGATTGTTTCATTTGGTTTAAATGTAAAATTATAAAGTAATGAAAAAAGTAAAGTTTATTTTAATATTGTTTATTGGGGCTTTAGTTTTTAATTCTTGTAAAGAAGAATTTTTGGAAACTACACCAACAGATCAGATAGCTGCAAGCGAAGCTGTTAGTACAACAGCAACGGCCAAGGCAGTAATTAATGGAATTCATAGATCACTATACACTCGTTGGAATGATATTCAAGGTAATTGCGGTATAGGAGGTATTTATATACATATGGATTTACTTGGGGAAGATCAAATTGTACATAGAGAGCAATGGCATAATAGAGTTTATAAATGGACAGCAGGTAGAAGCGATACTGATTTCTATGCTGAATTTCCGTGGAGGTCATATTATATAATAATTGCCAATGCGAATGTTTTAATTAATGGTATTGAAAATGCTACAGGCCCAGAAGAAGAAAAGAATGAAATACTAGGTCAAGCTTTAGTATACAGGGCATGGTCGCATTATCAGTTGGTTCAAACCTATGGAGGGAGGTATGTTGCTGGAGGAAATAATTCTCAGTTAGGTGTGCCTTATAAAAAGAGTGCTTTAGAAGAACAACTGGCAAGAAATACTGTTGAAGAGGTATATACAGAGATTAATAATGATTTAGATGCAGCGATTGTAGCTTTAGAAGGATTACCTAGAGCAAATAAGTCCCACATTAATCAAGCGGTTGCGAGAGGAGTGAAGGCGAGAGTTGCTCTTACAATGGGTAATTGGGCATTAGCATCTCAATTTGCTAAAGAAGCCAGAGAAGGTTTTGATTTAATGGATCAAGAAACCTATAGTTTAGGTTTTCAAAATAATTCTGAGAGCAACTCTGAATTTATGTGGGCAAGCCAGGTAGTTACTGATCAAAATGATGGATTTGGTACTTATGGAGCTTACATTTCAAGGAATTTTAGCTCCTCAGCAATTCGTGGTAATCCAAGATCCATAAATTCTACGCTATATGATTTGATACCTGATACAGATGTGAGAAAAGGACTGTGGGATCCTACAGGAGAGCACTTAAACTTGCCATCGGGTAAATCTTTATTAGATATTCATCAAAGACGGGCTTATACAAATCAGAAATTTTTGGCTGTAGGCAATGGAGATAGCACAATGGACGTTCCGCATATGAGAGCAGCTGAAATGTATTTAATTGAGGCCGAGGCTGAAGCAAGATTAGGAAATGATGGTGTAGCTGCCCAGGCACTTTTTGATATGGTATCAACAAGGGATGGAGCATATACTCTGTCAACAAATACTGGTCAAGCATTAATTGATGAAATTTTAATTCAAAGGAGAATTGAACTCTGGGGTGAAGGCTTTAGGTTTTTAGATTTAAAAAGGTTAAATCTTCCTTTAGACAGAACCGGGGCAAATCATAATGCTGCTTTAGCAGATAATGTTTTGGAAGTACCCGCGGGAGATATTCGGTGGGAGTGGTTAATTCCTCGAGAAGAATTAGATGCGAATCCTAATATGCTTCAAAATCCGCAATAAACGTATATACAAACCACCTCAAACGAGGTGGTTTTTTAATACAATGTTTTAAAATAATCAAATGCCTTCAATAATCTAGAACCATACCAACTAAAATATTCTCCATTTACCAATAAGATTTTGGCGCTAGTATATTTTTTTATTTCTTCAAAATGTTTTTCTTTAAACGGATAAGGTTCGGAAGAAAGTAGGATTAAATCTAGATCATAAGTTTTCAATTGTTCTAATTCTATATTAGGATACCGATTTCTATCTTCAAAAATATTTTGAAAACGATTTAATTTAAGAAGTTCATTGATAAAAGTATTTTTACCCACAACCATCCATGGGTCTTTCCAGATAAAATAAGCAACTTTTTGTTGATTTTTTTTTGA
Organism: Maritimimonas sp. 2405UD52-3; assembly: GCF_056591715.1. NCBI lineage: Bacteria > Pseudomonadati > Bacteroidota > Flavobacteriia > Flavobacteriales > Flavobacteriaceae > Maritimimonas > Maritimimonas sp. 2405UD52-3. The sequence goes on from NZ_JBWQOL010000001.1 coordinate 804,525, forward strand.
AACGATAGATTTAAAAGAGATTAATTTTATTTGAATTTTATCAATTAATTCTTTTGCTATATCCTCAATATTAAAAATGATTCCCATATCTTTTATAAATCTTAAGTTATCATCAAGAGTCATAATATCAGAAACATAAACTGACGATACTTTTATTGCATGTTCTACAATTTCTTCTGTATTCTCTTCTTTATTACAGATAATAATATCGGGTTTAAGATTAGATATTTTCTCAAAATTAACCGTTTTGGTGCCCCCAACAATTGTTTTTTCTTTTCTTATTTCTTTAGGATGTACACAAAATTTTGTGATTCCAATGAGATTATCTTTTAACCCAAGGTCTACCAATAACTCTGTTTGACTAGGAACAAGAGATATAATTCTTTTTGGGATTTCAGAAAAAGATAGCTTTCTATTTAATTGATCTTTAGTAGTTAGCATCAATTATTCTTCCAGAAATAAGGAGTGAATAAAATTAGAATAGTAAATAGTTCTAACCTTCCTAAGAGCATTAAAAATGCTGACCACCATTTTCCAGCTGTAGGTAAACTGCCAAAATTATTTACAGGGCTTAACTCACCAAATGCTGGTCCTACATTACCTAAAGAAGATGCTGCACCGCCAACTGCAGTTACATAATCTATACCCAAAATACCAAATCCAAGGGAACCTATAGCAAAAACCAAAGCATATAGAATTACAAATGCCATAATATTAAATACAATATTTTGAGAAATGGTCTTTTTATTAAATCGTACCGGAATAATAGCATTGGGATGTAAAGAGCGTTTTAACTCTAAATAACCATTTTTGATCAGAATGATATGACGAACAAATTTAATTCCACCTGCCGTAGAACCAGCTGAAGCTCCAAAGAACATTAGGATAAAAAATATAATAGTCAGAAAAGGAGTCCAAATAGTAAAATCGGCAGTAACAAATCCTGTTGTAGTAATTATGGCCGTTACCTGAAACAATCCATGGCGAATAGCACTTTCTAATTCTCCAAAAACCATAGGGTGAGCTATTAATTGAGTTTCTGTAGGTAAGACAGAAACCTCAGCTTTTAAGAAAATAACAAAGCTTACAATAACAGCTATTCCTAAAATATTAAAAAAATAAGTTTTAAATTCTTCATCATTTAAAACTTTGCTGAATTTTCCTTTAAATGCAAAATAGCTCAATACAAAATTAGTACCGGCCAAAATCATAAATACAATGATAATATATTGAATGGCAGGTTGATCATTCCAATAAGCAACACTAGCATTTTTGGTAGAAAAACCCCCAGTAGATAGTGTACTCATTGCATGATTTACAGCATCAAACATACTCATTCCTGCTATTTTTAAAAGCAAAGCTTCTGTTACTGTTAATCCTAAATAGATATACCAAAGTCGTTTTGCAGTATCAGTAATTCTTGGATGTAGTTTATCTGCTGAAGGTCCAGGCGCTTCTGCAGCAAACATTTGCATACCACCAATTCCCAGTAATGGCAATACGGCAATTGTTAAAACAATGATTCCCATACCACCAATCCAATGTGTGGTACTACGCCAAAAGAGAATACCTTTGGGCATGCTTTCAATATCACTCAAGATAGATGCTCCTGTGGTGGTGTAACCTGATATTGTTTCAAAAAAGGCATTGGTAAATGCTGGAATAGAATTTGTAAACAAGTAAGGTAAGGAACCCGATAAGGACATCAAAATCCATCCTAATGTAACAATTATAAAACCTTCACGCTTCTTGACTTCTTTTTTAAACCCCTTACTGGTAAATCTAAAAAGTATCCCTATGAGTAAGGTTACCACACCAGAAAAGAAAATACCACTAACAGCTTCTTCTTTATTGAAAAAACTTATAAGGGCAGATATAAACATAAAAGATCCGTTGAAAATGAGCAAAAACCCCATCATCTGAAAAATGATCTTTACATTCAATTTTTTCATTTACAGCATGTAATTTTTATCAGTCAAAAAACTGTTCTACCGCATTAACGGCATCAGCATGACAGCTAACAAGCACTTTGTCATTGGCTTGAATTCTAAAGTCACCAAGAACAATCATTCCTTTTCCATCTCTAATAACCCCACCTATAGTAGCTTCTCTAGGAAAGTTTAATTCTCTAATTATTTTGCGCGTGATTTTTGAATTTTCGCGTACTTGAAATTCTAAAATCTCTGCATTATGGTTATTTAAAGTAGCAATTTCAACAATATCACCTTTACGGGTATGCTTAAAAATACTATTTGCTGCTAGCAGTTTCTTATTAATGATAGTATCAATACCTATGGAATGTGATAGTTTTGAATAGTCAACATTTTCAGCTAAAGCAATTGTCTTTTTTACATTTTTTGATTTGGCAACTAAGCAAGCCATAATGTTGGTTTCAGAACTTTCGGTTGCCGCTATGAAAACATCCATTTGGTCAACATTTTCTTCTTCAAGAAGTTCAACATCCGTCCCATTACCATAAACAACAAGTGCATTAGGTAATTTATCTGCTAATTCTACTGCCCTTTCCTTTTCGTTCTCAAGAATTTTTATGTTCATTTTCTTGGCACATAACTCTTCAGCCGTTCTTAGACCTATTGCACTACCACCAACGATCATTACATTATTAACTTCTTTTTTCTTTTTTCCAATAAGTTTATAAAGCTCATTTACACCCTCTTTCTGAGTCACAAAATAAGCGAGGTCCCCATTTTTAAAAACGGTATCACCTCTAGGTATTGTAATATCATCAGAATGTTCACTTTGAATCGCAATAGGCATAAAATGTACCTCAGGAAAAGTAGCTGCGGCCTCTTTGACAGACATACCCACGAAAGGAGCTGTTTTTGAAAGGACTATTCCTAACATGCTTAACTGCCCGTCTTCAAACTCATGCATATGGTTAAAGGCAGCTTGATTGAGCATCATTTTTATCTCAATAGCAGCTAATTCTTCAGTGGAAATTAATTCATCAATACCTAATTCAGTAAAATCAACTTCATCTTTATTCTCAATAAATTCTGAATTGTTAATTCTGGCAATGGTACTTTTAGCACCTAATCTTTTTGAAAGAGCACAAGTGGTAATATTTATGGATTCGTTTGATGTGACCGCTATAACTAGGTCTGCTAAGGAAATATTAGCACTTTTTAATGTGGATATAGAGGTGGAATTACCACTAATTATTTTAATATCCAGCTTATTCTCGGCATAACCCAATCGGTCAGAATTAAGATCAATTAAGGTAATATTATGAGCTTCGTATGAGAGTAATTTAGCTAAATGGAATCCTACTTCACCAGCTCCAGCAATGACTATTTTCATTGAATGTATGAATGCAATAAATAAGTGACAAAAGTATTACTTTTTTCTTTTATATCTTTAAAAACCTAAATCGTTTGTGATATGAAGTTGAACTCAAAATCTTTTTCAATTAAACAATGGAAAGAAGATGATAGGCCTCGTGAAAAATTACTTAAAAAAGGAAAAGAATCTTTATCTGATGCTGAGTTGATAGCTATTTTAATAGGTTCAGGGAGTAGAAACGAAAGTGCTGTAGATTTGGCAAAAAAGATGCTAAACTCTTCGCAAAACAACTTAAATGCGTTTAGAAAATTATCTGTAAATGATTTGATAAAATTTAAAGGAATAGGCGAGGCAAAAGCGATAAGTATTGTGACGGCATTAGAATTGGCAAGACGCTGTAGATTAGAAGAAGCTTTAAGTACACCAAAGATTACCAGTAGTAAATCGGTTTTTGAAGTCATGAATCCCATTTTAGGTGAACTAACTCATGAAGAATTTTGGGTATTGTATTTGAATAACTCTAATAAAATAATTCATAAATTTCGATTAAGTAAAGGTGGTTTAACCGGAACTTTGGTAGACTCTAGAATTATTTTTAATAAAGCTATTGAGTTATTAGCTACAGGTTTAATATTGTGTCATAATCATCCGTCTGGCAAGCTGCAACCAAGTGAATCAGACAAAAGCTTAACTAATAAAATTAAACGTGCTGGTGAAACACTAGACATAAAGGTGTTAGACCATCTGATTATTACCGAAAAAGAGTACTTTAGCTTTGCAGATAGTAATATGATGCATTAATGCTATTAGTTTATACACATAAAGTCACACCTCGACTTACCTATACGTTCAAACATTTTTTCACCCGGATACTACAATTAGAAGTAGAATTTACCACCAAGGTTGAGACGTTTATAGCTCATAACGGATTAAAATTAACCTATGGAAAGCAACCATTAAGTAATGAGATTTTTGTACGTAGTGAAAATCTTCTATTTGAACAAGGAATTAATGATATAGAAATAAAAGTAGGTCAATGGCAAAGCGAACCCTGTTTCTTTTTGTATAGACAACCTGCTAGTATACCTTTTGATGTTTTTGCAGCATCATTCTACCTTTTGAGTAGGTACGAGGAGTATTTGCCTCATGTGAAAGATGATTTTGAACGATTTCCTGCCAAAGAGAGCTTAGCTTTTCAATATAAGTTTTTAGAAAAGCCCTTAATAGATAATTGGGCTTATAAGTTCAAAGATATTTTGATTGAACGCTACCCAAAAATTCAATTCAAAGAACGCAAGTTTGAATTTGTTTCAACAGTAGATGTTGATGTTACTTATTGTTATAAAAATAAAGGCATTGTTCGTTCAATTGGCGGTTACTTAAGAGATTTAAGCTCTTTAAAATTTGGAGAGCTGTGGAATAGAACAGCTACAATATTAGGATTTCAAGAAGATCCTTTTGACACGTTTGAAGACTATATAGATTTGCAGAAGAAATATGGAATATCCACTATTTTTTTCTTTTTAGTGAGTGAGTACACCACTTTTGATAAGAATACCTCTTCAAGAAATTCAGGATATAGGTCTTTAATAAAGTCTGTTGCAGATTATTGTAAAATAGGTTTACACCCATCATATTTTACAATGAAAAATGAAACCAAGTTGAAAAAGGAAAAGAAGCGTTTAGAAGAGATTACCAACTTTCCTGCAGAAAGATCTAGGCAACATTATTTAAGATTGGCAATGCCTGACACATATCAAAATCTTATAAATCTTGAGATTACCGAAGATTATTCTATGGGGTATGCACAACACTATGGATTTAGAGCAAGTACCTGTACACCTTTTTATTTTTATGATCTTGATTTTGAAATTCAGACACCACTTAAAATTTTTCCATTTGCTGTTATGGATGTAACGCTAAAGGATTACTTAGATCTATCAACCAAAAGAAGTTATGAGAGTATTACAAATCTTATTCGGGAAGTAAAAAATGTGAATGGCACATTTATTCTTTTGTTTCATAATGAAACTTTAAGCAATCGAGGTAAATGGCGACGCTGGAAGAAATTATACATTGATATTTTAAAACAAGTTTCAGTATTGAGTCAATGATACAGTATCTTACCCGAAACAATTTAGATATTGAAAAATATGATAGTTGTATTGCAAATGCTCATAATTCAAGAATTTATGCCTATAGTTGGTATTTAGATATTGTAGCAGATAACTGGAGCGTTCTGGTACTTGATGATTATGAAGCAGTAATGCCACTGCCATGGAGGAAGAAGTATTTTATGAAATACGTATATCCTCCCTTTTGGTTATTAGAATTAGGTATCTTTTTTACTTCTAATGATGTAGATGAAAGTAAATTTTTAAAAGAAGTTTATAAGCATTTTAGGTTTATTGAGCTAAGAATGAATACAGAGAATGTGAACGAAAGTATTTTAAAAAATGGTAGAAAAAAACGATTTCAATGTTTATCTCTAAATAATGAATATAAAATTATTAAACGTAATTACAGAAAAGATAGACAAAAAGATTTACGGAGGGCTTTTGAAAATAAGTTAGTTGAAAAATGGGATTATGATCCTGAGCACTTAGTAAAACTTTTCAGAGAAAATGTAGGAAAAAGAATACCAAAAATTAATGAAAACGATTATAATACATTAACCAATTTGATTAACTGTTGTATCAATAAGAAGAAAGGGGAAATACTTTCAATTTATGATGCCAATCAACAATTAGTGGCGTCTGCTTTTCTGTTGAAACATAAAAAAGTGGTTACCATTTTGGTTTCTTCAACAGATTTTAACAATCGAAACAACGGCGCAAATACTTTTTTAATAGACAGAGCAATCTATAAATACCAAAAGGAATACAATGAGTTTAATTTTGGAGGGTCTTCTATTTTAAGCATAGCCAATTATTTCAAAAGTTTTGGCGCATCGCAAAAAGAGTATTTTTTAATAAAAAACGATAAATTATTTGATGTTTTTAGGAACATGAAAATCTGAGTTCTTATAAATCATTAAAAACCAAATACAACTAATAATTCCTGTAAACCACATTAAAATAGAAGAAGTTATTGCAGCTCCTTTAATACCATATTTCGGAATTAAATAATAATTGAAAACTCCATTAATAATCAAAGCTATAGTTGCAATATAATAATTCACATGTGCTTTACCTATTGAAGAAAGTAAATTTCCAAATAAGCCTCTAAATATTAAAATTCCGCAAACGCCAATAATTAGAATAAGAAAACTGTCAGAGAATTGTTTGAAGCTACTATCAAAAATATTTAAAATTTGTACGGAGAAGAGAAATGAGAAAATTACTACACTTAAACTGACAATGAAAAAGAAATACATGTAACCCTTTATATAATCTTTAATAAATTTTTTGTCATATATATTTTCAGTAAAGGTTACAAAATCAGTATTTATAAATACTTGAGGTAAAAAAAGAATACTAAATGGAATTAAGCTGATATATTTATAATTGGTAACCATTTCTGCATCTTTAAGAAGGTAACCTATCAAGAAAATATCAATGACAAATAGTAATTGCGTTACTACATTTGACAAGCTTGCAAAAAAACCATATTTATAAAAAGAAAAGTTTATAAACGTGAAGTGATATGTTTCTTTGAAATTTATATTCAATTTACCAATAAATATTAGAGAGGCTATCAAGGGAGTAATAACTAGTGCAATTATGTAACCTTTTTCTTTAAACAGGTAACTCATTAAAAATACACTTATCACCAATATTAAATTGTAACCAAATTCTGCTATTGAAAAAGATTTGTTATCATGTTTTAATCTAAATTGAATTTTTATCAATTCAAAAATATACATGGGTAATATTATAAAGGATAGAATTATTAGATAATATTGTGTATTAGCAAAAGAAAAATTGACAAAAAAACTTACGATTATAATTAGAAGTATGAGTATGCTTGATGCTGCTAATCCTTTCTTTAAAACAAAATGAAAAAGCATATCTTTCCCACTATTTGTTTTTAATAATGCTCCATAACGAATAAGGCTCTGATGCATGCCTAATCCAGCTATAGGGATTATAAATGATATGATATTAAATGCAAAAATTACTTCACCTAGCTCTTTATTATTAATTAACTGTAGAGCTATCCAGGAAGCAAAGAAAGAAAGTAACCTAGCAATTACTGATGCTATTAAGACATATGAACCTGATCGATTTAAAAAATCTTGAATATATTTTTTAATTATTTTCAACTGTTCTCAAAGAAATTTTGTAACCACAACTCTGTTGATACAAGTTGCCAAATTTTGGTTTCATTTTTAGATTTTAAAATTTCATCAATATACATATTGTTAAGGATTTGCCTATTTTTTAACGTATTTATTGAGTCATAAACCAATTCTTTTAATTCATTAAATACCCAGTTTTTTAATGGAAGTGTTAGCCCCCTTTTTTCCATTTCAATACTGCTTTTAGATATATACTTTTTAGCCACTTCTCTTAATATATATTTTTGAAGACCATATTTTAGTTTATACTTGGTTGGAATTCTAAAAGCAGTTTCAATAAAATTATGATCAAGTAGTGGTAAACGGCCTTCAATTGAGAATGCCATAGTTGAATGATCTAAAGCTCTTGTTTGATGGTTGCCAATGTATGACTTTAAGTTATAAAAACTTATTTCGTCAAAAACATCAGTGAATTTATAGTCTTTTGAGTATAAGCTATTTAAAAGGGTTTTTGTGTTGTGTTTTTTTTGAAATAGTTTTGCAATTTGAGAATCTGAGAAGTTCGTATAATAGTGAGAATAAAATTCTCCTACGGTTTTATATGATGAAAGTTCTTGACCTTTTCTAATTTTTTGATGTATTTGCGGTATCAATCCAATAATATGCTTGAATTTTTTAGTTTTTTCCCACAGAGATATTTTATTATAGACATCATAACCACCAAAAAGCTCATCTCCACCTAAACCACTTAACACTACTTTTAAATTATTTTCTGAGGCCATTTTAGCCAGTACAAAATTTGCTGATAAATGAAAGTAGGGTTCTTCATAAGCATCTATTGTTTGTTGAAGGTTTTTAATAGCATCTGAAGCATTAGTATAATGAATCTGATGATTTAGTTTTTCTTTCTTTGCCGTTTCGCTTGCTTGTAATACTTCATCTAATTTTTTAAATTCTTTAAAACCTAATGTTAGTACTTTAATGTTAGGCTTTTTTTTACCAGCTAGAACCGAAACCAAACTTGAATCAATTCCTCCACTCATGAAAGTGCCAATATTAACATCAGAGATTAACCTATAATTTATTGCTTTTTTTAGTTCACTTTCAATAAGTAGAATAGAATCTTTTTCAGATAAAGAATGATCTTGGGTGTTTATCGGAATTTCCCAATATTGATTTTTTAGTATTGAATTATCATTTAGATTGATTTTTAAGAAGTGGCCCGGTTCTAAAGCACTAATATCTTCAAAACATGTGTGCGGTCGTTGAGCTATTGAAAATCTATAATTCTGCCATAAACCTTCCCAATTAATGTTGGGTATATAGATTTTTGATGAAATAATTGACTTAATAGTACTGCCAAATATAAAATGATCTGAGTTCTTATAGAAGTAAACTGGTTTAATGCCAATTCTATCACGGGCAATAATCAATGTATTCTTCACTTTATCAAAAATGGAAAAAGAAAACATTCCATTTAATTTTTTCAAAGCTCCATCCCCCCATTCTATATAAGATTTAAGTAGTACTTCAGTATCTGAACTAGAAAAAAAAGTATATCCTAAACCTATGAGTTCTTTTTGCAGTTCTTTATAATTATAGATTTCACCATTGAAAATTATCCAATACTTTTGGGTTTCATCAGACATTGGTTGATGACTCTTGTTAGAAAGGTCAATAATTTTTAATTGCCTAAAACCAAATCCAACGTTAAAATATTGATTAAAAGAATTGTAAATGTGATTGGAATTTTTAACTAGAGAGTCATTGCCATGGTATTGTGTATAGTGATTGTCAAATAAAACATAACCTTCATCATCAGGACCTCTTTTTACCATACTTTCAGTCATTAAGAATAATGACTCAGCATTGTCTTTTCTTTGGTTTAGATTTATAATTCCAGAAATTCCACACATAAGTTATTACTTTAATGCTTTATAATAGAGGTCAGAAAAATGGTTAGCTACATGTTTCATGCTAAAATTTTCTGATACATATGTATGCATTTCTTTTTTATCAGCAGTCAGATATTTTGAATGGTAGAAATGGAGAATTGTAGTATACAATTCTTTTTCATCCCCAGCAGGAATAAGTCTTCCAAAATTGCTTGGAAAAAATTCACTAATTCCCCCAACATCTGTAGAAATTACTTGTATACCACAAGAAAAAGCTTCTAAAATTACACAAGGTTGATTCTCATAGTTACTAAATAAAATGAATAAATTAGATTGTTGAAGGTGTTTAGATAATTCATTTTGAGAGATGTGCTCTATTATTGTGCACTTAGTGGAATCTAAATTAAGTTCGCGGATTACGTTTTGATATTTATGAGCATTACTACCAATAAGCTTTAAGTTTATATTTGGTATTTTCTTTTGGAGCTGGGCAAAAACTTTTAAAATTCCAGATACGTTTTTGTATTCATCAATCATATTTGAAACATGAATAAGATTGAATGTCTCTAAAGAGTCTTCAGATATTGTAAAAATTTCTGTATCAACAACATTTGGAACCTTGTAATAAGTTCCGTTTATTCCAAAAGATTCCATAGAATTTTTTAAATCATCTGAAACTGGACAAATAAAAGAGGCATTTTTAGCAATTAATTTTGAAAGCAATTTTTGAATTAGACTAATTTTTTTTGACAATGGGTATTTGTAATCCGTCCAGTGTTCTGATATGATATATTCTTTTTTGAAAAACCACTTTTGATGTAAAGCAAGTAAGCCAAACGGATATATAATGTTTAAATGTATTAGATCAAAATCAATTATTTTAGCTAGGAGTTTTTTGTATGCTCTATAGAATGCCCAGGCTTTTTTAATTGGATTTTTTTCAGTTTTAACATATGCAATATACTGTTGAACTCCTTTAAAGTTACTATTAACAATTTCTATTTCTTTAGTCATTGCACTATCTGAAATAATATGTAAGGTTGATACTTTATGTTTTAAACTTACCGCTTGGGCATGGCGCTGAATAAAATCACCATTTGTAGGTAGAACTCTAGATGGGTACCACCCGCACAAAAAAAGTATATGCAATTTTTTTTTCAAAAGAAAATTTAAAGCAAATATAAAGACTAAGTAGTTTTAGATTACATATTAATTTCTAATTTTGATTTATGCAGATTCAACATGTTTTCTTTGATTTAGATCATACCTTATGGGATTTTGAAACAAATTCAGCCAATGCTTTTCGATTTATTTTAAATGAGAACAATATTGAAGTTGAAGTCAATGAATTTTTATTGCATTATAAACCAATTAATCATGCTTATTGGAAATTGTTTAGAGAGGAAAAAATTTCAAAACCTGATTTACGTTATAGGCGATTAAAAGATACTTTTAATAAACTTGAATATAGTATTGGTGATGACCTTATTGATCATTTAGCTGTAGTTTATATTGACCAATTACCAAATTATAATCAATTATTTGATGGCACAATTCAAATATTAAATTATTTAAAATCCAAATATAACTTACATATCATAACCAATGGCTTTGATGAGGTACAAAGGTTAAAACTAAAAAAATCTGGTATAGACGGATATTTTCAGCATATTATTACTTCTGAAAGTGTAGGTGTAAAAAAGCCTAACCCTAAAATATTTAAATTTGCTTTAGAAACTGCAGAAGCTAATCCTGAAAACTGTGTTATGATTGGTGATAATTTGGAAGCTGATATTCAAGGTGCTATGAATATCAATATGGATGCTATCTTCTGTAATTTTGAAAATGAACCCGCTACAAATGGATTAAAATCAATTGATCATTTATTGCAATTGAAGCAATATCTGTAATTTACTACCGTTCTTTTTATATAGTTTTTGCTTTATGCGATTCTTAACCCCTATCTTTTTAATTTTTCTGTTGTTTTCTTGTTCCAGTGATTTAGATTTTAGTCAAACTGAAAATATAGAGGTTACTCAGAATTTTGCAGCTTCAGTAGTTTACTTTCAAGTAGATCAGACAAAATTTTTAAATCAAACAGGTACACAAGAATTTCCTGAAATAATAGATCTTTCTACGTTTGATGTTTTTTCTCAAAGTTATATTAAAGATAATATTGTAAAGGCTGTATTTGAATTTGAAACCCTAAATACTTTTGATAGGAGTTTTGAGATTACTATAAATTTTTTAGATAGTTCAAATCAAATTACACAGTCAAGAGGCCTTACTATTAATGCAAACTCACAAAATACAGTTCAATTTTTATTTGAAAACGCTGAACTAAATTCCTTAAAAACCTCTAGCCAAATTAATGTGACCATAAGATTACAACCTTCTACTACATTGCTAGATATCAATCAGCCTATGCAGTTAGAATTAAAATCTTCGGCACTATTTACATTATTAGTTAACTAATGGTTAGAAAAGTTGTTTTTATTTTTTTATTGATTTTTAATTTAACAACTGCGCAGAATAAGCAAGTTTTATTTGGTTTTAAAGATGTGCCTCAAAATTTAATGACTAATCCTGGGAGTGAAGTTCTTTTTGAGAAACATATTGGTTTTCCTTTACTATCAGGGTTTTCTTTAGAAGCTAACTCTAAGGGATTAACCGTGCATGATCTTTTTGCTGATGATGGTATTGATATCAATGATAAGTTAAGAAGCTTGATTTTTGATTTAAGTACTAATGATCATGTGAGTATTAATCAACAATTGGAGCTTATTAATATGGGTTTTAAATCAAAGAACAATAAAGATTATTTTAGTTTTGGTTTATATCAAGAGTTAGATTTTATCAATTACTATCCTAAAGACGCGGCTATTTTATTCTATCAAGGGAACACAGATGAGAACGGAACAGTTTTATTGAACAGGCCTTATGATATGAGTCATGTAAGTATTAAAGGAGAGTTATTATCTGTTATCCATGCAGGAGTTTCCAGAAAGATAAATGAAAGATTGACTTTAGGTGCTCGTGCTAAGTTATACTCAGGAGCATATAATATAAGTTCAACAAATAATAAAGGTACACTCACAACAGTTCAAGGTACTATTAATACTTATCAACATCAGTTTAGAAATGTAAATGCAGCCATTCGTACATCTAGCATTATTGGTAATGATGCTTTGTCAAATAATCCTGTTGGTGCCACACTAAATAATCTTTTTTTTAGTGGTAATCTGGGTTTAGGCCTTGATTTTGGTTTTACGTATCGTTATAAAGACGATATTATTTTTAGTGGAAGTTTACTTGACTTAGGTTTTGTAAGTTATAGTAAAAATGTAAATACACATAAATTAAGAGGAGATTATGACCTTAACGGGATTGGTTTACTTTTCCCTCCCAATTCAGATGATAGAATTGATTATTGGGATAGCTTACTTGTAGAGTTTGATGAGGCCCTGAATAGAGTTGAAACTTCAAATACTTATATAATAATGCGCCCTGTTAAATTAAATATTGGGGCAGCTTATCAGTTTGGAGATATAATTGAGCGAAGAACAAAGAGAAAAGGCACACTATGTCCAACCCCCATTTATGATACTAAATTCCGCCAAAATGAAGTAGGTGTACAGCTATATTCTGTTTTTAGAACTAAGCAACCACAAGTAGCTTTATCAGCTTTTTACTATAGAAGGATAACAAATTTTTTAAGAGCTAAAATAACATATACTGCTGATTCTTATAGTTTAAGTAATATTGGCTTGGGAGCATCTACCTATTTAGGAAACTTTAATTTCTATACTACAATTGATAATATTTTGGGCTATAGAGATATTTCAAAAAGTAAAAGTTTTTCAGTTCAATTTGGTTTTAACTGGGTGGTAGATTAAATCCTAGGAATTTATCCTTAAATTGCTATCTCTTAAATCTTATTTGAAATGAAACTAAAGTCACTCCCTTTTCTTATTGCAATAGCTTTTTGTTTTACTTTTTTTGTTGGAGCTCAAACCAATATTAATGGTTATAAATATGTGATTGTTCCTACACAATTTGATTTTCAAAAAAGCGAAGACCAATATCAATTAAATTCATTGACAAAATTTTTATTTGAGAAACAGGGGTTTCAGGTAATTAATGAAGGTGAAGATCAACCGAAAGATCTATATGATAATCCGTGTTTAGGCTTGAAAACGAAGCTTGCAAACAATTCGAATATGTTTACCACAAAAATTGTTATTAATCTTGAAGATTGTAGAGGTTCTGTTGTTTTTAGTTCAGATGAAGGCAAGAGTAAGATTAAAGAATATAAGAGAGGTTATCAAGAGGCCGTTAGAAAAGCTTTTGAATCTGTAAAGGCTTTAGATTATCGTTATGATAGTAATGCTACCATTGCTGCAAAACCAGTTTCTAATGTCGCAAAAGGGCAGCAAGAAGCCTTAGAAGTACAACAGAAAGAAGCTGCTCAATCAAAACAAAAAGAAGTTGTAAAAGTAGTGGAGGAAAACAAAGAAAAAATTATAGAAGATCAAGTAGAACCAGTTGAAAATGAAGTAGCAATTCAAGAGCAGCCTAAAGTATCATCTAATATATTATATGCTCAGCCTATAGAAAATGGATTTCAGTTAGTTGATAGTACTCCTAAAGTTGTTTTTATAGCTTTAAAAGCTGCTACTCAAGACCGTTATTTTCTTAAAAATAACGCAGGCGTTTTATATAAAGAAAGTGATAAGTGGTTTGTAGAATACTATAAGAATGGAGCGTTAGCAAAAGAGGAATTGACCATTAAATTTTAATAGTCATACTTCTCTTTCCATCTTCTCTTAAGAAATTCTCTAAAACTATTTTCTCTTGCATTATTACTAGGCTCATAAAGTTTTGTACCTGCTATTTCATTTGGTAAAAATTCTTGATCTACAAAGTTATCTTGATGATCATGGGCATATTGATAATTTTTACCATAATTCAGATCTTTCATTAGCTTAGTGGGTGCATTTCGTAAATGTAATGGCACCGAAAGATCACCTGTTTCCTTAACTTTTTGCTGAGCAGTTTTAATGGCAGCATATGAGGCGTTACTTTTTGGAGAATTGGCTAAATATAAAGCACATTGACTTAAAATAATACGAGCTTCAGGGTATCCTATCATAGAAACAGCCTGAAACGTATTTGTCGCCAAAATCAAGGCATTTGGATTAGCATTACCGATGTCTTCAGAAGCTGAAATGATCATCCTTCTGGCAATAAACTTAACATCCTCACCCCCTTCAACCATTCTGGCTAACCAATAGACGGCACCATTAGGATCACTACCTCTAATTGATTTTATAAATGCTGAAATAATATCATAATGTTGCTCTCCTGTTTTATCATACCTAACTACATTTTTCTGGACCTTAGCGAGAACCAAATCATTGGTTATAGTAATAGGTTCCTCTTCTGAATTAACAATAAGTTCAAAAATGTTCAACAATCTCCTCGCATCTCCACTCGAAAGCTGAAACAACGCATCTAATTCTTTAAGTTCTATTCTCTTTTTAGAAATATATTCATCTTCATTCATTGCTCTTTTTAAAAGTGCAATGAGATTATCTCTATCAAAAGAATTTAAAATATAAACTTGACAACGAGAGAGTAGTGCAGGAATAACCTCAAAACTCGGATTTTCAGTAGTAGCACCAATAAGGGTTACCCATCCTTTTTCTACAGCCGCTAATAATGAATCTTGTTGAGATTTACTAAACCTATGAATTTCATCAATAAATAAAATAGGATTCTTTGTAGTGAACAGACCACCACTTTGTTTGGCCTTATCTATAACATCTCGTATATCTTTAACTCCAGAATTAATAGCACTGAGAGTGTAAAATGGTCTTCCTGATTCAGAAGCAATGATGTTAGCCAATGTAGTTTTACCGGTTCCTGGAGGTCCCCAAAAAATAAGTGAGGGGATAACACCTTTTTTGATATGCTGAGTTAATGCTCCATTTTCACCAACTAAATGTTGTTGGCTAATGTAATGGTCTAATTTTTTAGGTCGAATTCGTTCAGCTAAAGGCGTATTCATATAACAAAAATAGAGAAAAGAAAAGAGCTGTAGCAAATTAAAAACATGACAATTTGTATTGGTTTGTAATATTGGTTTTATTATTGCTAATTGAAAATTATGCAATCGGAAGAAATCAAACAATTTAGGTTTACACTTGCTACGCTGGCAATACCATTATATACCGTTCTTTTTCTATGGATTATTTACTGGTTTGAAGTTAAGTTTGGTTATAACTTTAATAAGTTTGGGGTATATCCAAGAACATTAAAAGGATTAAGAGGAGTTGTATTTTCACCTTTTATACATAGTGGTATTAGGCATTTATTTAATAATTCTGTGCCGTTATTTATTTTAATGTTATCACTTTTTTATTTCTACAGAAAAATAGCATTTAAAATATTAGGATATGGTTTAGTGTTGAGTGGTGTATTTACCTGGGTGATCGCACGACCATCTTATCATATAGGGGCTAGTGGAATGGTTTATTTACTATTTAGTTTTGTATTTTTTAGCGGAATTATTCGAAAGTATAATCGGCTAATAGCTGTTTCATTGGTTGTCATTTTTTTATATGGTAGCATGATCTGGTATATTTTTCCAATTGAAGAGAAAATATCCTGGGAGGGACATTTATCAGGTTTTTTAGTTGGATTACTGTTTGCAATTATTTACAAGAATTATGGACCTCAAAAGCCTTCCTTTCATTGGCAGGATGAGCATATTGAAGATGACTCAGAGTTTTATCTTGATGAAAAGGGTGAAGTAGTATTCTTAAAATCAGAGGAAGAGGAGTAATTTTAATGCCTTTGGCGTATAATTTCATACAATGCCACACCCGTTGCAACTGAAACATTTAATGATTCAATAGTACCATGCATTGGTAATTTACCTTTATAATCTGATATTTTTAATAGAGAAGGAGAGACCCCTTTGTGCTCAGAGCCCATTATAATGGCAGTTGGTTTGTTGAAATCAATATCGTAAATAGATTCGTTGGTTTTTTCTGTTATTGATACTATTTGAATACCTTCAGCTTGTAACATATATACAGCATCCAATAGATGATTTACTTTACAAATAGGTATATTAAAAGCAGCACCTGCAGAGGTCTTGATGGCATCAGCATTTAAAGGAGCACTTCCTTGGGATGGTATGATAACTGAATTCACACCAGTACATTCTGCAGTTCTGAGAATGGCACCAAAATTACGTACATCTGTTACTTGATCTAAAAGCAAGTAAATAAATTTTTTATCTTGATTCTTTTCTAAAATAGATTCAAGATCATGAAAGTTAATAGCAGTAATTTTTGCAACTACACCTTGGTGATTTTGATTTTTTGAAAGTGAACTTAATTTCTCCATAGGAACATAGCTACTTGAAATAGAGTGTTTTTTTATCAACGAATTTAATTCAGAAAATAAAGCACCTTTGAGTCCTTTTTGAAGATAGACTTTCTCTATGCTTTTACCCGAATTTATGGCTTCAATAATAGCTCTAATCCCAAATATTTTTTGTTCGTTTTGCATGAGGCAAAAGTAAACTAAATAGTAGGCATAAAAAAACCACCTTGCGAAAGGTGGTTTTTATAAATAATCTTCTAATTTAAATAGAAATTAGTTAGTAGCTGTATCTTCGTCAACATCAATGATATTAACTGTTTGAGACCTTAATAAATCCGTACCACCCCTGCCTACAAGAATATCGCCATCAGCACTGGAAGCACTAGTAAGCGTTATTATTAAGGTTTTATCACCATCAACCACGCCATCAGATAAAGCGTTTACTATGATATCCGCATGATCAAATACATCAGTAGCATCTGGTGCATCTGGGTCATGTTGTATTACAACACTGCCACCTGCACTTGTAGCACCAGCAACGGTAAAATCAGTACCAAAAACAGCTGTACCACTGAAGGTAAAATTTACTGTTACATCAGAAACTGAACCTGAAGGTATTTCTACCTCTATATCATCACCAGAAGAACTTCCCTCTTCAACATCAACTGCGTCTGCTGTTATAGTTGCTCCTGGAGCGGCAAAAGCCACATATTTTCCTGATAATAACTCTCCATTAAGACCTTGTTCATTATCATTTATTTCAAAATCTTCTGAACATCCGGTTAACATCATAACCGAAACGAATACTATATATATAATTTTTCTCATCTTAATATACTTTTTTAATTTTCAAACCACATTGGGGTTTCAGTTGGTAGATTATCCGGTGTATTAGGGTTTGAACCAACTTCATCTGGTGGATAAATAAATCTTCTTGTAATAGTACCAATTGTTGTATTAGGTGGTGGATCTAAGGCTGGTACCTTGTTTATTCTCCAAATATTCCAAGCCATTACTGGCTGTAAAAATGCTGCTAAATATTGTTGCTCAAATACATCATTTAAGGTCGGAGCACCTAAACTATTAACATAAGCGTCAATATCTGTATCAGATACTGTTGCTAATACACCTGGAATATCTTGCCCCCACCACTTAATAGCGTTTCTTACACCATTTTCATAATTGGTAGTTGCATCACCAGCAGCGGCTACACCTTCTAAAGCGAGTTGCGCTTTATATAGGTCAATTTCAGCAGGCATCATTAGCATATCTGGTAAATCTCCTCTAATAATATTATTGCTTAACACAGATGTTGTTGGATCTGGGAAAAGATCATTTCCTGGTAGAGGAAGATCATTTCTTGCCACCCAAAGATCCCAACGAGGATCACCAGAACCATCTAACAATTCACCAATTGGATCACCGGGACCAAAGATGTCTTGGCTTTCATTATCTGGGCCAAAGAAACGTGTGATAATTCCTAACATAGCATTTGTAGCTCCAGGCTGTCCGGAATACAATGTTATAGCAGCTTGATCGTTGCTTTCCATTAATGGCTGTCCTAAAGCAGTATTTATTTGCGCGTCAACATTCGCACCTCCATTTTTTAGCATCATTAAGGTACGAAGTTTTAAAGAATTAGCTAATCTTCTCCATGCTTGCATATCACCTCCATAAAACATATCACTTGAAGGTGTAAGAATAAATACTCCAGAAGATGGAATAGCGTCAATCAAAGCAATAGCTTCGTCATACATGGCAACAACACCATTTAAAACAGTTTGTTGATCATCAAATACAGGTGTAGGAAATTGGGCGCCATCTAAAGCTTCTGTAAATGGGATTTCCTCATATAAACTAGTTAACTCATAAAAAACATGTGCGCTTAATATGGTTGCAATAGCATTCACGTTATTATTAGTGTCTCCAGCTGCTGCAGCATCGGCCTTTACTAAAGATAGGTTTCCTAAAACATTTGAGAAAAAAACGCCCCAAGTGTTACCATATAATGTATTACTTGCAGCACCTCTATTTGGGCTGTTAAATGTATTCGATATGTATTGCGATACATCGCAAATTCTGGTACCTAGTTCTGATACCTTTCTCGCTGAATACTCACCAAATACAAACGGTAAGACAGCATTTGGATCGGCTGAAGAAGCAGCCAATGGATCCGTATTAATGTCTAAGGTCTTATCACAAGATTGTAATGTACCGAACATTAAAGCAGACACCAAAATTATAAATTTTAATTTTTTCATCTTTTCTTAATTTTTAAATTTAAAATGTTAGTCTTACATTAAAACCAATACTTCTTGTTGAGGGTACATTTCCTCTTTCTACCCCAAATCCTGCAGAGCCCGAACCAAACAAACTAGCTTCTGGATCAATGTGAGGAACTTTAGAATATAACAATGCTAAATTTCTACCCTCTACACCAAAGGTGGCACCTTTAATAAAGGTCTTTTCTAACATTTTTGAAGGTAACGTATATGATATACCTACTTCTCTTAATTTCACAAAACTAGCATCAAATACCCAAGGTTGTACTACACTACCTACACCTAAAGATCCTCTCCAGAAATCTTCGGCATTTGCTAATGGCACATTGTTTTCTGATACAACACCGTTAGCGTCTACAAGTACACCTTCTGTATCAATAAAAGTACCTTCTCTTCCAAATAACGTTTCTGTCACCAACCCGCCTTGCTGAAGATTTTCAACAGTAGCTGATCGTATAACTCCACCCCATCTTACGTCTATAGTTGTTGTTAAATTGAAACCTTTATAGCGGAAATTATTTACCCATCCACCTGTCCAGTCAGGAAGTACAGATCCTAGGTTAATTGCGCTACCTGATTGTCTCCTACCTGTGTTAGGGTCTATAATAGGTCTACCTGTTGTAGGTTCTCTTAAGAAATCAAATCCAAATAATTGAAATTCTTCACCAGGCACTGCAACAACCTGAGTACTACTAAATGCAGATGCTATTACAACACGGTTTAAGCCTGAAGTCAATGAAACTACTTCAGATTCAACCTGAGAATAATTAATTGCAGTATTCCAAGTAAAGTCACCTATTTTTAATGGTGTTGCATCTATAGCTATTTCAAAACCTTCTTGATCTACCTGACCAACATTTTGTGTTCTAAACGCAAATCCTGTAGATTCAGGTATTGGAACATTTAAAATCTGATTTTTGTTTTCACTCTTAAAGTATGCCAGATCTAAACCTAACCTTCCTTTAAATAACTTAACATCCAAACCAACTTCATAAGAAGTTTGTTCTTCTGGAAGTAAATTGTCTGAAGGAATTGTGTTATTAGCAGAATATGCTAAGGCACCATTGAATGGAAAATTAACATCTAAACTGTACTGACCGTCTGCGGTTAACTGAGGTAAGAAATTAAAATTTAACTGATATGGGGCGGTATCATTACCAACCTGCGCCCAACTTCCTCTTAATTTACCATAAGAAATCCAATCACTATCAATACCAAATGCATCAGTAAATACGAATGCTAAACTAGCCGATGGGTAGAAATATGAATTATTTTCCGGAGGCAAAGTTGATGACCAGTCATTTCTAGCAGTTAATGTTAAGGTAGCCCAGTTTTTGTAACCAAACTCAGCAGAACCATACAAACCAACTAATCGTTGTTCCGAAAAATCTCTATCTGGAATTGTTTGTGCAGCATTTGCAGGACTAAATAATTCTGGAATTAACAAGTCAATACCTTGAATTCTTTGTCTTTCAAATATCCTTGAATTGTATTGAAAACCTCCTAATAAATTTAACGAAAGATCTTCGGTCAAATCTCTGGTATAAGAGGCAATAATATCCGCTGTAACCTCTTGTCTTCTAAATTCATCAGAATCAAAATCTCCATTTATTCTGTTAATTGTTCCTTTACTATTTTCGACAAATCTCTTATCATCATCAAGGTCTATACCCATTCTTCCTGTTAAAGAAAAACCAGTAAAAGGTTTATATGTTATAGAAGCATTTGCAATTACACGATCATCATTTCTGTCATTTGCGTTTTCGTTACGTAACCAAAGGGGATTATTAGATAAAACTCCGGCATCATCCACAATATGATTGATTTGATTTCCGTTTTCATCTTTCCATTCTGAAAAAACATTCGGATCAAGAGTACTACTGAAAAAATTCATACCAATAACGTTGGGATCGTTAGTTCCCGTAGCACCTGTGCCAAATGTTTTTGTTTTGATATATTGAACTCCAAACCTTGATTCCAATTTTTCATTGTGCCTTACACCGGCATTAAAACTTGCGGTATATCTGTTTAGCTTTGAGCCTGGTAGGATACCAGTTTGATTTAATGCAGTCAAACTTAATCGGTAATCCATTTTCTCATTGGCATCACCAATAGCAAAGTTATTTACAAAGGTGTAACCAGTATCAAAAAATTCTTTTACACCGTTATCTTCAACAGCCCTTAGCACACCCGGTTCTCCTGTAACTGGTAAGTTTGGAACCGTTTGTCCTTCAATGCGTGGTCCCCAATCAGTTCCATTAAAACCAGCATTATAAACTCCATTGGTACCCATTGCATACTCTTGTTGGTAATCAGGTATTCTGAAAAGATCGTCAAATCTTACTGTAGAATTAATACTAACAGTAGCATTTCCATTTGGATTTGCTTTACCTCTTTTAGTAGTAACGATTATTGCACCTGCAGCAGCTCTAGATCCGTAAAGCGCAGTAGCAGCAGCTCCTTTTAAAACGTTCATAGATTCAACATCATCAGGGTTAATTACCGCAGCACCATTTGCAAAATCTCTATTTCCAGAAATTCTATTTGCATCACCACCTGCACGTTGAGAGTTATTTATCATAACTCCATCAACGATCCATAAAGGACTGTTTCTACCAGACAATGATGATACACCTCTAATAATAATTTTTGAGGACCCACCTAAGTTACCACTAGCATTTGTTATTTGAACACCCGTAACTTTACCCTGTAAAGCATTAACAATGTTACTCTCTCTAGCTTTTATAAGATCATCACCTTGTACAACATCAGTACCATAACCTAGTGCTCTGGCTTGTCTTCTAATACCAAGAGCGGTAACAACCACTTCATCTAAAAGATTATCAGCCTCAAGCACAACATTTATTGTGTCTGCTGAACCAACCGTTTTTTCTTGAGTAGCCATTCCAACAAAACTGTAAACCAAAACATCTCCGGTACTAGCTTGAATAGAATATTTACCATTAAAATCGGTTTCAGTTCCTTTGGAAGTTCCTTTTATTAGAATACTAACTCCTGGTAACGGACCAGTTTCGTCAGAAACGGTACCAGTGATAGTTCTTTCTTGTGCAAAAGAAAACTGCACAACAAACGCTAGGAATAGCGTTAAAATTCCACTAAACTTTGTTTTCATTATATGATTATTTGAATTAATTACGGCCAAAAGTCTTAATAAATAGTTAAAAAACCAACTTTTTAACACAAAAAATCTTAAATCTAGTTAAATGACTATTAAAATTAAAGACTTTAAGATTAAGTTATTCTGTATAGAATTTAAAAACTTCTAATTTAGAGTCATTAGACCCCACAAGAATATTAGAATTATTAGAATTTTTTGATTCAACAATTTTTACACTTTTAACATTACTTTCAAAGTATAAACCTGTATTTTCAGGGAGTAGAATTTGATAGTTATCTTTTTTATTTGAAAGAAGAATTAAGCCATAAGGGTTGTCTAGTCTTGGGGTTTCAACTTCAGTATTATAAATATTTCCAACTACAATAATATCTTGATACCCGTCATTATTAAAATCAAAAGTATCTCCAGATAAAATTGGTATTGTTTGAGCTTGTGGTGGTAATTCTTGCTTTTTAAATGTTCCATCTCCATTTCCAATAAGCATAACTGATTTGAATTGAGTAGCTTCTCTTTGGTATGCATAAGAAATTTTTTCACCATAAATATCTACTAAGCTAGAAGTGGCAAATTCATTAAAAGTAGGTATCTTTTTAGAAATAAACGGCATTTGTTGAGTTGAGCATTCTTTTCCTCTCAAAGGAACATATGTGCCGTTATACTTATAACTTAAAACTGCATCAAGAGTACCATTTGAGTCAAAATCGTCAGCATAGATTCTTAATGGTTTTTCTTTTGAGGCTTTATACTTCACATTAAGTCCAATATTGCCTACAATGTAATCCTTATTGCCATCGTTGTTTACATCTGTTTCTATTATAGTATACCACCACCCTTTTTCTGAATTTAAATTACTTTCATTAGAGACATCTTTAAATATTCCTTTGTTGTTTTGAAACAAACCTATATGAGTCCATTCACCCACAGCGATAAAATCTTGCCAACCATCATTATTAAAATCAGTTGCAATAACTTTATTTACAATACCAAAGTCTTCGAAATCAGAACTCACTTTTGAGGTTACATTTACAAATTTGCCATTTTTATTTTCAAAGATTATTGAGGGCTCATGCAATGGGTACTTTTGAGGTTTAATCCTATTACCAATTATTAAATCACTATCTCCGTCATTATCAATATCTATTTTTGAAACTGTCTTGCCACTTATAGTATAACTATCTATTTCAGATGGTTTGCTTTCAGAAAAGTTACCTAAACCATCATTTATATATATCCTATCTTTCAAATACTTTGATCTCTCATCAAACTCACTTCCTCCGCTAATAACATATAAATCATTATCGCCATCATCATCGATATCAAGAAATAGAGACTCCATATCCTCGAATTGAGCATCTTTTTCAAAGACTTTGTTTTTCTTTCTAATGAATTGATCATTCTTATTTATGAAAATGGCGCCTGGTTGCCCATTAGCACCTCCAATATAAATATCATCAATTTGATCACCATTTACATCACCATTAGTAATAAAGGGGCCAAGCGTAGATTGTTTATATGGTAAAAGTACTTCTTTATTGAAATCATTGAAATCATTTTCAACATGGTTGAATTCAATTTTACTATTTTCTTTATTTAGTAAAAAAGAATCCTTATTTGCCTTATAAAGCCTAACTTTTTTAGCATTTTCTTCTGTAAATGTTAAAATGGAATTCGCTTTAATATTATGTACTTCTTCATACTTTCCTGATGGCCAAAAGACTTTTACAGTATCAATTTGCTCAGTATTTCCAATACCAAAATGTAAATAGTTATCTACAGAGGAAAGATAGCCTCTAACACGTCGAGACTCCTTAACTTTCTCTTTACCATTATAGGATATGGAAATTTTCGCAAAGCTTTCAGAAATATTACCTTTAGGAATAACAGTAAGATAGTTCCCTTTATAGCTTTCAGTAGTTTGATTTTTAAATAAAAATGCTTCATCATCTATATTATTAACTACAATATCTAAATCACCATCATTGTCTAGATCGGCATATGCTGCGCCATTTGAAAAAGAAGCTGTATTTAACCCTGAAGAGGCAGTGATATTATTAAATTTTAAATTGCCTTTGTTTTTAAATAGTATGTTCGGTAATTTTTCTGAGGGTAATTTATTGTAAATTGATTCTTTTATTTCAGCTGGTACATTACCGTTATATTTTCTTTTGGTTTTAAATATTTCTGTTCTCATATCATTATCAAGAGCATATCTTCTATAGCCATTGGTAACATAAATATCTTCTTTTTCATCGTTATCAAAGTCAAATATTAAACCTGCCCAACTCCAATCAGTTTTTGATATACCAGAAAGGTGCGCAATATTATGGAACTTGTCATTTCCTAAATTCAGTTGAAGTGAGTTAAACATGTATTGATATTGCAATCCTAACTTATCAACTAGTAAATTGAATTTAGGAACATTCATAGAAGCCATTAACGTTTTAGATCTCACATGGTCTTGTGATGCCATATCGAGTACATATATATCATCCAGATTGTCATTATTTATGTCTGCAATGTCAACTCCCATACCATAAAATGATATTTGCTTGGTATTGGTATTAATTCTGTCTGTAAACGAATCATTTTTATTATTGATATACATTGCGTCAGGTATATAATAATCATTAGCAATATAAATATCAGGCCAGTTATCATTATTGATATCAGCAATACATAAACCTAAGCCAAAAGTTGGCTTCAATAGACCTGCTTTCTCTGTAATATTGTAGAATTTGCCTTCTCGGTTTTCATATAAGTGACTAGAACTAGCTTTTAACTTATTTTTATCCTTCATAATATTATAAAAACTACTTGGGTCTATACCGTAATATTCATTTTCATTCATTACGATACAATCTAAATCACCATCCTTATCAAAATCGAAAAAAGCAGATTGCGTACTAATTCCACTGTCATTTAAACCAACATCAGATGCAACTTCTTTGAAGGTCAAGTCTTTTTGATTGATAAAGAGAAGATTGTTTCGCTTCTTACTTTCATAAGGTCCACCTTGTGATATATATATATCCATCCATCCGTCATTATTTACATCTGCAAAGGTTACACCGTTAGACCAATATTTGTTTATATTAATGTTTGCTGATTCGGTTATATCTTCAAAAGTCAAATTTCCCTTATTCAAGTAGAGTTTATTTTGAACCTGATTACCGCAAAATAAAATATCTTTTAGCCCATCATTATTTACATCTTCTATGCCAACACCAGCACCATTATAGAAAAAGTCAAAATCAAACAAATTTTCCTTTGTTTGCATATTGTATTCTATATGATTTTTAAAATCTATGTTGCTGTCAGAAGAATTTATTTTTATAAAAATTTCTTCCTGTTCGTTTGGCAATGAAAGGGATGTCTTATTTCTAAGCTCTTTAGGTTTTGGGTTATCGCAAGAAAAAAATACAATTGTAAGAAATACAAATAGTGCTATTAAAGATATAAACTTCATAGTAATTATATTAAATAAAAAAGGTTTCCGTTAAGAAACCTTTTTTAAAATATGTATTAAAAATTAATTACAAATATTTAGAATTATCTCACCTGGTGTTGGTGACGGTCCTCCTTCCGCCGCAATTTCACCAAATGGACCTGTAATAATATAAGTATGTTCATTTTCAAATGAACCAGGTGTGTAAACAAAGCTAAGAGACGCTGTTCCATCAGGGACTACCACTGTATGCTTTGTGCCACTTCCAGTTGCTGTGTAATCTGTGGGTGTTCCGTCAATAGTTACAGTTATAAATGCACCATCCCAACCATCACCAAAACTGTCTTTTAAATCTAGCTCATATTCGCCTGCAAAAGGAGTCACTGGTACACACTTTATAGTAACAGTGTAAGCAAATGGTGATGAGAAAAATGAACCACCAGATACTGTACCTCCAACATCGTCAGTGAATACTCTACCATCTGTTAACTCTAATTCTAAACGATATAAAAATTGATCACCTCCAAAAACTTCTGAAAGATCCAGGCCATTATTTGTAAGAGCATTTTCTAATAATAATGAAGTAGAAAATGATGGAAAACCATTATCACTTGTTACTAAAGAACTTGCTGGGAATGTCTCTATTAATACTTCTGGTTTAGAGTTATCCGTGGCATCTTCGGTATTATCTTTAAACGCTTGAAACAATCTGATTTCAGCAACATCACTTCCACCTAACTGATCTTGTACTTCTGCAGAAAGGTCAAATTTAAAGACTTGGTCTGTTACATTAAAAACATTATAAGTATTGGTAGAATTTAATGTTCTTACAACCGCTCCTCTTTCAACATTATCAAGAAGAACAGTAACTGTCTTATCATCTTCGCTACACGATAATATAGTCAAGCAGCCGACAACAAGTATAAATAAATTTTTAATTTTTTTCATAATTCTTATTTTATTAGTTAGCAGCCGGAGCCGTTGGGTTTGTATCCCAAAAAACTGGAACTTCTTGATTTGGCTTCTGGGTAATATTTGAATTTGTATTTACCGCATTAGATGGATAAAACAATGATCTTATAAAAACACCCGGATCTGGATCTAAACTAGGCTGTAATGTAGTTGGATATCCTGTTCTTCTATAAAAATTATAAGATTCTACACCATTAGCAAAAGCGGTAATAAACAACTGCTCACCCAAAATATTCCATTTACCGTTATCATTAGCTGCAGTAAAAGCTGCATCAACACTATTTAAATATGCCGTAACATCTCCAGCTGAAGGTTCAAATGATAGATCTGCACCAGAATCTCTTGCTCCAAAACTTTGAACTTTGGCAATTTGCTTTGTCATACCGTCAATCATAAAATCTTTAGCATCACCTGTAGCACCTGCAACCATAGCCAATTCAGCTTGCATAAAATCTACCCAAGCAGCTGTTAAAATTGGTGTGATACCTGCACCACCAGCACCAGAAACCACTTTAATACCGGCAAAAGAATCATCGTCAAACTTGCCACCTGCAGGGTATACCCCAAAGGTAGTTCTTAATAAACCATCTGGTGGAGTACCATCATCATCATGATGATCTCTTCCCCAATATCCGTTTGATAGCCAGCAGAATGTGAATCCACCATCTATGTAATGTTGCGGAGGAGTTTGTAATGAACATTGTAATGTTTCCTCATCAGGTGCTGCTTCAGCACCAGGAGTAGCTGCATTTTGTCTATAAAAATAGTAACGAATTCTTGGGTCATCGTTTTGATCCATCAAATTCATCAACCAATTCGCCATATAATCAGTAGCTCCAGTAGCTAAATAATTGATTGCATACTTTGGGTGTCTAGTATCAGGAGCTGAAGGACTACTTGCAGGCCAGTTGAATTGAAAATCATCAGCAGAATCTTGAATATAGTTACCTGAATCTAAAATAGTTTGAATACTTGCAGCAGCAGTTGGGTCGACTAATCGTCTTTGAAGATACAAACGCATCTTTAAAGTATTTGCTGCATTAATCCATTTGTCATAATCATTATTGTAAAAAAAGTCTACGGCAGGTTCAGTAGGAGGAGATGTTTCAAAATTAGTAATCGCATCATCCAACAAAGTCAATGCCGCATCATATATAGAGGAACCAGAATCTAATTTTGGATTCAAATTTGCCCCTCCTAGGATAGCCTCTGAATAAGGTACATCTCCATAGAAGTCCACCATTACTGTTATTAGGTACGCCTCTATAAATTGGGCAATTCCAATGTGATGCGTTTGTTCTGCAGCTAACGCAAGAGGTTCCATAGCTCTAATATCTGCCAATACACCTAGATAAGCATTAGTCCATTCATCATCTGAATCGCTACCGACATAATTACTAGAATATTGCTTACTTGATCTTAATGTCATTAACCTAGTTAACTGCATACCAAACAATGATAAACCATCACCATTCGTATTACCTCCTGATACCCAATTATCATTATTGTCAAAATCGGCATCACCTTCTAATTGTCTCACAAAATCTTCTTGTATAGAAGATAGGAAGAAATCCACATTTGCTTGATTAGGATTTAGAAAATTGGGATTTTCGGTAAGGTCTAATTCTGTAGTTTCACATGCCGAAAATATCAATGTAAATCCTAATACTATTGCTAATATATGTTTACTTATATTTTTCATTTTTATTATATTATTTATTAGAATGTTGCCTTTAAACTCATACCATATCTTCTTGAACTAGGTCCATTGATGAAGTCAAAACCAAACCCGTTACCCACGCCGGTACCAGAAGTATTTGGGTCGAAATTCGGACCATCTGGCGTGTTGATAGCGTCAAACCAAAGGTTATTACCAGAAACAGTTATTACAAAAGAACCAAAAGGAGTTTTATCTAAAAACTTACTTGGCATTCTGTACGATAAAGAAGCTTCTTGAAGTCTTATAGTAGTGGCATCATATACCTGCAATTCACTAGGTCCGTTCAAGACATTACTAAAGAAAAAATCTGAATTATTGATTTGTACTCTATTCGGATTTCCAGCAGCATCAACACCAGGAATGATATAGGTATCTTCTCTGTTCACTGTCTCCGGAGTTAATCCTCTACCAAGTAACGTAGCAATAGTCGATGAATAGATATCACCGCCCTGTGTATAATTAAATTGGAAACCTAAAGTAAAGTTTTTATATGAAACACTGTTTCTTAAGTTCATTACCCAATCAGGGTTAGGATCACCAATAATTCCATCAGTTGGGTCTTGAACATAAAATCCATCAGAACCAATAACAGGGTTTCCACTTGCATCTCTAAGCACTCTAGTACCAAATAGTACGCCTAATGGCTCTCCTTTTATGGCGGCATTACCTAGGTTACTAAATCCGGAATAAACCACTAAATCTGTATCCAACCCTAAATCTTTTACTTCAGATTCATAGGTGGTAAAGTTTACATTTGTGTTCCAGTTCAAACCATCGTCTTTCTCACTTCTTACCCAATTAATACCTAAGTCAACCTCTATACCTTTATTTTCTATTTCACCAATATTTGTTCTAATAGAACTGTTACCGGTTGCAGGATCTAAGGGGCGATTAATAATTAAATCTTCAGTAGTTCTCAAATAAGCAGATAAATCTAAAGAAATTCTATTTTGAAAGAACCTACCTTCTAAACCAGCTTCAATTTCAGTTAAAAGTTCTGGTTTTAAATCAGGATTACCTAGTACTGCCCCAGTTGTATTTGTTACCACATTGGAACTTGAACTATCCTGACTATCTTGGGTATCTAAGAAAAGAGTGTTGGCTACTGGGTAACCCAAGTCACCAAAGTTTGCAGAAGTACCATAACCAGCTCTTAACTTTAAATAGTTAATACCATTTTCACTTTTTATATTATCAAATACCGTAGTTGGTAAAAAGGATAAACTAACACTTGGATAGAAAATGGATCTATTATCTTTTGAGAAATTTGATACCCAGTCATTTCTACCAGCTAATGTCAAGAATAAAAAGTTTTTATAATCAAAATCAGCCTGAGCGTAGAGCCCTGCTATATTTCTTTCAAAGAAAGATTGAATTTCATTTTGGTTTAAAAAATTAAAATGGCGCAATACACCAAAAACTTGTTGACCATCACTGGCTACACCATTTTGATCAAAAACTTCTCTTCTAGTAGTAGCACCTAATGTAAAGTTTGTACCAATATTATCGTTAATACTATAGCTACCATTAAGAGTAACATTATGATCCCAAATAGTATTTTTATTATTCCAAGTTTCATAGAAACCGCTATCTGATCTTACAAAACCTGTTATACCACCTCTATTTTGAAAATTTGTATTGTTTTCATTATATACGTCAATACCTGCTCTATAAGCTAAGTTCAAGTTCTCACTTAGGTCATATTGTACAGCTACATTACCAAATACACGATTAGTTTCTTGTTGTGATGATGCATTATTCAATGTCCATAACGGATGTTGAATACTATTGTTTTGACGATAGTAAACACTACCACCAGTTAAAGGGTTCTGAAAAGGAAGTCCTTGTACATCTATACTACGAGGTGTAAACCATAAATGTCCAAAGATAGATGAACCAGTTCCTGTTGAACCATCCCCCTGACTTAATGCAACTGGAGGTGATACAAAGTCTGTTAATGCAAAATTTAAAGTACCACTAACTGTGAATTTGTTACTTAATTTAGCTCTTCCTCCAATACCTAATGTATTACGTCTTAATTTGTTGCCAGGAGTAAATCCTTGATCATCTAAATAACCATAATTAACATTATATGAAACGTCACCATCTTTAGAAGCACCTCTAATATTAAATGAGACATTGGCCACACCTCCAGTGTTGAAAAACTCTTCAACGCTATTATAAGGTTTCCATTCATAGAGAGCATTTGCAAATTCTGGAAAAGCAGCAGGTATGCCTGTTGAAGCACCCGCTGTTGAAAAAGGATGTTGTAAAAAGCCTGGAGTTCCCGAAGTGGTACCATTAATGGCATTCTGATTACCCCACCCTGCTACACCTTCTTCTCTAAAGGCAGGTCCCCAGTTACTGAAGAACCATCCAAAATTTTGATCAAAACCATTTCCATATTCATTCTGATAATCTGGTAATGATGCTATTTCATTAAAGAAATAAGAGGTAGTAACTGTGATTTCAGTTTTCTTTTTAGCATTACCTGCAGCACCCGCTTTTGTTGTAACCAAAACAACACCATTTCTACCTGCAGAACCATATAATGTTGCAGCTGCCAAACCCTTTAATACACTAACACTTTCAATGCTGTTAGGATCTAAATCTAAAAACCTACTAGAACCATTATTACCATTTACAAAGTCATTTCTATCTCCTCCACGACCTTGTGAGTTGGTATCGGTACTAAAAGGTACACCATCAACAATGAATAGGGCTTGGTTACTAGCGCTAAAAGAGTTTTGCCCTCTAATGACAATATTTGTACCAGAGCCAGATAAACCACTTTGTTGAATAATAGAAACACCAGCAGATTTACCATTTAAAACTCTTGCAACATCGCCTTCAGAACGCTGTTCTAGTTGGTCTGATTTTACTTCAGTTACGGAATATCCAAGTGCTTTTTTCTCACGCTTAATACCTTGTGCTGTTACAACTACCTCTTCAAGAATATTTCCTGATTCTAACACAACATTAATTGTATTGGATGCCCCAACAGTTTGTTCTTGAGTAGTCATTCCAACAAAGCTAAATACCAGTATATCACCTTCATTAGCTTGAATAGAATACTTACCGTCAAAATCCGTTTGAGTACCTGTAGTTGTCCCTTTTATTATTATACTAACTCCCGGCAATGGTCCTGAATCATCAGAAACTGTACCAGAGATAGTTTTTTCTTGTGCAAAAGAAAATTGCACAACAAACGCTAGGAATAGCGTTAAAATTCCACTAAACTTTGTCTTCATTGTATAATTATTTGAATTAACTAGAGCCAAAAGTCTTAATAAATAGTTAAAAAACCAATTTTTTTAACGTAAAAAGTTAATTAACTGTTAAGAGATACATGTCCTGTTGACTATTAGGATGTTAAAAATGTAATAGGTTGCGTGTTGGTTTAAAAATCGTTAAGAATTTTCAAATGAAACCTGGAATTATTAAAATCAAAATCTTGATTTTCAACCTTACCTATGGCATAGCTTAAATTTATTAAACCTAAACCAGTTCTGAAAGCATAGCCAAGCCCAAGACTAAATAATTGACTATTAAGATTTTCAACTTTATTTTCTTGGTAGGCAAAGTCTGATATGGTGTATAAATATGATGAATTGTTTGTTTTATATCGATACTCTAAATTGAGAATGCTGTACAATGATGAAAAGATACTTTCTTCATTAAATCCTCTAATATTATTTACTCCGCCTATACGATACAATTCATTTGTAAACAAGTCATCTGAATTTATGAATTGGCTTTCACTTTTTAGAAAGATAAAATTTCTATAATTTAAGCTCCATAAGTAATTGGCCAACATACCAAATTTATTCTGAGAGGTATATATGTCATTTGATTTTCTATTTCCTAAATATCCCTTTAATTCCAAGCTAAACTTTCTTGGAAAAATAGGATCTTCATTTGGTATGACATAATTATATACTAGACCATAAAAATTATTTGTATAATCGTTAATACTTGTTGAACTAATATTTAATAGGTCATTAGAAGACTCAGATGAATACTCTAGTCCAATGGTACTCCTGAAATTTAGTAGGTAGTTTAAACCAATATTAAATTTGGTATTGATAAATGTAGAATCTTGCCGATAGATATTTAAATTTAGACTAGGTGAAATTTTGGAGTTAAAAATGAAAGGAACAGCAACTCCAAAATTGAATAATTGATTTTCGTTTCCATTACTCTTCCAATTCAAAGAAATGGTTTCTCCAGAATTTAAAATGTTATTTAATCGGATATCTAAATAACCGTTAAAAGTCAAACTGCTACTATTTTCTTCAGAAGTAAACCCTACAAGCCCATCAAATTGATTGGCCTTTTTCTTTTTTAAATATAAATAGAGGTATGTGGAGTCATTTGTAAAAAGAATTTCAGAAGGTTTGCTTTCTGTTGCAAATGGTATTGCTTTAATCTTATTTGAAATAGCGCTTAGCTTACTTCGGCTAAAAACTTTATCTTTATTAATATTCAAAAAGTGTTTTAGGTAGGTCTTAGGGAATTTTTCAAAACCTTGAATGATTACCTTATCTATTTTTCTAGAATCGGATACGTCAACAATAAGATTTGCATTAATGAGGTCTGTGTTAAAAGAGATATTTTCCAGATACACTTTGGTGAATGAAAACCCTTTTTGTTCAAAAATGTTAACAAATGCATTTAAGGTATTTTCTATTTCTTTAAAATCTATATCAAAATAAGAATCTTCAACTTTTTTGATGACCTTAAAGATTTCTTTTTTTGGTAAAATTTCTGCATCGTAAAACAGTCTAATTCTTTTTATGGAGTTTCCTAAATTGAAGTGAGCGATAGAAATGGAATCTTTATTTACAAGAGAGTCGAGTTTGCTATTCAGAAATCCCATTTTTTCAAACTTAAAAGATAGGGAGTCAATTTCTGAAAGAACGCTCTTTAAATTTTGATGCTTTCTCTGAAAATCAATTTGATTAATTAGAGAATTTTTTACACTGTCTTTAGTAAAAATTTTTAGTTCTAAATTTTGAGCGATAAGACTTCCAAAACTGAACAGAAAAAATACTATATATATATATGGTGTAAAAAACGTTCTCAAAATCAGGGTAAAAATAGCCGAAATCACTCTTAAAAAAAGTAATATCTCGTCTTATTTTAAAATGTAGATAAAAATTAACTAGCATGTATTTGATTAACAATAAATAATTCATACATTTGCACGCTCTTAAAAGAGACTATTTTAGAAATAAAAAACAATTATTAATTAGTATGCCAACTATATCACAGTTAGTACGTAAGGGAAGAACCCAAATAACTAAGAAGAATAAATCGGCTGCTTTGACATCGTGCCCTCAAAGAAGAGGTGTTTGTACACGTGTTTACACAACAACTCCAAAGAAACCAAATTCTGCTATGCGTAAAGTAGCAAGGGTGAGGTTAACAAATGGAAATGAGGTAAATGCTTACATCCCTGGTGAAGGTCACAATTTACAAGAGCACTCGATAGTATTAGTTAGAGGTGGAAGAGTAAAAGATTTACCTGGTGTAAAGTATCACATTGTTCGTGGTGCATTAGATACAGCGGGAGTTGAGGGTAGAACACAACGTCGTTCTAAATATGGAACGAAGCGCCCAAAGAAATAGTTAAATCACTTTAATGTAAAGAGAAATGAGAAAAAGAAGCGCGAAAAAAAGAATTCTTTTACCAGATCCAAAATTTAATGATCAGTTAGTTACTCGTTTTGTAAACAACTTGATGTTGGATGGTAAGAAATCTGTAGCTTTTAAGGTATTCTATGATGCACTTGAAATTGTAGAAGAGAAAAAACAAGATGAAGAAAAATCTTCTTTAGAACTTTGGAAAGATGCTTTGTCTAATGTAATGCCACATGTAGAAGTAAGAAGTAGAAGAGTAGGTGGTGCTACATTCCAAATTCCAATGCAAATCAGACCAGATAGAAAAGTCTCAATGGCTATTAAGTGGTTAATTCTATTTGCAAGAAAACGTAATGAAAAATCTATGGCTCAACGTTTAGCAGCTGAAATCTTAGCAGCAGCTAAAGAAGAAGGAGCGGCGGTTAAGAAAAGAACTGATGTTCACAAAATGGCTGAAGCAAACAAAGCATTCTCACACTTTAGATTTTAATTAAGAAAATGGCAAGAGATTTAAAATATACAAGAAATATAGGTATTGCTGCTCATATTGATGCAGGTAAGACTACAACTACTGAGCGCATTCTTTATTATACAGGTGTATCACATAAAATTGGTGAGGTGCATGATGGTGCTGCTACAATGGACTGGATGGAGCAAGAGCAGGAAAGAGGTATTACTATTACTTCTGCAGCTACTACTTGTACATGGCAGTTTCCTACTGAAAATGGCAAACCAACGGATGATGCAAAAGGATATCACTTTAATATTATAGATACTCCAGGTCACGTAGACTTTACGGTTGAGGTAAATCGTTCTTTACGTGTGCTTGACGGGTTAGTTTTCTTATTTAGTGCTGTTGATGGTGTTGAACCTCAGTCAGAAACAAATTGGAGATTAGCTGATAATTATAAGGTGCCAAGAATGGGCTTTGTAAATAAAATGGACCGTCAGGGAGCTAACTTTTTAGCTGTGTGTAATCAGGTAAAAGAAATGTTAGGATCTAATGCAGTTCCTATTGTATTGAATATTGGTGATGAAGCTGATTTTAAAGGAATTGTAGACTTGGTGAAGAACCGTGCTATTGTATGGCATGATGAATCGCAGGGTGCTACTTTTGATGTAATTGATATTCCAGAAGAATTAAAAGCTGAAGCTTCCGAATTGAGAGGTAAGTTAATTGAAGAAGTTGCTGCCTATGATGAGAACTTACTAGAGAAATATATGGAAGATGAAGACTCTATTACTGAAGATGAGGTGCATGCAGCACTTCGTGCAGCAGTAATGGATATGTCTATCATTCCTATGGTATGTGGATCGGCATTTAAGAATAAAGGTGTACAGTTCTTATTGGATGCTGTATGTCGTTATTTGCCTTCTCCTTTAGATAAAGACGCTATCGTGGGTACTGACCCTGATACAGGTAATGAAATTGCTCGTAAGCCAGATGCTAAAGAACCTTTTTCTGCATTAGCATTTAAAATTGCTACTGATCCTTTTGTAGGACGTTTAGCATTTTTTAGAGCATACTCCGGTAGATTAGATGCTGGGTCATATGTATTGAACAATCGTTCAGGTAAAAAAGAGCGTATCTCTCGTATCTATCAGATGCATTCAAATAAGCAAAATGCTATTGATCATATTGAAGCTGGTGATATAGGTGCAGCCGTAGGATTTAAAGATATCAAAACTGGTGATACTTTATCTTCTGAAAAGCATCCTATTGTATTAGAATCAATGGATTTTCCAGATCCAGTAATTGGTATTGCTGTTGAGCCTAAAACAAAAGCAGATGTAGATAAATTGGGTATGGCTTTAGGTAAACTTGCTGAAGAAGATCCAACATTTACTGTAAAGACTGACGAGGCATCAGGCCAGACTATTATTTCTGGTATGGGTGAACTTCACTTAGATATTATTGTTGATCGTTTGAAGCGTGAGTTTAAAGTAGAAGTGAATCAAGGTCAGCCTCAGGTTGAGTATAAAGAAGCTATAACACAAGCTGCAGATCACAGAGAGGTGTATAAAAAACAATCTGGAGGTCGCGGTAAGTTTGCCGATATTGTATTTACAATGGAACCTGCTGAAGAAGGTAAATCTGGTTTAGAGTTTGTAAATACTATTAAAGGTGGTAATATTCCTAAAGAATATATCCCTTCCGTAGAGAAAGGCTTTAAAACTGCCATGCAAAATGGTCCTTTAGCTGGATTTGAAATGGATAGTATGAAAGTTACTTTAAAAGATGGTTCTTTCCATGCTGTCGATTCTGATTCATTGTCATTTGAGTTAGCTGCTAAGCTTGGATATAAAGCTGCTGCAAAAGCTGCGCGTGCTGTATTGATGGAGCCTATTATGAAGTTAGAGGTGTTAACACCTGAAGAGAATATGGGTGATATCGTTGGTGACTTGAACCGTCGTCGTGGGCAGGTAAATGATATGTCAGATAGAGCGGGTTCTAAAGTAGTGAAAGCAGAAGTGCCATTGTCAGAAATGTTTGGCTATGTAACATCACTAAGAACATTGTCATCTGGTAGAGCAACTTCTACAATGGAGTTCTCTCATTATGCTGAGACACCTTCTAATATTGCAGAAGAAGTAATTAAAAATACTCAAGGATAATATCTACTAAATAGTTTAAACGATGAGTCAGAAAATTAGAATAAAATTAAAGTCTTACGATCATAACTTAGTAGATAAATCTGCTGAGAAGATTGTAAAAACTGTAAAAAGTACTGGTGCTGTTATTAATGGTCCAATTCCATTACCAACACACAAAAAGATATTTACTGTATTACGTTCTCCACACGTAAACAAGAAATCTAGAGAGCAATTTCAGTTAAGCTCTTACAAAAGGTTACTTGATATTTATTCTTCTTCATCAAAAACAATTGATGCTTTGATGAAGCTAGAATTGCCAAGTGGTGTGGAAGTTGAAATTAAAGTGTGATAACACTATTCGCATAAAGCGAAAGACATGTCCCGAGCGGTTGACGAGGGAAAAACGGAAAGAAAACTAAAATTCAGGGATGAATTCGTTTTCTTCCCTGAATTTTTTTAAATAAGAATAAGTATAATAATCGATTTACATTTTGTAAATCATAAATTAAATTAAATGTCTGGGTTAATAGGAAAGAAAATTGGTATGACCAGCATTTTCGATGAAAATGGAAAGAATATTCCATGTACAGTAATCGAAGCTGGGCCATGTGTAGTTACCCAAGTCAGAACCACAGCGGTTGACGGGTATGAAGCTCTTCAACTTGGTTTCGATGACAAAAAGGCAAAAAGCTCTAATAAAGCTTTAGACGGTCACTTTAAAAAGGCCGGCACTGTTGCCAAAAAGAAAGTTGTTGAATTCCAAGGATTTGAAGGAGAGTACAAACTAGGTGATTCAATAACAGTTGAACACTTTGAAGAAGGTGAATTTGTTGATGTATCTGGTACATCAAAAGGTAAAGGTTTCCAAGGGGTTGTAAAACGTCATGGATTTGCGGGTGTTGGTCAGGCTACGCATGGTCAGCATAATCGTTTAAGAGCTCCAGGTTCTATTGGTGCAGCATCATATCCTGCAAGAGTATTTAAAGGGATGAAGATGGCCGGTAGAATGGGTGGCGAAAAAGTAAAAGTTCAAAATTTAAGAGTTTTAAAAGTGGTTCCTGAAAAGAATCTTTTAGTTGTAAAAGGTGCTGTTCCTGGTCACAAAAACTCTTTCGTAATCATTCAGAAATAATGAAGGTAGCAGTAGTAGATATCAACGGGAAAAAGACTGGAAGAAACGTTGAGCTTTCAGATGCTATTTTTGGAATAGAACCAAATAAACATGCTGTTTATTTAGATGTAAAACAATATTTAGCAAACCAACGCCAAGGTACACATAAGGCTAAAGAAAGAGCTGAAATTACAGGTAGTACCCGTAAGATTAAAAAACAGAAAGGTACTGGTACAGCTCGTGCAGGTAGTATTAAGTCTGGTGTATTTAGAGGTGGTGGACGTATTTTTGGCCCTAGACCAAGAAATTATGGTTTTAAGTTGAACAAAAGCTTAAAGCGCTTAGCACGTCAATCAGCACTTTCTATCAAGGCAAAAGAAGAAAATATTGTAGTGATAGAAGACTTCAATTTTGATGCGCCTAAGACAAAGAATTTTATTAATGTTTTGAGAGCTCTAGAGTTAGAAAACAAAAAGTCTTTGTTTGTGTTGGACAGCTCAAATAAAAACGTATATTTGTCGTCGCGCAATTTGGAAAGATCAAATGTTGTAACTGCTTCAAGATTAAACACTTACAATGTTTTAAACGCAAACAAAATTGTTGTGTCTGAAGCATGCGTAGAAGAAATTGAATCTAACTTTAGCAAATAATAGTTATGAGTATTTTAATTAAACCTATTATTACAGAAAAAGCAACTGACCATAGTGAGTTATATAACCGCTACGGTTTCGTAGTTACTATGAACGCTAACAAGATTGAAATTAAAGAGGCTATTGAAAAAGCTTATGGGGTTTCAGTAAATAAAGTTAGAACAATGAACTATCCTATAAAGCGTGCAACTAAGTACACAAAAAAAGGATTGGTTACTGGTACTAAAGCGGCTTATAAAAAAGCTATTGTTGAGTTAGCTGAAGGAGAAAATATAGATTTTTATAGCAATATCTAAGACGAATAAAGATGTCATTAAGAAAATTAAAACCAATAACACCGGGTCAGCGTTTTAGAGTAGTTAACGATTTTGATGTCGTTACTGCCTCTACACCTGAAAAGAGCTTAATTGCTCCTAAGAAAAGATCTGGTGGTAGAAATAGTGGTGGTAAGATGACCATGCGCTACTTAGGTGGTGGTCATAAAAAGAGATACCGTATTATTGATTTCAAAAGAAATAAAGATGGTATTCCTGCTACTGTAAAGACTATCGAATATGATCCTAACAGAACAGCTTTCATCGCTTTAGTAAGTTATGCTGATGGTGAAAAACGTTATGTGATCGCACAAAGCGGATTAAAAGTTGGGCAAACTATCATGTCTGGAGACAAAATGGCTCCTGAGGTTGGTAATGCAATGCCTTTAAGTGATATTCCATTAGGTACAGTAATTTCTTGTATAGAATTACGCCCTGGCCAAGGTGCTGTTATAGCACGTAGCGCAGGTTCTTTTGCACAGTTAATGGCAAGAGATGGTAAGTATGCAACGATTAAATTACCTTCTGGTGAAACAAGAATGATCTTAGTTACTTGTAAAGCTACTATAGGTACTGTTTCAAATTCTGACCACCAATTATTAGTATCTGGGAAGGCTGGTAGGAGCAGATGGTTAGGTAGAAGACCGCGTACTAGAGCTGTTGTAATGAACCCTGTTGATCATCCAATGGGTGGTGGTGAAGGTAGAGCATCTGGTGGACATCCACGTTCTAGAAAGGGTATTCCTGCTAAAGGATTTAAAACACGCTCTAAGACGAAAGCGAGTAATAAGTATATTATAGAACGTAGAAAAAAATAAGTAGACTATGGCACGTTCATTAAAAAAAGGACCTTATGTTTTCCATAAATTGGAAAAGAAAGTACAAGCAAATGTTGAGTCTGGTAAGAAATCAGTTATCAAAACATGGTCTAGAGCTTCAATGATCACTCCAGATTTTGTTGGCCAGACTATCGGTGTTCACAACGGCCGTCAATTTGTACCCGTTTATGTTACTGAAAACATGGTAGGTCATAAGTTAGGAGAATTTTCACCTACGCGTTCGTTTAGAGGACATGCAGGTGCGAAAAATAAAGGTAAAAAATAGTAGGAATCATGGGAGTTCGTAAAAGATTAAGAGCTGAGCAACGTAAAGAAGCACGCAAGAGTCAATTCTTAGCAAAGCTTAACGGTTGCCCTACATCACCAAGAAAAATGCGTTTGGTTGCTGACCAAATAAGAGGTGTTGAAATTGAGAAAGCATTAGCGATCTTAAAATTCAGCCCAAAGGAAGCAGCACGCAATTTAGAGAAACTTACATTATCAGCTATTGCAAACTGGCAAGCTAAAAATGAAGATGCAGATATAGAAGATGCAGGCTTGTTTGTAAAAGAAATTTATGTTGATAGTGCAAGTATGTTAAAAAGATTAAGACCAGCTCCACAAGGTAGAGCGCATAGAATTAGAAAGCGTTCAAATCATGTTACTATGGTTTTAGGAACAAAAAATCAAAGCAATTCGTAAATAGTATGGGACAAAAAACTAATCCAATAGGAAATCGTTTAGGTATCATCAGAGGATGGGAATCTAACTGGTATGGTGGAAGAAACTATGGCGATAAAATTGCTGAAGATGATAAAATAAGAAAGTATGTACGCGCTAGACTTGCAAAAGCTAGTGTTTCTAGAGTAATTATTGAGCGCACTTTAAAGCTTATAACCGTTACTATCACTACTGCTAGACCTGGTATTATTATTGGTAAAGGTGGTCAAGAGGTAGATAAGTTAAAAGAAGAGCTTAAAAAGATTACCGGAAAAGATGTACAGATCAATATTTTTGAGATTAAGAGACCTGAACTTGATGCTTATTTAGTGGCTTCAAGTATTGCTCGTCAAATTGAAAATAGAATTTCATACAGACGTGCAATCAAGATGGCTATTGCTGCTTCTATGCGTATGAATGCAGAAGGTATTAAAGTTCAAATTTCTGGTCGTTTGAACGGCGCTGAAATGGCACGTTCTGAGTCTTATAAAGAAGGTAGAATCCCTCTATCTACATTCAGAGCTGATATTGATTACGCACTTGTTGAATCTCATACTACCTATGGAAGAATAGGTGTTAAAGTATGGATCATGAAAGGTGAGGTTTATGGTAAGAGAGAATTGTCTCCGTTAGTTGGCTTATCTAAAAAGCAAGGTAAAGGTGGCAACAAAGGTGGAAGAAGACCTCAAAGAAGAAAATAAATTTTTTAAAAATTTAGAAGATGTTACAACCAAAGAGAGTTAAATATCGTAAGGTTCAGAAGGGTAAAGGGAATATGAAAGGTAACTCGCAAAGAGGCCACAGACTTTCTAACGGAATGTTTGGTATTAAAGCCCTTGAGCAAGACCTAATTACTTCTCGCCAGATAGAGGCTGCTCGTATTGCCGCAACTCGATATATGAAAAGACAAGGAAGTTTGTGGATTAAAATTTTTCCAGACAAACCTATTACCAAAAAACCATTAGAAGTACGTATGGGTAAAGGTAAAGGTGCTCCTGAATATTTTGTGGCAGTAGTAAAGCCAGGTAGAATTATGTTTGAAGTAGGTGGTGTACCAATGGATGTAGCTAAAGAAGCATTGCGTTTAGCTGCACAAAAGTTACCGGTAAAAACAAAATTCATAGTAGCAAGAGATTTTGATCATAACGCTTAAAATTTTTAGAAGATGAAACAATCAGAAATTAAAGAATTATCTGTAGCTGAGTTAGAAGAGAAGTTAGGCGCTTTGAAAAAAAATTATACAGATCTTAAAATGGCACATGCTATTTCGCCATTAGAAACTCCCATTCAATTAAGAGAGTTGAGAAGAACTGTAGCAAGAATCTCTACAGAATTAACAAAAAGAGAATTACAATAATTCTATTCTATTTACAAGATGGAGAAAAGAAATCTTAGAAAAGAACGCGTAGGTGTAGTTTCAAGCAACAAAATGGATAAGTCTATTGTTGTAAAGGATGTTACGAGAGTAAAACACCCTATGTATGGTAAGTTCGTGTTAAAAACAAAGAAATTTGTAGCACACGATGAGAAAAACGACTGCAACATTGGTGATACAGTTAGAATAATGGAAACACGTCCATTAAGTAAAACCAAGCGTTGGAGATTAGTAGAAATCTTAGAAAGAGCTAAATAATTATGTTACAACAAGAATCAAGATTAAAAGTTGCAGATAACACAGGTGCTAAAGAAGTACTGGTTATCCGTGTTCTTGGTGGTACCAAGAGACGTTACGCTTCTGTAGGAGATAAAATTGTAGTTACTATAAAAGATGCTACACCTAACGGAACTGTAAAAAAGGGACAAGTATCTAGAGCTGTTGTAGTACGTACTAAGAAAGAAGTACGTCGTAAAGATGGTTCTTATATAAGATTTGATGATAATGCTTGTGTGTTATTAAACCCTACTGAAGAAATGAGGGGTACTCGTGTGTTCGGTCCGGTTGCCAGAGAACTTCGTGAAAAACAATTCATGAAAATTGTATCATTAGCACCTGAAGTGCTTTAATTTTTTTGATAAGATGACAAAGTTAAAAATCAAAACAGGAGATACAGTTAGAGTAATAGCTGGTGATGATAAAGGACGTGAAGGAAAGATTCTACGAGTTCTTATTGAGGATAATAAAGCTGTTGTTGAAGGCGTAAATATGGTATCTAAGCATACAAAGCCTAGTGCACAGAATCCGCAAGGAGGTATATCTAAATTTGAAGCACCTATTCATGTTTCTAACTTAATGTTAGTAGAAGGTGGTAATACTACAAGAGTAGGTTACAGAACTGAAGGTGATAAGAAGGTTAGATTTTCTAAAAAAACTGATAAAGCTATTTAGTTATGGGATATTTACCAAGACTTAAAGAAGATTATAATAGCAGGATTAAAACTGCATTGACTGAAGAATTCGGTTACAAGAATGTTATGCAGGTTCCTAAGTTGGAAAAAATAGTTATAAGTAAAGGAGTTGGAGCTGCTGTAGCTGACAAGAAATTGATTGACTACGCGCTAGATGAATTATCAAAAATCTCTGGTCAAAAGGCAGTAGCTACTTTATCTAAAAAAGATGTTGCGTCATTCAAACTTCGTAAAGGTATGCCAATTGGTGCAAAAGTTACTTTACGCGGTGATAGAATGTATGAGTTCTTAGATAGACTAGTAACAGCTTCATTACCTAGAGTAAGAGACTTTAGAGGTGTAAAACCTAATGGTTTTGACGGTAG
Organism: Maritimimonas sp. 2405UD52-3; assembly: GCF_056591715.1. Classification (NCBI taxonomy): domain Bacteria; kingdom Pseudomonadati; phylum Bacteroidota; class Flavobacteriia; order Flavobacteriales; family Flavobacteriaceae; genus Maritimimonas; species Maritimimonas sp. 2405UD52-3. The sequence continues at coordinate 847,478 of NZ_JBWQOL010000001.1, forward strand.
AGGTAATTATAACTTAGGTGTTACAGAACAAATAATTTTTCCTGAAATAGATATTGACAAAGTAAATAAGATTAGTGGTATGGATATCACATTTGTTACTTCTGCCAATACTGATAAAGAGGCAAAATCATTATTACACGAATTAGGTTTACCATTTAAAAAGAATTAAGAGATGGCTAAAGAATCAATGAAAGCTCGCGAAGTAAAAAGAGCAAAAACTGTAGCTAAATATGCTGAAAGACGCAAGGCTTTAAAGGAAGCTGGAGATTATGAAGCATTACAAAAGTTACCAAAAAATGCATCTCCGGTTCGTATGCACAATCGTTGCAAATTAACCGGTAGACCAAAAGGTTATATGCGTCAGTTTGGTATTTCGCGTGTAACATTTCGTGAAATGGCTAACCAAGGTTTGATACCCGGTGTTAAAAAAGCTAGTTGGTAAGAATTTATTAATTGGTTTCAGGTTTAGTAATCACGGTTTTACCGTAAGTCAATAGAGATTACTAAAAACCAAAACCGTAAATTATTATATATGTATACAGATCCTATTGCAGATTATCTAACGAGAATTAGAAATGCTGCCAATGCAGGACATAGAGTGGTAGAAATACCAGCCTCTAACTTAAAGAAAGAAATGACTAAGATTTTATTTGATCAAGGTTATATCTTAAGCTATAAGTTTGAAGAGAACAAGGTACAAGACTCTATTAAGATTGCTTTGAAGTATGATAAACTAACAAAGCAACCTATAATGAGAAAAATTGAACGTGTAAGTAAGCCTGGTTTACGTAAATACGTAAGTTCTTCTGAAATGCCAAGAGTATTAAATGGCCTTGGTATTGCAATTGTTTCTACATCTAAAGGTGTAATGACAAATAAGAAAGCACGTCAAGAGAACGTAGGTGGTGAGGTTTTATGTTATGTTTATTAAAAAATAGAAAGAGATGTCAAGAATAGGAAAAGCTCCAATATCAATTCCAGAAGGTGTCACCATTGATTTTAAAGATGGAGTTGTTACCGTAAAAGGAAAATTGGGTGAATTATCTCAGGATATTGAAGATATTAACATAAAAGATGAAGATGGTACTCTTACATTAGAGCGTCCATCTGAGAGTAAAGAACACAAAGCAAAGCACGGTTTGTATAGAGCTTTGGTAAATAATATGATTGAAGGTGTTTCTAAAGGATTCACTAAAGAGCTAGAGTTAGTTGGTGTGGGTTATAGAGCAAGTAATCAAGGTCAAAAGTTAGATTTGGCTTTAGGTTTCTCTCACACTATTGTAATGAACTTAGCTCCTGAAGTAAAAGTTGAAACAGTTTCAGAAAAGGGTAAAAATCCTATTATTAAATTGACCTCATATGACAAGCAGTTAGTAGGTCAAGTTGCGGCAAAGATTCGTTCTTTCCGTAAGCCTGAACCTTATAAAGGAAAAGGTATCAAGTTTGTAGGAGAACAAATTAGAAGAAAAGCAGGTAAATCTGCATAATAAGTAAGTATTATGGCATTATCAAAGCTTGAAAGAAGACAAAGAATAAAACACAGAATACGTAAGATCGTATCTGGTACAGAAGTGAAACCAAGATTATCTGTGTTTAGAAGTAATAAAGAGATTGATGCTCAAATCATAGATGATGTAAATGGTAAAACATTAGTAGCTATTTCGTCAAGAGAAAAGGGTATTGATACTAAAGGAACTAAGATAGAAGTAGCTGCTAGGGTTGGTAAAGCATTAGCTGAAAAGGCTACTAAAGCGGGAATAGAAACTGTTGCTTTTGATAGAAACGGATATTTATATCACGGTAGAGTGAAAGCATTAGCTGACGGAGCAAGAGAAGCAGGTTTAAAATTTTAATCAAAGATTATGTATCAAAAATACGGAAACGTTGAAAGAGTAAAACCTAGTGGTTTAGAGTTAAAAGATCACTTGGTAGGCGTACAAAGAGTTACTAAAGTTACTAAAGGTGGTAGAACATTTGGTTTTTCGGCTATAGTAGTGGTAGGTAATGAAAATGGCGTTGTTGGTCATGGTCTTGGTAAATCTAAAGACGTTGCTTCAGCTATTGCAAAAGCAATTGAAGACGCTAAAAAGAATTTAATTAGAATTCCTATTATTAATCAGACTTTACCTCATGAACAAAAAGGTAAGTATGGTGGAGCAAAGGTGTTTTTAAAGCCTGCTTCAAGTGGTACTGGGGTTATTGCCGGTGGTGCTGTACGTGCTGTACTTGAATCTGTTGGTGTACATGATGTATTGTCTAAGTCTCAAGGATCTTCTAATCCTCATAATGTAGTAAAAGCTACTTTTGATGCTTTATTACAATTGCGTGATGCAAATACCATTGCACAACAAAGAGGTATTTCTTTACAGAAAGTTTTTAACGGATAATAAAGAGAGGCAAACGATGAAAAAAATTAAAGTAACACAAGTACGTAGTAAAATCAATCGTCCTCAAGATCAGAAAAGAACGTTAGAGGCTTTAGGTTTACGTAAGATGAATCAGGTAGTTGAGCATGATGCTTCACCTACTATTCTAGGAATGGTAAATAAAGTTAAACACTTAATTTCTGTTGAAGAAATTAAATAATATAAGGTTATGGAGTTAAATAACTTAAAACCTGCAGCAGGTTCAACAAAGTCTGGTAAAAGAATTGGTAGAGGTCAAGGTTCTGGAAAGGGAGGTACTGCTACCAGAGGACATAAAGGTGCTAAATCTCGCTCTGGGTATTCTAAGAAAATAGGTTTTGAAGGTGGTCAAATGCCTTTACAACGTCGTGTACCTAAGTTTGGTTTTACCAATATCAATCGTAAAGAATATGTTGGCATCAACTTAGATAGACTACAAGAGATGGTTGATAACGGTAAAATTAAGGATACTGTAAATCTTGATATTCTTGTTGAAAACAGATTAGCTCGCAAAAATGACTTAGTGAAAATTTTAGGTAGAGGAGAGCTAAAAGCAAAGTTGAATATCACAGCACATAAGTTTACTGCTTCTGCTAAAGCTGCTATTGAAAAGGCAGGTGGAAAAGCTGTTGCACTTTAATATTTTTAAAGAGTAAATGAAAAAATTTATAAGTACTATACAAGATATTTGGAGAATTGAAGAACTAAGAAATAGGATTCTTCTTACACTTGGATTAATGGTAGTGTACAGACTAGCTGCACAGGTACCCTTACCAGGTATAGATCCTACACAGTTAGCGAATCTTCAAAATACCACAAACAATAATAATCTATTGGGATTATTAAATGCCTTTACCGGAGGTGCTTTTGCACAAGCTTCTGTGATGGCTTTGGGTATTATGCCATATATCTCTGCTTCTATTGTGGTTCAGCTAATGGGTATAGCCATACCTTATTTACAGAAACTTCAAAAAGAAGGTGAAAGTGGTCGTAAAAAGATAAACCAGATCACAAGATGGTTGACTGTTGGTATCTTACTGATTCAGGCACCAACTTATATTGTGAGTTTGCCAACATTAGGAATTCCTCAGAGTGCATTCTTATTGGGTAACGGACCAATGTTTTGGTTCTCGTCAATAATCTTGCTAACAGCAGGAACTATTTTTGCTATGTGGTTGGGTGAGCGTATTACTGATAAAGGTATTGGTAATGGTATTTCATTATTAATTATGATTGGTATTATTGCTACGTTCCCATCGTCATTTATGCAGGAATTAACATCAAGAGTTCAGCAAACTAGTGGTGGTATTTTGATGGTTTTCATTGAAGTGATAGTTTGGTTGGTAGTAATTTTAGCATGTGTGTTATTGGTAACAGCAGTTAGAAGAATAGCAGTACAATATGCTAGAAGAAGTGCAGGAGGTAACGTGCAGAATGTAGCGGGTGCCAGACAATATATTCCTTTAAAAGTAAACTCATCTGGTGTAATGCCTATCATTTTTGCGCAGGCATTGATGTTTGTACCAAGTTTATTAGCTAAAGCTGAAAATGAAACATTAAAGTCTATCGGTACTGAGTTCGTAGATATGTTTGGACTGTGGTATAATGTTCTATTTGCAGTATTGATTATTATTTTTAGTTATTTCTATACAGCAATTACAATACCTACCAATAAAATGGCTGATGATTTAAAAAGAAGCGGTGGGTTTTTACCAGGTATACGTCCAGGTAAAGAAACTGCTGACTATTTAGATACTATTTTATCGCGTATTACTTTACCAGGATCAATATTCTTGGCAATCTTAGCAATATTACCGGCTATTATTGTTCAAGCAGGAGTGCAGCCTAGTTGGGCTATGTTCTACGGAGGAACGTCATTATTGATTATGGTGGGAGTTGCAATTGATACAATTCAGCAAATTAATTCACATTTATTAAATCGTCATTATGATGGTTTAATGAAAACAGGAACTAAAAGAAAATCTGTAGCATAATTATGGCAAAACAACCCGCAATAGAGCAAGATGGAACCATTAGTGAAGCATTATCTAATGCTATGTTTCGCGTAGAATTAGAAAATGGTCACATTGTTACGGCACATATTTCAGGGAAGATGCGTATGCACTATATTAAATTACTTCCTGGAGATAAGGTTAAACTAGAAATGAGCCCTTATGATTTAACAAAGGCTCGTATAACATATAGATACTAACGATTATCAATCGTATATAAACTAATAAGGATGAAAGTAAGAGCATCATTAAAAAAGAGAAGTGCCGACTGCAAAATTGTTCGCAGAAAAGGCAGATTGTATGTAATCAACAAAAAGAATCCTAGATTTAAACAAAGACAAGGATAATTATGGCAAGAATAGCAGGAATTGACATACCAAAGCAAAAAAGAGGAGTTATTGCATTAACTTATATCTATGGTATTGGTAATAGCAGGGCTAAAGAAGTTTTAGCAAATGCTAAAGTAGATGAAAGTACTAAAGTTCAAGATTGGTCTGATGATGAGATCAGTAGAATCCGTGAACAAGTAGGAAGCTACACCATAGAAGGTGAACTTCGTTCAGAAACGCAATTAAATATTAAGCGTTTGATGGATATAGGTTGTTATAGAGGTATTCGCCACAGAGCAGGTCTTCCGTTAAGAGGACAAAGAACAAAGAATAACTCAAGAACAAGAAAAGGAAAGAGAAAAACTGTTGCTAACAAGAAGAAAGCAACCAAATAATAATTAAGACATTAGTCATTAGTGTTTAGACGTTAGATGAATCTGTTTGAAATAGCAATGTTTAGGATTCTAACAACTAAAAACTAACAACTAGAAACTAAAAGATATGGCAAAGTCAAGTTCAAAAAAACGTAAAGTAATAGTAGATGCTATTGGAGAAGCACATATAACAGCCTCTTTTAACAACATCATTATTTCTTTAACAAATAAGAAGGGCGATGTAATAGCATGGTCATCTGCAGGTAAACAAGGATTTAGAGGTTCTAAAAAGAACACACCTTATGCTGCGCAAATGGCTGCTGAAGATTGTGCTGCTGTTGCTTTAGAAGCTGGTTTACGTAAAGTGAAAGTTTATGTAAAAGGCCCTGGTAATGGTAGAGAGTCTGCTATTAGATCTATTCACAATGCTGGTATTGAGGTTACTGAAATTATTGATGTAACACCAATTCCGCACAATGGATGTCGTCCACCAAAGAGAAGAAGAGTTTAATTAATTTTTAAAAGAGAAAGGAAATTAGATTATCGAAGGATTTAGCCTTAATTCATAATCTCCTTTCATAAATACCTAGAAATGGCAAGATATAGAGGACCAAAAACTAAGATTGCTCGTAAATTTGGCGAAGCAATTTTCGGAGATGATAAATCTTTTGAGAAAAGAAATTATCCTCCGGGACAACACGGAAATAATAGACGCCGTGGAAAAAAATCTGAGTATGCTATGCAGCTTATGGAAAAGCAAAAAGCAAAGTATACGTATGGTATTTTAGAACGTCAATTCAGAAATTTATTCGAAAGAGCTTCACGTAGTAAGGGTATTACAGGTATCATATTATTACAATTATGTGAATCTCGTTTAGATAATGTTGTTTACAGATTCGGAATTTCTCCTTCAAGAAGAGGTGCACGTCAATTGGTTACGCATCGTCACGTTACTGTAAACGGAGAGATTGTAAATATCCCTTCATATCAATTAAAACCTGGTGATGTTGTTGGGGTTAGAGAAAAATCAAAATCTCTAACAGCTATTGAAAGCTCTTTAGCAAACAATAGTAGTGTTTATGAATGGTTGAATTGGAATGGTGAGAAGATGGAAGGAACTTTTGTTAATGTGCCAGAGAGAATTCAAATACCGGAAGCTATTAATGAGCAGTTCATTGTAGAATTGTATTCTAAATAATAAATTAATCATATTGGTATTTAGCCAAAGGGTTTATTTGTATTTCTTCACACTTATAAACCGCGCAACTAAATAACAATTAAAACGAAGAAAAAACAATATGGCAATTTTAAACTTTCAAAAACCAGATAAAGTAATTATGATTGAATCTACCGATTTTGAAGGTAGATTTGAATTCAGACCGTTAGAACCAGGTTATGGTTTAACAGTTGGTAACGCGCTACGTAGAGTATTATTATCTTCCTTAGAAGGATATGCAATTACTTCATTAAGATTAGAAGGTGTTGAGCATGAATTTTCTACTATAAAAGGTGTAGTTGAAGATGTTACTGAAATGGTTTTAAACTTAAAACAGGTTCGTTTTAAGCAACAAATAGATGAGTCAGAAAATGAAACTGTAGCTATTTCAATTAGTGGTCAGGAGCAATTAACTGCAGGAGATTTTCAGAATTTTATTTCAGGTTTTCAGGTATTAAATCCTGAGTTGGTGATCTGTAACATGGAAAAATCTGTAAAATTAGATCTGGAGATCACAATTGAAAAAGGTAGAGGTTTTGTTTTATCAGAAGAGAATAAAAAGTCAAATGCTCCTTTGGGAACAATCTTTACAGATGCTATTTACACACCAATTAAAAATGTAAAGTATGCTGTAGAGAATTATCGTGTAGAACAAAAAACTGACTATGAAAAGTTAGTATTTGATATCATTACTGATGGTTCTATTACACCTAAAGATGCCTTGACAGAAGCAGCAAAAATTTTAATCCATCACTTTATGTTATTCTCTGATGAGAGAATTACGCTTGAAGCGGATGAGATTGCTCAAACAGAGTCTTATGATGAAGAATCATTGCACATGAGACAATTGCTAAAAACAAGATTGATTGATATGGATCTTTCTGTAAGAGCGTTAAACTGTTTAAAAGCTGCTGAAGTTGATACTTTAGGGGATTTGGTATCATTTAACAAAAATGACTTAATGAAGTTCAGGAACTTTGGTAAGAAATCATTAACTGAATTAGATGAGTTAGTGGCTAGCAAAGGATTAACTTTCGGAATGGATTTAGGAAAGTATAAATTAGATAAAGAATAAGTCTTAAGATAGATTGAGATGAGACACGGAAAGAAATTTAATCATTTAGGTAGGAAAACAGCTCATAGAAAGGCAATGTTAGCGAATATGGCTTGTTCATTGATTGAGCATAAGCGTATTAACACAACTGTGGCTAAGGCAAAAGCCTTACGTCAATTTGTTGAGCCTATTATCACCAAGTCTAAAGAAGATACTACACATAATCGTAGAATAGCTTTCAGATATTTACGTAACAAATATGCTGTTACTGAATTATTCAGAGAGGTTGCTACTAAGGTTGCAGATAGACCTGGAGGTTATGTAAGAATTATCAAGTTGGGTAACAGGTTAGGCGATAATGCTGATATGGCGTTAGTTGAACTTGTAGATTATAATGAGACCTATAATCCTAATGGTAAGAAGAAAAAATCTACTCGAAGAAGAAGAAGTGGTAAGAGTAAAGCTACCGTTACTCCTCCTATCGGAACAAAAACTTCTGAAGAGGAAGAATAAATAAAATTGAAATTTTTTTCAATAGCAAAGCCAGATTATAATTTATAGTCTGGCTTTTTTACACACTACCTTTACTTGTAAATATTCGGTAATATACCTTACTAAAAATTTGTGTTCAATTTTTTATTACCTTTATTGTGCATTCTAAAGCTTAAAATAATGAAAATCATCATCATCATTTTACTTCTCTTAACTTATAATGTTGGTGTATCCCAACTTGTTGAAGGAGGGGGATCTTTTGAAAGTTCAAAAGGAACTCCACTAGGAAAGATTAAAGGAAATTTTTCAGGGAACACAGGAACCTTATACTCCGAATCAAAGAAGTTTAGTTATGATGATGTGTATGTTGAAGGGTCCCAGTATTTGTTCAAAGAATGGAAAAATAAAGGTGAGATATATACTGGTAGTAAGAAATATATTATACCGAATATAAATTTTAGTATTGATAAACAGTCTTTCATGTCAAAGATTGAGAATGATTCTGTTTTTGTATATAATAATAGAAACATAGATAAGGTAATTGTTGATGGTCGACTTTTTGAAAAGCTTTATGATAATAAGGAAAGAAAGGATAAAATGTTTGAAATTCTATTTACTGGTAAAGATTTTTCTATAGTTAAAGAGTTTCACATAAAAGTACAAGAAGCTCATCCAAACCCAATGCTAAATAGACGCAATAGAAAGATTATTCAAAAAGATAAGCTTTTAATCTATAGATCGAACGATATTGCTGAGTTAAAACTTCAAAAGAAACAAATTTTAAATCTCTTTTCAAAAGATAAATTGCAACTGATAAAAGATTTTGTGAAAAATAAAAACCTTTCCTATAAAAAAGAAAAAGACTTTATTCAAATACTACATTTCTATGATTCCTTGTAATCATTAAAATTTCGATTTAAGAGTACCTAGTGGATTTATCAAAGTAGGTTAATTTATAATTTAAAATATTAAACTATGAGATTAATTATGTACTTAGTATGCTTTCTTTTATTAAATATTGCTCACACTCAAGCGGATGATGTTACAATCAGAAATTTAAATATTGAGGGTAGTCAATTTGACCGTGGTTTTGTTGGTAATATGTCAGAGTCAGTTAAGGGTGTTAAAGGATCATACCATTTATTTGAAGGATGGAATCATACCGGGATAATTCAAACTTCAGAAGGTAAGGCTTACAGAATTAAAAATGTGAATTTTAATATTAAAAGTAATTTTTTCGAATATAAAAATAAGAATGATTCTATTATTGGTTTTAATTTAAGGGATGCTCATGTTTTAATCAACTCAAGAAAGTTTAAACGCTTTCACTTTAATAGAACGAATGATAGCAAGATATTTGAAATTATTTTTGAAGGAAAACATTGCTTGTTATTAAAAGATTATACTTCTGAACTAAAGATTGTAAAACCTGAAGGGTATAAAGATTTTTCTGAAAATGAATATATTTTAAGAAAAGCCTATTTTTTGGTTAAAAATGGGGAGGTGGTTAGGTTTAAACGGAATAAAAAGTATGTTCTAAATCTTGTGAGCAACGACCTTGAATCTGTTAAGAAATATGTAAAACAGAATAAACTATCTTACAAAAAAGAAGTAGATGTTATACAAATCTTAAAATATTATGATTCCTTATAGTTAGGAACTTGTTATTAAAAAGGATAAACTTCATTTTAGTTTATCCTTTTTTTTATGTTATTTTTGTCAAACTTTACTAAAAATGAAATACCAAGCTCGTAAAAAAGCCATTGTTCTTCTAGCTGATGGAACTATTTTTGAAGGAAAGTCAGTAGGTGTTGAAGGTACTGCTACAGGTGAAATTTGTTTTAATACTGGTATGACCGGATACCAAGAAATTTTTACCGACCCTTCTTATTTTGGTCAAATCATGGTAGCTACTAATGCTCATATAGGTAATTATGGAGTAAATAATGAAGAGGTAGAGTCTGAGGTTATAAAGATATCTGGATTGATAGTCAGAAATTTTAGTTACACACATTCACGCCCTAATGCAAATGGAAGTCTTGAAGAATGGCTTGAAAAGCAAAAGCTTATTGCCGTTTCTGATGTTGATACACGTGCTTTAGTAAGTTATATTAGAGATAATGGAGCTATGAATGCCATTATTTCTACCGAGACAGATAATATAGAAGAGCTAAAAAAGCGATTAAGTAAAGTGCCCGACATGAACGGGCTTGAATTAGCCTCAAAAGTTTCTGCAAAAGAGCCATATTTCTTTGGAGACGAAAATGCTAAGTATAAAATTGCAGCACTCGATATTGGTATTAAAAAAAATATCTTAAGAAATTTAGCAAAGAGAGATGCGTATATTAAAGTATTTCCATATAATGCCACTTTTGAAGAAATGAGCGCATTTCAGCCTCATGGTTATTTTCTATCAAATGGTCCTGGTGACCCAGAACCATTGACGCAAGCTCAGCAAGTGGCTAGAGAAATTATTAGTAAAGATTTACCATTATTCGGTATTTGTTTAGGGCATCAGGTAATTGCATTAGCCAATGGCATTTCTACATACAAAATGCATCATGGTCATCGCGGAATTAATCATCCTGTAAAGAATTTAATTACAGGTAAAGGTGAAATAACGTCTCAAAATCATGGATTTGCTATTAATAGAGAGGAAACCGAAGCGCATCCTGATGTAGAAATTACACATATGCATCTTAATGATAATACGGTAGCTGGAATTAGGCTTAAAAACAAAAAGTGTTTTTCGGTACAGTACCATCCTGAGGCAAGTCCTGGTCCTCATGATGCTGATTATTTATTTGATCAGTTTTTTGATCTAATAAAAAACTGAGAATCATTTTTTCTGCGAAAACGTTATCGCATAAAAACACCTACCTGCTATTTTTAGAGGGTACATTTTCGTAAATTTACGGTATCAGTTAAACCAACAAAAAAACTAAAAATGAGTATTATAGTTAATATACATGCACGTCAAATTTTTGACTCAAGAGGAAATCCAACTGTAGAGGTTGATGTAATTACTGAAAATGGTGTTCTAGGAAGGGCTGCAGTACCTTCAGGAGCCTCGACCGGTGAACACGAAGCAGTTGAGTTGAGAGACGGAGATAGTGCTTATATGGGTAAAGGTGTACTAAGAGCAGTTGATAATGTGAATGGTGCAATAGCTACAGAACTTTTAGGTACTTCAGTTTTTGAGCAGAATATGATTGACCAAATGATGATGGACTTAGATGGTACGCCTAATAAATCAAAATTAGGTGCCAATGCCATTTTAGGTGTATCTCTGGCTTGTGCAAAGGCTGCAGCCAATGAATTGGGAATGCCATTATATCGATATGTAGGTGGTGTTTCGGCAAATACTTTACCAGTACCTATGATGAATATTATCAATGGTGGTTCGCATTCAGATGCTCCTATTGCATTCCAGGAGTTTATGGTTATGCCTGTAAAAGCAAATAATTTTACACATGCTTTGCAGATGGGAACTGAAATCTTCCATAATTTGAAAAAAGTATTGCATGATAGAGGTTTGAGCACTGCTGTTGGCGATGAAGGTGGCTTTGCGCCAACGTTGGATGGTACAGAGGATGCTCTTGAAACCATTGCAAAAGCTGTTGCAAAAGCTGGATATAAACTGGGAGATGAAATAATGATTGCTCTTGATTGTGCAGCTGCTGAGTTTTATGAAAACGGCAAATATGATTATACAAAATTTGAAGGAGATACAGGTGTAGTAAGAACTTCTGAAGAACAGGCACAATATCTAGCTGAACTGTGTGAAAAGTATCCTATTATTTCTGTAGAGGATGGTATGGATGAGAATGATTGGGACGGCTGGAAATCATTAACTGAAAAAGTTGGAGATAAAGTACAACTAGTAGGTGATGATTTATTTGTTACCAATGTTGAGCGTTTATCTAGAGGGATAGATAATGGTATTGCTAATTCTATTCTAATCAAAGTGAACCAAATAGGGACTCTAACAGAGACAATTGCTGCTGTAAATATGGCAAAAGATGCAGGTTATACTTCGGTTATGAGTCATCGCTCAGGAGAAACAGAAGATAATACCATTGCTGATTTAGCAGTAGCATTAAATACAGGCCAGATTAAAACTGGATCAGCATCACGTTCAGACAGAATGGCTAAATACAATCAATTACTTCGTATAGAGGAGGAATTAGGAAATACTGCTTATTACCCGCAAGAAAAAGCTTTTAAAGTATCTTAAGGGTTTTCTTAACCTATTAAAAAGGCAATTACTCAAGTAATTGCCTTTTTTTATGATTTAATAAATCTGCAATATTAGATTTTTAATACCCGCACTTATCACTTTAAAATCCGACTATAAATTTGTAAATTCGCATACTTTCAATTTAAAATTTAATCAAAGATATATGTCTGACAAAGCAACTTTAGAAGTTAATGGCAAAAAATATGAGTTCCCTGTAATAAAAGGATCAGAAGATGAGTTAGCAATTGATATTAAAACGCTTCGTGCTGGTACAGGTGGTGTAATTACAATAGATCCTGGTTATAAAAACACAGGTTCATGTCAAAGTGCCATTACTTTTTTAGATGGTGAAAAAGGTGTTTTGCGTTATCGGGGTTATGCTATTGAAGATTTAGCTGAAAAGGCAGACTTTCTTGAAGTTGCATATGCTTTGATTTTTGGCAACTTACCAAGTCAAGAACAACTTGATAAATTTCATGCAGATATTAAGTCAAAGTCTGTAATAGATGAAGATTTAAAAAAGATATTAGAAAGTTTCCCAAGGTCTGCCCATCCAATGGGAGTGGTGTCATCATTGACTAGTGCGTTGACGGCATTTAACCCGGCGGCGGTTGACGTATCTTCTGATGAAGCTATGTACAATGCTATTGTCAAATTATTAGGTAAGATTCCTATTTTAGTTGCGTGGACTATGCGTAGACGTTTAGGACAACCACTTGGGTATGCAGATAACTCATTAGGGTATGTTGAGAACATTCTAAAGATGATGTTTGAACAACCAAATGAAGAATATGTTCAAAATCCTATTTTAGTAAATGCTTTAGATAAATTACTCATCTTGCATGCTGATCATGAGCAAAACTGTTCTACGTCTACAGTGCGTATTGTAGGCTCTTCTCACGCAGGATTGTTTGCTTCAATTTCAGCGGGCATTTCAGCACTTTGGGGGCCATTACATGGCGGAGCAAACCAAGCTGTATTAGAAATGCTCGAAGCTATTAAAGAAGATGGTGGTGATACAAAAAAATATATGGCCAAAGCTAAAGATAAGGAAGACCCTTTCCGTTTAATGGGCTTTGGACATAGAGTCTATAAGAATTTTGACCCAAGAGCTAGAATCATTAAAAAAGCAGCAGATGAGGTATTAGGTGATTTAGGGGTTGAAGATCCTATTTTAGATATCGCTAAAGGCTTAGAGAAAGAAGCTCTGGAAGATCAATATTTTGTTGATCGTAAGCTATACCCTAACGTAGATTTTTATTCAGGTATAATCTATAGATCAATGGGTATTCCAGTTGAAATGTTTACCGTTATGTTTGCTTTAGGACGTTTACCAGGATGGATAGCACAGTGGCGTGAAATGCGTTTACGAAAGGAGCCAATTGGTCGTCCTCGTCAAATTTATATTGGTGAAAACCATCGTGAGTTTAAAACGATAGAAAACAGATAATAAGAAGTCATATCACAAATGCCATTCTGAACGAAGTGAAGAATCTAAATTAGGATGATCATTTCATTCAAAATGGCATTTTTAATTGAGCTATGTTAGAACTTAATATTCAAAACGAAACATCGAGATTACGTGCAGTTGTTTTAGGTACGGCAGAAAATAATGGACCAACACCAAAGCTTGAAGATGCGTATGATCCAAAATCAAGAGAGCATATTTTAGCAGGCACTTATCCTAAAGAAGAAGACATGATGAAGGAAATGGATGCCGTGGTGGAAGTTTTTAAAAAGTACGATGTTACCGTATTTAGGCCAAATATAATTGAGAACTGCAATCAAATATTTGCTCGAGATATTGCTTTTGTTATTGATGACAAGATCATAAAATCGAATATACTTCCAGATAGAGATCGTGAAATTGAGGCCATAAGGTATCTTTGGAATCTAATTGAAGATAAAAATAGAATCATATTACCAGAGGAATGTCATGTTGAAGGTGGTGATGTAATGCCATGGAACGATTATGTTTTTGTTGGAACCTATTCAGGTCCTGATTATCCTGATTATATCACCGCACGAACTAATTTAGATGCTGTAATTGCACTTCAAGAACTATTCCCAAATAAAACAGTAAAATCTTTTGAACTTAGAAAGTCAAATACAGATGCTAAGAACAATGCCCTGCATTTAGACTGTTGTTTTCAACCTGTAGGTAAAAACAAAGCGATAATTCATAAAAATGGCTTTTTAATTGAGAGTGAATATGAGTGGTTGGTGAATTTATTTGGTAAGGAAAATGTTTTTGAAATAACAAAGGATGAGATGTATCAAATGAATAGCAATATCTTTTCTATCTCAGAAGATGTGGTGATTTCTGAACAAAATTTTACCCGGTTGAATACATGGTTGAGAGAACAGGGCATAACTGTAGAGGAAGTGCCTTATGCTGAAATAGCTAAGCAAGAAGGTTTATTGAGGTGTTCTACTATGCCTTTAATTAGAGATTAATTGTCATTCCTGTGTAGGCAGGAACCTAGTTTTTTGAAAGAAGTTTTTTATATCAGTCTAGATAGAGAAGGCAAGAGGTTCTGTTACTCCCAAAAATCAGACGCTATTTCAATTAAGTTGTTTTCTGGGTCAGCAATCATCGCTGAACGTAATTTCCACGGTTCATTTCTAGGTTCGTAAATTGGTTTGGCTCCAGCTTTAACCATCTTGTGAAAAGTTGAGTCAACATTTTCCTGCTTTCCAACATTTAATGCTAATTCAAAAGTGCCATTTAATCCCTTAGGGTAGGATGGATTTTGCCCTAATATTTCAGGAAGTTTATCTCTTTCAAACATAGAAAACCGAATTCCTTCATGTTTAAATTCGGCATATGGAGGCACACCATTCCAGTTGATATCTAAACCTATTACATCTTTATAAAAGTCAACCATTTTGGTTAGATCATTTACAAACAAACCTATCATATCAAATTTTACCTTCATAATTTTTTGTTTATCTATGTTCTATTCAATAGTAGCTAATATCAAATTTTTTATTGAAAATGTCAATTAAAAAAGTTGATTTAATCTTCAAAATTATGGTAATTTTAGGCACCAATTAACCTTATTATTATGAAACTTTTGAAACCTATATTATACATCATTTTTGGAGCAGTTTTCTTTCAATTTTCGTTAGCGCAAAAGCTTACCAGAACTGAGAAGAAAATACTAAAATCAGTTGAAATAAATAATGCTGAAGCTATTGACTTTTTGAAAAAAGTAGTGAACATTAATAGTGGTACAATGAACCATAAAGGTGTTAAAGAGGTAGGTGATGTTTTTGCGGAAGCCTTTCAAGAAATTGGATTTACCACTAACTGGTATGATATGGGTGAAGTGAATCGTTCAGGGCATTTATTTACGGAAACTTCAGGTAAAAGGGGCAAGAAGTTATTGTTAATTGGTCATCTTGATACTGTGTTTGAAGAAGACAGTCCTTTTCAAGAATTTACAATGGTAAATGATAGTATAGCTCATGCGCCCGGTGGTAATGATATGAAGGGGGGTAATGTTATTATATTATACGCATTAAAAGCATTAGCAGATAATGGTCTTTTAAAAAATGCTCAAATCATTGCTGCTTTTACAGGGGATGAAGAAGCTACTGGAAAACCACTAACAGTAAGCAGGAAGCACTTAATTGATGCCGCTAAACGAAGTGATATAGCCTTAGGTTTTGAAACATCTACAGGTTTCAATTATGCCACAGTTGCAAGACGAGGTTCTTCAGATTGGAAAGTGGAAACTACGGGAGTAAGAGCACATTCTTCTGGTATATTTAATGAGCGTATAGGTGCCGGTGCTATATTCGAAATGGCACGCATTCTTAATGGTTTTTATGAAGAGGTAAGGGGCGAAGAATTTTTAACATTCAATCCGGGTATTATTTTAGGAGGTACACAAATGGATTATCAACAGGCTTTGAGTAAAGGTAATGTGTTTGGTAAGAGTAATGTTGTTTCACAAACTGCAGTTACTTATGGAGGATTAAGATTTATTTCTGAAGAACAAAAGGAACGAGCACGGTCTAAAATGAGAGAAATTGTTCAGAATAATTTACCCAAGACATCCGCAAAGGTAACTTTTATAGATAGTTACCCTGCAATGCAGCCAACCGAAGGAAATAAGAATCTTCTTAAAATATTAAATCAAGTGAGTTTAGATCTTGGGCAAGGACATGTTGAAGTCTATGATCCTAAAAAGAGAGGTGCAGCAGATGTGTCTTTCGTGGCGGAATATGTAGATTGCCTTGATGGATTAGGAACTATGGGTAATGGAGCTCATACTCCTAAGGAAACGGTGAACTTAAATACCATTGACGACCTCACAAAAAGAACGGCATTATTAATTTATAGATTGATAAAGAAGTAAGCTAATGCAGCAGACTACAAATACTATTTTAATGATTCGTCCCGTAAGTTTCAGGATGAATGAGCAAACAGCGGTTAATAATTATTATCAGAAAGTACCTAATAACTTATTACCAAATACTATTAATGAAAAAGCACAACAAGAATTTGATGCCTATGTAGAAAAATTGAGGAATATTGGAGTTCATGTCATCGTAGTTAATGATACATTAGAGTATGACACACCTGATTCTATCTTTCCTAATAACTGGGTGTCATTTCATCAAAATGGAGATGCTGGTATCTATCCTATGTTTGCTGAGAATAGAAGACCAGAACGTAGACAAGAAATATTTGAAGAGATTGAAGGTCAAGGCTATGAAATAGCGCATATTGTAGATTATACTTCTGCAGAGGGTGAAGGTGTATTTTTAGAGGGAACAGGTAGTATGGCATTAGACAGGCAAAATAGACTTGCTTACTGTGCTTTATCACCTAGGGCAGATGAAGACCTATTTATTGAGTTCTGCGAAGATTTTGAGTACACACCAGTTATTTTTACAGCTAATCAAACAGTAGATGGTCGGCGAAAAGCTATCTACCATACCAATGTAATGATGTGTTTAGCAGAAACATTTGCAGTGATCTGTTTAGATAGTATTGATGATAAAAAAGAACGAAAGAATGTTGTGAAACATTTAAAGGATGGAGGCAAAGAGATTATAGTTATTACTGAAGCTCAAGTGAATAATTTTGCGGGTAATATGTTACAGGTAAAAGGATCTAATAATAAACTCTATCTTATTATGAGTCAAGCGGCATATAATAGTTTAACAAACGATCAGATAGCTAAAATAGAAAAGCATTGTGCTATTATGTCTAGCTCATTAGATACTATTGAATACTGTGGTGGTGGAAGTGCCAGATGTATGATGGCTGAAGTATTTTTACCTAAGAATTAAGAACTTGTTTAAGTTTGATCAATAAAAAACCCGAACCATTGGTTCGGGTTTTTTATAAGTAAGATTCAATTCTTATTTTACTTTATCAACTATAGCCTTAAAAGCTTCTGGGTGGTTCATGGCTAAATCTGCCAATACCTTTCTGTTCAATTCAATGTCATTGGCTTTTACCTTGCCCATAAATTGAGAGTATGACATACCATGTTGACGAGCACCAGCATTAATACGCTGAATCCAAAGGCTTCTAAAATTACGTTTGTTATTTTTTCTATCGCGGTAAGCATATTGCATTGCTTTTTCTACCGCATTTTTGGCTACTGTGTATACATTCTTTCTTCTACCAAAGTAACCTTTTGCTTGTTTTAATATTTTTTTTCTGCGAGCTCTTTTAGCTACTGAATTTACCGATCTAGGCATAATTTTTATCTTTTTTGAATCAGGCAGTTCATTTTAATGATGAACATTTTGATGAGCACTAATTCAGGGTTAATAAATTACCAAAATAAGCTGTGCTTATTTTAATGTTAATTGTTTTAAAATGTTCATCTCATCAGACTTATGAACCAAGCCATCATGAGTTAAACGCAGCTTTCTTTTAGTCGACTTCTTCGTTAAGATGTGACTTTTAAAAGCATGCTTTCTCTTGATTTTACCAGTGCCCGTCATTTTAAAACGTTTCTTAGCACTAGATTTTGTTTTCATTTTAGGCATCTTCCTTATCTATTTTAAATCTTACTTATTATTTTTTCTTTTTTGGAGCTATAAACATAGTCATACGCTTACCTTCTAATCTGGGCATTTGCTCAACTTTACCATATTCTTCAAGCTCTTGGGCTAATCTTAATAGCAAGATCTCTCCTTGATCTTTATAAACTATCGATCGCCCTTTAAAGAACACATACGCTTTTAACTTCGCTCCATCAGTTAAAAACTTTATGGCATGTTTCTTTTTAAATTGATAGTCATGGTCATCCGTATTCGGACCAAAACGTATCTCTTTAATCACAACTTTAGTTGTTTTTGCCTTTAAAGCTTTTTCTCTTTTCTTCTGTTCGTATAGAAACTTTTTGTAGTCTATTACCTTACAAACAGGAGGTTTAGCATTAGGAGATATCTCAACAAGATCTAACTCTAATTCATCAGCTATTTTTAACGCTTGTGAAAGTCGATAAATTCCCGTTTCAATATTATCTCCAACTAATCGTATCTCTTGAGCAGTTATTTTTTGATTGATTCGGTGTTGATCTTCTTTGATTATTCTTGCAGGTCTTCTGCCTCCTCTTCTTCGTATTGCTATGGCCTTAAAAAATTTTAAGCTACTTTATGTAGCGGTTAAACTAAAATTGCTGTAATGTACTTTTTATTTCTTTATCTATCAAAGAAGCAAATGCTTCAATTGTAAATGTTCCTAAATCACCTTCTCCATGTTTTCTAACAGAAATCATTCCTTCAGCTTCTTCTTTTTCGCCTAATATAATCATATAAGGAATCTTGGCTACTTCTGCGTCACGTATCTTTCTACCGGTCTTCTCGTTCCTATTGTCAACGAGGGCGCGAATTTCGTTATTTTCCAGCAAATTTAAAACTTTTTGGGTATATTTTTCGTATTTCTCACTGATAGGCAGTAAAATAGCTTGTTCAGGCGTTAACCACAACGGAAAATTACCGCCATTATGCTCTAAAAGTAAAGCTACGAAACGTTCCATTGAACCAAAAGGTGCTCGATGAATCATTACGGGTCTATGTAATTGATTATCTGTGCCTTTATAAGAAAGATCAAAACGCTCGGGTAAATTATAATCTACTTGAATGGTTCCTAATTGCCACTGCCTTCCTAATGCATCTTTCACCATAAAATCTAACTTGGATCCATAAAAAGCGGCTTCCCCTTCTTCAATCACATAATCTAACCCTTTGTCTTCAGCAGCGTTGATAATAGCTTGTTCGGCTTTTTCCCAATTATTAATATCGCCAATATATTTATCAGGATTTTCAGGATCTCTTACCGAAACCTGTGCAGAGAAATTTTCAAACCCTAAAGACTTCAATACATATAACGTAAGATCAATTACATTTTTGAATTCTTCATCCAGTTGACCAGGCATACAAAAGATGTGTGCATCATCTTGTGTAAAACCTCTTACGCGGGTTAAACCATGTAATTCTCCACTTTGTTCATATCTGTACACAGTGCCGAATTCAGCAAAGCGTTTAGGTAAATCTTTATAAGAATAAGGTTTGCTATTATAAATTTCACAGTGGTGAGGGCAGTTCATTGGTTTTAACAAGAACTCTTCATCTTCCTTGGGTGTATGGATGGGTTGAAAGCTATCTTCGCCATATTTGGCATAATGCCCTGAAGTAACATATAATTCTTTTTGACCAATATGAGGTGAAATAACCATTTCATACCCTGCTTTCTTTTGTGCAGCTTTCAAAAAATTCTCCAAACGTTCACGAAGCGCAGCACCTTTTGGTAACCATAGAGGTAAACCCTGTCCTACTTTTTGTGAGAAAGTAAATAATTCTAATTCTTTACCTAATTTTCTATGATCACGTTTTTTAGCTTCTTCTAATAAGGCTAAATATTCCGTAAGTTCCTTCTGTTTTGGAAAGGAAATGCCGTAGATACGTGTTAATTGTTTGTTCTTTTCATCGCCACGCCAATAAGCGCCAGCAACATTCATGATCTTCACAGCTTTTATGATACCTGTACTTGGTATATGACCACCGCGACATAAATCGGTAAAATCAGCATGATCGCAAAAAGTGATATCGCCGTCTTCAAGATTTTCTATAAGTTCTACCTTGAACTCATTATTCCTTTCTTTATAATATTGTAAAGCATCGGCTTTTGAAACCGATCTCATTTTGAACTCAAACTTTTGACGTGCAAATTCAAGCATCTTATCTTCAATTTTTTTGAAGTCATTTTCTGAGACAGACACGTCAGCAAAATCTACATCATAGTAAAATCCGTTTTCTATAGCAGGACCAATAGTTAGTTTAGCATCAGGATAAAGGTCTAATATCGCCTGAGCTAATACATGAGCAGAGGAATGCCAAAAGGCTTTTTTACCTTCATCATCTCGCCATGTGTATAATACTAAATTACCATCTTCGGTTAATTTGGTAGTAGTTTCTACAGTAGTATCATTAAACTTTGCAGAAATAACATTTCTTGCTAAGCCTTCACTAATACTTTTTGCAACATCCATAGGGGTACTATGAGGCGCAAACTCCTTAACCGAACCGTCTGGTAATGTAATACTAATCATTATTCTTTTTAAAATGAGCGGCAAAGATATTTTAAAAGCAAATCATGTACAATATATATAGGTATAATTATTTGAAGTCTTTGAAGAGGGCTTATGATAATTTACCTCCACTATAATGAATGTTTTATTCTCTGTTAATATGGTGGTACATCTGGCATGGCATTTTTATATCTATTTTCAGTTTTTGCATTTGGTAAGTTATTGCATTTTAAACGATTATAAATTGGCTCCATAAAAACACAAAAAACTTTAATAATTATTTGCTCAAATAATAAAATGTGTTGTATATTTGCACCCCGCTTTTGAGAGTAGTATTGCAGGTGTAGTCAAAAGCAAAGTTTCAGTTTGATTTATTGTTTTGAAAAAGATTTTTTTAGATACTCTAAAAAAGTTTGGGTAAGTC